>URIB01000005.1 GCA_900547785.1 uncultured Dialister sp.
CGGTAGCAGCGCTGATGGGCATGCTCTGCCTCGGAAACCTCTTCGAAGTATCCGGCGTAACGGCAAGACTGTCCGACACGGCGCAGAATGCACTTTGCAACATTGTTACCATATTCCTGGCAACAGGAACGGGACTTACCATGTCGGGGGATAAATTCTTACGTATCCAGACCATTGAAATTATTGTTCTCGGCCTGATTGCCTTTGCAGCAGGTACGGCAGGCGGCGTACTCTTCGGCCAGATCATGAGAATTACATCGGGCAACAAAATCAATCCGCTCATCGGATCCGCCGGCGTATCCGCCGTACCGATGGCAGCCCGCGTATCCCAGATTGTAGGTTTGAAAGACAACCCGTCCAACTACCTTCTGATGCAGGCTATGGGTCCGAACGTGGCAGGCGTTATCGGAACGGCCGTTGCGGCAGGAACGATGCTTGCCCAGTTCGGCGGAGGCTGATAACAGCTTTACAACATCATTGGAAAGCGCTCCTCGTTTGAGGGGCGTTTTTTGATGCTTGGAATGCGTATATGGAGATGAAAAATGAAGTGGAAATAAAAATGAAAATATGGACTTGTTTTTTTTCTCGTTTTGAAATATTATATAGATAATCTTAGATATGATATTGTTTCTCAAATTCAAAAGAGAGGTGAAAAATGATGACAGAGTTTTCCGTTTTCTTTATAGGAACTGTTTTTGTCGCAGGTGTTTTATCCTTTTTTTCTCCTTGTGTATTCCCTTTATTACCGGTTTACATGGGGCAATTAATGGATCAGGAGGGACCTGTTTTTGCATATCGGGGCGGAAAAATATATATTCGTCCTGTTTTGAAAACCTTAGCGTTCATTGCCGGTTTATCCATGGTCTTTTTTTCCTTAGGATTCGGAGCCGGTTTTTTGGGGCGATTTTTATATCATCCGTATACACCGTATGTGCTCGGCGGCATTGTCGTGATTCTCGGATTGCACCAGATGGAAGTCATTAATATCCGTTCTTTGCAAAAAGAAAAGAAACTGGATTTCCGGAAAGGTGAAAAAAAGGGAATGGCGGAAGCTTTTATTTTAGGACTGACATTCAGTTTTGCCTGGACTCCCTGCGTGGGGCCGGTGCTCGGTTCGGTGCTGGCGGTAGCGGTTTCCGGCGGAAGTTCCGCATGGTACGGCGGATTTCTGATGGCGGTATACACGGCAGGAATGGCGATACCTTTTCTTCTGCTCGCTGCGGGTTCATCATTTTTTATGAAATATTTCAGTCCGCTGAAAAAGCACATGCTTCTTTTAAAGAAGTTGGGAGGATTCTTGATTTTATTGATGGGACTGGTTCTTATGTCGGGTCAGTTTAATCGTTTGGCAGCTACTTTTATTTAATAAGGAGGAACGTATAATGAAAATGACGAAAAAATGGGCGGCAGTATCTTTGGCAGGTTTGATGGGGGCATTTCTTTTCACCGGTTGCCTTCCGTGCTGTAATTTTTCAGGAAAAGAGGACATGAAGGGGATCGCTCCTTCCGCAAAAGCCGCTTTTTTTGATGAAAAGGAAACAGGAATCGGAGGAGATTTTATGCTGACGGATGTGCAGGGAAAAGAATACAGATTGAGCGATTTTAAAGGAAAGAAAGTGTTTATCAAATTCTGGGCGTCCTGGTGCTCCGTCTGCATGGCAACACTCGGGGAAACGAACGGTCTTGCCGGGGAAGATAATGATTTCGCCGTTCTCTCCGTTGTAGCACCGGGATTCGGCGGAGAAATGAAAAAAGATGATTTTATCAGCTGGTATCATACGTTGGAATATAAAAATATTCCCGTGCTTTTAGATGAAGGCGGAGAAGTTACGAAAAAATACGGCGTCCGTTTTTATCCGACCGGCGTGCTTATCGATTCGTCAGGAAACGTGCAGGAAGTAATTCCCGGGCACATCCCCGCCGACCAGTTGAAGGAAAAGATGGCGGCTCTTCCTTAAGGAGGAAATATGAAACGGATTATCGTATGTATAGGAAGTCTTTTGCTTTTGTCCGCGTATTGGTTCGGTTACCTGCCGGAAGCAAAAGAGAATCAAACGGCAGTGAGAGAAAAAGCGGCAGTGACGGAAATGATTTCCGGGAAAAATGAGGCGGTGAAGATGAAAGATATATATTTGGCAGGCGGTTGTTTTTGGGGATTGGAAGAATATTTTTCCCGGATTGACGGTATCATTGACGTGACGTCCGGCTATGCCAACGGGAAAACGGAAAGTACCGATTACAGCCTGATCGGGATTACGGATCATGCGGAAACCGTACATATTGTGTATGATGAGTCGAAAATTTCCTTAAAAGAAATTTATCTGTACTATCTGCGGGTGATTAACCCGACGAGCATCAACCGGCAGGGCAATGACAAAGGCCGCCAGTACCGGACGGGGATTTATTATACCGACGAAGCGGAGGGAGAATTGGCAAAATCCGTTTTGGCGGAAAAACAGAAAACTCTTGCGGAAAAAATTGCGGTGGAGGTGCAGCCGCTCCGGAATTTCATTCTTGCCGAGGAGTATCATCAGGATTATTTGAAAAAAAAACCCGGAGGCTACTGTCATATCGATGTAGCACAGGCGGCCGATCCGGTGATAGATGTTTCACTGTATCCGAAACCGTCACCGGAACGATTAAAAGAAATTTTGACACCCGATCAATATGCGGTGACACAGGAAAATGCGACGGAAAGGGCGTTTTCCAATGAATACTGGAATGTTTTCGACCGGGGGATTTATGTCGATGTTTCTACAGGCGAACCTTTATTTTCATCAAGAGATAAATTTGAATCCGGCTGCGGCTGGCCCAGTTTCACCCGGCCTATTTCTGCTGACGTGGTGACCTATAAAGAAGACAGAAGCTATAATATGCACCGGATTGAAGTGAGAAGCCGGAGCGGAGATGCGCATTTAGGACATGTTTTCGGAGACGGACCGAGGGACAAAGGCGGAAAACGATACTGCATCAACAGTCTTTCCATCCGTTTTATACCCGAGGCGGATATGGAAAAGCAGGGGTATGGATATCTTTTAGGGACACTGTAAAATATATTTGTCCTTTGAAAAAGTTTTGACGGAACCATCCTTGCATTGTAATATATAAGTTGGTAAGATAAATATACTTTGTAAGGGTGGTAAAACTATGCAACTTATTGATTTATCGGACATAAAAGATTTTCATGCGGCGCGGTTTATGATTTATTGGCTTGTGGCGACGGTGATTGCCATTATTGTGGCTTATAGGATAGATCCGCAGAAAAAACTTATCTGGTTTCGTCAACGAAGCGATAACGGCTTCATGGTGCGCCGCGGTTGGTTCGGTAATTTCAGTCTTCTCGGCGTTCCCCGGTCAAAAGAGGGATTTGCCGTCACCGCCGGTATTTTTATCGGTGCCGGTCTGATTTGGGCGTTGCTGGTATTTATTCTTTTGCCGGCTTTCGGATATCCAGTTTGACAGGAAAGAAAAATTGCATATGTTTTCTGCGTATGGCACAGGGGCAGAAAATAGTAACGGACCTGGTAGGATACGGGTCCGTTTTTTGATAAAATTTGTGCCTTGTTCCTTTGTATCTGTCAGGAGGCAATCATGACAAACGCGGAAGCGATTTTTAAAGAACTTTTTGCCGGTGTGACGGCCATGTCGGATCCCACCATCTGGATCATGTTCATCATCGGCGGGATTTTAATCTGGCTCGGTGTGAAAAAGGATTATGAGCCGATGCTGCTTTTTCCGATGGGGGTGGGCTGTATTCTGGCCAATATTCCCGGTCATTTTGTGACGATTCCCGATGGCGGAGGAGAACCGGGGTTTCTTCATGTCCTTTATCAGGCGGGCATTGCCAATGAATTATTTCCCGTCTTGATTTTTATCGCCGTCGGTGCGATGTGCGACTTCACGCCGCTGATACGCCGGCCCTACGTCATGCTTTTTGCGGCAGCCGCTCATTTCGGTATTTTTGCGGCAACGATTTTGGCGGCGGCGATGGGCTTTCCGTTTCATCAGGCGGCGGCGATCGGTATCATCGGTGCGGCTGACGGACCGACCACCATTTTTGTGGCCCAGAAATTTGCAACGGAACTTTTAGCGCCTCTGACGGTCACCGCTTTTTGCTATATGTCACTGGTACCGATTATCCAGCCGCCGATTATCAAATGGCTTACCACAAAAAAAGAGCGGAAAATCCGGATGGCTTTCCGGGAAGAAAAACCGGTATCATGGACGGCGAAATTTTTATTTCCCTTTATGGTCGTTTTGTTTGCCGGCATTTTGGCGCCGATTTCCGTTCCACTCATCGGGGCGCTTATGTTCGGAAATATGCTCAAAGTATCCGGAGCGGTCGATTCGTTGTCCGATACGGCGCAAAATGAATTGTCCAATCTGGTGACCTTGTTTTTGGGGATTATCATCGGAGCGACGATGACGGCGGACAATATTCTCACGCTTGATGTATTGAAAATCCTGGTTCTTGGGGCGGCGGCCTTTGTTTTTGATACGGTCGGCGGTGTGCTGTTTGCGAAACTGGTCAATTTGTTTTTGAAGAAAAAAATCAATCCCATGATCGGCGCCTGCGGGATTTCCGCTTTCCCCATGTCGGGCAGGGTCGTGGCGAAAATGGCGCTGAAAGAAGACCCGACAAATTTTATTATCCAGCATGCGATGGGCGTGAATGTGGCAGGACAGGTGGCATCCGTTGTCGCCGGCGGTCTGGTTCTTGCTTTGATTCCCGTATTGGGTTAGGAGGTTATCATGACGAGTTTAGAGGCATCGGTCTATCTGTTGGCGGTGGCATTTCCCGCACTTTTTATAGTCATGGCGGTTTTTGCGGGTATGACACATCTGGTGGATACAATATTTCCTTATAAAGAGGAATAACTGTCCCTATGGTGATAAAAGGGATTTCGTTTGCGGTAAAAAAGCAAAAGATATATACTGGTATTATGAAAACAATTCTCTTTTAGGAGGTACATAATGAAAGAAACATATAGCAGAACTAAATCTGTATGGCAGCGTATGAATGAAAAAGAACGCAAAGCCGCTATAGCATACGGAGAGAGGTATAAAAAGTTCCTCGATACGGCGCGGACGGAACGGCTCGCGGCGGAAGAAATCATCCGTCAGGCTGAGGCTAAGGGATTTAAACCCGTCTATGATATGAAATCGCTCAAGGCCGGCGATAAAGTGTATTGGAATCAGAAAGGGAAATCCGTTATTCTTGCGGTCATCGGAAAAGAACCGGTCCACAAGGGCATTAAAATTGTCGGCTCTCATATCGACTCGCCCCGTCTGGATTTGAAAGCAAACCCGGTTCATGAAAAAGAAGGCATCGTTTACTTCCGCACCCATTACTACGGCGGAATCAAGAAATACCAGTGGACGACCATTCCGCTGGCCCTAATCGGTGTGGTGTACACGAAGAGCGGAAAGAAAGTGGATATTCATATCGGTATGGACGAAAAAGATCCTGTTTTCTATGTATCCGATTTACTCATTCACATGGCACAGGACCAGATGAAAAAGACACTTGCCGAAGGGGTAACGGGTGAACAACTCCAGGCCATTGCAGGCACGCACTCCAAGGAAGGGCAGACACCGAAAGAAGCCATCATGGCACTTTTGAAAAAAGAGTACGGCATTGAGGAAGAAGATTTTGCTACGGCAGAACTTGAACTCGTTCCGGCCATGAAGAGCCGCGATGTAGGATTTGACCGTTCTCTTATCGCGTCTTACGGACAAGATGACAGAGTTTGCTCTTATGCCAATCTGGAAGCGATTTTGAATGCAAAGCCGGGTGTCAAAACGCAGGCAGCGCTCCTGACGGATAAAGAAGAAATCGGGTCTTACGGAAATACGGGCATGGAATCCGCCTATTTCGTAAAATTTGTTATGAAAATGCTGTCCCTTCAGGGACAGGGAAGTCTTCTCGAATTTTATGAAACCATGGAAAACAGTGAAATGCTTTCTGCTGACGTTAACTCCTGTCTTGATCCGATGTTTCCCGAAGTATCCGAAAGAGATAACGCATCGCTTCTCGGCTACGGAATCAATCTTACAAAATACGGCGGCTCCCGCGGCAAGGCAGGAAGCAATGATGCCAATGCGGAATTTTTGCACAAGGTCAGAAATATTTTCAACGATGCCGGCGTATGCTGGCAGATCGGCGAACTCGGAAAAGTTGACCAGGGCGGCGGCGGAACGATCGCTTTCATGATGGCCAACTGGGGCGCTGAAGTGGTGGACTGCGGAACATCCATGCTTTCCATGCATGCCCCTTATGATCTTCTTTCAAAGGCGGATGCTTACGAAACCTATTTGGCCTACAAAGCATTTTTTGAAAGTAAATAAAAAAAACGAAAGAGCTTTCTTTTTAGGGAAAGCTCTTTTTTCTTGTTTACAAAATATCTGCCGATGAAAAGAAGAAACTTTCATTCCCGTCATTTTCGTTTTCGATTGACTCCGCTCCTTTACGGGAGTACTATATCTAATAAAATTGTTTTGTAGGAGGAACGCATGGCGGCAGGTGAAAAGCCGGAAGCGCAAATGACGGCGACAGCAGAAAAAAAAGAAAATGTTTCACCGATGAGAATCTATAAGGGCGGTGCAGTGAAATGGATAGCCCTGCTCCTTTGCGTGTGGACGGCTTTTCAGCTTTATTTTACAACTCTCGGGGTGATGAGCGCCGTCCATGTAAGAGCGATTCACTGCATATTTCTCCTGGTTTTTACGTTTTTATTGTTCCCCGCCTGTCGAAAAGAAGAACCGGAAAGGAAATATCCGTCCTTTTGGGATTTGCTTTTTATTTTCGGTTCCGTATCAAGCTTTCTGTATCTGGTGCTGAACTATGACCGCATTGCCATGGCGGGCGGACGCATTTCTTCTATGGAAACGGGCATCGCCGCAGTGGCGGTGGTTTGCGTATTTGAAGCGGCGAGAAGAGTGTCGGGAAATTTGGCGGCACTTTCGGCGCTTTTTCTTGCGTACAATTGGTTCGGCGCCTATCTCCCCGGTTATTTGGGGCATAACGGTTTTACTTTGAAACGTGTTATGATTACCCAGTTTTGGGGGACCCAGGGGCTTCTCGGTACGGGGGCGGGCGTATCGGCAACGTATATATTTCTTTTTGTCCTGCTCGGTTCTTTTTTGAAATATTCGGGATTCTCCAAATTGATTAATGATTTTTCCATGGCGCTCGTAGGAATGACGGCCGGAGGTCCTGCCAAGGTAGCGGTCATTGCATCGGGACTTATGGGCATGATTAACGGATCTGCCATTGCCAATGTGGCGACGACAGGAACAATCACGATTCCTATGATGAAACGGGCGGGGTATAAAAAAGAATTTGCCGGAGCTGTAGAGGCCGCCGCTTCTACGGGAGGTCAGTTTACACCGCCTATCATGGGTGCGGTCGGTTTTGTCATGGCGGAATTTTTAAATCTGCCCTATACCTATGTCGCATTAGCGGCGGTTACGCCTGCCCTGCTTTACTATACGGGTCTGCTTCTTGCAGTCCATTTTGAGGCGAAGCGTCTCGGTCTTTCCGGCGTTTCGGGGGAGCATATTCCGGAAGCTCTTGAGGTTCTGAAAAAACAGGGACATCTCATTCTTCCCCTTGTGAGTCTTATCGGACTTATGAGTATGGGATTCACGCCTCTTTATGCAGCCGTGATTTCTATTTTTGTCACTGTAGGAGCGGCCCGTCTCAGAAAAGAAACGGCCATGACGGGACGTGATATTCTTTCAGCCGTCACGGAAGGAGCAAAAAGTGCAGTTTCTGTCGGCATATGCTGTGTCATTATCGGGGTCATCATCGGCACGGTCACTCTCACATCGTTGGGGCTTCAGCTGGGATATCTCGTTCTTTCTCTCGGCGAGGGCGGTCATCTTTATTTGGCGGGCCTTCTTGTCATGGTCATGTCGGTGGTTCTCGGCATGGGTGTACCCGGTGTGGCGGCGTATGTCATTGTCCAGGCGGTGGCGGTTCCGGTATTGATAAAAGCGGGAGCGGCTCCGCTTTCAGCGCATCTGTTTTGTCTGATATACGCCTGCTTGTCAAATATCACGCCTCCTGTGGCGATATCCGCTTATGTAGCATCGGGCATTGCAGGCGCCGGGCAGATGAAGACTGCCCTTTGGTCAGTTCGTCTCGGACTTATCGGCTTTATCATTCCTTTCTTTTTCCTTGATAATTCCGTGCTTTTGATAGGAGCGGACAAAAATGCGGCTTTATCTTTGACTGTCCGGGCTGTGCTTACGGCGCTGGCGGGAACGCTGGCACTTGTGGCAGGCATGGAGGGACGGCTTTTCTGTCGTGCCGTTTTTTGGGAAAGAGCGGTTTTGATTTCCGCCTCTCCCTTGCTTCTCTTCCCCGGAATGATTTCTGATGTTCTCGGGCTTTTCGCTATTTTTACAGTCATGATTTTCCAATATGCACGATGGAAAAAAGAAAAGAGAGATACAGGCAATTAGCCAACCGGCTTCTGTTCGGCTATACTGAAAGAGAATTTCGATTTTACTTTTCTGAAACGGATAGGCAGGAAATTATGAAAAAAATGAAAAAAGCGGTTGCCGTTTTTATGGCAGTTTGCATGACGGCATGTGTAATCAGCGGTTGCGGCGGAGATGGAGTTTCCCAAACGGAGAAAAAATTACCGGAACGAACCGTCAAAATTAATTTTCCTACAGCAGGCGCATCAGGTGCTTTATATGCCGTGGGTGCGGCGGTGACTCACATGTGGACGACTTATGTGCCGGGCGTGCAGGCGAAAAGCCAGGCATCAGAGGGGGGCGTTGCCAATTTGCATATGGTGGCTGACGGAGAAGCGCAGGTGTCTGTTGCCATTTCCAGCAATGTAGAGGAATGCGTGAACGGTATTGGGAGTTTCAAGGATCATCCGTACAAGGATTTGAAAGTCATCGCCGGTTTATATATGAATCCGAATCAGGTGGTGGTTACGGAACGGTCAGGCATTGAAAAGCTCTCGGATGCCAAAGGGAAGAGATTTGCCGTCGCGTCGGCAGGTTCTTCGGTATACAACGAGTGTGATGTCCATTTCACGACGGCAGGACTTCATTTCCCTGAGGATATCCAAGCGGAATACATTGCATTCACCGATGCGGCAGATTTACTGCAGAACGGTTCGGTTGACGGGGCATGGGTGATGTCAGGCGCACCCGCTTCGGCAGTGACGCAGGCATTGGCGGCAGGCTGCCGTCTGGTGGATATGGATGAAGATTTGATTGGGCGTTTGAAAGAAAGATATCCTCGGTATGCCGCTTATACCATTCCGGCGGGAACGTATCCGGGACAGAAAAAAGATGTCCGCACCTCGGCGGTAAAAATGGTCATGTTTACCCGGGGGGATTTGCCGGAAGAATTGGTGTACCGGCTGACAAAAGCATTTTGGGAGCACATCGATGAATTGGGAGAAGTTCAGAAAAACTTAAAAGAACTCACCCCTGCAGAAGCTGTAAAAGATATCGGTGATTTGCCTTTTCACCCGGGAGCGGTCAAGTATTATAAAGAAATCGGCGTGTGGAAATCATAGGCTTGCAAAAGGCAGTCCTTTCACGGCTGTCTTTTTTTGTTTCGGAAATCAAAATAAAAGCCCTGTTGCTTATAAAAAACAAGAGCAAACAAATTTCTAATCACCTTGACAAGGAAAAAGGAATCAAGTAGAATGGTGACAATACAAAAAAGTGCTGATGGAAAAAAGTACAAGTTCCGCTTCTGCCCAGAGAGCCGGTGTATGGTGAAAACCGGAGAGAAAAGAATTTGGAAGTTCTTTCCTGAACTGCTTCGCTGAAATGAAAGTAGGCGTTGCCGGAGTGGCTCCGTTAAAAAGCCGAGAGTTGATCTGATGAAATTAGGGTGGTACCACGGATATTCCGTCCCTTGGTACTGCTTTTTTGTTTTATGAGCAAGATTTCTACTTTCACCGGATAAACAGGGTGGTACCGCGATGAGTCCCGTCGTCCCTTGCAGAAGCAGGGGACATTTTTTATAGAATTTTCAGTGATAAAGAAAGAAGGGATGAGAAATGAAAGTATGGATGAAATGGGTGTTGGCGGCCGGTATTTTGGGAACGGCGGCGGTGACGGCAAGCTGCGGCGGTACGGAAAAGGCGGATAGCGGAGAAAAAGGAAAATTGAAAATCGGGGTGGTGCAGATCATGCAGCATGCTTCTCTCGATTTAGCCAACAAGGGATTCATCGACGGTTTGAAAGAGCGGGGCTATGATGAGAGTAAAGTTGTTTTCGATCAGCAGAATGCCCAGGGGGATCAGTCGAATCTCCGGAGTATTACGGCACGGTTCAAAAATGAAAAGCCCGTTCTGATTTGTGCCGTTGCAACGCCGGCGGCGCAAGCGGTTGCCAATGAAATCAAAGAAATTCCTATCGTAGCGACAGCGGTGACCGATTTCGTTTCCGCCAGACTGGTCAAAAGTAACGAGGCGCCCGGAGGAAATGTAACCGGCGTGAGTGATTTGACACCGGTGGATGTCCAGCTGGAGTTGGGGAAAAAACTCGTGCCCGGTGCAAAACGGGTGGGACTGATGTATTGCTCCAGCGAGGTGAACAGCGAGATACAGGCGGCTATGGTAAAAGCGTATTGCCGTGATCATCAGTTGGAAGTTGTGGAACGGACGGTCAACAGTGTAAATGATATCCAGCAGGTGGCGGAGTCTTTGGTGGGTGCTTGTGATTTTATTTATGTTCCCACCGACAATGTGATTGCTTCTTCGATCCCTACTCTTGTAAAAGTGACGGACGCGGCTAACATTCCCGTGATTGCCGGGGCGGGCAGCATGGCGAAAGACGGCGCGCTGGCAGCCATATCGGTCGACTATTACACATTGGGAAAGCAGACGGGCCGTTTGGCGGCAGATATCCTTGACGGGAAAGTGACGGCGGAAAAAGCGCCGGTGGAGCATCAAACGGAATACACGATGATTATCAATGAAAAAAGCAGAGAGAATTTGGGAATACAGATTTCTGAAGAACTTATGAAATCGGCGGAAAAGGTATAAATAAATATTTCCTTTTCAAAAAGACAAAAGAAAAGAACGTGTTTAAACGACTCGTTCTTTTCTTTTTTTGTGAACGCTTTCCGAAAAATAAGCGATACAGTCATGTTATTCGGCAAATGGCTATGATATAATAAATGATGATTATATCTTTTGTTTTTATAGAAAGGGTGGCAAAGTGTCGGACATCAGCGATAGGCTGCAAGAAGTGGAACATCGTATAGAAGCGGCGCGGAAGCGGTCGCCTTATGGGCAGAACGTGGTTCTGGTGGCCGTGACAAAATTCCATCCTTTGGAACATATGGAAGAGGTTCTCCGTTTGGGTGTTGCTCATGTAGGAGAAAACCGTGTGCAGGAAATGGAGGAGAAGCATGAAAGACTGACACGTCCTGCGGTATGGCATTTACAGGGGCATCTTCAAAAGAATAAAGTAAAAAAAGCGGTGGCTTTGGCGGATTTGATCCAATCTGTCGATTCCGTTGGAATTTTAAAAGAAATTGATAAAAGAGCGGGACAGGTGGGGAAAAAACAGGATATTCTCCTGGAATTTAATATTTCCGGAGAAGAAAGCAAATACGGATTATCCCCCGGGGAACTTGCCTCCATTGTGGAATTTGCAAAGGAATGTTCCCATGTGTCCGTGAAGGGGCTGATGTGCATGGCGCCTTTGGAAGAGGATGTGGAAAAAACGCGTCCTGTTTTCAAAAAAGCACATGCTTTATGGGAAGAACTGAAAACGTATTTTCCAAAAGATCAGGTTTCTATTTTGTCCATGGGCATGACCCGGGACTTTGAAATAGCAATAGAAGAAGGCGCGACAATGGTTCGCGTGGGTACCGCCATTTTCGGTGCCAGACAGAAGGGAGAAGAAAAATGAGCTTACTTGATAAATTTAAGGAACAATTCGCACCAAGAGATGATGAATATGAGGATGAATACGAGGAAGAGGAAACTGTAGATCCGGCAGCTCCCGTTCCGCCGAAACCTTATGTGCCGGCGGCAGGCCGGGGGACAGCAACCCGTCAGGCAAAGCCGTACACCATGGTGGTTGTCAATCCGAAAAATTACCAGGATGCGGAAAAGATAGGAGATCATCTGAAATCCGCTCATCCGGTAGTGATGAATATGGAAAAAACGGATTTGGACGAAGCACAGCGGATTGTCGATTTCGTACAGGGTATCATGTATGCATTGGACGGACGGATTGACCGGATTTCCGAAAATATTTATCTTTGTGCTCCCAATAATATGAGCGTTTCTAAAGAAAACTTTGCAGCATTCCCCGAAGCTGCGGCTCCGGCTTGGGAAACAAAAGCTCCTACCGGTGAATAAATGTCTTTTTTTTCAAAAATGGAGGAAAGGCTGAGCCGTTTTTTCACGGAAGAATATAAGGAAGAAGAAACCGGGCCGGAAGAACTCAATGGCGGCGGACGAACAGAGGACAGCCGTTACGGAGCCGATGTGCCGGCGAGAGCTGTCCGTCCTTTGGATTCCGTAATCATTACGCCCCGTTCTTACGGTGATGCCAGAAGAGCGGCGGATGCTATGGAAAAAGGTAAGATTGTTATAGTCGTACTGGAAGATTCCATAGAAGACGGAAGTGCAGGCCGCTTTGTTGATTTCATGAGCGGTGCTGTTTATTTGGCAAAAGGGCAGGCAAAACTTTTGGAAGAACGGGTTTTAATTTGCACTCCGCCGTCGGTTTATTTGGAAACGGATCGTCTGGTTCATTTAGAGGGCGTGCCGGTCTGGAAAGGATCGTTTGCATGAAAGTATATATAATCGGTTGCGGCGCTATGGGCGGAGCGATTCTTTCCGGCTGTCTTGCTGAAGGAATCTGGAAAAAAGAAGAGGTATTTCTGAAAGAACATTCCATAGAAGCGAGCCGTCAAAAAGCGGAACTTTACGGAGTGAACGTTTCGGAAAAACCGGAAGATATTTCTTCGGCGGATTTGGTGCTTTTGGCGGTAAAGCCTGCCGTGATACCCGAGGTACTTAAAGAAATAGCACCGTTTCACCCCCAAAAAGTGATTTCCATAGCCGCCGCCGTTACGGTAGATACTTTGGAAGCGGTACTTCCCGAAAAAACGGAAGTGATTCGTGTCATGCCGAATACACCGGCTTCCGTGGGAGCAGGAATGACCGCTATAACGGCGGGACATTTTGCAACGAAGAAATTTCTTGAAGAAACGGAAACTATATTTTCCGCCTTGGGAAAAACAGCGGTGGTTTCAGAGAGAGAACTTGACGAACTGGGCGCTCTTTCCGGAGCGGGACCGGGCTATGCTTTCGTGATGATAGATGCGTTATCCGATGCGGGGGTGCGGGCCGGCCTTCCGAGAAAACTGGCTACTGAAGCGGCGGCGCAAACACTCTACGGAGCTGCTAAAATGGTTTTGGAAACCGGAAAACATCCCGGAGAGCTTCGTGACATGGTGACGAGTCCGGGTGGAACGACCATGGCCGGCATTTATGCTATGGAGAAGGCGGGAATCCGGGGGATTCTGATGGACGCCGTGACAGCCGCCTTGGCTAAATCCGATGAAATGAGTAAAAAGGAATGAAAGATAAAGAAAAAATTCTCCGTTACTTTGCCGCTACGGGAGAAGAAGCAAAGGATATGGCAATCCGCCTGCTGGATATAGCCGATTCGGCAGATCGGGGACGTCCCTTTGCGGTAGGTCCCTTTATGTCGCCCTTTGCCGCACAGGTGGGGCAGACTATTGCGGCGCATATGAATACGGTGACGGTGAAAATATCCGGCGGGTATCATGAAGCGGAGCGGATCCGTGTCGCTTTTCTCCGTGATGACTATGAAGGACCGGTCGATTTCGGAATGACGGCGCTTTCCGTATCGTGGGATGACAGATACCGTCTGATTGGACACCGTGACGTACTCGGCTCTCTGATGGGCCTAGGAATCGAACGCTCCGTATTGGGAGATATCCTGATGCAGGGGGCGGGTTGCCAAATTGTTGCCGATGCAGGAATTGCAGAATGGCTTGTGCAAAATTTTGTAAAAGTAGCCATGGTTCCTGTCCATGTAGAAGAAATGCCGCTGTCAGAACTGACACCACCGGTCAAAACACCGAAAGAAGTACGGGCGACCGTCGCGTCTCTCCGTTTAGATGCGGTAGGAGCGGCAGGATTTGGTATTTCCCGCAATAAAATGGTACAATGCGTAGAGAATCAAAGAACGGAAGTGAATTGGCAGATGGCTAAAAGTGCTTCCCAAGCCGTGAAAGTAGGAGATGTGATTTCTATCCGCGGCAGAGGCCGTATGGAAATTAAAGAAATGACCGGGGTCAGCCGGAAAGGAAGAATCGGTCTTCTCATTCACCGATATAAATAAATACTATAGGAGGGGAATCTATGATCACACCGATGGATATCCATAACAAAACATTTTCCCGCGGACTGCGCGGTTACAGCCAGGAAGAGGTGGACGCCTTTTTGGAAGAGCTTGCCGGTGATTATGAACGTATTTATCGTGAACACCGTGAAATGGAAGAAGAAATGGACACGATTCGTACCAAGCTCCGCAACTATGAAAAAATGGAAGCCACAATGTCTACCACACTGGTTATGGCACAGGAAACGGCGGAGAATGTAAAAAAGAACGCATTGAAAGAAGCGGATTTGGCCATTCGTGAAGCAAGAAATTCAGCCCATAAAATTTTGGAAGAAGCAGAACAGGCAAAAGCGAAATTAAAATCCGATCTCCTCAAAGCAGAAGCGGATATGAGTGTATATATCGAAAAAGTGCTGGCTAATCTGAAATCAGCGACACTTCTTGTAGAATCCGCAAAAAATACAGCCATGCCTGCTATTGTAAAAGAAGCGGAAGCGGAAGAAAAAAAGGAAGAAATTCCAATAGAAGTTGCCGATGACCGTTCAGCCGATTTATTTGAAAAAGAAGAAGGTTCCGATTTTTCTGAAGAGGCGGTCGGTGAATCCGGTAGGGCTATAGAGGAAAAGGAAACGGAAGAATAAATAGAAAATTTCCATAAGAAAAGAGACCGTCAGGAGGGTCTCTTTTTTACATGCAAAACTCCGTTTGATTGCAGACGGAGTTTTTTATTGTGTTTTATATTTCATTCAGCCCAGTTTTTCCAAATCTTCAATGGCGTTGAGGATTTTTTCTTCAGTGACGGGATAGGGAACTTTTTTCAAATCCGGTTTGGAAACCGCATTTTTGACAAGCAGAGCGGCATCTTTTAAGCCGATATCTTTCAATTTATGGGGAAGGCCGGTATCTTTGCAGAATTGGTAGAGCTTATCTCTTTCTTCCGTCTGTCCGTCCATGGTGAGGAGTACGAGAACGCCCCATACGACGACGGCGCCGTGGAGATGGGTGCCTTCATGAGGGGTTCCGGTGTGACTGTTGTAAAGGGCATGGGCCAGACTGGAATTGTAATCTTCCGGAACGAGATTGGAAATGATGCCGGTGGAAAAAATAATATTTTGTGTTACATAGTCCAAAGCGGGACCGACTTTTTTCCGCTTTACCGATTTAAGGGCTTCTTTTCCGTATTTCAATAATCCGGCGGAACAGTTTTTGGCAAGCTGGACGCCCAGACTTCTTGCGTAAGTCAGTTCATCGCCGCGGGAGGAAAATTCGACTTCATACTGTTTGGAAAGAGCATCACCGATGCCTGCCCAGACATATTCCACAGGCGCTTCGGCAATAATTTGCGTGTTGATAAAGGTGTGGAAGGCCGGGCGGTTTCTGTACCAGACGGAACGAAATGCATGGTTCGGATAATAGTAGGCGCCGACAGCCGTCACGGGAGCACAGTTGGAAGCTAACGTCGGGAATGTAAAGACCGGTTTATTCATGTCTCCGGCTGTCTTTTTTACTGTATCCACAGCCCGTCCGCCACCGACAGCAAAAATCATATCCGCGTCCTGTACTTCTTTGAGGCGGGTCAGAGCCTCCGCATTTTCATAAGTGGCATCATCGCCGTAGTAAAAAGAACCGGTCAGTTCCAATTTTCCCTTGCATGCTTCGGTGAGAAGCGGCTCTGCGGCAGCGCGGGATTTATTTCCGCCGATGACAACCGCCTTTTTTCCGAAATAGCCGCAAACTTCAGGCACCGCTTCATAAGCATCCGTTCCGATTGTGTAACTCGGTAAAAATTGATTTTCCATAATAAATTCCTTCTTTCTAAAAAATAACCGGGTAAGAAATAATAAACTGTTATACGCGGGATACTAAAGGATCCAGCTCGCTTCTTTCTGAATGATCATTCTCTTCATCATCGAACCGCGGATTGAGATAGTTCGTATAGGCCCAGGCAAGAACGGCACCCGATATGGTGAACCAGGCGGAGAATAAGGCGCCGGGAATGACAGCGGCGGGCATGGCGGCAAAATGTACTTTGGCAAGGCCTGTAGCGAGTCCGGAATTTTGCATACCCACTTCGATAGAAAGGGTGACCGCTTTTTTCCAGGAAAGACCGCATATTTTTGCTACAAGAAATCCTAAGAGATAACCGCAAACATTGAAAAGAACAACAGCCAGGAGTATCACGCCGAAATGGTTCATCAGCGCGTCACGGGAAGCACCGACGACGCCGGCAAGAATAAGACAGATGGTAACGGAAGATACGCCGGGGGTGTATTCGGACGCCCATTGTCCCCATTTGGGCAGAAGAGATTTCAGAAGAAGTCCTAATGCGACAGGCAGTATAACGATTTCCAATATGGATAAAAACATGGAAGCCGGATCAAAACGGATTTCTTTTCCTATGAGCAGAAAAGTAAGAAGAGGCGTCATGACAGGAGATAACAATGTAGAAGCGGAAGTCATGGTGACCGAGTAAGCGAGATCGCCTTTGCTCATATAGGTAATCACGTTCGAGGTGGTGCCTCCGGGACAGGTTCCGAGAAGAACAAGACCGGCAGTAAGCGGGGCATCAAGTTCAAATACTTTAGCGACGGCAAAAGCCAGAAGCGGCATGATGGTGTATTGAGCGACAGCACCGAGAAATACATCTTTCGGCCGCTTAAAGATGACAAGAAAATCTTTATAGTTAAGCGTTGTTCCCATACCAAACATGATGACACCCAGCAAAAGACTCAGGACGGATACGGGGCCGGCTTTACCGAGGACCCAGGTCCAATATTGGGGAAGTCCCAAACCGAGGACAAGAAAAACGACAGATAATAAACCGAAATAGGCCGCAGCCTTTTGAAATAATTTTTTCATCACGAATATCCTTTCTTTGCAACAGAATTTTTGGATTCAAACTTTACATAGACCGTTTTTTTACGAATATCACTTTCCAAAATAGCCCTCCTTTGTCTTTGTTTGACACGTTTTGTTGAGAGCTTCCGATTGCAAAGGGAAATAAAAAACCGCCCCTCAATCGAGGGACGGATCATTCCGCGTTACCACCCAGGTTCCTGAAAAAATCAGGCGCTCTACAACGTACTGACATACGCGTTTCCTATAACGTGGAAATAACGTCGGCACTTAATGGATTCGGTGCCGCTTCTCGGGGAGGATTTTCATTCACTGGCAAATACCGGCTTTCACCAAGACCCGGCTCGCTGCGATTTACAAAAGTCAATTACTCTTTCCCGTCAACGAATGTATTTTGTTTGCTCATTGCTGAGTT
Source organism: uncultured Dialister sp. (assembly GCA_900547785.1). Taxonomy (GTDB): domain Bacteria; phylum Bacillota; class Negativicutes; order Veillonellales; family Dialisteraceae; genus Dialister. Next base: position 17,651 of record URIB01000005.1, read on the forward strand.
GAAACGATTATATAGAATAACGTTCCGGATGTCAAGACCGGAAAAATTTTTTTCAAAAGAAAACAGACATGCCGTGATTTCCGACATATTTATCTGTTTCTGCCGCTCAAGAAGGGGAGCGGCGGGATTTTCAGAAGGCGTTCCCTGATTCATCATTGAAACAGAAAAACAGGAAACGTAATTTCCGGGAAAACGCCGCGAGGTGATGAGGTGACGAAATGAGTAAAAGAAAAATGAAAACAGGTATTGATTAATTATGCATATATATGTATAATTATTTCAACTTAATTTTGTATATGAAAGGCGGTTATAAAATGGAAACAATCGGGAAAGTGGTTCTTGCTTATTCGGGCGGACTGGATACGTCAGTCATTATTCCGTGGCTGAAAGAAAATTATCATTGCGAGGTGATTGCAGTGACGGTGAATCTGGGACAGCCGGAAGATTTTGAGGCGATTCATAAAAAAGCGCTGGCATCGGGAGCGGCGTATGCGGAAACCCTGGATATGAGAAAAGAATTTATCGAAGAATATGCCTACAAAGTGCTTCAGGCGGACGGAAAGTATGAAGGAAAATATCTGCTGGGAACGTCTTTTGCCCGTCCGCTCATCGGGAAATGTCTGGTGGATATGGCAAAGAAATATGGAGCAGATGCGATTTGTCACGGCGCAACGGGCAAAGGGAATGACCAGGTGCGCTTTGAGCTGGCGGTGAAAGCGCTTGACCCGCATATGAAAATCATTGCCCCCTGGAGAATCTGGGATTTGAAATCCAGAGAAGACGAGATGGCGTATGCGGCGGCTCATGGCGTACCGATTGACACCTATGATGAAAATCAGTCGGAAGAGGAAAAAGCGGCTAAAAAATATCCTTATTCCATGGATTGGAATATCTGGCATTTATCCCACGAGGGAGATGATTTGGAAAATCCGGCCAATCCGCCCCATAAAGATATGTATCTTGTGACCTGCGATCCGGAAGAAGCGCCGGATAAGCCCGAGATTGTGACGGTCGGTTTTGTCAAAGGGAAACCTGTTTCCGTTAATGGAAAAACGATGGACGGTGTGGAACTGGTTCATACATTAAATACAATAGGCGCAAAGCACGGAATCGGTATTGACGATCTGGTGGAGAACCGTCTGGTCGGTATGAAATCCAGAGGGGTTTATGAAAATCCGGCGGGAGCGATTTTATTTTATGCCCACAGCGAATTGGAACGGCTCTGCCTTGACAGGGCGACACTCCATTTCAAAGAAGTGGCGGCGGTTAAGTACAGCGAACTCGTCTATGACGGCATGTGGTTTTCTCCTTTAAGAGAAGCACTTCAGGCGTTTTCCGATGAAACATCCAAAACGGTGACGGGAGAGGTCACGCTTCGCCTATATAAAGGAAATATTTTATCGCATGGGGCGAAGAGTCCATATTCACTCTATAACGAGGAGTTTGTCACATTTGGGGAAGATCATGTCTATAACCAGGCGGATGCGGAAGGATTTATCAACTTGTTCGGACTTCCTCTGACAATCCGTGCATTCATGAAGGAAAAGAACGAACAATGAGCGATATGATGTGGGGCGGCCGGTTCGGAAAAGAAGAAAACAAAAAGACGATGGATTTTAATGCATCCATTTCCTATGATTGCCGCATGTACAAAGAAGATATTGCCGGCTCTATTGCTCATGCGATGATGCTTACGGAGTGCGGGCTCCTTTCGGAAGATGATTTCAAAAAAATAAAAAAAGGGCTGCTGAAAATCAAAAAACAAATAGAGGACGGGACCTTTCTCTTTTCGTCGGAATTGGAAGATATCCATATGAATATCGAAAAACGATTGACGGAAGATATCGGAGAGGCAGGGGCAAGACTCCATACGGCAAGAAGCAGAAATGACCAATGCGCCGTGGATCTCCATCTCTATATGCGCCGCCGTATGGCGGAATTGGCTGAAAAATTGATTCACATGGAAGAAGCGTTGCTTCATCTTTCAAAAACGTATGCAGATGTGATTTTTCCCGGCTATACCCATATGCAGAGAGCCCAACCCGTTCTCTTCGGACATCACATGATGGCGTATGCGGCGATGCTGGAAAGAGACTTCCGTCGTCTGGAAGAATGCTATGCGATGGCGGACATATCACCGCTCGGCGCCTGTGCATTGGCAGGAACGACCTATCCGTCAGAACCTTTGAAAACGGCGGAACTGCTTCATTTTTCAAAGTGCTACGGAAACAGCATGGACGCCGTGTCGGACAGAGATTATCTGATCCAGTTTCTGTCGTTTGCCTCTATTTGCATGATGCATCTTTCCCGTCTTTCCGAAGAACTCATCATCTGGAGTACGACGGAATTCGGATGGATTGAGCTTGATGATGGATACAGCACGGGAAGTTCCATCATGCCGCAGAAAAAGAATCCCGATATCTGCGAACTTGTCCGCGGAAAAACGGGAAGAATTTACGGACATCTCACCGCGCTCCTTACGGTGATGAAAGGACTGCCGCTGGCATACAATAAGGATATGCAGGAAGACAAAGAAGGGGTGTTCGATACGATAGATACCTTGGGATTTGCTTTGGATATTTATGCGGATATGCTCATGACAATGAAAGTGAACGGACAAAGAACAAGAGAAGTTTTGGAAAATGATTTCTCCAATGCGACGGATATGGCGGATTATTTGACGAAAAAAGGACTTCCCTTCAGAAAAGCACACGCCGTTGTGGGAGAGGCGGTATCTTACTGCATCACTCATCAAAAAGTGCTTGCCGGACTTTCCATGAAAGAACTGAAATCCATGAGCCCTCTTTTCGAAGAAGATATGTATGAGGTGCTTTCCATAAAGAACTGCATAAAAAATAGAGAAAGTTACGGAGGTACGGGACCGCAGCAACTGGCAAGACAGCAGGTGGAAATGACAGGTATATTAGAAAAGCAAAAAGAAAAAACAGACATGTGGAAAAAAGAGAATGCTTTTTTAGAATAAGTAAGACAGAAAGGAATAAAACTCTCTTTCCCGGAAGGTGTGAAGCGGGGAAAGAGAGTTTTATTTTTAGTAAAAATATATCGGCAGCGGATTTGCTTTGTTCGAAAATCGGGACAAACAATAAAAAAAGAGAAAGTTTCAAAGCGTTAATAAACCTATAGGAGTATATGTAATTCAAGGTTAATTCCATGCTTTTGTTTATAAATGGTTGCTTAATATTATAATTTGTTTTATAATATAAAAAGACGGAAATGTCCGGAAAAAGATTTGTTCTGATGAAAACACAGTCAATCATAGCCCCAAGAAATCGAGTGAACTACGGTATCTTGGGGTCTTATTATGACAATTTTCTGTCGTTTCGATTGGAAACGGAACTTTTTATTATGAAATAGAAGAAAGGGAAACGATTTCCGATTTCTTTTATTTGTATAAAGTCGGCATCTGTTAATTTATTTTTATCAGGAGGATGTATTACATGGAAGAAAAGAAAATGAATCAGACGGGTAAAAAGTCAGCATTCTGGCTTAAAACCGCCTCCGTTTTTGCGGCGCTTACCGGTATCGTGCCGACAACGCAGGCTATGCATATCATGGAAGGATATTTGCCGCCGGAGTATTGCATTATGTGGGGCGTTATCTGCTTGCCCTTTTTAGTAGCCGGGTATCTTTCTATCCGGAAAATTTTGCAGCGTAATCGCCGGGCGGTCACTCTTCTGGCTATGGCAGGCGCATTCGTATTTGTTCTGTCGTCTTTGAAGATTCCGTCTGTTACGGGGAGCTGCTCCCACATGACAGGAACGGGATTGGGTGCTATTTTATTCGGACCGGCATCCATGAGCATTCTCGGCATTATTGTACTGCTTTTCCAGGCCGTACTTCTGGCTCACGGCGGCTTGACCACTTTGGGAGCCAACACATTCTCGATGGCTATCGCAGGACCTTTCATTTCTTATGCCGTTTTCAAGTTGGCAAGCAAAATGGGACTGGGCCGTCTTAAGGCTGTCTTTCTTGCCGCTTCTTTAGGAGATCTTCTGACGTACTGCGTGACCAGTTTCCAACTTGCTCTTGCATACCCGTCAGAGGTAGGCGGCATCCTGGTTTCTTTTGAAAAATTCATGGCCATCTTTGCATTGACACAAATTCCGCTTGCTATTATCGAAGGGATTCTTACGGTTATCATCGTCATCGGTATCGAAACATATGCAAAGCCGGAATTGAAAGCGATCGGATTTATCGGCGGGGAGGCGAAATAATATGAGCGGAAATAAAAAGACAGTCATTACACTTCTGATTATCGTAGCACTCATGGCGGTAGCGCCGCTTTTGATGCTCAAAGACGCCGAATTCGGCGGTTCTGATGATGCGGCCGGCGGCGTAGTGGAAGAAATCCGCGGGGAAGAATATGAACCGTGGTTTACTCCGGTAGCGGAAACATTTATCGGCGGCGAGCTTCCCGGCGAAATTGAAAGTCTTCTTTTCTGTATCCAGACGGGTATCGGTGTCGGCGGCGTTGCTTTCTTGATGGGACGTTTCGTGGAACGTAAAAAATGGATAAAAGATGAAGATGACGAAAGCGACAGCGCCAAGGTCTGATATTTCTTTGCACAAAGTCAGACAGGTTGTGTAACAAATCGGGACAGGACGGCTATGGCAAATAAAAAAGGGCATAAGCACGGAGAAAAAGTTTTCTCTATTGATATGTATGCGTATCATTCAAAAATCAATCATTGGAATCCGGGGCTCAAAATCGGCCTTGCCGTTTTGATGCTTCTGTCGTGCATTCTTTTTGATAATCTCTATGTATCACTTCTGGTGATTTTATTAAGTGCTTTCCTCACAGTGGGGTTGGGAAAAATGCCTGCCCGGGAGTATATCAAACTTCTGAGTTTGCCGGTCGCCTTCCTTGTCATAGGCAGTATCATTATTGCGTTTAATTTTTCCCGGACGGAACAGGGATTATCGGGGATATGGATTTTTTCTACCTATGTATTTGTTACACAGGACAGTCTTTCCACGGTGATTCACTTGTGGGGCAAAGCTTTCGGCGGCATCAGCGCTATGTTTATGATGTCCCTTTCAACACCGTCCCATGAAATATTTTCCGTCCTGCGAAAAATGAAAGTGCCCGCACTGGTAATCGAACTGATGAATATGATTTACCGCTTTGTATTTGTCATGGTCGATACGTTTGTGAGAATGAACAATTCGGCGGAATCCCGTCTGGGATATGCAAGTTGGCGCACCGCTTTACAAACTTTCGGGAATATAGCGGGCAATCTGCTTGTGGTATCCTTGAAAAAAGGATCGAATTATTATGATGCCATGGAATCCCGCTGTTATGACGGAGATCTTTTATTCTGGGAAACAGAGAAAAAAATCACTTCCGTCCAGATATGCTATGCGGCGGGAATCACTCTGCTTATCGGAGTCGTGTGGTTTTTGACCCGGGCATAAATTCAGCACCGTGAAAGGAGTCCGTTTGTGGAAGATCATATAGTAAGTGTCCGTAATTTACGTTATTCGTATGGCGGAGAACGTGAAATTTTAAAGGGAATCAATGTGGATATAGAGGAAGGGCAGAGAGTGGCGGTCATCGGGACGAACGGGGCCGGTAAATCTACTTTTTTCTTAAATCTGAACGGGGTTCTCGAAGCCGATGAAGGTGAAATTTATTTCCGCGGCAAAAAAATGACGAGAGAAAAAAAGGATTTGATGGAGCTCCGCCGAGGCATCGGTATCGTTTTCCAGGACGCGGACAATCAAATCATAGCGACCACCGTCATGGGAGAAGTGAGTTTCGGTCCCATGAATTTGCGGCTGCCGAAAGAAGAAGTGGAAAGTCGTGTCAATGAAGCTTTGGAATATATGAATATTTCCGACTTTAAAGAAAGAGCGCCCCACTACCTTTCCGGCGGAGAAAAAAAGAGAGTCACCATTGCCGATATCATTGCCATGCATTCGGAGGTCATGATTTTTGACGAACCGACGGCGGCTCTTGATCCTGTGAATGTCATCGCTTTGGAGGCGGTTTTGGAAAAGCTTTACCGCCAGGGAAAAACAATTCTTGTTTCCACCCACGATTTGGACTTTGCTTACCGCTGGGCAGAAAGAATCATCGTTTTTTGTGACGGACAGATTATTGCCGACGGAGTTCCCGAAGAAGTTTTCCGCAACGAAGAGGTTCTGAAACAAGCAAATCTGAAAAAACCGACAATGTTGGAAGTGGCGGAAATTCTGGCGGAGAAAAATCTGGGGCTGGACAAAAATCAATATCCTAAAAATGTTTCCGAACTGAGAAATATGTTGGAATGATTGTATAAAACAGCGGAATAAAAAAAGAGCGAAGAAAAATCTCCGCTCTTTTTGCGTGGAAATGATTACCGGAGGTATGTATTGTCCATGAGCGTACAGCCCGAATATACCGCACAAAAATTTAAGGGTTGTTACTTGCGGCGGATTCAAAGCGGCAGGATTAGGCAGAAAAAAACGCCGCTCAATAGGAGTGGCGCGGTTTGTTTTGGCGGGAAATCAGTTTCCGAAAGGATCTTTTCCGTCCGGGCCGGGATTTTCCGGAATTTTGCAATATTTGATCTGTTCGCAGACACAGTTGTCTTTGAGTTTATAAAGTTCGGGGATAAAGTCCATGATTTTTGAAAACGTATCATCATTGATAGAGTACTTTGTCCAGAGGCCTTCTCTGTGGGCATTGACGACGCCGGCCTCAATTAAGATTTTCATGTGATAACTCAAGGTGGACTGGGAAAGCGTGAAGTTGGAAAGAATGTCACAGGCGGACATTTCACGGCAGGAAAGCATATCCACTACACGAAGGCGTGTTTCATCAGATAACGCCTTGAAAATAGATGCAAATTGTTTGTAACTCGGTTCGAAATCCATAAAATCCTCTTTTCTGCCAAAAGTACATAATTCGGCATATTATCGATATATCTAAATATGTTGTTATTGTAAAGGATAGTTGAAATAATGTCAACTGAAAATCAATTTCCTTTTTAAAAATCGTAAAATGAAAATAAAAAACTCCCGTCCGGCTTCGGTTTCCGGAGAGAGTTTTTTAATGTTTGTGTGATTTATACTTTTGCCATCATTTCTTTGGCCCAGGCGGCGGCATTTTTGAAATCTGTCTCATCAGGATGTTTTTCTGCTTCCTGCAGGCGGGCGAGCCGTTCCGGTGTCATGGGATGGACTTTTTCGGCATGGCTGTTTCTCTGTCCCGTATGGAAAGAATGGACACGTCCGAGGGACATGAATCCGCCGAGAAATGTATTGCTTTCTTCCAAAAGTGCGGCAGAATTTTTTATATAGTTTTGTGCGGCTTCCGAGTCGGGATAGGCACCTGCCGTACCGTAGACGGCCACTTTTTTCCCGCGGAGGGAAGATAAAACTTTCCGCGCCGGCACATCCGCTCCGCGGCGGTAAGCCCAAAAACCGACAAAAATAATGTCATAGGGCGAAAGGTCTTCCGGCTGGCGGCCTGCTTCGACAAATTCTTTTTCACAATCCAGTGAATCATAAACGGCTTTTCCCACGGCTTTCGTATTCCCTGTGCGGGATGACCAGATGACAAGTGCTTTCATATGTTCCTCCTCAAAAAACACGGAATGAAATCAATCTGTTTTTATCATAGCGGAAAGCACGGCAGTAGTAAAGCGGACGGTTTGACAGAGTAAATATTTCCACCTAAGATAAAATAAAAACGGGAGGTGGGTTTGTGAGAAGATGGATCATGCACGTCGATATGGATGCTTTTTATGCGTCTGTCGAGCAGAGAGACAATCCCGCTTTCCGCGGTAAACCGGTCATCGTAGGGGGCCTATCGAAACGGGGTGTCGTTGCGACGGCTTCTTATGAAGCCCGCCGTTTCGGCGTTCACTCCGCCATGCCTGCATCACGGGCTCATCTGCTTTGCCCTGACGGAATTTTTGTAAAACCCCGTATGGAAGTGTACAAGGCGGTATCGGAGGAAATCCATGAAATCATGCTTCACTATGCGGTAGCGATAGAACCGATTTCCCTGGACGAAGCATTTATGGATATATCCGGTCTTTGCAGCCGGTATAAAACGTTGGGGGAAGTGGGAATAGCCATTAAAAAGGAAATCTTTGAAAAGGTGGGTCTTGTCGCTTCTGTAGGTATCGCGCCCAACAAATTTCTGGCGAAAATGGCAAGCGATATGGATAAGCCGGACGGACTTTTTATCATTCCTTACGGAAAAGAAGCGGAAGTTCTTGCTCCTTTGCCGGTACGCCGCCTGTGGGGCGTAGGACGGGTGACGGAAAAGAAACTGATCGGTGCAGGCTTTATGACAATCGGGGATATACAGAAAGCAACAGTTATGCAGCTGGCGCCTCTTTTGGGAAACCAGACGGAAGCTTTTAAAAAGTTATCGCTCGGCATAGATTCACGTCCTGTAGAGTCAGAGCGGCAGATCAAGTCTGTCGGTGACGAATCGACGTATGAAAATGATTTGAAAGATCCACGGGAAATCGACAGAGAAATAGCCCGTCACAGCGACATCGTGGCAAAGCGGCTGCGGAAATACAATCTGGCGGCCAAAACGATTTCCTTAAAAATCCGCTTTGCGTCTTTCCAAACCGTGACCCGTGCCTTGTCTCTCGAGCAAAGTACAAATTTACAGGAAGAAATTTATGAAGCCTGCCTGATTTTGAAAAAACGGATTTCTATATATGAAGGAATCCGCCTCATCGGTGTTTCCGCGTCCCATTTGGGGAAACCGGTCGATATACCCGATTTATTTTCCGATAAGAGGGAAAAACAAATCAAAGCGGCGGAAGTGATAGACGCCATTCAGGAAAAATTCGGAGAGCAGGCTTTAAGAAAAGGGTTCTGGCTTGATGAAAAATAAAGGTATTGCAGGGGATATATTGTATTCCGGGGCAGTACGGTTTATTCTATAGTATATATTTCAAGAAAAGGAAAGTAGCATATGGAATCGACTTTACGGAGAACCTGGGCGGAGATTGATCTCGACGCTCTGGCCTGCAATTACAAAAAAATCAGGGAACATATAGGGAAAAACGTAAAATTTTTAGGTGTTGTCAAAGCGGATGCGTACGGACACGGCTCGGTGAAGGTGGCAAAAAAACTGGAAGAGCTGGGGGCGGAGTATCTGGCGGTCAGCAGTATCGATGAAGCTATGGAACTGCGGCTGAACGGAATCACCATGCCTGTTCTGATTTTGGGACATACGCCGAAGGAGCAGGTGGGACGGCTGATTTCTTTTCATATAACCCAGGCGGTGACCTGCGAGGCGAAAGCTCTGGAATACAGCGAGGAAGCCGTTAAGTTAAAAGGAACGCTCAAAATCCATATCAAGGTAGATACGGGAATGTCACGGCTGGGCTACCTCTGCAGCGGCGACCTGTTTGATACGGGCGTAGAGGGAATTATCCATGCCTGCCGTTTGCCCGGACTTGAGGCGGAAGGTATTTTTACTCATTTTGCCGTGGCCGATGAAGAGGGCGAACCTTACGAATCCTATACGAAAAAGCAATTTGACCTCTTCCGGAAGGTGATAGAAGAAACGGAAAAAAGGTGGGGACAATCTTTTGCGCTTCACCACTGTGCGAATACGGGCGCGACAGCGGTATGTCCGGATACTTTTATGGATATGGTGCGGCCGGGGCTTTTGCTTTACGGCTATGGAAAGCACGCCGCTCTTCTGGGACTTACGCCTGTCATGACGATGAAAACGACGGTCAGTACGATTAAAATTTATCCGCCGGGAACACCAATCAGTTACGGCGGCATTTATGTGACGGATAAAACGACAAGAGTGGGGGTCATTCCTTACGGATACGCCGACGGATTTTTCCGTTCCTTGTCTGGTAAATGTTCATTGATGACCAAGAACGGTCCGGCAAGACAGCTGGGACGGATATGTATGGATATGGCCATGATTGATTTGACGGATAAGCCTGATGTGGACGTAGGAAGTGAAATAGAAATATTCGGCAGAAATAATTCATTGGACGATATGGCGAAAGCGGCAGGAACGATTCCTTATGAACTCACTTGTGCAGTAAGCAAACGGGTACCCCGCATTTACATTGAGAACGGAAAAGAAACGGATAAAGAACTTTTATTAAGATTGTAAAATTAACTTGCCCTGGCACGGTATGATTTTGAGGAGGAAAAATGGTTAACGAAAAACGGATACGCAGTACGTTCGAAGAGCTGGTGAGACTCTATACACCAAGCAAGGGCGAACGTGAAATTTGTGATTTGCTGAAAAAAAAATTAAAGGCCCTCGGTGCTTCTAAAATTGTAGAAGACAACGGAGGTTCTGTAGAAGGAGGGAATGCGGGCAATCTGATTGCCACTTTTTCCGCCAATGCGGAAGGGCTTCCTTCGGTGGCGCTGACCGCCCATATGGATTCGGTGGAATGTTGCCGCGGAATCGAGCCTGTTTTGGAAAACGGAGTTTATCACTCAAAGGGAGATACGATTCTGGGAAGTGATGACAAAGCCGGTGTGGCAGCGATTCTGGAAGGGCTTGCACTGATGAAGGAAAATTTTATTCCCCACGGAAAAATTACCGTGATTTTTACGGTGCAGGAAGAAATCGGACTGGTCGGCTCGAAACATATAGAAGAAAAATATTTGGAAGGGATTGATTTCGGGTATACTTTTGATGCCGACGGCGGAGCAGGAAACGCTTTCATTGCCGGGCCTGCCGAATATACTCTGAAATTTACCTGCCACGGTGTGGCGGCTCATGCAGGCATGGCACCGGAAAAAGGAACAAATGCCGTCATGATGGCGGCGAAGGGAATTGCAAAGGCACCGACAGGCCGCATCGATGAAGAAACGACCTGCAATATCGGGGTGATTTCCGGCGGTATTGCTACAAATATTGTTCCCGAGCTTTGCGTGGTCCGGGCAGAAGTAAGAAGCAGAAATCCCGAAAAGTTGGAAAAAATAACTGATGAAATAATCACGGCTTTTGAAAAAGCGGCGGCAGAATTTCCCGAAGGGAAACTGGACGTAGAAAAAAATAAAGAATATGAATCGTTTGAAATCGAAAATGAGGCACCGGTACTGAAACTTTTCCGTGCGGCCTGCAAAGAAGCGGGATTTGAGGTAAAAACAGCACCCAGCGGTGGCGGAAGTGATGCGAACTGGTTCGGTACAAAGGGGTTCCCTGCCGTGCTTTGCGGAGTGGGAATGACTGATTTCCATACGAACCGCGAAACACTTAAAGAAAAAGATTTATACGATGCCGGCGAGCTTGTCTACCGCATTTTGGAAGCGGAAAGCCATTTTGCAGGGCATTAAGAGAAACAGTTTTCTCTAAAAACACCTTGTAAAGGATAAAAGCTTGACATGATTCTTCGTTTTATATATAATCATTTCGGTATGGTGATGTCATGTCATTGGAAAAGATATTGGAAAAAGGAGAACTCCTCGATCTTTACGGAAAACTTTTGCCCCAAAGACAGAGGGAGTGTCTCGAACTGTATTACAACAAAAATCTCACGCTTGCTGAGATTGCAGACTATTTTCATATTTCCCGTCAGGCAGTGCATGATGCGATGCGTCACGGAGAAGAGCAACTGTCTCTTTATGAAGAGACGCTTCACTTAGCCGGAGATGCCTGGAAAAGAAGGAAAGCGGTTCTGGCACTGGAAGCACTTCTTCCCGGAGAGGTGAAAGAAAAAGCAGCACCGTTCCTGAAAGTATTAACAGATTGAGGTGAGTCGATGCCTTTTGAAAATTTAGGTGATAAACTGCAGTCTGCGTTTAAGGATCTCCGCGGTAAGGGGAAACTTTCCGAAAGTGACATTGATGCGGCGCTTCGTGAAGTGCGGAAAGCTCTTTTAGAAGCGGACGTCAATTTCAAAGTCGCTAAAAACTTCATTGCCCAAGTCCGTGAAAAGGCGGTAGGCGAAGAGGTTTTCGGCAGTCTTAAGCCGGACCAGACAGTTATAAAAATAGTCCGTGATGAATTAACGGAACTTCTCGGCGGGACACAGAGTAAAATTACCATGTCTTCCACAGGCATGACGGTGATTATGCTGGTAGGTCTCCAAGGCGCGGGGAAAACGACGACGGCGGGAAAGCTGGCTCTCATGCTGAAAAAACGGGGAAAGCGTCCGCTTTTGGCAGCCTGCGACGTTTACCGTCCGGCAGCGGTCAAACAGCTTGAAGTCTTAGGTGAGCAGGTCGATGTACCTGTATACCGTATGCCCCCCGGAGCCGATCCCGTACATATTGCCCGGTATGCCGTGGACACCGCAAAGTCTTACAACAGAGATGTGGTGATTCTTGATACGGCAGGCCGTCTTACCATTGATGAAAAACTCATGGAAGAGCTTAGAAATATCAAGTCCGATGTCCATCCCCATGAAATTCTCCTTGTCCTCGATTCGATGACCGGGCAGGATGCGGTGACGACAGCCCGGGCGTTTGATGAAAGCTTGGGGATTGACGGAACTATTTTAACGAAAATGGACGGCGATGCCCGCGGCGGTGCGGCGCTTTCCATTAAAACCGTAACGGGAAAACCGATTAAACTTATCGGTGTCAGTGAAAAGCTTGACGGCGGACTTGAGGATTTCCATCCCGACCGTATGGCAGGCAGAATTCTTGATCTGGGCGATTTGGAATCTTTGATTGAGCAGGCCCAAAGAAATATGGACCATGACACAATTAAGGAAGGGGCCAGAAAAATCCAAAAGGGAGAATTTTCCTTAGAGGATTTCTTGAAACAGCTGAAACAAATACAGAAATTAGGCTCCATGTCCGGTATTTTGAGTATGATACCGGGGATGGGAAAATATAAAGATAAACTGAAAGATATCGATCTGGACGGTAAAGAGGTCAGACATATCGAGGCAATCATTCTTTCCATGACTCCTGCAGAAAGAGCAAATATTGATATTCTGAACGGAAGCAGAAGAAAGAGAATTGCCGACGGAGCGGGTGTAAAAATCCAGGAAGTCAACCGCATGATGAAGCAATTCAAGGAAATGCAGAAACAGATGAAAAAAATGAAAGGCAAGAAGCTCCGTCCTCCGGCAGGAGGTATGGGAGGATTCGGCGGTTTCGGCGGATTTCCTTTCTAAGAACTGCTCTCTTATGGGAAGTATTGGCCGTTCGTGAAACCGGCCGGTCATTTATTTCATAAATTTTGTAATGAACAACCTGTCATTTCAAGGAGGTGAAAGTATGTTAAAAATTCGTTTGACTCGTATGGGCGCAAAGAAGAATCCGTTCTACCGTGTCGTTGTTATTGATTCCAAGGAAGCTGTAAACGGAACACCGGTCGCTACGGTAGGCTGGTATGATCCGACAAAGGCGGACGCTCCGGTAAAGCTTAATGAAGAAGAAATTCTGAGTTGGCTCGGAAAAGGCGCACAGCCGACAGATACCGTCCGTTCCCTTTTAAAAAAGAACGGCATTCTTGCGAAGTTTGCTGAAGCAAAGAAATAAGGGAGGATCACTATGAAAGAATTGGTGGAAAACATCACCAGGGCTCTCGTAAAAGATCCCGAAGCCGTTTCTGTGACTGTGATAGAGAAGGGGAACCTGGAAGTGTATCAGATCCGGGTGGCACCGGAAGATATGGGAAAGGTTATCGGCAGAAAAGGCCGTATCGCCAATGCAATTCGTACGGTTGTGAAAGCAGGGGCTTTAAGAGAAAATAAAAAAGTCGCTGTTGATATTCTTTGAGGAGTGCCCAAATGGATGAAATTCAAGTATTGATTCCTATAGCTGTCAAATCCAAGCTGACGGAATCTTTAAAGACAACGCTTTTAAACCAGATTAACCAGAACATCAAGAGTGTAGAAAATGATATGACACAGCTTGAGTTTGAAGCAAATGCCAAGTTATCGGAACAGGCCAAAATCAATATGCAGGCCGTAGCACCTCTCCGCGCACAATTTGATGAACAAAAAGTGCGTATGATGCAGGTGAAGGATAAGTTGATGGAAGACAAAGAACATCTGGAAAAATTAGCAATTGGTGCAGAACTTCCACGACAGCCGCTGAACCGTATCGTGACTCTCCATGTAGGAGATGATATGAATACGGTGACCGGAGGAGAAATCCTCGTGGAAGATGGAAAGATTGTCGCTTTCCGTGAATGATATGAATTCCGACGAATGGATGATCGTTGGCCGAATCGTAGCCCCGCATGGTGTGCGGGGTGATTTGCGTATATTTCCCGATATAGAAAGACCGGAGATTTTTAAATCGCTGAAAACACTTTCTATAGACGGAAAAGTATATAAAATCATCTCGGCCCGGCCTCATAAAAATATCTATATCCTTCGTGTGGAGGGAATAGAGGACCGGAACGGAGCGGAGTTTCTGGTGAACCGGACGGCGAAAGCAAAAATTTCGGATTTGCCTGTATTAAAAAACGGGGAATATTATTATTTCCAACTTATAGGCATGACTGTCCTGTCCGATACGGGAGAGACCGTAGGAAAAATTAAAGAAATCATCGAGACCGGTGCCAATGATGTATATACCGTCATGACAACGGAGGGGAAAGAAATCTATCTTCCTGCCATACCGTCGTGTATTCTTTCCGTTGAACCGAAAAAGGGAATTATGACGGTACATTTACCGGAATGGGAATAGTATGAAAATTGATATTTTGTCTTTGTTTCCTGAATTTATAGAAGCATTTTTTAAACACAGCATCATAAAAAGAGCTTTGGAAGCCGGACTTATGGACATGCGTGTCACCGACCCGCGGGCGTTTTCGCAAGATAAACATCACCGTGTCGATGATACCGTCTATGGCGGCGGGGCAGGAATGCTCATGCAGTGCGCTCCTTTATTCGACGCCTGCCGGCACGTTCTTCCCGAAAGAGGAGAAAGGGACAGGGTGCTGTTTCTTTCCCCTGCAGGAGCTCCTTTTACACAGGACAAAGCAAAAGAACTGTATCATAACTATGACCATCTGGTACTTATCTGCGGTCATTATGAAGGTGTCGATCACCGTGTGGAAGAACATCTGGCTGACGAGCTTGTTTCTATCGGCGATTACGTTCTTACCGGCGGTGAGCTTGGCGCCATGGTGATCGCGGATGCAGTGGCAAGGATGGTACCGGGGGTACTGGGCGATGCGGGAAGTGCGGCAGGCGATTCTTTTTATGAACCGCTGCTGGAATATCCGCAATATACAAAGCCTGCCGTATACAACGGTTGGGAAGTGCCGGAAGTACTTCTTAGCGGTCATCATGAAAATATCGCTAAATGGCGTAGAAAAGAAGCGCTCCGGCGGACTTTGGAAAACAGACCGGATCTCCTTGAAAAATTGGAAATGACGAAGCAAGATGAAAAGTTAATGGCAGAAATACTGCGAGAAAGGGAGAAAATATAGTGGCTCCTGTTTATATAGGATTGATTCATTATCCGATTTATAATAAACATATGGAAGTCGTTACGACGGCGCTTACGAACTATGATCTTCATGATATTGCCCGCAGTGCCAAAACATATGATGTACGGACCTATTTCATTATTCATCCGGTAGAAAGCCAGAGAGAAATGGCACTCCGCATCATGAACCATTGGAAAACCGGCGGCGGAGTCCGTTATAATCCGAACAGGAAGGAAGCTTTTGAAGAGACGGAGCTTGTTTCCTCTCTTGAAGAGGCAATCAGCCGGATTGAAAAAGAATGCGGGGAAAAACCGGTCATTGTAACCACCGATGCCCGGGTGTACCCGAATACGATTTCTTATGCAGCGATGCGCAAGAAATTGGAGGAAGAAAGCAAACCTGTTTTTATTCTTTTCGGTACCGGATTCGGTATGACAAAAGAAATGATGAAACAGTTTGATTATATTGTAGAACCCGTTTACGGGGCGGGAAAGTACAATCACCTCTGTGTGAGAAGTGCTGTTGCCATTATCCTCGACCGCCTTCTGGGGGAACCTTGGTGGCAAAAAAAGGAGGAGAATTAAGATGTCAGGACATTCCAAGTGGGAAAATATTAAGCGGAAAAAAGGCAAAACAGATGCCATCCGTGCGAAAATAACCACAAAAATTTCTAAAGAAATCACAATTGCAGCCCGCATGGGCGGCGGTGATCCTGTCGGGAATATGCGTCTGAAGCTCGCTCTGACGAAAGCAAAGCAGAACAATGTACCGAAGGATAATATCCAGCGTGCCATTGATAAAGGCATCGGTGCCGCTTCAGGGGCAGGCTTTGATGAAGTGACTTACGAAGGCTACGGTCCGGGCGGTGCCGCTGTCATTGTAGAGTGTAATACAGATAACAGAAACCGCGCGGCTGCCGATGTACGTCACGGATTTACTCATCACGGCGGAAGCATCGGGACACCGGGTTGCGTAGCCTGGATGTTTAAGAAAAAAGGAACCATTGTGGTAGATAAAGAAGCGACCGATGAAGATACGATCATGATGATTGCTCTTGATGCGGGAGCGGAAGATGTATCCGCTGAAGGAGACAGCTATGAAATCACAACGGCGCCGGAAGATTTTCTGACCGTATCGGAAGCGCTCGAAAAAGAAGGGATTTCTGTAGAAGCCTCCGAGCTTGCTATGGTTCCCGATACGACAGTTGCTCTTGAAGGAGATGCGGCGCAGACCATGTCCCGCATGATCAGTGAGCTTGAAGAACTGGATGATGTACAGGAAGTATATACGAACGCAGAACTTCCCGAAGATTTAGAATAAAGAAACACAAAAGAAAAACACAGGTGTAACGGCCTGTGTTTTTTACATGAAAAAAGCACGGTATTTCAAAAACCGTGCTTTTTGTATCAGTTTTTCTTTAAAATCTGTTTTCCTTTTTTTAGCCAGTCCATGAGAAGCGGAGAGAAAGAAGATAAAATGCAAAGCGTAATAAGAACCCAGCAAATGGGAGTGGAGAAAAGAATCGTAATGTCATCACCGGAAAGAGTCAGACTCCTGCGAAGTCCTCTTTCGCCGATCGGACCGAGAATCAAAGCCAGAACGACAGCGGCGGTATTGAGATCCATTTTTCTCATCAGATACCCTATCACGCCGAAGGTAAACATGATGAGGACATCAATGAAACTGTTGTTAATGGCAAATGAGCCGACCACGCAAAGAACAAAAATGCAGGGAATCAAAATGGCATCCGATAATTTAGAAATGTGGGCAAATATGCGGCAGCCGCCGAGACCGATAAGAAGCATCAGGAACTGGATAATGACAAAGCCTGCAAAAAAGGTATAGGTCATGGGAGCATATTTCGTGAACAGCTCAGGTCCCGGCTGCAGTCCCTGGATAATCAGACCGCCCATGAGAACGGCCGTTACCGATTCACCGGGGATACCGAGCGTCAGTGTCGGTATCAGAGAGCCGCCGGTGACGGCATTATTGGCCGCTTCCGAGCCGGCAACGCCTTCAATGGAACCGTGGCCGAAATCTTCAGGCTTTGAGGAAAACTGGCGGGCCGTATTATAACCGAGGAAGCAGGCAATGGAAGCACCCGCACCGGGCAGAATACCGATAATATTTCCGATAAGCCAGGATCGGATGACAGTAGGGCCGATTTGCCGCAATTCTTTCATTTTTAAAATAACGGAATCTTTAAATTTGACGATGCCGCCGCGTTGCTTAATGGCTTTTTCTGCCAGCATAAAAACCTGGGACAGAGAGAAAAGACCGATGAGGGCACAGGTGACATTGATACCGTTATATAATTCGTCAATGCCGAACATATACCGCTCCGTGCCTTCCATGGGATCCATGCCGATGGTGGAAAGAACAAGACCGAAAGCACCGCTCATAAGTCCTTTGACCATGGAGCCGGAAGTGACGCCGGCGATGATGGTAAGACCGAAAAGAGCAAGCCAGAAATATTCGGGACTTCCGAATTTCATGGCGAGCTGCGCCAATATGGGAGCGAAGAAATAAAGAGAAATGCAGGAAAGCAAACCGCCGAAGAAGGAAGCGATACACGCCGTCCCCAATGCTTTCCCCGCTTTTCCCTGTTTGGTCAATTCGTATCCGTCAAGAGCCGTCGCCGCCGAAGCAGGCGTCCCGGGCGTGTGAATCAGAATAGCGGAAATCGAGCCGCCGAAAATGGCACCGCAATAAATACCGCCCAGCATAATCAGTCCCGTTTCAGGTTTCATACCGAAAGTAAGCGGCAGAAGAAGAGCAACGCCCATAGCCGCCGACAGACCGGGCATACAGCCGACAACAATTCCGATCGTTACACCGATAACCATCATCAAAAGATTTGACGGCAAAAAGGCATGACCGAAGCCGGCCGCCATAAGTTCTAATGTATTTGCATCCATAAAAACCTCCGGTTATAAAAATTCTTCTACAATGACTCCGTCAGGGAGCGGTACGTTCAAGAATACATCGAAGGTTCCATAGATTAACGCCATCATGCAGACTAAAACGAGAATGATATGTTTTTTCGGAATATGGAAATAAAAAAGACAAACAAGAAGATACATAAAAGCGGCGATATAGAATCCGAGGAAGTACATGAGGATAAAAAATAGAATAAAGGCAAAAAACATGACCCGGAACTGGCGGGGCAAAAATCCGTTGAATACTTCACCCATATCGTTAATCACTTTATGTTCTCTTCTGTAATCCCGTACCATATGACTGACCCGTACGGTAGTCAAAATAATCAGGAGGCCGATGACAAAATACGGATAGGAACGAGCCTTTACGGGAAAATCCATTGTGAAATATAAAAAGAAAAATGAGAAAAGATACATAAAACTGCAGATCAGAATATCTGATTTTTTCATGAAGCCACTCCTTTAAAAGGGGTAATAATTCTTTAACCCGGCATCTCCTGCTAAAGAAACGGATAAACCTGCTTCCTGAAAAGAAGCAGGTCTCCGTTCTCCCAAAAGAGTATTCTTGATTAAGAAATAACCGGATTATTTCTTTTCATATAATTTGGAAACAACATCTTTGCAGAATACAAGCTGTTCATCAATGAGTTTTCCTAAATCTTTGCTGTTTTTGAAATCAATAACCATGCCGGCTTTTTCGTGAGCGGACACCACGTCTTTGTCTTCCAAGGTTTTCTTAAACGCATCTTCATAGAATTTGATGACGTTATCCGGCGTGCCTTTCGGAGCGACAAGAGCGCGGGCGGAACCGTACCATTTGTTATAATAGCCGAGTTCACCCAGTGTCGGAACATCGGGAAGAAGAGGATCTCTCTTTTCTGCAAATACGCCGAGGACACGGAGTTCCGCATTTTCACCGTCAATCAGTTTGACGACATCGGCTACTTTGGCACAGGAGAAATCGACTTCTCCCTGGCGCAGAGCCAGAAGCTGGTCAGCCGTACCGCCGTAAGGAACGGCGTTATATTCAAATTTGGCAGATTGTGCAAAGAGTTGGGCGGAAGTGTGGTTGGAAGCCTGCACACCGTTGGTGGACGCTTTCAGCATGCCTGGATTTGCCTGTGCATCCGCTACCAATTCTTTCAAATCTTTCCATTTAGCATCTTTTTTTACAACGACGACGCCGGTTTCCGTCAAATGGTTGCAAATCGGAATGATAGAATGTTCATCAAAAGAAGAACCTTTCTGTGCCGCCAGTGTGGTGTAAGTCGGAAGATTGATAAATCCGAGTGTATATCCGTCCGGCTTTGCTTTTGCCAATTCCGTCCAGCCGATTTTTCCGTCAGCGCCCGGTTTATTTTCAATGACGAGGGTCTGTCCTACATATTTTTTGGCGCTGTTTGCAAGAAGACGGGCGCCTGTATCGGTACCGGACCCGGCTTTGTAAGCGACTATGACTCTTACGTCTTTTTCCGGTTTCCATGCAGCGTCACTTTTTTTATTGTCACCTTTCGATCCGCCGCAGCCGGCCAGAAGAACACCTGCCGTCAGGGATACGGCGGCGAGCATAGCTAATTTCTTTTTCATTTGAAAACCTCCTTAGTTTTCCAATCACTCCATGCAGGTTAAAACCATCTGCACTTATGCCTTTATAATTGTAACATTTTGATGACACTGCAACAATCGGTGTGTCTATCGGATTTTTACATATCCAATAAATAATATACGCTTAAATGATAAAGATATACAAGAAAGTATGAATAAAAAATGGAAGTGCAGTGAAGCAGGGAAATGAAAAAAGTTCATATCCCCCTCATAACGTGGCAGCAAGAGAAACCGGGGCGGTAAAAGCAGAAAATGACAGGCCATTAATATGATCCTATTGCATGAATAACCAAATAAGAATGACATAAAGTCATAAAGCGAGTTTTAGGGAGGGCGAAAAATATATGCAAAATGTTTTCTATACCCGGTTATTAAATGCAGAAGGATAAAATTAGAAAAGAGGAAGCATGGTATAATTAAAATATACAACACAGCCGCAGATATGGAAGGAGGAAAAATGGATGGGAAACAGAATTATAAAAACTTTGACAGCTTTAGCCGCATTTTCTTTAGCGGCCTATTTGGCGCCTAAAAAGAGTAAAAAAGTTGGGGCACAACCCGTTCCCGTAGGAGAGAGCATTTCTTATATGCCTGAACGGGAGGGCGCTACTCATGATCCGCTGCGTCTTTTCTATTACCGGCCGCTGCATTGGAGAGAAGACAGACCGGTTTTCATCGCTTTTCACGGATTCGGGAGAAAAGCGGATCGCTTTTGCGAGGCACTGCGGTCTTTGGCGGAGGAGAAGAATACGCTGGTTGTCTGCCCGGAATTTTCGGAGAAGAAATTTCCCGGCTGCTGCCGGTATCAGGAAGGAAATATGACGGATAAAGACGGTGTCGGCGGTGCCATTTTGCCGAAAGAAGAATGGACATTCTCTGTGGCGGACCGGATGATAGAAGAAGTCAGGAACAGGACACAGACGAAAGGAAAAATGATTCTCTTCGGTCATTCCGCAGGCGGACAGTTTTTGCATCGCCGGAGTCTTTTCGGTGGAGAAGAACAGGCCGATGTGGCGGCGATTGCCAATGCCGGCTGGTTTACCATGCCTGACAGAGAAGTTCCTTTCCCTTACGGCATCCAAAATGTTGACATCAGCGATGAGGAACTGGCCCGTGCTTTTGCAAAGCCGGTGATCCTTTTTACGGGCAGTGAGGACCTGGAAAGAAATCCGCCGTTCCGTGATACGCCCGAGGCGGATGCCCAGGGTATGAACAGGCGGGAAAGAAATATCCGGTATTTCAATGCATGCAAGAAAAAAGCGGATGCATTGGGTGTGCCTTTCCGTTGGAAACTTGAAACGGTAGAGGGCGTAGGTCATGACGGAGTGGAAATGGCAAGAGGCGCTCTTGCTTATATTCTCGGTGAATAAATCCAATCAAAAAGCACTATACTTCAGAAGTATAGTGCTTTTTGGGTGTCAGAATGTCGCTTTGACGGCACCGCTATATTTCTTTTCGATGAAGGCTTTCGACTCTTTGCCGGTGAGAGCTTTCATTAACTTTTGAATTTCCGGACGCTTTTCATCTCCCTCACGGACAGCGACGATATTCGCATACGGGGAATCGGAGCTTTCGGTGAAAATCGCACTTTTCGGATCCAGTTTCGCTTCAAGAGCGAAGTTGATATTGATGACGGCGATATCCGTATCTTCCAAAGAGCGGGGGAGCTGGGGCGCTTCCAATTCGGAGAATTGCAAATCTTTCGGATTCTCGGCGATATCTTGGGGCGTCGCGGTAATGGGAGCACCGTCACGGAGTTTGATGAGCCCCGCCGACTGGAGAACAAGAAGAGCGCGGCCGCCGTTTGTCGGATCGTTGGGAATGGCTACGCGGGCATGATCGGGGAGAGCCTTGATATCTTTGATTTTGGAAGAGAATACGGACATGGGTTCCAAGTGAACTGCACCGGCGGATACAAGTTTCAAGCCTCTTGCTTGAGAAAATTCGTCCAAATACGGTTTGTGCTGGAAGTAGTTGGCATCCAGATTTTTGTCGTTCAGTGCCAGATTGGGCTGTACGTAGTCGGTAAATTCCACAATTTCCACATTCACTCCGTCTTTTGCCAGTTGGTCTTTAACGGCGTTTAAAATTTCTGCATGAGGAACGGGAGATACACCGATTTTGATAGTGGCGGTTTTGTCCGGATTTCCTGCGGCATCCGATTTTTTGTCGTTGCTGCCGCAGCCTGCCATAAGTCCTGTGACCGCCAGTGCGGCAAGAGAAGCGATGATTGTTTTTTTCAGTTTCATAGAAAAACCTCCTTAAAATAAAAAAGTCTTCCGTCCTTAAGGGACGAAAGATCGTGTTACCACCCATATTCATTTATACATTGCTGTATAAATCTCACAAGGTACGCAGGCATAGCCGTGATACCCTTACTCTGTAACGGGAGTTCCCGGACTGCTTAATGATTCGGCATATCAGGCTCAAAGACCATCTTCGAGGGAATATCCTGCTCTCCCTTTCACCTGTACGGGAGTTCTCTTTGCCATTCTTTCCTTCTACTCTTCTTCTCATTGCCGTATTTGATTTACGGTTACTATACCATGGCAGTTTAAACCGTGTCAAGCGGACACAAAATAAACCCGGAAACATCTCCGGGTGCTGAGGGAATCCGGGAAGAAAAATTTACCAATCAATGAGAGTGAGTACTTTTTCAAGGTCATAAAAAGATTTTCCGTCCCAAAGGATATCTTCTGTCAGATGGTTGAAACAATCTTCGGAATCACCGGACGCATACGAGTACACAAGCTCCATAAATTCCGCAAAAGGTTCTTTTGTCAGACGATATTTTTCTATACTGACCCGGTAGGTTTTATGACCGGGGTGATAGACCAGACCGGAAAAATGATATACATATCCCTTGTGGCGAACGGAAGCATCTCCTGTCGCCAGAGAATCAATAAATTCATCGGCATCTATATTTTTCATATGAGCTCCTTGTTTTATTTTTTCCATTATACTATGAGGATTTCCAAAACAAAACTTTATGGAAATATTTCTTTATGCTATACTGGTGGTGATTTATGTATGCACAGAGTTGTCCATTCTGCGAACCAACTATAAAAAACAGGAGGAAGTTATGAAAAAAGCGATTATATTGTCCAGCGGCGGTGTAGATTCGACGACTTGTCTATCCGTGGCGGTTGATGAACTGGGAGCGGAAAATGTCAGCACTGCTTCTATTTTTTATGGACAAAAGCATGCGAAGGAACTGGAAGCGGCCAGACAAGTGGCAGAGTTTTATGACGTCAGGCATTATGAATTTGATTTGTCGCAGCTTATGAAATATTCGGATTGCGCTTTATTGGCGGGATCGAAACATGAAATTGAGCATACCGGCTATGAGGAGCAGATAAAAAAACATGGAGCGGGCAAGGTGTCGACGTATGTGCCGTTCAGGAACGGATTGATGCTTTCTGTGGCGGCTTCTCTTGCGGCCGGTCTTTATGAAAATGAAGAGGTGGATATTTATATCGGCGCTCATGCGGACGATGCGGCGGGAAATGCGTATGCGGACTGCTCGGAGCCTTTTCTGAAAGCCATGGGAGATGCGGTATTCATAGGGACTTACGGAAAGGTTCGTCTTGTATTTCCTTTTGCAACGGAAAATAAAGCGGGAGTGGTGAAAAGAGGATTACAATTAGGAACGCCGTATGAACTGACCTGGAGCTGCTACGAGGGAGGCGAAGTGCCTTGCGGGACTTGTGCCACTTGCCGGGACAGACAAAAAGCGTTTGAAATGAACGGCGTGAAAGATCCCGCTTGCAAACAGGTGTGAGAAAACTGAAATAAAGGAGATAGGATGTATACAGTTACGAAACGAATGGAAGTGAGCGGCGCTCATTTTTTGAAACTGGATTATGAGAGCAAGTGTAAAAATTTACACGGCCACAATTGGGTTATAACGGTCACGGTGCAAAGCGAAAATCTTGATAAAAACGGAATGGTTGTTGATTTTACGAAAATCAAAGAGGTGGTGAACCGCTTTGACCATGCCTGTGTGAATGACATATTGAAAGATGTTAATCCCACGGCGGAACATATGGCAAAATGGATTTGTGACCATATCCCCCACTGTATCCGTGTGTCCGTGCAGGAAACGGAAGGGAATGTGGCGACGTATGAAAAATAAGTTTCCGCTGTCGGAACTGTTTGACAGCATTGACGGTGAAGGGAAACGGACGGGAAGCATGGTCATCTTTGTCCGGTTTGCCGGCTGCAATATCCGCTGCACCTACTGTGACACCGCGTATGCTCTGGAAGAATCGCAGGCGGAAGAATTTCTTACGGAAGAAGAACTTCTGGAACGGATTCATTCTTACCCGTGGAAGAGAATTACTTTGACCGGCGGAGAACCTCTTCTCCAGCCGCTGCAGAATCTTTGCGATATCCTTGACGGCGAAGGCTATGAAATCAATATAGAAACGAACGGTGCCGTACCGTTACTGGAACACCGTCCGAAGCACTTATTTTATACGATGGATTATAAATGCACGGGAAGCGGCATGAAGAAATTCATGAGAACCGCCAATTTCGAAGAATTAGGAAAAGAAGATGTATTGAAATTTGTCGTCGGTTCCGCAGAAGATTTGGAAGATATGAAACAAGTGGTTACCCGTGAATTTTCCGGAGAAAAACCGGCATTTTATGTAAGTCCCGTCTGGGGTAAAATTCATCCCCGGGCATTGGTGGACTATGTGAGAGAAAATCAACTGGATGATGTGATTGTCCAGGTGCAGCTCCATAAGATTATCTGGAGTCCTGATAAGAGAGGCGTTTGATATGGATAGAAAAAAATTGGAAGAAGCGGCCCGCCTGATGATAGAGGCGATAGGAGAAAATCCGGAGCGGGAAGGGCTTCTGGAAACTCCGAAACGGTTTGCCGACATGATGGCAGAACAGTTTGCTTATGCGGCGGTATCCAATGGAGAGATAGCCAAAGAGTTTAATAAAACTTTCGTTTCTCCTGAAAGTGATATGGTGGTGGTAAAAGATATTTCCATTTTTTCCCACTGTGAGCACCATTTGGCACTGATGTACCATATGCATGCCGCTGTCGGATATATTCCCCGCGGGCGTGTCATCGGTCTTTCAAAAGTGGCACGTATAGCCGATGCGGTTTCAAAACGTTTGCAAATACAGGAGCGGATAGGAACGGATATCCGTGATATTATGATGGAGATTACCGGATCTCCCGATGTGATTGTGCTGCTTGAAGGGGAACATTCCTGCATGACCGCCCGGGGTATTAAGAAACCGGGGGCGGTCACGCGAACGATTGCCTGCGGCGGTCGCTTCAAAGAAGAACATTCGCTGAGAAATGAATTTCTATCCATGATGGAATAGACACGAAAGGATATTGTATCGGAAAGGAAGATTTGTGTAATGAATGAAATAATGAAACGAATGGGAATGATTGCATTAGGCATGGGACTTCTGTTTGCGGGAGCGGGTCTTGCGGAAGCGGCGGTTCCTATTCCCTCCGATTATTACCTGACGATAGAAGATAAGGGAAAGGTGGAACAAAGATTTCGCGCTTACGGTATGTATAAACCGGTGAAAGTAACGGTTTCCGAAAACGATCCGTCTTACGGGAATTTCACGTATTGCGCATGGTACCCCGATAAAATGGAACGATCCGACAGAACGTGGCCGATGGTGATTCTTTTGAACGGAACGGGAGTGACCTGTGATGTTGACGAGCCTCTGTATAAACATCTGGCTTCTTGGGGATTTATCGTAATCGGAAATACGGACGAGCAAACCAGAGCGGGCTACTCTGCCCAATGGGGACTGGAAATTATGGAAAATCTGGCGCGGGATCAACAAAGTCTGTTTTATAAAAAAATTGATTTTGCCCACATGGGCATCGGCGGACATTCCCAGGGAGCAAACGGCGCTGTTAACGCTCTCCTGAAAAGAGAAATGATGCCCCGTTTCAAGACGCTGGTGACAATTTCCGGAGTGACTCCGTCTTTGCTGGAGAAACTGGATATGCAGAAATGGGACTATAATCCGGCAGATATACGGATTCCTTGGTTTATGGTATCGGGCGACGGACCGATAGATAGAAATGTGATTACGCCGCTTTCCGATATGGAAAACATATTTGAAAAGGCCTCTACATTTGTGGTGATGGGAAGAAGAAACATCGCTACCCATTCAGATATACAGGCGGAAAGCGATGCATACGTGACCGCCTGGTTCCGGTGGCAGCTGAAAAATGATTTTTATGCAGCCCGGGTATTTACAGGTGAAGATGCGGAAATTCTCAGAAACAGCGGTTGGAATCATGTACAGCGCAAAAATTCGTAAAGATCGCTCCGGACAAAGAGAATGCGAGAGGAAATCATGAAAAATAAAAAACCGGAAGAAAAAACAATTATGATTGTTGCCCGTGAAAAAATAGGAACACTTGAATTGGAAGTAAAAACCGATATAGAGTCGGAATCCGTTGCTTCCGTTATGACGGCTGCGGTTTGCGGCATTTACGGCATTTCCGGGGAGCATATTGATGAAGTGGAAGCATTTCTGCAAGCTCTTGCAGAAGAGTATGATAAAGAAAAAAGTGGCAAGGACGGCATTTTACCCAGCACATGGAATTGAAATGAATATAACAGGTGAAATCGGCGGAAGGATTAAAAATTCTTTTGCCGGTTTTATTTTGCGGGTCAAAATGTACAGATTTTATGTTTCCGGGTGACCTTTATTCCAACGGGCAGGCGTGCAGAATTTTTCCGCTTATTGCAAATGGAATGGTGAAAGAAAAAAGAAAAGGCGAAAACTGTTTGGGCATGCTATAATGAAAAAAACATTCGGAAATGAAAGGCGGCGGTTCTATTATGTTGAAATATAAAAATATTCTCGTTCCTTATGACGGATCCGATCATGCCAAGGAAGCACTTTCACAGGCGGTGGCGCTGGCAGAAAACGGAAACGGTACGAAGTTATATATTGCTTCGGTGTGCAATATGGTATCCGCGATGAGTAATTTTGACCAGGTTTCCATTGCGGAGGGCTGCCTTACATCGAAACTTTCAGAAGATTTGGAAGAGCAATGCAAAAATGATCTGAAAGAAGCTGTTTCCATGATTCCCGAAGGTGTTCCTCATGAAAAGCTTTTCGAAATCGGTTCTCCCGGTCCCGTTTTGCTTCATATGGCGGAAGAGAAAAAGTGTGACCTCATTGTCATGGGAAGCCGCGGATTGGGACCACTGAAAGGAATCTTTATGGGTTCCGTTTCCAGCTATATCGTAAGCCGCGGGAAATGCCCCGTACTTATTGTGAAATAAACAGGAGGCGGTGGTGGAATTTCATCACCGCTTTTTTTATGAACAGATATAGAAATCTGGATTTCTTTTGAGCATAAAGGATTCGATATGACACATTTGAAATGGTTGCAAAAAGAAATACCCCGGTGGGTAGCAGAAAAAGTCATCACCCCTCGGACGGGGAAGCTTATTCTTTCCCGGTATGAAACGGAAACTACATATTCCGGCGGAGCCGTTTTTTTTATTCTGGCAGCGGCGTGTTTTCTCGTGGGAATTCTTTTTATCTGCGCCGGCTTCTGGAACCGGTTTACCCAGGATGAGCGTTTTTTGATGGCTCTTTCTCCGTTTATTCTTTCTCTTATTTTTATGGCGGTCATCTTGTGGAAAGACAAGATGGTGAAAAATCCGCCTGTGAAAGAAACGTTTATCGCTTCGGGAAATACGGCGGACGTTGCCATGGCTTACGGCGGCGCCTCCGATTCTCTTTCCGTAAGAGAGGAAAACAGGGCGGCGATGAAAAAGTTGGGAGAAGAATTGAATGCCGATTCCGGCGGCCTTTTCCGCACAAGACTGGTTTCTTCCGGAACAAGTCATCATCTTGTTCCTGCCGTTATCAGGGAATCGGCTGCCGTTTTCTACGGACTTTCTTATTTGGGCGCACTGTTTCTGGTGCAGGAATCATTTAAGTTGTCGGATGACCTGTTTATTTTATCGGCACTGTCATCTTTGTTTCTGCTTGTGATGACCTACATCTCCGGTTCTTGCGGACTGGGAATCATTTCTATGGCGTCCGCCCTTTTCGTGTGCCATCTGGCTCCTCACTCGGGGTGGCCAGAAATGGCAGCTTGGTTTTTGTTGGTGCTTGCTCTGCCTTTTCCGGTACAACTTTTGGGAGAACGGCGTCATAAAGCCGTGGTTTGCTATTTCTGGACGTGGGCGGTGTCTGTACTGATTCTGATTTTCTGGAGCGCATCGGGTCTTCTCTGGCAAACGATGTTTTTTGCTCTGGCCGCTTCCCTGACATGGATGGCGGGCGCACTCCTCGTTTCATGGGGAAAAGTATCGGATATACTCAAAGTTTTTGGAAGTGCGGCGGTATTTGCGGTTCTGCTGGAGGGAGCATGGAGCGGAGTCTGGACGAATATATCGGGAAGTTGGATTTTATGGCTTCTTTTCCTGTTCACTCTGGCAGTGGATGCCGTTTTACTTACACGGATGAGCGTAAAAAAAGAAGCGCTTGCCATTTTGGCGGGATGTACACCTTTTGTCATGCTTATTGCGGTGTCCGTTGCCGTTTTTGAAACGACCGGAGCGGTTTCCGCTCTGATTGTATCCGTATTTGCCGCATTCTTAGGAGTATCAGCCGTTGGAATGGGATATCGTGAAGGATCGGCATTTATGAAAGGGGCGGGACTGCTTCTTCTTTTGGGAACAGGGGTCATGCGGGTGATTGATTCGGCATTGACGTTTGGACAGCGCGGTTCTTTCTTTATCCTTGCCGGTGTGATTGCCGCTCTTCTCTGTACGATTTCCTTAGCCAATACAAAAGTGAGACGCGGAAAAAGACGGAGAAAACCTGAGGCGAAACCGGCGGAAGAAAACGGGACGGTAAAAAAGGTCCCCGTATCTCCGCCAGTGCAAGCGGAAGCGGAAAAGGAGGAGCGCCATGAATAAAAAAATAAAATGGATTCTCTTTGCCTTAGTGGCGCTGCTTCAGATCATCTGCCTTGTTTGGACACGGGGAGATTACCGGTCTGCTCTCATTGACGGCAGCGAGTACGAAGTGCCTGCGAATATCGGATTTCATGGAGAGTTTTATGAAAAGAACTACCTTCCCGTCCATATTCCTTTGAACGAAGCGGTTTGGAAAGGCGGACATACGCCGGAAAAAGGGGAAACGGTATACCTTTCCCTGGGAAGAGATGATAAAGGGATGATGGTCATTTCCGGCGGAAGCGATAAAAAGCCGGAAAGTGACTATATCACCGTGCGAGTGCTCTATAGTGCGGACGGGAAAGTCTATTTCAATTTCCCTGCCGACCGGATGTACATGACACCGGAGGATTTGAAGAAACTTCCCGTTGTAGAATTGTCGGAACGGGTAGAAATCAAAAATAAAGAAACGGGAAAAACGGAAACCCGTATGAAAAATGAAATTACCGCACTGATCCGCGTCAAAGACGGACGAGTGGCGATTTCCAAAATATTAGCCAACGGCGGTCCCGTGGAAAAAACTTTTACGACAATCGGCAAGAATTTATCCGTGAAATACGCGACCAGCGGAGCGGAAAAGGACGAGTATAATGAAACTAAAAGTTACAGTTCTGCCGCAAAAGAAATAAAAAATTGATTACACGATGCATATAACGGGAGGACTCTATGTATTTAATTTTAATGCGTCACGGGGAAGCAGTACCCCAGACAGAAAATATCAGTAACCGTGACCGTAAGCTGACCCGGGAGGGAAAACGGCAAGTCCGGAAAGTATCACGGATTCTTGCCCGCTTTTTAAAGGAAAAGCCGCTCCGCATTTACACCAGTCCGTTTGAAAGAACCAGGCAGACCGCTCGTATTCTTTCCGAAGAGTGTTTTGCGGAAGGTCTTCATATAACAGAGGATCTTCTCCAGGGAGATTTTCAGACGGTAGCGAATCATATTCGGACGGAGGGCGGGCCTGTCGCTCTGGTGAGTCATCACCCTTTTCTTCAATCGTATTTGCTTTCTACAGGGCAGGCGGCGATTCCATTTGAACCGGGAGCCGTGGCCGTGGTTGATTATGACTTTTATCAGAAACAGGGGCAACTGATTGCTTATTTCACTCCCCAATTAAAAAAACTGAAGAAGGATGACTGATGAAAAAATTACTGACTGTTGCAGGCTCCGATTCCTCCGGCGGCGCAGGGGTACAGGCTGATTTGAAAACCTTTGCCGCGCTCGGCACTTATGGAATGAGCTGTATCTGTGCTCTGACGGCACAAAATACGAAAGGCGTCACCATGGTGGTGAATACACCGGAAGAGATGGTGACCGCCCAGCTTCATGCGGTATATGACGATATATACCCCGATGCGGTAAAAACAGGAATGCTGAGTACGCCCGGTATTGTAAGTGCAGTGGCGGATTTTATAAAAAACCATAAAGGATCTCCTCTTGTGGTGGATCCCGTGATGGTCGCTACGACAGGGGCGGTGCTGTTGGAAGAAAAAGCGGTCGAACTTTATAAAAAAGAACTGCTTCCCGAAGCAACACTAGTGACACCCAATATCCCGGAGGCGGAATTTCTTTCGGGTATCAAGATAAAAACGGCGGAAGATATGGAAAAAGCGGCCAAGGAGCTGATGAAATACGGCTCACAAGCTGTTCTTGTCAAAGGCGGACACCGTGTCATGGAAGCATTGGATGTACTGTATGACGGAAAGCAAGTATATCGTTTCCCGGGAAAACGGATTGATACGGAAAATACCCATGGAACAGGATGTACACTTTCCGCGGCTTTGGCGGTCATGCTTGCCGAAGGAATGGAAATACCGCAAGCCGTTGAACAAGCAAAAAAATATGTAACAGGGGCGATAGAAGAGGCAAAAGACAATAAAATCGGACACGGCTATGGTCCGGTTCACCATTTCTGGTTTTACGGAAAAAACTGGGGGCATTTATGAAACATACCTTTTTTGCCTATTTGGCAAGAATGAAATATATCAAACGGTGGGGACTTATGAGAAATTCCGTCCCTGAAAATGATGCGGAACATACGCTGCAAACGGCAATGATTGCTCACGGCCTGGCTCTCATACGGGAAAATATATTCCACGAGCCCTGCGACGGAGAACATTGTGCCATGCTCGCCGTCTATCACGATGCAAGCGAAGTCTTTACAGGCGATATGCCGACACCGGTTAAGTATTTTACCGAAGACTTGAGAGACCGCTATCAGGAAATCGAGGACAAAGCAAGAGAAAGGCTTTTAGAGACACTTCCCGATGAATTAAAGAAAGCGTACCGCCCGTATATCCTTGATATGGAAAAAGATCCGCTCTGGCCTTTGGTCAAGGCGGCAGATACACTGTCCGCTTATTTGAAATGTGCAGAAGAAAAGCAGGCGGGCAACAGTGAATTTGAAGAAGCCTTCCGGACTACGGAGAATAAACTGCGGAAGATGGAGCTGAAGGAAGTGGACTGGTTTTTAGATCACTTTGCAGGCAGCTTTTTCCTTACTTTGGACGAAATGAATAAAATGTAAAAATAAAAAGCATCTCAAGCGATGCTTTTTTTGTTGCGCATAAAACCGGGCCGCTTTTGTTTCTTTTAAAAATTTTAAAAAAAGACAAATTATAAATTTTGTTCCGTATCTGATAAAAGGCAAAATTTGCTTGTAGCAACCTTAATACCCATACGGGTATAATAAAAATGAAAGGTAAGAAAATACAGAGTTACAGAGGGAAAACAGATGGAAGAGATTTATCGACGGTCACCGGAAAAATATGGCGGGACATATAGAAAAGAATCCGATAAAAACAAAACATCGATAAAATGCGGCAGAAAAGAAAGCCTGAATAAGTGGATCCATCGTGCTGCCGGTATCCTTGCTTACCGCAATGCAACGGATCCGTTGGGTTTTATCGTACAGGAAGAAGGAACAACTTTGCTCCCCCTGCCGATGACTTTCCTTTGTGACAAAATAGAAAAGAATGGTAAAAGATTATAAGAAAGCACAGAAAAAAGTATGCGTAAAAAAGCTCTGCAAATCCGTAATAGGACAGAGCTTTTTTATAATAAGAAGTAATGAAACACGGCACGGTGTATAGTTTGGGTATAGCAAAAGCCCCGGTAACGGGGCTTTTGCGGGAGATGTGTAAAATGACAATGAGTAGAAAGACCAAGGCCGGGGTCTTTCCTGATTTACGATTTTATTATATCTTTTTATATTCATATTGTCAAATTACACAAACAAATAAAATTAACAATTAAAAATGATAGGTGAAACAGGCTTTGTCCTATAAGAAATAGTGAAAGTGAAAAGACATATGAATGTAAACGCAGGGAAAATTATGGTATACTACTCACAAAGGAAAATGTATTTGCAAAAGGAGATAAATTCATATGGGACTGATGAAAGAATTTAAAGAGTTTGCGGCCCGCGGTAATGTGATGGACATGGCAGTCGGTGTTATCATCGGCGGTGCTTTCGGAAAAATAGTTTCTTCGCTTGTGGACAATGTAATCATGCCGCCGATAGGCATGTTTATGGGCGGTATAGATTTTGCAAACCTTTTTATTAATTTGAGTAAGACGCCGGCAGCGACTTTGGCGGAAGCCAAAGAACTCAATATACCTGTTATTGCGTACGGACAGTTTTTGAATACGGTGATTGATTTTCTGGTGATTGCCTTTGTGATTTTCCTCATGATCCGGCAAATGAACAGAATGTTTCCCAAACCGGCGGAAGCACCGAAGTGTGCCTGCCCGTTCTGCAAAGAAACGATTGCCGATGATGCGACACGTTGCCCGCATTGTACGGCTGTTTTGGAAGAATCTTCCAATTAAAACACAGAAGAGCATATTCTTGAAGGAGTATGCTTTTTTTGTGCAAAAAATTTTCCATTCCCATGTCAAAAGCTCGTTTTATTTCTTCTTGCCGGTTGTAAAATCATCGGAAAACGTTGACTTTTTTCATTGGAATGACTATCATTAATAGTTGTTTTCAGGATACGTTATATGCGAGCGTGGCGGAATTGGTAGACGCACAGGATTTAGGATCCTGCGCCTTGTGCATGGGGGTTCGAGTCCCTTCGCTCGCACCAGAAATAGCAGGTATATGCCTGCTTTTTTCATTTACAGAGAAAATTTTCTGTGTTACCATAGGCAATAAGTTGTGAAGGTATGTAAGAATCATTGATGAGGGAGGGATAGGTATGGCGATAAAGAAAAGAATCATCGGTGTAGTTGGAGTAGGGCATGTAGGTGCTCATGCGGCATTCAATTTGGGAATGATGGGAGTAGCCGATGAGGTACTGCTTTGTGATGTGAAAGAAAGCAAGGTTACAAGTGAAGTGCAGGATTTAAATGATGCGGTCATGTATATGCCGAATCATGTCATTTACAAAGCGTCCGGTTATGAGGGGCTGAAAGATTGTGATGTCATTATCAATGCTGTGGGAGATATCACGCTTTGCGCCTCGGGCACGAGAGATGCGGAGCTTGAAAATAGTGTGAAACAGGTGGCGGATTATGTGCCGAAGGTCATGGCGGCCGGTTTTCACGGTATTTTTGTGAGCATTACCAATCCTTGTGATGTCATTGCCCACCTGATTCAGGAGAAGAGCGGCCTTCCGAAAGGGCATGTGATGGGGACGGGTACTTTACTCGATTCGTCCCGGCTGATTCACGCCATTTCGGGACAGACGGGTCTTGATCCCCGCGGATTTACGGCGTTTATGATGGGTGAGCACGGAAATTCGCAGATTGTTCCGTGGTCACAGATTTCCTTTTACGGGAAACCGTTGTCTGAAATGGAGCATGACCCTCAATTTCAATTTGATAAAAAAGAAATTGAGGAAAGAACGATCCGGGGAGGCTGGGTTACCTATGCTGGCAAGCAATGTACCGAGTATGGAATCGCTTCGGCGGGAGCCACTTTGGTGCGGACGATTCTCCATGATGAAAAACGGATTCTTCCCTGCTCGGCACCGCTTGACGGTGAGTATGGGCAAGAAGGGATTTTCTGCGGCGTTCCCGCTGTTATTGGGGCGAACGGAGTGGAAAGGGTCATGGAATACCATTTGACGGAAGAAGAAATGAAACGTTTTACGGAATGCTGTGAAACGATTCGCGCCAATATTGCCAAAGGAAAAGCGGTTTTGGGAGAGTGACGTTGCAAGAAAAGCGGAGGTAAAAGTCCGCTTTTTGTTTTGCTGGATTTCTTTTATTTTGAGGAAATAGTTTGTGCTCCATTCGTTATTTTTAAGTGATATATCTATTGAAATAAAGAGCGGTGACCAGTACAATAATAAATATATAGGAAGATAACAAGGTGGGTTAATACATCAGGGGGATTCTCATGAGAAAAATCAACAAAGTTTTAGTAGCCAATCGAGGAGAGATCGCCATTCGTGTGTTTCGTGCATGTAATGAGTTGGGCATCAGAACGGTAGCGATTTATTCCAAGGAAGATGTGCTGTCGCTTCACCGCAACCGTGCCGATGAAGCTTATTTGGTGGGTGAAAATGACAAGCCCATTGATGCCTATCTCGATATTGAGGATATCATCCGCATTTGTAAGGAGCATCATGTCGATGCCATCCATCCGGGGTACGGATTTCTCGCGGAAAATGCAAAATTGGCAAAACGATGCGAAGAGGAAGGAATTATCTTTATCGGTCCGAGAGTAGAGCATCTGATTATGTTCGGCGATAAGGTGAATGCCCGTATCCAGGCGGAAAAAGCGGATATTCCCAGAATCCCCGGCACGAAAGGGGCGGTTCGTGATTTCTCTGAGGTCAAGGCATTTGCGGAAGAGCATGGTTTCCCCGTCATGATTAAAGCGGTCAACGGTGGCGGCGGTCGCGGCATGAGAAATGTAGACTGCATGGAAGATTTGGAAGAAGCGTACCATAGAGCGAAGTCGGAAGCGAAAATGGCTTTTGGTGATGACGAGGTGTACGTAGAAAAGTGCGTCATGAACCCGAAGCATATCGAGGTTCAGATTTTGGGCGATGAAGCGGGGAATGTGGTGCATCTCTTTGAAAGAGACTGCTCCATACAGCGCCGTCATCAAAAGGTCATAGAAATGGCGCCTGCCTGGTCTTTGCCGCAGAGCTTGCGGAATGACATCTGTGAAGCGGCTGTCAAGCTGATGAAAAATGTAGGCTATTTGAATGCGGGAACGGTAGAGTTTTTGGTTAATGAAGATGAAAAGCATTTTTATTTCATTGAAGTCAATCCCCGTGTGCAGGTGGAACATACCGTAACGGAAATGATCACCGATGTGGATATCGTCAAGACACAGATTCTGATTGCCGAAGGCTACTCTTTGGACAGTGAGGAAATAGCCATCGGATTGCAGTCTGATATCTGGTTTAAAGGCGTGTCTGTCCAGTGCCGTATCACGACGGAAGATCCGAAAAACGGGTTTATGCCGGATACGGGAAAAATTGTCGCATACCGTTCCGGCGGCGGCCCCGGCATCCGTCTTGATGCGGGGACGGCCTATACGGGAGCAGTCATTACACCGTACTATGATTCTCTCCTCGTCAAAGTGACAGCTCATGCGCTCCATCCTGCCGATGTGATTCACCGTATGCTCCGATGCCTTGATGAGTTTCGTATCAGCGGCGTGAAAACAAATATTTATTTCCTTCAAAATGTACTGCGGACAGAAGATTTTGTGCAGGGGCTTTGTGATGTTAATTACATCGACAAGCATCCGCAACTTTTGGAAGACAGCCATCTCATCAGCGACAGGGGCACCAAGCTTTTGTGCTACATCGGGGATATTATTGTGAACGGCTATGCAGGAGCGGGTCATCAGGACAAACCTGATTTTGCCGATGTACCGCAGCTTCCTTCCGATGAATCGCCGGTACCTGAAGGAACGAGGCAGCTTTTGGACAAGCTGGGACCGGAAAAATTTGCGAAATGGGTGCAGGACCAAAAAGAGGTCATGTTCATGGACACCACATATCGTGATGCCCACCAGTCACTTTTGGCTACCCGTGTGAGAACGCATGATATCATGAATGCGATCCGCTATACGGCGCGTCATGTGCCGCAGCTTTTTTCCTTTGAAAATTGGGGCGGTGCCACTTTTGATGTAGCGTACCGGTTCCTTGACGAAAGCCCTTGGGACCGTCTCCGTCAAATGAGAAAGGCGGCGCCGAATATTTTATTCCAGATGCTGACCCGCGGGGCCAATACGGTAGGCTATACGAATTATCCGGAAAATGTAGTCCGTCATTTCATTGACCGGGCGGCAGAGAACGGTGTCGATGTATTCCGTATTTTCGACTGCTTGAACCAGCTTTCCCATATGACGATTTCCATTGACGAAGTCAGGAAAAAAGGGAAACTGGCAGAGGCCTGCTTCTGCTACACCGGGGACATTATGGATCCGGCACGGCAAAAATATTCTTTAAAATATTACACAGACCTTGCGAAAGAAATGGAAAAGGCGGGGGCTAATATTATAGCCATTAAGGATATGGCGGGACTTTTGAAACCGGAAGCCGCGTATGCTTTGATTTCCGCATTAAAAGATGCTGTCGATCTGCCTGTCCATCTCCACAGCCACGAAGGCGGCGGACTGACACTCTACAGCTATGCGAAAGCAGTTGAGGCGGGAGTTGATATCGTCGATGTGGCAACAGGGGCGCTCTCCAACGGTACGAGCCAGCCTTCTATGACGGCGATGTACTATGCGCTGCAAAATCATCCGCGGCAGCCGAAACTCGACATTGACGCTCTGGAAACAATTGACCGGTACTGGCAATCTGTCCGTCCCTACTATGCAGGGGTAGACAGCAAAATGGCAAGTCCGAATACAACGCTTTTCCAGCATGAAATGCCGGGAGGGCAGTTCTCCAATCTGCGCCAGCAGGCGACAGCGGTAGGATTGGGAGACCGGTGGCCTGAAGTTTGCCGCATGTATGCGAAAGTGAATATGATGTTCGGCGATATTATTAAAGTGACGCCGTCTTCTAAAGTGGTGGGCGACATGACGCTCTTTATGGTGCAGAATGGGCTGACGGAAGAAGATATTTATGAAAAAGGACATACTTTGGACTTCCCGCGATCCGTGGTAGATTTCTTTGACGGGAAATTGGGGATTCCCTATGGCGGATTCCCTGAAAAGCTGCAAAAAATTATTCTCCGCGGAGAAAAGCCGCATTTGGAATCCCGCCCGGCAGATGTGGATTTCGAAAAAGTCAAAGAAGAAATGAAAGAGAAAAACATGCCTTTGCGGGAAGAAGATGTTTCTTCGTATTGCATTTATCCGAAAGTATTTAGCGATTATGTCGACAGATACAAAAAGTTCGGGGATCTGTCCGTCCTTGATACGCCGACTTTCTTTTTCGGCATGAAGCCGGGGGAAGAAATCCGGGTCAATATAGAAGAAGGAAAAATGCTTCTGATCCGCCTTGACGGTGTAAGCAAAGCTGATGGAGAAGGAAACCGGAAAATCGGTTTCGAGCTGAACGGGATGCCCCGGGAAATCAAAGTGCATGATAAACATGTGGCGGATACGGTCGTGACTTCCAGAAAAGCAGATAAAGATATACCGGGAGAAATCGGAGCCACATTGTCAGGCGCTGTCGTGAAACTTCTCGTTGAAAAAGGAAGTCATGTGGGAAAAGGAGAACCCGTCATCGTTACGGAAGCGATGAAAATGGAAACGACGATTACCTCCCCTGTAGACGGAATCGTCAGTGAAATTCATGTAAAACCGGGAGCGCGGATAGAATCTGGCGATCTTCTTATGGTGATTGAATGACCGGAGTAAATAACGGATTTTAAATCCGTTGTTTAAATACAAGTGAGTCAGGGTAAAAACCCGGAAAAGGAGTAAGAAATGAAAAAATATGTTTGCAAGGCATGCGGATGGGTGTATGATGAAGCTTTGGGAGATCCGGACAACGGAATTGCACCGGGAACCAAGTGGGAAGATTTACCCGATGATTTCAAATGTCCCCTTTGCGGCGTGGACAAAGATGAATTTGAAGTTTACGAAGATTAAATAAAAAGAAAACGGTCCTGTCTGAATTGGCAGGATCGTTTTTTCGTGCTTTTTTTCACTGTAGAGATGCATTCTTTCGTGTAAAAAAGATTTCGGGAATCCCGGCGGTTTGGTTTGCAAAGAAAAGAATTAAATGATAGAATAAACCGAAAGCACATTTCAATAAATAATGCAAGAGGAAAATCAATAGATAGAAAAGTTCTATATCGAATAAAAATTATTTTATAAAAGGTAAAAACTGTTTGCGCATATAAAATAATTTTATTAAAAGGCTTAGAAGAATTTATTGAAATAAGTGTTCTTGTATATTATAATAATTTTTCATGAAAGTTTTATTTTACAGTTTTGAAAATGTATAGGAAAGCAAGGTTATCCGTTATCTGACCTTGCTTTGTTTTTCCTCGTTTCCAAGTCATGAATTTTATGTGTAGAAGGAAAGGGTGAGGCGTGGAATGCCCAACAGCAAAATGTTCAGACCCGTCCGTGTAGGTAAAAAGAAAAGATATACCTACGCCAGATCTCAGGAGGTTTTGGGGATGCCCCATCTCCTCGATTTACAGACCAAGTCTTATGAATGGTTCTGTGAGGAAGGGTTAAAAGATGTGTTTGCGGATATTTCTCCGATTGAAGACAGTGCCCATAAGTGGGCGCTTCATTTCGGGGAGTACTATTTCAAGAAAGAAAAGTACAGCATTGACGAATGTAAATCCCGAGATGCTACGTATTCTGCGCCGCTGCAGGTAAAGGTACAACTCGTCAATAAAGAAACGGGAGAGATTAAAGAACACGATCTCTTCATGGGCGATTTCCCGATTATGACGAATACGGGGACATTTATCATCAACGGTGCGGAACGTGTTATCGTATCCCAGCTCGTTCGTTCGCCCGGCGTTTACTACAAGAAAGAAATTGATACGTTCGGTAAAGAAATCTATTCCGCCCAGCTGATTCCGAATCGCGGGGCCTGGATTGAGTTGGAAACGGATGCGAACGGAGTCGTTTTTGTCCGTATTGACCGGAACAGAAAAATGCCGGTTACTTATCTGGTTCGTGCTTTGGGCTTTTCTTCCAATGAAGAAATCATGGAGCTTTTCAATAACGATATCCACATCGAAGAGACATTGAAGAAAGACCAGACGACAACGACGAAAGAAGCGCTTATTGAGATTTACAAAAAGCTGCGTCCCGGTGAACCGGCTACGGAAGAGAGCGGTATCACCCTGCTCCGTAATTTCTTTTACGATCCCCGCCGGTATGATCTGGCTAAAGTGGGGCGTTACAAGTTAAATAAGAAGCTTTCCTGGGAAAACCGTCTGAAAGGACACCGAACGGAAGGACCAGTTGTGGATACGGAAACCGGGGAAGTGATTATTCAGGGCAATGCGATTATTGACGACGAAGCGATAGAAATTCTTCGCAAGAGCGGAGTCTTCAGTCGCGGTGAAATGGTGGAAGTCATGACCCAGAAAGAAGACGGCACGCCTGTCAAAGTCATTTCTTCCAGCGGTATGCATGAAGATAACTTCCGCACTTTGGACAGAGCGGACATTATTGCAACGATTGACTATTTGCTGAATATGATTCAAGGGTACGGACGGCCGGATGATATTGACCATTTAGGAAATCGCCGTGTCCGTATGGTAGGAGAACTTTTGCAAAACCAGTTCCGTATCGGGCTGTCCCGTATGGAGCGCGTTGTCCGTGAAAGAATGACAACCCAGGATCAGGATAAAATGACAGCCCAGGCGTTGGTCAATATTCGTCCTGTCGTAGCAGCCATCAAAGAGTTCTTCGGAAGCTCCCAGCTTTCCCAGTTTATGGATCAGACGAATCCTCTGGCGGAACTGACTCATAAACGCCGTCTTTCCGCATTGGGACCGGGCGGTCTTTCCAGAGAACGTGCAGGCTTTGAAGTTCGTGACGTGCATTATTCCCATTATGGGCGTATGTGTCCGGTAGAAACACCGGAAGGTCCGAATATCGGTCTGATTTCTTCCCTTTCCAACTACGGAATTGTCAATAAATACGGTCTGATTGAAACGCCGTACCGTCTTGTTGACCCGAAAACACATCGTGTTACTGATAAATGCCGGTATGTAACAGCTGATATTGAAGAAGATAAAATCATAGCACAGGCGAGTGAAGTACTGACGAAAGACGGAAAGTTTGTAGACCGTTATGTGGCGTGCCGACATGGTGCGGACGTGTTGGAAGCCCTTCCTGAAGAAGTCGATTTGATGGACGTATCGCCGAAGCAGGTGGTTTCCATCGGTACATCTTTGATTCCGTTTTTGGAACATGATGATACGAACCGTGCTCTTATGGGAGCGAACATGCAGCGTCAGGCCGTTCCCCTTCTCCGGCCGGAAGCGCCGCTTGTAGGAACAGGCATGGAATGGGTGGCCGGGCAGGACTCCGGTGTCTGCGTTCTTGCCAAAAGGTTCGGCGTGGTTACTGAGGTCACGGGGCGGACGATTACCGTTAAGGCGGATAATGGCGAATATGACAGCTATGACCTGATTAAATTTATGCGTTCCAACCAGAGTACCTGTATCAATCAGCGTCCTATCGTTTACAAAGGAGACCGGGTAGAAGCGGGTCAGACTTTGGCGGACGGCATGGCGACCGATGGCGGTGAACTGGCTTTGGGACACAATGTCCTTGTGGCCTTTGTATCCTGGGAAGGATATAACCATGAAGATGCGGTTCTGATTTCCGAGCGTCTTTGCAGTGATGATTTATATACATCTATCCATATTGAGGAGTACGAATGTGACTCAAGAGATACGAAGCTGGGTGAAGAAGAAATTACCCGACAGCTTTCCTCTGTCGGTGAAGATGCATTAAAAGATCTTGATGAAAACGGGATTATCCGCATCGGTGCCGACGTGCGGCCGGGCGATATTCTTGTCGGCAAAGTGACGCCGAAAGGAGAAACGGAACTTACGCCGGAAGAAAGACTTCTCAGAGCCATTTTCGGGGATAAAGAAAGAGAAGTGAGAGATACATCTCTGCGTGTACCTCACGGTGAATTCGGAAAAGTTGTTGATGTCAAGGTGTTTACCCGTGAAAATGGCGATGAACTTGCACCGGGCGTTAATAAATTGGTTCGTGTCTATATTGCACAGAAACGTAAAATCCGTGAAGGCGATAAAATGGCGGGCCGTCACGGAAACAAGTGC
This sequence comes from uncultured Dialister sp., assembly GCA_900547785.1. Taxonomy (GTDB): domain Bacteria; phylum Bacillota; class Negativicutes; order Veillonellales; family Dialisteraceae; genus Dialister. The sequence goes on from URIB01000005.1 coordinate 58,741, forward strand.
GTATGCTCTCGCATTATGCCTGTTGAAGATATGCCGTTTACGCCTGACGGACGGCCTGTCGATTTGGTTTTGAATCCTCTCGGCGTTCCGTCCCGTATGAATATCGGGCAGATTCTTGAAATCCATTTATCCTGGGCGTGCCATATGCTTGGAGAAGAAATTAAAGCGGCACAAAAAGATCCGAAGCAGGCGAAGATTCTTGAAAAAAGACTCCGCAAAGCCGGATATGACTTTGATGCTTACGGGATGCCTGAACCTACCGATTCGGGGATTCATATAGCAACTCCCGTCTTTGACGGCTGCCGTGACGAGGATTTGGCAGCGACGCTGGCGGCAGCGGGACTTCCTGTCAATGCAAAGTCTGAATTGTATGACGGCCGTACCGGTGAAAAGTTGGACGGACAGGTGACTATCGGCTGGAAATATATGCTGAAACTCCATCACCTGGTAGACGATAAAATTCATGCCCGCTCCACAGGTCCTTATTCGCTCGTGACCCAGCAGCCGCTCGGCGGTAAAGCGCAGTTCGGCGGACAGCGTTTCGGGGAAATGGAAGTATGGGCGCTGGAAGCTTATGGAGCCGCCTATACACTCCAGGAAATTTTGACGGTAAAATCCGATGACGTCATCGGACGAGTGAAAGCTTACGAGAAGATTGTCAAAGGGGAAAATATCCCGAATCCGGGAGTGCCGGAATCTTTCAAGGTTCTTATGAAAGAACTCCAGTCTATCGGACTCGACGTCAGAATTTTAAATGAAAACGATGAAGAAGTTGTATTGAAAGAATTAGACGAATCCGATTTAGAGCAGGGATTCGGCGGCGGACGTTTCCGCAAAGAAGAAGTGAAAGAAGCCATGGAAGGCGATGATGCCGTATCCGCCTCCCGGGGAGCGATGGAATCCAACATTTCCGGAGAAGGAAAAGGAACACAGCTGAATGATGTAGCTTCTTTCAATGATACCCTTGAGGCGGAAGTGACCGCTGATGAACCTGAAGATTCTTCTTTTACTGAAACCGATATTGATATGGAAACGGGTCTTGCCGATGACCCTGAAGCCTGATTCCGGAAAGGAGCGCCAATAAATTGTTAGATGTAAACGAATTTGACTCTATGAAAATAGGTATCGCTTCTCCGGAAAAGATCAAAGAATGGTCACACGGAGAAGTTACAAAACCGGAAACAATTAATTACCGCACTTTGAAAGCGGAAGCGGACGGTCTTTTCTGTGAAAGAATTTTCGGACCGACAAAAGACTGGGAATGTAAATGCGGTAAATATAAAAAGATGCGTTATAAAGGCACAGTCTGTGATAAGTGCGGTGTTGAAGTAACGAGTGCCAAAGTCCGTCGTGAAAGAATGGGACACATTGAACTGGCATGCCCGGTTTCCCATATCTGGTATTTCAAAGGGACACCGAGCCGTATAGGGTTGATTCTCGATGTATCGCCCCGCCAGTTGGAAAGAGTCCTGTATTTCGCAGCCTATATCGTTATTGATAAAGGAGATACCAACCTCCAAGACAAGCAGGTGCTGAATGAACAGGAATACCAGCAGGCCGTTCAGGAATACGGCATCGGCTCTTTTAAAGCACAGATGGGGGCCGAAGCAATCCAAAAGCTTTTGCAGAATCTGGATCTTCTTGCTTTGGAAAAACAGCTGAAAGAAGATGTGGAAAGCAGCAGTAACCAGCGGAGGGTGCGGAGCATCCGTCGTCTGGAAGAAGTGGAAGCATTCCTGCATTCCGGAAATAAACCGGAGTGGATGATCCTTACTGTGCTTCCCGTGATTCCGCCGGATCTCCGTCCGATGGTACAACTTGACGGCGGGCGTTTTGCCACCAGCGATTTAAATGATTTGTACCGCCGTGTCATCAATAGAAACAATCGTCTGAAACGTTTAATGGGCATGGGAGCCCCGGAAATTATTGTCCGCAACGAAAAACGCATGCTCCAGGAAGCTGTTGACGCTCTCATTGATAACGGCCGCCGCGGCAGAGCTGTAAGCGGACCGGGAAACAGACCTCTCAAATCCCTTTCGGATATGCTCAAGGGTAAGCAGGGACGTTTCCGTCAGAATCTCCTCGGAAAACGTGTAGACTATTCGGGCCGTTCGGTTATCGTAGTAGGGCCGGAACTGAAAATGTACCAATGCGGACTGCCTAAAGAAATGGCTATCGAATTGTTCAAGCCGTTTATCATGCATGAGCTGATTAAGCGTGAAATGGCAAGCAATTTAAAAATTGCCCGCAAAAAAGTGGATAAATTGGCACCGGAAGTTTGGGATGTCCTGAGTGATGTGATCAAAGAACATCCGGTACTTCTTAACCGTGCGCCTACATTGCACCGTCTCGGTATTCAGGCGTTTGAACCGATCCTTTGGGAAGGCCGGGCGATTAAATTACATCCGCTCGTCTGCCCCGGTTATAATGCGGACTTTGACGGCGACCAGATGGCATGCCACCTGCCTCTTTCCGTGGAAGCACAGGCGGAAGCAAGAACCCTGATGCTGTCTATCAATAATATTTTATCGACAAAAGACGGAAAACCGGTAGCTATTCCCTCCCAGGATATGATCCTCGGCGCCTACTATCTGACGATTGTCAAAGAAGATAAAGAAGCGGAAGATGCATTGGATTCATCCAAGCTCCACGCATTTACCGGCTATGATGAAGTGATGATCGCCTATGCGCTGAAGCAGGTGGATATTCATGAATTTATCAAGGTGGAAGTGCCCGGACACGGTCTTGTCGTAACGACGCCGGGACGCCTGATTTTCAACTATGCGATTCCGGAAGAACTCCGCTTCTTCTACAAGCGTGATGACGGCACCACCGGTCTCGGAATCACAATCGGCAAAAAGCAGATGGGTAAACTTGTTAACGACTGCTTCAAAAAACTGGGATTCAAAGCGACAGGCGATCTCTTGGACGCCATTAAAGCGCTCGGATTCCACTATGCGCTGATTTCGGGTATTTCCATCGGCATATACGATGTGGCGGTACCGGAAAAGAAAGACCTTATTTTATCGGAAAGCGATAAACAGGTCGAAAAAGTGAAAAAATTCTATCGCCGCGGTCTGATGACGGACGAAGAACGATATAGAAAAGTTGTTAAAATTTGGGAAAAAGCGACCAATGATGTCGGAGAAGCCATGAAGGCTTCCATGACGAAGATGAACCCGTTGACCATGATGGCGCAGTCGGGAGCCCGCGGTAATGATAACCAGATCCGCCAGCTTGCAGGTATGCGCGGTCTGATTGCCGATACATCGGGCAAAACGGTGGAACTTCCTGTTAAAGCGAACTTCCGTGAAGGACTCACCGTGCTTGACTACTTTACATCTTCCCACGGTGCCCGCAAAGGTCTTGCCGATACGGCTCTCCGTACAGCCGACTCCGGCTATCTGACCCGCCGTCTTGTTGATGTATCGCAAGATGTCATTGTCCGCGAAGAAGATTGTGATGTGCAGGTTCTGAATTTTGACAGAGAACTGAATGTAATTTCTTCACGTCCCGCCATCCGCCATCTTTACCAGGAACAAAAGGGGAAACTCATCGGCTCCATTTTGGAAGAAGATGTATTGAACCGGAAAAGCGGAGATATTCTTCTTGTCAAAGGAAAAACGCTGGATGCGGCCGATATCGCATTGATGAATAAGAATCTTGTCGACTCGGTGACAATCACCGTTCCGGGAGTGGAAGAAAGTGCGGCGGAAACGATTACCTTTGATGTAACGTCCGCAGTCAATGAATATGATGCGGCCATGAAACATCATATGACCGAACATTTCTCGGGAGCTAAGCTGGAAGAGGCGGCGCTGAACCGCAAAGGAGAAGAAATCCTCCCGCAGGGCACATGTATTGACGAAAAAACGGCGGATCAGATTTTGGAAGCCGATGTTCCTTTGATCCGTGTTCGTATGGATCGCGTAAAAGGAATTGAAGTTCGTAAGATCACGGAAATGGGAAGGCTCATTGAATCTTTGGCGGACCGGATTGCCGGCCGCTGTCCTGTAGAAGATGTGCTGCACCCTGAAACCGGAGAACTCATTGCGAAAAAGAATGAAGAAATTACGGACGACCAGGCGGCGGAAATTGAAAAACACTATGATTCTCTCCACGTCCGTTCCACATTGACCTGCTCTTCGGAACACGGCGTCTGCGCTAAATGCTACGGCCGCAATCTGGCAACGGGCCGTCATGTGGAAATCGGGGAATCCGTCGGCATTATTGCCGCCCAGTCGATCGGTGAACCGGGTACGCAGCTGACAATGCGTACATTCCATACCGGCGGCGTTGCATCGGCAGAAGATATTACACAAGGTCTGCCCCGTGTCGAAGAATTGTTTGAAGCCCGCAAACCGAAAGGCAATGCGATTATTTCCAATATCGCCGGTACAGTTGCGATAGAAGATTCACCGGAAAATGCAAATATCAAGATCATTACCGTGACGAATGAAGAAACCTCGGATACCTATAAAATTCCTTTCGGAAAGAGAATTTCCGTAGAAGAGGGAGAAGTGATCGAAGCGGGGACCCGCCTGATTGAAGGGAACATCAATCCTCACGATATACTCCGCGTCCTCGGTGTCAAAGCGACGCAGAACTACATTGTAAAAGAAGTTCAAAAAGTATATCGCTCCCAAGGCGTTGAAATCAATGATAAGCATATTGAAATTATCGTCCATCAGATGCTCCGGAAGATTAAAATTATCAATCCCGGTGATTCCGGATGGCTGCCGGGAGAAACAGTTGATGTGGTTTCTTACCGTGCGGAGAACCGCCGTCTGGAAGATGAAGGAAAAGAAACGGCGGTCGGCGAAAACTTACTCCTCGGTACGACCAAAGCGGCTCTTGCGACCGATTCCTTCCTGTCCGCAGCTTCTTTCCAGGAAACAACGAGAGTTCTTACGGAAGCGGCGATTAAAGGAAAAGAAGATCCGCTTCTCGGCTTGAAAGAAAATGTCATTATCGGCAAACTCATTCCTGCCGGAACGGGCATGGCTCGTTACCGCAAACTCTCCGTCGTTCATAAAGGAGAACCCGTTTCTTCTCCTGTGGAACAGGATTTGGGTGATGCATTGCCGTAAAGACAAATGAGTTAAAATGCTTTTAAGATTAAATCCCCTCTACCGTGAAAATCCGGTGAAGGGGATTTTTCTATGGAATTATTTTATTTGTAACATGAAACTATTAAAGGAAAATAGCAGCACCGTTTGATATCATTTTGTTTATGTGATAGCATAATGATAATTAATGGTAAATGTGTTATTACAAATTAAAGGAGATAGGAAAACGATTTGCACAAAAATAAATTCTTATTTCATTTTCTTGTAATGACGCATTTTTTGTTTGGGAAGGAGTTTTCTATGAATCGTGTCATCAGAATCGGCATTCTTGCGGCATTAAGCGCCTGCTCGCTGGTAAATATAGGGGGGGCGGAAACCTACGAGCTTGATCCTGTATTTGTTACGGCGCAGCGTGTTGAAAACCGTGATTTGGATACGCCGGCGACGGTGGAAGTTGTGGAAAGAAAAGACATCGAAGCGAGCGGGGCAGGCAGCGCATTTGAAGCTCTCCGCACTTCCTTGGGAACTTTTGCCAGTACGCAGCTGCCGAACGGCGTGGGCATGGGTTCCATGACGAGTAAAATCAATATCCGCGGTGTAGATAAGGGGACGCTGGTTCTGGTGGACGGTGTGCCGATGAATCAGGACGGGAAATATAATTTGGAAGACATCGGTGCCGATGCCATTGAGCGCGTTGAAATCGTCCGCGGCGGCGGTTCCGTACTGTACGGCTCTGAAGCTACCGGCGGCGTCATCAATATCATCACCCGTTCCCGGATACAAAACAGTGTCAAAGTATCTGCCGGCAATTATGACAAGCAGAGATATAATGTGAATATCGGGGCGGATGCATTCAACGCCTCTCTTTACTATGAACACAGAGGTCCTATTGACCGTATCACGACGACCACGACTAAGAATAAAGCGATGGGTGGAAAATTTACAGACCGCTATTATGACTATAAAAAAGGAAACGATTGGGGCATTTTCTGGAACTATGCCATCAATGACAATTTGAAGTTCAGCCATAACTATGTCAATACTAAAAATACGGCTTCCCAGATGGATTCCGATTATAAAAACAGCCCGTATCAGACAAAGAAATATGAAGATGATAACAATACCTTCCTTTTGAATTATGACGATAAGAACGGCCTGACCGCTTTCGCCTCTTACGGCACGCAGGAGAGAAATCACAATCAAATCAGCTATGACAAGAAAACGGGGGCTGTTAAAGAAGATATCGAGTACAGCTGGAGAAAAGGGCACAATACAAATCTGAATGTCCAGAAAGTATTTGAAACGAACGGAAAAGATACGTTTTTAATCGGCGCTTCGTTCCAAAGAGAAGATTTGGACGTGAGAAGCGCGGGAACAAAGAAAATGGGAAATAAACCGGCACAACCGGCGAAGACGGGCAATTATAACCGTGACATTTATTCTGTTTACGGATCTTATAAATGGAATATGACGGAACAGGACCAGATCATTTTCAATGCCCGCCAGACATTCGTACGGAATGCGGACGGCATTACGACAGAAATAAAAACCGGTGAAACCGGCCACACCGTCCAAAAAGATCAAAGTAAATTCACCCCGGAAATACAGTATATCCGGAAATTGGATAACCACTCCTCTTTCTATGCCAAAGCGGGCAAATCGTTCCGTCTGCCGGAATTGACCAAAATATTCGGCGCTTCCGCCATGCTTTCCAATGTCAATTTACAGCCGGAACACGGAAAACATTATGAAATCGGTTACAAATTGAATCAAGGCGATATTTCATGGCGCGTATCCCTTTTCCATTATGACATCAAAGACGCGATCAAGAGTTTCAGCGGTTCTCCTCTCACGGGCGATTTGGAATACAGCAATGCGGACAGTAAGAATACGGGCATTGAAGTGTCCGCTGATGTCCGGCATAGCGAATATCTGGATTACACCGTGGGTATTGCTTACGGAAACCCGAAAGAAAAGAGTTTGGACAGCAAAGGCCATGTGGGAGACTGGATTCATACCAATAACAGATGGCAGATTACATCTTCCGTCCGTTATCACAAAGACAAATGGGCAGGCGTGCTTTCTGCCAACTACCTCGGATACCGCTATAATGCCGCCGATGACGGACGGACCAAAGTAAAACCCGCGCTCTTCACCGATTTGGATATTTCTTACAAACCGGGCGAAGCGCATAAAGTATTCTTCCATATCAATAATTTACTTGACAGAGAAGACTACACAACCGTCACCGCACCGAATCCCGAAAAATTCGGCTATATCTCGCAAGGCAGAAATTTCATGCTCGGCTATGAATATAAATTCTGATTGAGCGGTAAAAACGGAAATAGAAATAAAAAAGAAATCCCTTTCAACGGACAGAATCCGGCGAAAGGGATTTTTGTGTGGAACTTGAGAAAATCAATTAATTTTTTTACAATAAAGGAAATACGATGCAAGGGAGAAAATCATGCGGTATATATGGATGGGACTTATTGGTTGGCTTTTGGCGGGGATGATGACGGTTTCTGCGGAGTCTGCTGCTGTGGAAGGATTGGGGAAATTTCCTTTCGGTTCTCGTGTGGAAGTGACGGCAGGCCCTGAATCGTCAGTGGAAAATTTTTTCTGCGGGAAAGATAGGGCAAGCCGTCAGGCGATGGTAAAGATTATTTGCAAATCGGCTGTGCCGCCGGGCGTTCATCTGTATACGGAAGAAGGAACATTTCCCTATGATTCGCTCCGCATGTACCAGCTCCGTACGGCAGATATGCAGGGCGAATATGCGGCTTTTCTTTTTGTACTGTCCGGTAAAGAACGGGAACTGTTTCCGCATCGGAACAAGAAAGTAATTTCCTTCTGGAATCAGGCATTTCATGAGGACGGAAAAAAGCCGGAATTTCTTTTCGGAATACCCCAAATCAGTCTTGCCGAGTATCAGGCGGAATGGGAACAATTTTTGCAAAAAGAAAAGATAAGGGATATAAAAGTGAAGATTTCCGATATATCTCCGTGGCACCGCTATAAAAATAAAGACGGTTCTTACCGGTGGAGTCAGGAATGCCGGCTTTTGATTTCCCGAAACGGACAAGGGGCAGTTCCTCTCTGGATAGACAGTCATTTTTATAAGGCCGGTCACGTTTATTACCTCATCACTGCAGTGGGAAGTCATATGGCGGGAAATAAGCTTGGCGGCTATGTTCTTTATGGAGCAGACGGGTTGGAAAGGGAAATGACATGATGTGGAAAAAAACAGCCGCTTGTGCTATTTTGTCGGCGCTGGTGTGGATCGGAACGGCTAATGCGTATGATGTGAAGAACGTGGCGGATGAACAATGGCCGTCCATGTTTACTTATACGGAGATAGGGGAAGAACATATGCTTCTTCTTCCGGAGGGAAATCTGTCGTATCGTTTGGGTCAGGTTTTATTGCAGCCTCCTGAAACGAAAAATGTGATGGCCGGGTATATAGTGACAGCGGAATTTCCTCCCCGTGAGGGAGAGAAAGCGGCTCCTTATTTCAAAGAGTATCTTACGGTTCATGAATGGCGGGGGCTTGTCAAAATCAATCGTCTTTTGATGAATAGCGGTTCTCCGCTCCGCATCCAAATAGAAGAGCTTATCCGGAGCGGGCATGTGCCGCTTCCTGAAGAGCTGCGTTCTTCTGCAAACATTTCTCTTGAGGAAATAGAACCGTATCACCGGTTGTCTTTTACGGAATCTTATTTATATGTCGCGGCGGGCCGGATTGTTTTTGATATGGCGGGGATGAAATTTCCTTTTTACGGACGGGTGTATTTCTTCCGCCATGATGATCATATGGACATGATGTTGCTTTTGACGCCTGATGAAGCGAAAGAGCCGTTGATTTATGTAACGGATGTTCTTGCTAAAACGGTGGCAAAGGAAATATATATGAACCGTGAGGGAGCGGAAGATTTGTCAGTGACGCTTGCCAAGTACCAAGAAAAATACCCGCCGCCTTATGAAAAAGAGCGGCAGATACGCTGAAATATATTAAAATAAAAAATCCGACATGAAACATAGAAGCATTCGTGCCGGATTTTTTATTTGGTAAGGTTATACTTTCATTTCTTCATGAGGATGAGATACGGTGTGATAGCCTTCATAAGCAAGGACAAGGGCGAGTATCACGAGGAGAGAACCGATAATCACCTGCGCATAAGGTCCCCAGCCGGCCGCGCCGCCGCTGATAATGTGGAATTGGTTCATAACGATGATGACGAGAGAAGAAATCGTGACGATGAGCATGAACGTCATGGGGAATAAGAACATCTTATTATTTTTTCCCGCATTTCCAAGCCAGGCGGCTACCGCCAAAAGACCGATAGCGGCGAGAAGCTGGTTAGCGGCACCGAATAATCCCCAGATTTTTGCAAAACCGCCCATGCCGAGAGCAATACCTAAAACAACGGTCAGAATCGTGGCAAAGTAGGGATTGACCATCAGTTTACGGAAACCGTTTTTTACATCTTTCGGATTTTCGCCCGGTTCGAGCCAAAATTCCTGGAACATAAAGCGGGCAAGACGTGTTGCCGTATCAAGGGAAGTCAGGCAGAAGGCGGAGTAAGTGAGTACCAGAAGGGTGTACATGATATTTTCCATGCCTTCCAGTCCGGGAATGGCACCGATCATGGCAGCGATACCGCCGGCAAATATATCGGTAGCTCCTTTGGTATGACCGGTTACACGGGCATAGCCGATGGCACAGAGAGTAATGATAGCCAGTACACATTCCAGAAGCATGCCGCCGTAAGCAATCGGTTTGGCATCGGATTCTTTATCCAGCTGTTTCGACGTAGTGCCGGAAGAAACGAGGGAATGGAATCCGGAAATAGCACCGCAGGCTACGGTGGTAAATAAAATCGGGAATAAGAACTGTGTACCGTTTGCATTATTGACGGTGAATCCTGCAAAGGCGGGGAATACGCTTTCATCAATTGTCGGATGTGCTCCGATAATACCGATAAATGCGACAATCAGCATCGCATAGAGCAGGAAAGAGCTCAGATAGTCACGGGGCTGGAGGAGAATCCAGACCGGTGTGACGGAAGCGATGGTGATGTAAATGCCGACAAGAAACATCCAAGTCGTGGTAGAAAAGTAGAACGGATGGTAATTCATGCCGATCGCCATGCAGGCGGCGATGGCAAGTACGCCTAAAACGGAAGAAATCACCATCGGCGTATGACGGCGGTAGACAGCAAAGCCGAAAACGATAGCCAAGAGAATGAACATGATGGAAACCATGGCGACCGACGCATTGGTGGTACTGGCGGCTACATCAAGAACACCGTCTTTATAAGTGGCGCCGAAAGTGGAAGCGACGATAGCGGCAAAAGCGGCTACCACTAAAATCAATGTCAGATAAGAGAAAATAATAAATAATTGCTTGGCTCTTTTTGACATATTGAGCGAAATGATTTCACCGATTGATTTTCCGCGGTGGCGGACGGAAGCGAAAAGCGCACCGAAATCATGGACGCCGCCGAAGAAAATACCTCCGATTAAAACCCAGAGAGTGACGGGAAGCCAGCCGAACATGGCTGCCCCGATAGGGCCTGTGATCGGACCGGCACCGGCGATGGAAGAAAAGTGATGCCCCATGAGAACCGGTGCTTTGGCAGGAACATAATCGACACCGTCCTGCATAGTATGCGCCGGCGTTTCTTTATTTCCTTCGCCCACGCCCCATTGCCGTGCGAGCCAGCCTCCGTAAAAAATGTATCCGCAAAGTAATATGACACTGCAGACACCCATAAGTACCAACGTGTTCATGTTAAGCCCCTTTCTCTGTAACTTCCTTTAATACATTTTTTAAATTCTTTTCCATGCACCGTCCTGCGGAATTAAAATAAAAAGCATTGTCCCTGATATGCAAACAGGCGGTATGTAACTCCATCCAACCATGGAAAGAGAATTTAAAGCTTTTGTAGACACGGCATTTTTCCAGTTTCTTTCTTGCCGACTCGGTAACGGAATTGCAAATAAAAACGGGAGAAATATAGGTATACATATGCCTCGGCCCGATATGTGCCATTTTTAATCCTTCTTCATGGGCATAGTTTTTACATTTTTCAAAAAGTTCATCGTTGAGATGATCCACCTTGAAAAGAAAAATAAATTCCTCCTGATTGGCTGACCAGATTTCATTCGATTTAAAAAACAAATGCTGTCCCGTCCGTTCATAATATTCACAAACCGCAGACAAGGACGCGCCGTCATGTTCAGGGAAAGGAGAAATTTTTTTAGCTTCCTGAAGAGCATTCTCATCATCAGGAACAGGACTTTCGATACCGTCAAAGCGGGTGATATTATAAAATCGCTGGTAGCTTCGCAGTAGCTGATTGACTGCATGTTCTCCCGTGTAATTCATAGAATCTCGCTTTTCAAAAAAATGATAATTGCAATAAACACATCATTGGATTACTTTAATAGATAAATTTTATTAAACCTATCATAATACGTTGTAAAAAATATTTCAAGTACCATATAATCCAAAAATTTTATAATTAACATACATCGCAATTTATATAGTATATACAAATTTAAAATAAAAATAAAAATCAGGGAGACATAAAATTCGTTTCTTTTTATAAAAAAGCGGGGCGGCCGTTTTTGGGAAGATAAAACCGCTTTGAGGAAACAGGCGCGTTGACTTTGGATTTTAAAAATGAATATTTATTTTGCGGCAGCTATTTCAATTTTATGTGGTAATATAGACATATATGATATTTCATTACACACAGGAAGAATCCGAAAGGAAGGGTGTTTGTTTTGTCAGACATAAGACGGCTTTATGTAAGAAAAAAGAAAGGCTTTCGTCAGGGAGAAGAAAGTCTCGCGGCGTCGCTTAAGGAAATTTTGGGAGACCGCATCAGGGAAGCGGCCATTTATCATCGCTATGATGTAGACGGTTTGAATGACGATGATTATGAGAAAGCGGTGGCAGCCGTTTTTTCGGAACCGCCGGTAGATACGGTGCAGGAAGAATTGCCGCAGGGAGATATGGTTATGGCGGTGGAATTTTTACCCGGCCAGTATGACCAGCGGGCGGATTCGGCGGAACAATGTCTGGCTGTCGTGACGGGACAGGACGGTGCGAAAGTCCGCTGTGCTTTGGTGTATGCATTCCAAGGAGAATTCATAGACGGGGATAAGGAAAAGATTTTAAAATTTCTTGTGAATCCCGTAGAGTCAAGAGAAGCCGCTTTGGAAGAAGCGGAAACATTGGAACTTCCTGTAGAAGAACCGAAGCCGGTTCCCGTGGTAGAGGGATTACGGGAACTTGATGAAAAAGGAAGGGACCGCCTTATCCGTGAAATGGGACTTGCCATGAGCCGTGATGATTTGGCAATGATTTGTGATTATTTCAATAAGGAAGAAAAGCGGGATCCGACAGTGACGGAAATACGGGTACTTGATACCTATTGGTCCGATCACTGCAGGCACACGACTTTTTCTACCAGACTTGAGGATATCAGTGTAGAAGAAGGAATATATACAAAACCTGTAAAAAAAGCTCTCTTCCAGTATCGGGAAGCAAGGGGTCAGGTATACGGAAAACATACGGAAAGACCGGTCACCCTGATGGATATGGCAACGGTGGCAGTGAAAGAACTCCGTAAAGCAGGAAAGCTTGAAAACCTGGATTCTTCAGAAGAAATCAATGCCTGCACAATCAAAGTGAAAATTGATACGGACCAAGGCGAAGAGGACTGGCTCCTTCTCTTTAAGAATGAAACACATAACCATCCGACGGAAATCGAACCTTTCGGCGGTGCGGCTACCTGTCTCGGCGGCTGCATCAGAGATCCGCTTTCCGGAAGAGCGTATGTCTATCAGGCGATGCGTGTTACCGGCGCGGCAGACCCGCGGGCTCCTCTTTCGGAAACTTTGCCGGGAAAATTGCCGCAAAAGAAGATTGTCACAGAAGCGGCCAAAGGTTACAGCTCTTACGGAAACCAAATCGGTCTTGCTACGGGTGAGGTCAAGGAATATTATCATCCCGGATTTTTGGCAAAGCGTATGGAAATCGGAGCTGTCGTAGCTGCCGCACCTGAAAGCCACGTCATCCGGGAAAGACCTTCTGCAGGAGATGTAGTGATTCTCGTAGGAGGAAGAACGGGCCGTGACGGTATGGGCGGTGCTACAGGTTCATCCAAAGAATTAAATACCGAATCTATCGAAACCTGCGGAGCGGAAGTCCAAAAAGGAAATCCTTTAACGGAACGGAAAATACAGTGCCTTTTCCGCAGAGGAGAAGTGACACGGCTCATTAAAAGGTGTAATGATTTCGGCGCCGGCGGTGTATCCGTTGCTGTCGGAGAATTGACTGACGGGCTTTCCATCGATTTGGACAAGGTGCCGAAGAAATACGAAGGACTTAACGGTACGGAACTTGCCATTTCCGAATCCCAGGAAAGAATGGCGGTAGTTGTCAGAAGTGAAGACGCGGACCGTTTTATTTCCTATGCCGCCGAAGAAAATTTGGAAGCGACACCGATTGCCCGTGTCAATGACAGCGGCCGTCTTGTCATGACCTGGCGGGGAAAAACCATTGTCGATATTTCAAGAGAATTCCTTGATACCAACGGGGCGGAGCAGGTCAAAAAAGCATATGTGAAAAAACCTGACGAAAAAGGATATTTCCAATCCCCGGAAATTAAAGATATAAAATCGGCGTGGATATCCGCCATGAGTGATATCCGTCATGCATCGCAGCAGGGACTTTCCGAACGGTTTGACTCCACCATCGGTGCAGGAACGGTACTTATGCCTTTCGGCGGAAAATACCAGCGGACACCTTCTGACGGTATGGTGGCAAAATTTCCCGTAAGAAAAGGGGAAACCGACAGTGCCAGTTTCATGGCTCACGGTTTTGATCCCGATATTGCGACATGGAGTCCTTTCCACGGCGCCGTTTATGCCATACTTCTTTCTCTGACCCGTCTTGTTGCCATGGGCGCAGACTGGAGAAAGTCATATCTCACGTTGCAGGAATATTTTGAAAAGCTGACGGAAAAAGACAGCTGGGGGAAACCTGTTTCTGCCGTTCTCGGTGCTTATTATATGCAGAAGGTTCTCGGAATCGGTGCCATCGGCGGAAAAGACTCGATGAGCGGAACTTTTAATGATCTCCATGTTCCGCCGTCGCTGATTTCTTTTGCCGTTGCTCCCGGCAAAGCATCGGAAGCGGTGAGCCAGGAACTGAAAAAAGAAGGAAATACTCTTGTTTTATTTGCAATGCCTAAAGATAAAGAGGGAATGCCGGATTTGGAAGTATTCAAAAAGCACGGCGATTTCTTGTATGAAGAAGTAAAAAAAGGTCATATTGCTGCCATGAAAGCGGTGGAACATGGCGGTATTGCCGTCACCGCGGCCAAAATGGCATTCGGTAATAAATTGGGTATTCAATTTGGTGAGCAGCTGCCTGTCCATGCATTTTTCAAAAATTTCTACGGCTCCGTTCTTGTAGAAACGACTCCGGAACTGGCAGAGTTGTACAGCCGTGAAGAACACACGAAAATTTTAGGAACTGTCGGCGGATCTTCCATGAAACTGGGCGGAACGGAAATCACTCTGTCCGAACTGATTCATGCCTATGAAAAACCGCTTGGCGGCATTTTCCCGCGGAGAGCGGCTACTCTTCCGGGAGAAATCCCCGCACCGGTCATAAAAACAAATCCTGCACGAGTCAATGTAAAAACAAAAGTGACTTTACCGAAAGTCTTTATTCCCGCCATGCCCGGGACAAACTGTGAAGTTGACAGTGCCAGAGCCTTTGAACGGGCAGGAGCGGAAACGGATATTTTCATTTTACGGAACAGAGATGCCGGAGAATTAAAAGAATCGGTGGAAGAAATGAGCCGCCGTATTGCTTCGGCACAAATGGTCATGTTCCCCGGCGGTTTCTCGGCAGGGGACGAACCTGACGGAAGCGGTAAATTTATCGCCGCTCTTTTCCGCAATGAAAAACTGATGAACGCCATGGAAAAACTTCTTCATGAAAGAGACGGACTGGCTCTCGGTATTTGCAACGGATTCCAGGCATTAATCAAACTCGGACTGGTTCCGTACGGGAAATTCAAACCCTTGACGGAAAAAGCACCGACCTTGACATTCAATACCATCGGACGCCATATTTCCCGCTATGTATCGACGAAAGTGATTTCTGCAAAATCTCCGTGGCTTTCACTTTGCAGCACCGATGAAATATACAGCATTCCCGTCAGTCACGGCGAAGGACGGTTTATCGCTTCAGAAGAACAGATCCGGGAATGGCTGCAAAACGGACAGGTGGCAACGATGTATACCGACGAAAAAGGAAATCCCACTTACGACAGCCGGTATAATCCGAACGGTTCTTTCTTCTCCGTGGAAGGAATCACCAGTCCCGACGGCCGGGTCCTCGGGAAAATGGGACATACGGAAAGAAACGGAAACAATATCGGAAAAAATATTTACGGAAATAAACACCAGCCTCTCTTTGAAAGCGGCGTTGCTTATTTCAAAGGTTAAACGAATTCAAAAGCATCTCCTCAGGGAGGTGCTTTTTTTATGGAGAACTTAAAAAAGTATAAAATGGAAATCGTTTGCTCCGGCTTGCCGTCATTTTATTTCTGCCTGAATATTGGTATAATAAATGAAAACGGATGCAGGAGGAGTTATATGGGATATGAACACAAAAAGGAAGGAGCACTTTCACTTCTTCCTTTTCTTATTTTTATCATTATTTACTTAGGCGCAGGCATTTATTTCCAAATGCGGGGCGTGGAAATGGCATTTTACCAATTTCCTTCCGTGACGGCCATGTTTATTGCCGTGCTTTCCGCTTTCTGGATCGGTGATGAGTCGCTTCAGGTCAAATTCGGTGTTTTTGCCCGCGGCGCAGGCAATGAAAATGTCATGACCATGCTCATGATTTATATCCTGGCCGGTGCTTTTTCCGCTGTGGCGGCGGCTATGGGCGGAAGAGATGCGACTGTCAATTTGGGAATCTCCATGATTCCTCCCGAATACCTGACGGCCGGGATATTTATTATTTCCGCTTTCATGGGAACTGCGACAGGCACATCGATGGGAACGGTGGCGGCGATTGTACCGATTGCTGCGGGTGTTGCGGCAAAAAGCGGAATTTATGAACCGCTCATGATTGGTGCTTGTGTGGGCGGTGCCATGTTCGGTGATAATCTGTCTATGATTTCCGATACGACCATTGCGGCAACGAGAACACAGGGGTGCGATTTGAAAGATAAATTCAAGCTGAATTTTATGATTGCCCTTCCTGCCGCCGTTTGTACGATTATTTTGCTGCTCGTTATAGGAAAGCCGGAAGCAGTGACGGAAATAGGTGTGCTTGATTACGAGATGGTTAAAGTATTTCCTTATATCGCCGTTCTCGGACTGGCACTTCTGGGAGCGAATGTATTCCTCGTTCTTACTATCGGTATTTTTCTTGCCGGTATCATCGGCATGACCTGCGGAAATCTGACAGTCATTACTTTTGCCCAAAATATATGGAACGGATTCACCGGTATGAGCGAAGCTTTTTTCCTCGCTCTTTTCTGCGGCGGCATTTCGGAAATGATTGCCTATTACGGCGGTATCGAATGGCTGATCGGCAAATTGCGGAAAATGATGAAAGGAAATAAATCGGCCCAGCTCGGGATAGCGACTCTCGTATCGCTTACCGATTGCGCGACGGCCAATAATACAGTGGCTATCATTATTACGGGAAGTATGGCAAAAGATATCAGCAAAGAATACAATATCGATCCGCGGAGAACCGCTTCACTTTTGGATATTTTCTCCTGCGTATTCCAGGGCATGATTCCCTACGGAGCACAACTGCTGACCGCCTCCGCACTGGCAACACAAAACGGCGCCGTGATGAATGCCATGGAAATCATCCCCCATACATGGTATTGCTGGTTTTTGGCAGCGTTCGGTATTTTATCGATTTACATTCCCTTTGCGGAAATGTTTATGAAAAAAGAAAAATAATCAGGCACAAAAAAAGCTTGTTCCGCATCCTCATTACTGATACACGGGACAGGCTTTTTATTCTGTCACAAGCTCATAAATCACTTTGATAAAGAAAATGGTAAGAACCAGAACGATGACGGGCCGTACATTCTGGGCACCGCCTTTTTCAAAATAGCGGGCTCCGAAATAATTGCCTGCCATATTAAAAAGTCCGGCTGCCAGACCTAAAGAGATAATGACCACATCATTGAATAAAAATACGGAAAGTGCCGCCAGATTTGTGGCACTGTTGATGACTTTTGTGATGCCGTTGGCAGGGAGGAGCTTTACGTGGGCTACACCGATAAGAAGCAGAATCAGAAATGTTCCCGTGCCCGGTCCGTAAAATCCGTCGTACATGCCGATGAAAAAAGCCATTGCACAGCTGAGAAAAACCGTTTTCTTAAGAGGAAACGGTTCTTTTTCCGTCATTGCTTGACCGCGGGTGACATAAAAGGCGGTTACGGGAAGAATGACGAGCATAGCGAGAAGAAAGCTGTGAGAGTCGAGAAATAAAGCAATATGTGCCCCCAAAGACGATCCGGCAAAAGCAAAAAGGATAGCCGGAAGAGCAATTTTCCAGGGAATGAGTCCGTCTTTTGCAAATTTCCCCGTAGTGAGCAGAGTGCCCATGCAGGAGCTGAGTTTGTTCGTGGCAATGGCATGATGGACCGGAAGTCCGGCAATGATATAAGCGGGAAGGGAAATGAGTCCGCCGCCGCCTGCTACCGCATCAACGAAACCTGCCAAAAAAACAAGGGGGCAAGTAATAAGATAGGTAAGAAAATCCATAATCATCCTGTCATGGTTAATATAATAGGGAAAAGCATTTATTTATTTTATCATAAGTCGGAGAAACTGCGGATGAAGAATTTTGATGACATCTATTTTCCTGCAGAAAATGATTTTCTGTTTTCACTATGAAAGGGGCAGGTGATGAGGTGATCATCGATCAAACCTGCCGCTTGGAGAAAAGAATAGATGATGACGGGGCCTGTAAATGTACAGCCCCGTTTTTTTAAATCACGGCTGACTTTGCGGGATAGGTCCGATTCGCAGGGGACGTCTTCCGGCCGCTTCCAACGGTTGATGACCGGCCGGTTCTTTGTAAAGTTCCAAAGATAGGCGGAAAAACTGCCGTATTCTTTCTGTATGGCAAGGACGGCGGCCGCATTTTTTCTGACGGACTCTATTTTTCTGCGGTTTCGTATCAGGCCGGGATTTTTAAGGTCGTCTTCTATCTGTTCGTCTGTCATAGCGGCGCATTTTTTGATATCAAAATGAAAAAATGCATCCCGGTAAGCGTTTCGTTTTTTCAGTACCGTTGCCCAGGATAATCCGGCTTGCGCACCTTCCAGAACGAGCATTTCAAAAAGATAAGAATCGTCATCGTGGGGAAGGCACCATTCCGTATCGTGGTAAATTTTGGAAAAATCATCGTGTAAAGACCAGGGACAGTATGCCATCAGAAGCTCCTTTTTTACATCAAAAATAAATTCGTTTTTATTTTATATTGTATCTGACGATTGTCAAAAATAAAAACAGATAAAATAAAAAAGCGGAAGGAAATAAAAATTCAGATATTTCCTCCCGTTCTTTTATAAAGGTTTTATGATGGTGCCGCCGCCGATCAGACGGTTCTCGTCATAGAAAACGACAGACTGTCCGCTTGTAACGGCTCTTTGGGGTTCATCAAATTGGACGGTCGCCCTGCCGTAATCATCCAAAGTGACAGTACAGTCATGGACACGAATGCCGTAGCGGATTTTTGCGCTGCAGCGGAATTGTCCGGACGGAGGCTCGCCGTCCGTGAAATCAAGGTCCCCGGCAAGAAGTCTTGTACGGAAAAGATCGTCGTTGGATCCGACAACGACTTCATTTTTCCGAGCGTTAAGAGAAATGACATAGAGCGGATGTTTAGCGGCAATGCCCAGTCCTTTACGCTGTCCGATGGTATAAAAAGGAAGTCCTTTGTGGTGCCCCAGTATTTTTCCCGTTTTTGTTACGATATTTCCCGGGCGGAAAGCATCCGGCGCATGAAGCCGCAAATAGTCGGCATAAGATTTTTCTTCCGTCAAAAAGCAAATATCCTGCGATTCCGCTTTATTATAGGTGGGCAGTCCTTTTTCTTCCGAAAGGCGGCGCGTGTCTTTTTTGAAAATGCGGCCCAGCGGGAAAATGATATGAGCCAGTTTTTCCTGTGTCAGGTGATACATCATGTAGGACTGGTCTTTTTGTAAATCCGCTCCTTTTTCCACTTGATATTTGTTTCGCTTGCGGTTATAGGTGATACGGGCATAATGGCCGGTGGCAAAATAAGGGGCGTTGAAATGTTCACGGGCGGCATCATAAAAAAGCCCGAATTTAATTTTAAAATCACAGACCATGCAGGGATTCGGGGTGATTCCGTTTTTATAGGAACGGATAAAATAGGACATGACTTCTTTTTGATACATATTCCGCATATCAATCACTTGGTGGGGAATCCCGAGAAAGTCCGCCATACGGACGGCGTCGCTCATATCCTGTCCGTCGAAAATATACATGGTCGCTCCGTGCACATCGTAGCCTGCCTCCTGCAAAAGGCGGGCCGTCAACGTGCTGTCGACACCGCCGGACATGGCAACAACCACTTTTTTCTTTTCTTCCATAAAATATCCTTTCATAAAACCATCCTACAGGGATATAATTTTCCCGATTCCAAAGCGGAGTGAAAGTCCGAAGGAATGTACTCATTATAGCAGATGAATCTATCTTTTTCGAACTAAAACCCTCTGCCGGAAAGTCAATGCTCATGGCAGAGGGTTTTGTGAATCATCCGTGCTATTCCGAAACGGAAAAGCGGTTATTTTATTTTCCCTGGAAACGGGGTTTTCTTTTTTCGAGGAAAGTGGTGATTCCTTCTTTGAAGTCCTCACTTCCGGAGCATTGTCCCAAATAAACGGCTTCCGTTTCCATAAATTTTTCAAAATCTTTATACATGCTTTCAAACATCAGCTTTTTCATATTGGCATAAGCAAGCGCAGGGCCTTTGGTGAGTTTTTTGGCAAACGCCATTGTTACGGGAAGCAGGTTTTCTTTTGTGGTGACCTCTTTGACAAGTCCGGCATAGAAGGCTTCTTCCGCGCTCACAGGACGGCCTGTGACGAACATATCGAAAGCGCGGTGGGTGCCTATCATGCGGGGCAGGAAGTAAGTGCCGCCCGTATCGGGACAAAGGCCGATTCCCACAAAAGCTTGGAGAAATTTGGCATTGTCGGCGGCAAAAATGAAATCACACCCGAAAGCGAGATTCGCACCGCCGCCGGCAGCCGCTCCTGCTACAGCGCAAATGACGATTTTTTTCATTTTTTTGATAGAAAGGACAATTTCCGATAATTTGCCGGCTAAAGGTGCCATGGATTTTTCTGAAAAGTCAGGTTCTTCACAATGGGTTTTCATGTAGCGGATATCACCGCCGCCGCAGAAAGCACGACTGGCGCCGGTGATGACAATGACGGAAACTTCGGGCGATTCTTCCGATTTCTTGAGAGCGTCTTCCAACTCCAGCGCCATATGGAGATCCAAAGCATTCAGCGTAGGTGCATAATCCAGGGTAATCGTGGCAATCCCTTCCGACACGGAAAAAGTAATCATCTCGTAATCCATAGAAGCCTCCTTGCGATAAAAATAGAAAGTTGTTTTATTTATTATAGCATTTTATCAGGGCCGTGAAGTGTGAAAAATGATTTTGCAATTCAAAATTTTACGGTATAATTGCATTGAAAGAGATACATCGCAAAAATCAATATAAAAGGCGGTAAAATGTCTGATATAAGGAAATAGGGGATTTTTCCCGGGGAGGATGACTTGGAAAAGATTTTATTTTTGATGGCGGTTGTTATTTTTGTCTGTGTAGCGTTTCAAAAGCTTTTCGGTAAAACCGGAGTGCCCGGATTATTTATCTTTATTCTTTTGGGAATGCTTTTCGGTTCTGACGGCATTTTTCAAATCCCTTTCGATAATTATTCCTTTGCCAATGAAATATGCTCGATGGCGCTTATTTTCATCATGTTTTACGGCGGCGCCGGCACGAAATGGAGTACCGCCCGGCCGGCGGCGGTGAAAGCGGTGCTGCTGTCCTCTTTGGGAACGATTCTGACGGCTTTTTTTGTAGGTCTGTTTTGCTTATACGTTCTTGATTTTTCGATGACCGAAGCATTTCTTATGGGGGCGGTCATCTGCTCCACCGATGCGGCGTCCGTCTTTTCGATTCTCCGATCCAAACAAATGAATTTGAAATACGCCACGGCACCGATGCTGGAAGTGGAAAGCGGAAGCAATGACCCCTTTTCTTACATGCTCACCGTCATTTTTCTGTCCATGATGGGCGGCGAAAATTACAGTTTCGGGCAAGTGGCGCTGATGCTCTTCGTACAGATTGCTCTCGGGCTTGCCGGCGGATTTCTGTTTGCTTTCTTTGCCCGCTGGGTGTTGACGAGATTTCGTATTTCGGAAACGGCATTGGATACCACTTTTCTCGTAGGCGTAGCATTAATGGCGTATACCGTGCCTTATCTGACAGGCGGCAACGGATACCTTTCCGTATATATCGCCGGTATTATATTGGGCAATGCAAGACTTCCGAATAAGAAAAATATCATTGATTTTTTAGGCGGTCTTACAACGTTGATGCAGATGTTTCTGTTTTTCCTGCTCGGACTTTTATCCTTTCCGTCCAAATTGCCGGAGATTGCATGGACGGCACTTTCGATTGCTCTTTTCCTGACTTTCATAGCAAGGCCGCTTGCCGTATTCGGTATTTTAAGTCCGTTTCGCGCCTCTGTCCGTCAGCAGCTGTTTGTTGCCTGGTCGGGCATGCGCGGTGCGGCGTCCATCGTTTTTGCCATCATGGCGATGACGGGAACGGCGGTGCTTTCCAATGATATTTTTCACATCGTATTTTTTATCGTTCTTTTCTCCATTCTGATTCAGGGAACGCTTTTACCGGGCGTGGCCAAAGCATTGGATATGATTGACAAAGACGGAGATGTACTTAAAACATTCAATGATTACACAGAAGAAGTACCGGTCCGTTTTTTACAGTTCACCTTGCAGAAAGGGCATGCTTGGGAAGGGAAACCTTTATCGGCCGTTACACTTCCGCCTGAATCCATTCTTACGCTGATATTGCGTAACCAACTGAAACTGATTCCCAAAGGGGACACGGTTTTGCAGGAGGGAGATGTTCTCATTTTGAGCGGACGGGAAGGAGGACAAATCAGCGGAATCCATTTGTACGAAAGAAAAATCATGAAAGACGATGAATGGGTGGGGAGGAAATTATCGGAAATTTCTCTCTCAGGCAGTCTGGTGATTTTGATTTTGCGAAAGGAACAGGTCGTGATTCCCAACGGAGAAACCGTTCTGCGGGAAAACGATCTCCTATACATGAGCGACCGGTGAAAAAGAGCAGGCAAGTCTATATTTGGCAGGATTTGGAATAAAAATCGTTTCATCGGCAGGTATGAAATTTTTATGCGGGAAAAAGGAAATCAAAAAGACGGTTTAATGATGAAGTAAATGCATACAACAGAAGTTCTATGAGAAAAATGTATTTGCTATTTTATACAAATCATGTATACTTTATGTCATACTTCCGATTTAAGGAGTATACATTATTTAAGAAAAGAGGACTTTATTCATGGAAATGGTGTTGGGATTTATCGTTCTTCTTGCCTGTCTTTTCATAGGCATCCGTCATGGGGGAATAGGACTTGCCGTTGTCAGCGGCATCGGACTCATGATTTATACATTTATATTCGGATATAAACCGGGAACACCGCCGATCGGCGTTATGCTCACTATTCTTTCCGTTGTGACCTGCGCGGGATTTCTCCAAACCTCCGGCGGGCTCACCGTCATGCTTAAGTATGCGGAAAAATTTCTCCGTAAAAATCCGAAACACATTACCGTTCTGGCGCCGGTGACAACCTGGTTCCTGACGATTCTCTGCGGAACGGGTCACGTTGTTTATACCATGTTTCCGATTATTTATGATATTTCCATCAAGCAGAATATCCGTCCCGAAAGACCGATGGCCGTGTCGTCCATAGCTTCCCAGATGGGCGTGTCCGCTTCTCCCGTATCCGTAGCGGTCGTATCTTTTGCAGGATTCATGGCGATGACGGAGCAGAGCTATTCTTTGCTGCAAATTTTATCCATTTCCATTCCCGCTACGTTTTTCGGTGTTGTTTGTGCCGCTCTTATGAGTTATAAAAGAGGCAAAGATTTGGAAAATGATCCGGCATTTCAGGAATTAATCAAAGATCCGGAACAAAAAGAGTATGTCTACGGGGATAATGAAACGTTGCTGAACCGGGAGCTTCCAAGTTCTTATTACCGGGCCACCGTGATTTTTCTGATTGGAATTATTGTGATTGCCGTGTTGGGCAATTTCCCCGATTTGCTGCCCCATTTCCCGAATGCGAAAGGAAAGATGGCAGCCCTGTCCATGACGACGGTGATCCAGATGATTATGCTCTTCGTTTCCGCTATTATTCTTCTGTTCTGCAATACGAAAGCGAAAGAAGTGGGAAACAGCCAGGTGTTCCGGGCCGGTGTAGTCGCTCTTGTTTCCATTTACGGCGTGGCATGGATGGCGGATACCTACTTTGCCAATCACATGGGGATTTTAAAAAATTTCCTCGGTACCGTTGTCACCCAGCATCCCTGGACATATGCCATTGTATTATTTTTCACATCAAAACTCGTCAATTCGCAGGGCGCTTCCGTGGCGATCGTTGTGCCGATGGCGCTCAGCGTGGGCATGGATCCCATCATGGTGATGTCTTTCATTCCCGCTTGCTACGGTTATTTCTTCCTGCCCACCTATCCGTCCGATCTGGCCTGCATCGGATTTGACCGGTCGGGAACGACGAAAATCGGTAAATTCTTATTGAATCACAGTTTCATGATGCCCGGTCTTGTGGGAATCATCTGTGCCTGCGGAATGAGTTTTATCATCGCACACGCCATTCTTTAAATCACATAACGAAAAAAATAAGAAAAACAGCTCTTTCATTTTCAGAAAAGAGCTGTTTTTTTGTGTAATTTATTTTGAATTTTATTTCAGCCATAAATTTTTGGCCGCTTCCGCCGCTTCATCAGAGGAAATATATTCCTGCTGTGCCATCAGTGTGAGAACGACAACCATCCGGCGGCTGCCCTCATCGGGGTGGAGGAGCGGGTCGTAAACGGAGGGCGCCTGGGGCAGTCCAGCGAGCATGGCGCACTGGGACAGATCCAAATCCCTGACGTCTTTACCGAAGTAAGTCTGAGCCGCCTCTTGGATACCGTACGCACCGTGCCCGAAATAAATCGTATTGAGATATAATTCGAGAATTTCATCTTTTGTGTATTTTTTTTCAAGTTGAACAGCCAGAGCCAATTCTTCCATTTTCCGGGAAAGCGTTCTGTCTTGGGAAAGAAATATGTTTTTGACTGTCTGCTGGGCAATGGTGCTTCCGCCCTCTAAGGTTTTGCCTGCCATGTAGTTGGTGACCAATGCGCGGGTGACGCTCATCAAGTCAATCGCACCGTGGTCATAAAAACGGCGGTCTTCCGTGGCAACGATAGCTTTTTTCAGCATGTCCGGAATATCCTTGGCGGCAATAAACCGTTTTCTGTCGACTTTTGCTTCCAGTGATTCTTTAAAATGGTAAATTTGGCGGATTCGTTCTACAGTAGAACCGAAATTCGCAGATTTTTTTGGTTCCGTTTCTTCTTTTGGCGTGTTTTTTTCTTCGCCGCCCGCCGCATGCCCCGTAATCCATGAACCGGCGATGTCCGTGATGTCTCCGATGATATTTTTTCCGAGAGAAACCGGATTTTTTGTATCTTCCTTTGCAGAAACGGTCGGATTTCCGAGGGTCGCCCGGCCCGTCATACCCTGGTTATATCCCCAATAAGCCGATGCGGCAAGAATCAGAATGAAGAGAAGGATTTTTTTCATTTTTTTCTCCTGGAATCTATTTTATTTCATTCTATCATACGGAGAAAAACAGATTTTCTAAAGCAGAGAAGAAAAAAGAAAAGGAAATGCATTTTACATTTTATCCCGCACAGGCGGCGGTGAATAGGGAAAACAGCAGACAATACCGATTCTTTTCGGCTATCGAAAAGAACTGTTTTGTGGTATAATTTCTTATATATCATGTGTATGAAAAGATAGAAAGCCGTCGTGACAGCCAAAGGAACCGTCACATTTTTAAGGAGATTGTATGAGCGAAAATATTCATGAAATACAAGCCGGCCATGAAGAAGAGCACGGCAGTAAAACTTACGGCGCGAAAGATATACGGGTGTTGGAAGGACTGGAGGCCGTCCGTCTCCGTCCCGGTATGTATATCGGTTCGACTTCGTCCCGAGGACTTCACCATCTGGTCTATGAAGTGGTGGACAACAGCATCGACGAAGCGCTGGCGGGATTCTGCACCCATGTGGAAATCACATTGAATGATGACGGAAGCTGTACGGTCGTCGATAACGGCCGCGGTATTCCCACAGGCATGCATGAAACGGGAAAACCGGCGATGGAAGTGGTTCTGACCGTTCTTCATGCAGGCGGTAAATTCGGCGGAGAGGGCTATGCGATTTCCGGCGGTCTTCACGGTGTCGGCATCTCCGTTGTCAATGCGCTGTCGGAATGGACAAAAGTCATCGTTCAAAGAGAGGGCCATTTCCATGAAATGAAACTGGAACGGGGCGTTGTTTGCGAACATATGCGTACTTACGGAGAAACGGAAGAAACGGGGACGTCCGTCACGTTTAAGCCGGATCCGGAAATATTTAAAGAGGGTGTCGATTTTGAATTTGACGTACTGAAAGTCCGTATGCGTGAGTTGGCGTTTTTAAATAAAGGACTCACTATTACGCTCACCGATGTCCGTGACGGCGCGACAAGACAGGAAGTATTTTCCTATGCGGGAGGGATCACCGAATTTGTCAAGTTCCTGAATGAGGGAAAAGACGTGGTCAATCAGAATGTGATTGCTTTCGAGGGAGCAAAAGATCGTGTCATTGTGGATATAGCCATGCAGTACCAGACAGGGTACAGCGAATCCATGTACAGCTTTGTCAACGACATCAATACCGTCGAAGGCGGCATGCACCTCACGGGGTTCAGAAACGCGCTGACCAGAACAGTGAATGACTATGCCCGGTCGAATAATTTACTGAAACAAAATGAAGATAATTTATCCGGTGATGACGTGAGAGAAGGATTGACTTGTGTTATTTCCGTAAAAGTGCCGAATCCGCAGTTTGAAGGGCAGACCAAAACGAAACTGGGGAACCTGGAAGTCAAAGGCGTTGTCGACAGTATTGTGGCGGAAGGACTACGGACGTATCTGGAAGAACATCCGGCGGAAGCGAAAGAAATCGTTTCCAAATCCATTATGGCGAGCCGTGCCAGAGAAGCGGCAAGAAAAGCGAGGGAGCTGACACGCCGTAAAAATGCGTTGGAAGTATCCAGCCTTCCCGGTAAATTAGCGGACTGCTCGGAAAAAGATCCGAAACTTACGGAAATTTACATCGTCGAAGGGGACTCCGCAGGTGGATCCGCCAAGACGGGACGGGATAGGAAATATCAAGCGATTCTGCCGCTCCGCGGTAAAATTCTCAATGTGGAAAAAGCAAGACTGGACAGAGTGCTGAATTCCGACTCCATACGCACCATGATTACCGCTTTCGGGACGGGTGTAGGAGAAGATTTTGATATCACAAAACTTCGGTATTACAAAATTATTATTATGACAGATGCGGACGTGGACGGTGCGCATATCCGCACACTGCTTCTGACTTTCTTCTACCGCTATATGAAACCGCTCATCACGGAAGGCCATGTTTATATTGCCCAGCCGCCGCTTTTCCAGGTGCGCAAGGGAAGACAGAAGTATTACACCTATGATGATGCGGAACAGAATAAACTCTTGGATGAAATCGGCCGTGACGGCTGTGCCATTCAGCGCTACAAAGGGCTCGGGGAAATGAATCCCGAGCAGCTTTGGGATACGACTATGAATCCCGAACAGCGCGTCATGCTCCGTGTCGAACTGACCGATGCAGTGGAAGCGGACCGGCTTTTTACCATTCTCATGGGAGATAAAGTGGAACCGCGTCGCAAATTTATAGAAGAAAATGCGGAAAAAGTAACGAATCTTGATTTATAAAAGCAAATAACAAAAGACCGCTCCTCAGGGGGGCGGTTTTTTGTTGTCCGTTTTTAAAAGGGAATCAAAAATGCACACAAAATATAAGGTTAAAAAATAAAAATGAAGGGGAAAAAGAGAATATTTCTTTGTTTTTGAAGAAAAAAGTAGAAAAAAACAGGTAAAAAAAGCAAAAATATTTGAAAAAATGGAGATTCGCTATTGGCAGCAGAGGCAAAAATGTATTACAATAGAATCAGATTGAAACGATGTAGTGAAGCCGTATGAAAAGGGGTTCCTGATGCGCTATTTCTATCCTGCCGTCTTTACAGATGACAAAGAAACGAATCTGTTTCATATGATATTTCCCGATTTGGCGGGCTGCAGTGCCGCGGCGGACACTGTGGAAGAAACATTGCGGAAAGCAAGGGAAGCTTTAGGGACTTCTCTTTGGGAGCTGGAAGAAAAGAAAATTCCGCCGCCTTCTCCATCGGAAGAGCAGGATATCCGGAGTCGTTTCCGTCATAATCAGGTCTATATGATACTTTTGGATATGGAAGAATACAGAGCATACAGGGCATACAAAGTGCAGCTTGCCGCGGAAGAAACGGAAAAATGGGCCGCTCGGGCAAGGCGGGAAAGAAAATCGATTCTTCGCCGTGTATTTGGGGCCAGATAAAAAGATCCGAAAGGGTCTTTTTTTGTGTCTGCTGCTCTTTTCGGGCAGCAGAATGAAAAATGGCGGATAAAAGTTGTATCCGTTGCGCTCAAAAAACAATGTAGTATATAATATGACCATCTTTGCTGTACACGGTATAAGAAATAATCAGGCACATAAAAATTGCCTATATAAGGAATGAGTAACGTTATGTTTGATTTTTTAAACGGAGATACTTTAATTTACCGGATACCTGCTCTTTTGATTGCTATGGCGTTGCATGAATATGCGCATGCTTATGTTTCCGACAGTCTGGGTGATCCCACGCCGGGAGAGCAGGGAAGACTCACTGCCAATCCGCTGGCTCATTTAGACCCAGTGGGGTTGGTTTTGCTTGCTCTTTGCGGATTCGGCTGGGCAAAACCGGTACAAATCAATCCGTCGTATTACAAAAATGTGAGAAGCGGAGTGATTCAAGTATCTTTTGCCGGACCGGGCATGAATTTGCTGATTTGCTTTTTGGCAGAATGTATCATGCTTGTCATGATGCACTTCGGATTTCTTTTCCCCGGACAGCCGGGCTATTATTTCCTGTATTGGATTATGCTTTATAATGTGTGGTTTGCCTTTTTTAACCTGATTCCCGTGCCGCCTCTGGACGGTTCAAAAATTTTGGAAATGCTTCTTCCCGGAAAATGGGCATGGCATTTCCATAACTTCAGTTACCGCTACAGTTTTGTCCTGCTCATGGTTCTTGTTTTCAGCGGCGCGGTCGGGGAAATTATCGGACCGCTTTCCCGGTTCTATACAGGCGTTTCCATGAAAATGATTGATTCTTTATTGAGATTTTAAATACAAAAAGCGGGTATAACATGTCACTCACATGGTTCATTTTTGAAATTCTCGGAACGGTGGCCTTTGCCGTGTCCGGTGCGGCGGTCGGTCTGGCGAAAAAGATGGACATTTTCGGCATTGCCGTGCTGTCCGTGGCGACAGCGGTGGGCGGCGGCATGATACGGGACGTCATGGCAGGCATAGTTCCGCCTTTCGCACTCCGTTCATCCATGGGAATCGCGCTTTCTTTGATGACGGCGGCGATCATCAGTATGGGAGCGAAGAAATATTTCCATCCTCTCCGGGGGAAAAAGATGATACGTGTCATCTATCAGATGTCCGACTCGTTGGGGCTTGCCGCTTTTGCCGTGACCGGCGCTTTGACGGCTATCGAAAGTTATCCGGGGTATAAATATATACTGCCCGTGATGCTTGCCCTGATTACGGCGGTAGGCGGCGGTATACTGAGAGATCTTCTGGCACAGCGTGTCCCCGTCGTCTTATATGCGGATATTTACGCCGTGGCGGCTGTTTTGGGAGGCGTTGTGATTTGTGTTCTCCGTCCCGTGACAGGCGTGGAAACGGCGTCTTGGGCGGGATTCTTTTCCGTTCTCTTTTTGCGGATCTGCGCCGTTCGTTTCGGCTGGAATCTTTACCGGCCGGGGGTATACGACAAGAAAAAAGAAACAAAAATATAAAACGAGGAGCGGAAACGCTCCTTTTTTTATGGATTTTCCGCCAACATTTATGGATAAGAAAAGATGTAAAATAAAAGAAGATTGCAAAAAGTGAATGAGTTCTATTAAAAAAGTTTGAAAAAAATAAAAGATATGATAAAATACAAACAAGTATTATCCGGCTCACTGGGATAATGCCGGACGGAACGGGAAAACAGAGGAAACACGGTCACTCTAAAAAATTCTTTCGTTCCCGATTATAACAGTGAAGTATTTTATCAAAGGAGCGAAGAACATGAAAAAAATTCTCGCAATCGCTGCCGCAGCAGCACTCACAGCAGGCGTATCCGCATACGCTGC
>URIB01000006.1 GCA_900547785.1 uncultured Dialister sp.
TACGGAGGGTAATCATGGAGTCTTTTTCTGCTTTGTTGATGATGAAGTCTCCGCCAATCATTTTCTTCGGGTCTGTTTTGTCATGTTTGTAGAGTACGAGGGTATGCCCGCTGTAGTTGTCTACGGTGATCGGTTTTTCGTTGTTCTGGATAATGACACCGCGAGCATTTGCCGTCTTTCCGCCGTGGAACGATGTAACTAAGCTTCCTTCCCATCCCCCAGGGACACCAAATTCCCTAGCTGTTCTTTCGTTTGCCCATGTCGCTCCATTTGCCAACCACAGATTCAATTCACCACTCTGTACGTGTAAAGAATTTGAATAGCCGGAAATACCCTTCCACATGGATTCCGCTGTATTTAATCCTAAATAGATTTTCCCGCTTTCCAGCCCGCGCACTCGTTTTGTAACTAATGTGTCACCGGTAATTACAACTTTTTTATCTCCAGCACTTGTATTATCTGCATTCATATTGACAGAAATGATGCCCGCTCCGCTGGATGTTGATTGTGCAACAAGTGCCTTTTGTTGTTTATTCGTATCAATACCGATATCAATCACCGTTTCTCCCAATACAACAGTTCCGCCTGCAGCTTTTACTGCCGTTCCTTTTATTGAAATATCGGTCTTCCCGTTCACATGAATTTTACTTCCTTTACCCAGTGCTGCAATTCCTATTGTTTTCTGATTTCCTGTATCATTTTTTGCAGTCAGACTGTTATGAATGGTAAGTCCTTTAAGCGTAATCATATCGTCGGGAGCGGAGGCATATACACCATAAGCATTTAAACCGCCTTCTACTTTGTCAAGTACAATATCCTGCGATATGTCAACGATTCCTTTTGAGCTTGTCAAAATTCCGTAAGACATTCCATTTCCTTTTACGGAAATATGAATAGGAGTTGATTCTTTTCCCCCTATAAACTTCATATTTGTTGCATCTGACAAAATCCCAACAGCCTTTTCATTTCCTGCTTCTGCAGATAAGGTGAGTGTGGAATCTTTCATATTGACTGTCATATCTTCTTCTGCAGTGCTGTTATAGGCTGCCGCAATCATTTTATGGATTCCTTCACCAAAAGCATCTTTCTCCGTCGCTTTTGCTACACGGTCTTTGGTAAAGATTTCCGGCTTTTTGATCGGTCCGTCTGCTTCTCCCGGCACCGGCGGCTTGTCTTCTTCCGGAGTAAACAGATACTGGCCCTGCCCGTTTGCGTCCTTAAAGGTCATATCTTCGATGCGTTTAGACGCACTTTGTGCGGTCAGTCCTTCTGCTATTTCCACCTTGCCTGTTAAATTCTTTTCTCCGTCTTTGTAGGCGGTATAGTAGAGTTTATTGGCAAGGGCGTTCAGTATTTCAGATACTTTGTTCCGTTCTTCTTTTTTGCCGGAGAGGGCGTTCATTCCGTCGTTATCGGTACGGAGGGTAATCATGGAGTCTTTTTCTGCTTTGTTGATGATGAAGTCTCCGCCGATCATTTTCTTCGGGTCTGTTTTGTCATGAGCATAGATAACGAGAGTGTGTCCGCTGTAGTTTTCTACGGTAATCGGTTTTTCGTTGTTCTGAATAATGACACCGCGATCGTTTGCCGTCTTTCCACCGTGAAATTCTGCCAGTGTACTTCCTTTAAACTCTTCCGTATTACTGCCATACAAATTATGTGTCCACGTTGCCCCATTTTTCAGGTAGATATAAGCTTGCCCTGTCCACCCCTCTTTTATCTGTTTTTCTTTAAAGTTATTTACGACCGCACCATTCCATATGGAATCTTCCGTGCTAAGCCCTACATGAATTGTTGTTCGTTTATCCGGCTCATCTCCATGCACCGATGCGTTAAGTAATCCTATATCTCCTTTTATATCTGCTTTGTGTGTTCCTGCATCTGTCATATCCTCATTCATATTGAATTCGACATGCCCACTTGCCGCCGCGAATGCATAAACGCCTGTCTTTTCAGGAATTTCAATTTTACCTCCGGCTATGCTTATATGCGAATGTCCGCCATTGGCAAAGGCTCCATTCGCTCTCACTTTAAGATCTACCTCTCCATTTATGCGAATGCGTCCGCCTTTTTGAATCGTATAATTGCTTCCTGCATAAAGTGCCGTTGTAGAAAACAGACCGGGGTTCAGTTTGTCATTTTTATAGTAAATTCCCCAAGGCGTATCCGCATCGCCTTTCATAATTACATTACCATTCACTGTGAACTCGGTGTTTCCCGCTATATATGTCCCCAGCAAGTACCCTTGATTGTTAGATACATTTATAAAAAGATTTCCATTGATGGTTTGTCTGTTTGGATTATCCTTATTCTCTTGACCCTGTCCGCCTACTCTAATACCTTCTACACGACCATTCAATCCTTTTGCCATAATACGGACCTCTTTGGCTGTAATTTCCACCGGTGTATTATCTTCAATTTGAGATATTACAGCAATAGGTTTTTTATTCTCTATCGAAAAACTTAAAACATGATCCTTTGCATCAATTGTAATCTTTCCTTCTGCTGAAATTAAACTTGCAGTGTTTTCTTCGGTTTCCGGCAGACTGATTGCGGTATCTTTATTAAAGCGGTATGTTCCGTCTTCTTTCCGGATTCCTTCATTGGTATAATACTTATCCTTTCCCGCAAGACCGGTAATGACGTACGAAAGCTTTGCTTCCGGTGGTATAAACTTATATTCTCCTTGTCCGTTGTCTTTTCTAAAGCTTATGTCTTCTATTCTCTTGGTAACAGAGCTGGCAGTCAAAGATTCTGCAATTTCCACTTTGCCTTTAAGGTTTGTTTCTCCGTCTTTATATGCGGTATAGTAGAGTTTATTGGCAAGAGCATTAAGTACATCATCTATGAGTTTCTTATCCTTTTCCTCTTTAGAGTTCATATTGAGCCCTTTGCTGCTCGTTCGAAGAGTAATCGAGGCACCACTGTCCGCTTTTGTAATAATCGTATTTCCTCCGATAATCTTGACCGGATTATCTTTATCATGCTCATAAATAACAGTTACATATCCTGCATATCGATCTATAGTGATATCATTTAAATCTTTTTGAACAATTCCCCCTCTTGCATCTTCAAATTCCCCTCCCTGCAGAAATGTGACATGACTTCCTTTCCATGAAGGATCTACACTTCCCATGATTTCATTTGTCCAAAGACTCTTGTCTTTAAGCCACAAATGAAACTCTCCGGGTTTTTCATTCGCATTATTCACATAACCGGAAACCCCTTTCCATAGGGAAGTCGGCTGGGTAAGCCCCAAAAATACTT
The DNA here is from genome assembly GCA_900547785.1 of uncultured Dialister sp. Taxonomy (GTDB): domain Bacteria; phylum Bacillota; class Negativicutes; order Veillonellales; family Dialisteraceae; genus Dialister. The sequence goes on from URIB01000006.1 coordinate 3,268, forward strand.
TTCCGCTTTCTTTTGATGAAGACTTTTTAGACGTTACTATGTCCCCTTGGATAACGATACGCTCGCCTAATGCTTTAGTGTAATCTTCATTCATATTTACGGAAATTATCCCATTTCCGCTCAAAGACGTATCCGCAACCAGTGCTCTGTGATTTTTGGATATATCCGTATCCGTTTCAATACGGGTCTCTCCCAGGCGAATACTGCCGCCCATCGCATGCACCGCAACCCCTTTTATCTTGATATCTGTTAATCTGTCTATGGTAATACGACTACCGTTTCCAATTGCCGCAATACCTACTGCTCCTTGATTCATTTTATCTTTTGTCGCGGTAACGCTTCCGTCAATGGTCAGCCCTTTTAAAGAAATACTATCTCCCGGATTGGATGCATATACACCGTAAGCATTTTGACTTCCCTCTATTTTATCCATGATGACATCTTGCAAAAGAGTAACCGCTCCGCTTGAACGCGTCATGATTCCATAAGACTGCCCTTTCCCGGTCACTGTGATATGAATCGGATTTTTATCATCTCCGCGTAGAAAACGTAACGAACTGCCGGAGCCTAAAATACCTGCTGTTTTTACGATACTTGTACCACCGTCAGCAGTGATGCTCATTTTATATCCTCTCATATCGACATCCATATTCTTACGGTTTGTACTGTTGTAAACTCCTGCAACAACTTTTTTAGAACCGTTTCCTACAGCGTCTTGTTCCCCTGCCTTTGCCAATCTGTCTTTTGTAAACCTTTCCGGAGTCTTAATCGGTCCTTCTTCTGCCGCAGGAATCTCCTCTTCCCGAGTAAACAAATAGGTCCCTTGACCGGTTTCTTTACTGAACGTTATGTCTTCCAGTCGTTTTGATACGCTCTGTGCAGTGAGTCCTTCTGCAATTTCTACCTTTCCTTTGAGATTCGTTTCCCCTTCTTTATAGGCCATGTAGTAAATTTTATTGGCAAGAGCGTTCAGTGTATCAGAAACAACATCTTTATCCGCTGCTTCCCCGGAGTCCACTCTGAGACCTTCCGCATCCGTACGCAAGACAATGCCGGATTCTGCCTCCGCCTTGGTTATAATCACACTTCCTCCATGTATGTAGACAGGATTTTTCGGATCATGACTATAGATAAACACTATATGTCCTTTGTATCCGTCAATAGTGATGGGTGTCTCTTCTTTTTGTACGATAATACCTGCTTTTTCTTTTGTCTCTCCTCCCGCTAAAGAAGTTACCCGTGACCCCTTGTATTTATCATCTCCCACTATTTGGGGGTTAAGCCCCGACTGCCTTTCGTTTATCCATGTTGATCCATTCTTAAGTACAAGATCGAAAACCCCTGCATCATAAGTCATATTCACAACTCCCAGGGACATATTCTCCCAAAAATTATAGTTGTGCATTCCTCTCCAAAATGAATCTTTCCCGGAAAGTGACATTCGCAAAATGCCGACTGTATTGAACGCCGCAGGTGTCCCCGTAGACGTAAAAACCTTTTGCGCAGCAACATCCCCTGTAATTCTCACTTTGGATTTTTCATCTGTATTGATATTAATTTCTCCATTGTCTGCAAATACCGCTCTATAAAACATCAATCGATCTTGATCAGGGCAAGCGGTAATCGAAACATCTCCCTTAGTTTCGATTTTCCCGCCATTGGCATATAAAGATAACCCCTGTACCCCATCAATTGTAAGCGTCTTATTAGTTATAACCCGACTATTTTTACCTGAGGCAACAATGCCATGAACCCGTTCTCCTTTAAGAATATCCTTTCCTTTCTTTACTCCCAAATTTGAAATATGCAGATTTTCATTGGCATTAACTGCCCCATTATCTTGCACCCGGATTCCATATATGGAGGTATATGTATATCCCTGTGATGCCGTCAGATTTGATATTTCCGTTTCCGTATCTAAATCAATGCGTCCGTCACGATATACTGACACACCGTTATTCTGGCGTACACCATCTTTCTCATTAGGAGACGTTATTAAAAGTTTTCCCTTTCCTTTACTGTCAAATATACGAATATATTGTTTAGTTCCCACATTGATCCCTGCGGTTCCAAAAGTCTTTTTAATGTCATAAGAATCGCTTTCTCTTATAAACGGTCGTAATTCCAAAAGATGACCGCTGACATCAACTTCCATCGCTTTATTTTTCTGTGCATCGGACTCCTTATTCTTATCATACATGGCTGTCACATAGAGCTGCCCCTTCTCATTGGTATGACGGACAATCGTCACTTTCCCGTTTTCATCAGCTTCTCTTGTTCCGTCAATGTACTCAGACCCCGTGATTGCTTCTGTTTCTTTTGCGTCTTCCGCATACACGGGCAGTACCGCTCCCCATCCGCAGGTCATCGCCATCAGAACCGACACTGCTAAATTCCGTTTTACCAACCTGTTACTTCTTTTCATCATTTCTTTGTTTTCTCCTCTCTTTGACCAAAAAATAAAATCAATCCTTCAAACGTTTTCATTTTTTAGGAACAGATCCACTTTCAAGCGGCAACTTCATTTATCAAAAAAGCGAGGTAAATCAAAATTTCCACTATAAAAGTAATAGGGAAAATCCGATCCATACCTCGCAGATCCTTGCGGATTTCAAAAAATAAGCGGCACTCCGGCTTCGTTCTTCGCTTTTGTATCTCTTTGTGAAAGTCTTGCTATACAAAAACTCCCGTTACGGTTGCAGGACAGTTTTGGATTTTCACCAAATTCCCCGCTTACTTTCAAATTTTATAACTTGTTTATTTAACATTTTATTATTTTTTATAGTGTACTACCCCCCCCCCACTTTTAATGCAAGTATAATCTTTCTTCCTTTTTTATAGATCTTTTTTATATCTCTTGCATTTTCATTTAATACCTTATATTTTTCTTTATTTCAAAAAATCCCCCTGCTTCTTTCGTCAGCTTTGCTGATACTTTCCCCGTCAAGCGGAGACAGCTTGCGGATCGTATTCTTTCTTTATGGTAAAACGTGCATTCAATACCATTTACTAACTGTATTTCCTTTCTGCATTCGATATCAGGCGATTTCTCTTTATGATTTTTTTGTATTCGTGGTATCATAGTAAAAAACAGGAAGGAATGTTATTATGGCGCTGTCACTGTCACCCATGAAGCCCTCACCGGCAAAAAAACTTCATATTGAGCTGCTGCGTTTTTTGTGTATTTGGCTTGTTATGTTTACCCATACGTCCACCGCCGGATTTTCCATTTATCTTTCCCGGCCGGACTCTTTCTTTTTTCCTTTGTATATGGCGGTTCCTTTTTGGGTAAAAACGGCCGTACCGATTTTCTTTATGATTTCCGGTGCTTTGCTTTTGGGGAAAGAGGAACCGGTTTCCGTTATTTTTAAAAAACGTATTTTCCGCTTTCTTCAAATTATTTTCATTTTTTCTTTGATCAATTACGTTTATTTTTACCACAACTTGAATTTGTCAATATACGGGCACATCTCAAAGTTTTTTACGATGATCTACTCTTCCCATATGGCAACGGCTTATTATTTTTTATATATCTATCTCGGTTTTCTGTTCATGCTCCCTTTATGGCGTACCTTGGTCAAGCATATGAGCCATTCTCTTTTTTTGTATCTTATTGCTTTGCATCTGTTCTTTGTCGGTTTCGTCCCGGTATTTTCCTTTCTTATTTTTCAGGGCTCGGCCGAAATCAACTGTTTTATCAATCCACTTCTTGCGGTGAGTGAGCCTACTTTTTATTTTCTTACCGGTTACTGGATAGAAAATGTACTCCCTCTCCAGAAGCTGACAAAAAGAAATCTTTGCTTTCTCTGTCTTGCCGCTCTCGGGGGAACGGTTCTTTCCGCGGTCATGACCTGTTACCACGGCGCCGTGGCAGGAGGACTGACGGAAGCCGTATCGGAACGGTTTTATGATTCTTTTTTGTTTTTAAATACTGCTTTTGTTTTCTGTTTTTTCCGCCGTTGGTTCAATCGTCATGAGGTTTCTCCGAAAGCAAAAAAAGTCATTGTCACTCTTGGGAGCTTATCTTTCGGTGTCATGCTTTTTGAGGAAATCACAAGGGCGTTGACGCATCGCTTTTTCACCCATATTCTTCTTGCTTATTTCCCACGCATTCCTTTTATTGATGCGGTGATATGGATATGTCTTGCTTTTGCTTTAGGATTGATGTTTACTTACCTGATAAAAAAGATTCCTTATTTTGCCCGTTTAATATAAAGTGAAATATCATCATCATTTTTATCAAATGATTCATATTCTCCCAAACTCCCCGGCAGAGTTCTATTTTTCCGGAAAGTCTTTTCGGTCATCGGATTCATTCTAAATTCATTGACCCGGAGGCTTTTTATTTTATTTGCCATACACCATGTCCTTCTACAGGTCACACACGCACGCTCTCTGTTATAATGAAAAACAAAGGAGCTTGTTATGGATACCACTGAAACTTTAAAAAGCGGCGGCACCCTCCGTGTCACCGATACTTATCTCGCTATTTCTTTTCAGGAAGAGCGCCGTTCTCTTTCTACCGCCATTTTCGGAGGCGGTTTTAAAAGTATAAACCATGCGGTCAATCAAAAGTTGGATTTCTTTTATCCCACGCCGGAACAATTCCCCGGCGGATCCGTTTCTGAATATCTCCGTCTGTCGCTTATTGACCACGGGTATGATCCGGGAAAAAGTTCCTCTCTTTTGACGGCCGCGAAAATGGAGTGGCACAGTCATAAAACATTCAGTTACAACGGTTTGCTTCTTGATGCGGTCACTACCGGAGGCGTTGAAAAGACGGCCGCCCGTGCCGGTTCCGATCCGCTTTATGAAGAATCGGGCGGAACATTTTCTCCTGTAGGCACCATTAATATCATCATCACCGTTAACGGCTGTCTTCCCGAATGGACTATGGTTCGTTCTTTAATCAGCATGACCGAAGGAAAAACGGCGGCTCTCCAGGATTTAGGCATTGCCGATGTAAATACCGGAGCTGTCGCTACAGGTACGTGCACCGACGGTCTTACTCTGATTTGTAATCCTGACGGTCCCGTTTACACGGATGCCGGCACGTTTTCGGTTCTCGGTTCTCTTCTTTCCCGGGCCGCTTACCAAACGGTTTTCCACTGTCTGCAAACCTATGATAAACCGTGGAATCAATCTCATGCTCTCTCCACACCGCCGCCGGCAAACTTGAACCTGTTAAGAAATACTCTTCATGATAAGTAAGAAATGGACAAAAAGAATCCCTTTTGCTATTATGGGGTTAAGTTACAAAAAGGAGTTGGTAATAGGCTATGCCGTATGACGAGCAAACAGTCAAGGAACTACATGAATCTGAAGAAATCACCCCTTTAGGGATACAACTTGAAGTCAATGCGGAAATATTTACAACCATCCGCAATTTACTCCGTACGGTGCGGCAAGAGCGGGGTATACAGGAAGAGGATGACGACCGTCTGATTCATTTATGGCGAAAAACAATTCGTGCCATGGCAAAAATTGAACTCCGCAAAGGTCACGGCATTTCTATGAATAAGCAAATTGAAATGCTCAAAGAGGCCTATGCCATTGAAACGAAGTATACATCCGATCAGCTTTTCCTCCCTCAGCCCCAAGTCAAGGTGACAAAAGAATCCGTGGCGGAAGCAAGCAATTTTACTCCCGAAGAAATGAACGAGTTTTTCAATTCCACCGTATGGCCGTCCGTCACAAAAGGCAAAACCGGGAATCAGAATCAGCCCCTTGCTTTTATCATTGCCGGACAGCCGGGATCCGGAAAAACGCGTATGTCCTCTATGCTGATTGAAGAATATGACGGAAACATCATTCAATCCATGAGTGACAATTTCCGCGGATTCCATCCGCTGGCAAAAGAGCTGATGACAAAATACGGTCATTTTTGCAGTTATTTTACGATGGACCAGGGGAAACAGCTGTCCGATCTGACAATGAAGAAAGCGGCAGAAGAGCGCTACCACATTCTCCAGGAGGGTTCTCTTGATAATGTAAAACACACGATGTCTTTGATTTCTTACTTGAAAGATAAAGGATATACGATTTGCGTCATGCTCAGGGCTTGCCCGAAAAAAGAAAGCTGGAAAGCCATTCACCAACTATTCTTGCAGCAAAAGCTCAAAGCCCCGGGATTGTCACGGCTGATTTCCAAGGAGTACCATGATAAAGCCTGCTTGTCATTTCTCTCGGCAACCAATGATCTGATCCAACAAAACCTGATGGACCGGCTGATTATAAAAAGTCCGAAAGGTCTTCTCTACGACAGCGAGGATATGCCTACCGAACGAGTCAGCGACGTTCTTTCCTCACGAATGGTCAAACAATAAAGAGCAGCCGAAACTGCTCTTTTTTTATGAAAGGAAACTCATGTGTTCTCTTGCTAAAGAAACGATTCTCCATATAGCCCGCTCTTTTTTACTGGATGCCGTCGGTATAATGAGTTGTCCGGTGTCTCCTCTTTTACTGGAAAAATTGTCATCAAACGGTCCGGTGCCTTTTGTTCCCGAAGATATATGCCGCCGTATTTCCCCGGAAAATCTTCTGCCCGGAACCAAATCAATTATTGTTATTTTATTTCCTTATGCGTACCCCAAAGAAGAGCCTGCCAATATTGCCCTCTATGCAAGAACGAAAGATTACCACAAGATTGTCCGTTCCTACTTGGAAAAAATCATAGAAAAAACAAAAGAAATATACCCGGAAGAAGATTTTTATCCTATTGCGGACACATCTCCCTTAGCGGACAGATGGCTCGCTTATCAAGCCGGTCTCGGCTTTTTCGGAAAAAACCACTGTCTGATTCACCCTGTGTACGGCTCGTATTTTACCATCGGTTCCCTTTTAACGACCTTATCCCTTCCGCCGGATAAACCGATTCTTTCCGACTGCGGAGATTGCAGCCGCTGTATAGATGCCTGCCCCGGAAAGTGCCTCACCCCCGAAAAATTTAATCCTTGGCAGTGCAAATCTTATTTGACACAAAAAAAGGAGCCGCTCACCCCTGATGAAGAAAAAATCATCCGGAAAACGCCTCTGATTTTCGGATGCGACGAGTGTCAGAAATATTGTCCTTTCAATGAAAACGCCAAGCTTTCTCCTCTTCCGGAAATGCGGCAGGACCGGATTCCCATTCTTTCCGAAAATCAAATTTCTTCTCTGTCGAACCGGGGGTTTCTTAAGCAATATAAAGATTATGCTTTTTCCTGGCGGGGAAAACAGGTTCTTCTCCGGAATATGGATATCATAGAAAAAAAATAAAAGGGCTGTTCACAAAAAGTACAGCCCTTTTATATATACCTTTCTTCAGAAAGAAAACAGATTGATTTGCTCTTCCTCAGGCATTCCGGTAAGCATGCCCATTTCTTCCATGGATTCAACAATACTCTGTGTTACCTTTCCCCGCTTTTTCAAATCTTCTTTGGACGTAAAAGGATTTTCTTTTCTTGCTTCTACAATCTCTGCAGCCACCGTATTTCCTAATGCAGGAATACAGTTAAACGGCGGCCTAAGAGCACCGTCTTCCATTAAAAATTGTGTGGCATCGGATTTTTCTAAATCAACAGGCAAAAACTTGAGTCCCCGGAGGTACATTTCCGCCGCTACTTCCAAAACGGTGGCTTGTCCCTTTTCCACCGCCGTCGGATGCGGAACGGAATTGATTCTTGCCAGTTCCGCTTTTTGCGCTTCCAATCCTTTTAAAATCACGGCGGCATTAAATGCCCCCTCGGCACGGATACTGAAGTAGGCCGCATAATAAGCGAGCGGATAATACACTTTGAACCAGGCGATTCTGAATGCCATCATGACATATGCCACCGCATGCGCTCTTGGAAACAGATAAGATATTTTCAGGCAGGAGTCGATAAACCATTGGGGGATTTTAGCCTCTTTCAATTTCGCCAGATTGTTGGAATCCCCTTTTTCAAGACCTTTCCCTTTACGGACATTTTCCATAACTTTAAAAGAAACCAGCGGGTCCACACCGTGAGCAATCAGATAATTCATAATGTCATCACGGGTGGAAATCGCTTCTTCCAATTTGACCTGCCCCGAAGTAATTAAATCTCTCGCATTATTGAGCCACACGTTTGTCCCGTGGGAGAATCCGGAAATACGAACCAGTTCGGAGAAATTTTTCGGCCGCGTATCTTCCAGCATGCCCCTGACAAAAGCCGTACCGTATTCCGGAAGTCCGATGGCTCCTACGGTAATTCCTTTATTTCCTATTACATCTTTTAATTGCTCCGCTGTCAGCCCCAATGCTTCGGGCGAGCAGAAAAGCGATAACGTCTTTTTATCATTAAACGGAATATGGAGCGGATCAACCCCCGTCAAATCCTGAAGCATACGAATCACTTTGGGATCGTCGTGCCCCAGTATATCAAGTTTCAGCATACGCCCTGAAATGGAATGATAATCAAAATGGGTGGTAATCGTTCCGGGTATTTTATTTCCGTCTTCATCTTTAATCCATTTTTTATTCGCCGCGTATTGCAGAGGCGTGAAATTGTGGATATCCATATCACGGGGACAAACCATAATCCCCGCCGGATGTTGCCCTGTCGTCCGTTTGACACCGGCCACTCCGGCAGATAATTTTTCTATAAAAATATCATTGAACGTCAGTCCTCTATTTTCCGCATAGTGTTTTACAAAACCGAATGCCGTCTTATCCTGAATCCCCGCAATGGTTCCTGCACGGAATACATTATCCCGGCCGAACAGTTCTTCTGTGTATTTATGAGCCACTGCCTGGTCATCGCCGGAAGAAAAATTCAAATCAATATCGGGGACCTTATCTCCGTCAAATCCTAAAAATACGGCAAAAGGAATATCATGCCCGTCTTTATTCAAAGCATGTCCGCATTGGGGACAGTCTTTATCTGGTAAATCAAATCCGCCGCCTACCGATCCGTCAGTAAAAAAATGATTCCACCGGCAAGACGGACAAACATAATGGGGCGGCAGAGGATTGACTTCCGTGATGCCCGACATAGTCGCCGCAAACGAAGATCCGACAGAACCGCGGGAACCGACCAGATATCCTCTGTCGTTGGAGTGTTTCACCAGCTTATGGGCGATATAATAAAGCACGCCATAGCCGTGATTAATAATGGGCGTCAATTCCAAAGCAAGACGATCCTCTACAATTTTAGGCAACGGTTCTCCGTAAATTTCTTTCGCCTTTGTATAGCACATCTCTTCAAATTTTTCATCCGCTCCTGCAATTTTCGGATTATATGATTTCCATTCTTCCGCAAGCGGTTCTATCGTTTCGCATTGTTCCCCGATCCGTCTTGTGTTGGTCACAACAATTTCAAACGCTTTTTCTTCCGGCAGATAGTTAAACTCATCGAGCATTTCCCGCGTCGTCCGTAAATACACCGGCGGGTGGGATTCTATTTTCCCCGGCTTTTCCCAGTTGGAGAGCAAAATATCTCTGCTTCTTGCATACTCGGCAAATAAATAGTGGGCATCGGAAGTGGCGCAAACGGGAATCCCCGTCTTTTCTCCGATTTCAATCACTTTTTTATTTAAATTCTGCAAATCTTTTTTGGTTTTAATATCGGAATACCGGTCTTCATAAAGAAGAAATTCATTATTTTCCAAAGGCTGGACTTCCAGATAATCGTAAAATCCGGCTTTTTTTATCAGATCTTCCTCACTTTCTTTCTGCAAAACCGCCTGAAAAAACTCACCCACCACGCAAGCTGAGCCATAAATCAGTCCTTCTCTGAATTCTTCCAGTACGGGCCGGGGAAGCAACGGTCGTTTTTTATAATACTTGATGTGGGAAAGAGTAATCATGCGGTATAAATTACGGAGTCCCGTCATATTTTTAGCAAGAATAATGATATGGTAGTATCTTTGCCGATCCGTATCTGCATCTTTAGGGATATCGTCAATCAGATACCCCTCCATGCCGTAAATAACTTTTTGCTTGTATTTAGCTGCCAATTCCTGAATTTTCGGAAAAGCCTGGATTACACCGTGATCGGTAATGGCAATGGCGGGATGTTTCCATTTGGCGGCCGTTTTAATGACTTCTTCATTATCAATCAACCCGTCAAGACTCATTTTCGTATGCAAATGAAGTTCCACCCGCGGCGTAGGATGATTATCTTCATGCGGAATGACAACCGTTTCTCCTTTTTCCATCTGTAAAATATTTAAAACCAGTCCTCCCGTGTACTTATCAAGCTGCACGTTGCCCCGTACTTTCATGACCGCCCCTTTTTTGATGCCTGCCAGTGCTTTGCTTTCTTCCATTCGGTCAAAAAATTTCTTGCAAAGAACCCCGTCTGTTTCATCGGCTATTTTCATCGTGAAAATGGCACGGTTTCCATGAAGCTCACGGATTTCCGAATCAATCACCGTACCTTGGATCACAATGCCGGCCACCTCTTCTTTAATGGTATTCATATCCGACACTTTGCCCTTGATCCTGCCTTTCCCTATAAGAACGGATGTGCCGGGCCCGGATTTTTCTTGTACTGCAAAAGCGGACGCCGGAAGCACGCTCGTTAATTCCGGAAGTCCCTGTATCGGCGTATACGCATCGGATGTTGATTTTTTCTTTTCTTTTTCTTCAGGCGGCAGCGTTGCTAAAGCGGACTGTATATCATCCGGAGTGGGGAAATTAAATCCTTCCGGATTTCCGTCTTCCGGCAAAGGAATTTCCTTTTCTCTCTCATCAAATGCCGCCATGCTTTCTTCTAATTCATTTTCAGGACGCACGACCTTGTCTATCTTAGAGGGAAATACTTCCTCTCCCACTTCTTTTCCGTTGATATAAATATGAACAAGACAGCTAATTTCATCGGACATTTCCTGTAAAACCCGCAAAGCCGCCGCTCCATCATCGGCCTGTATATACCAGGAATGACTTTCTGTATCCACTTCCATCAATGTAATGACCGCATTTTCTTTTCTTGCCCGCAAGCGGTACTTTCCCATGTATGAACCTCCAAGCTACCGCAAAGGAATCTCTTTCCCGCCGGTATTCTTTTTTATCTTCGGTTGATTTTTTACTGCTTTTGATTCGCCTTGCGCCTTCTTTTTTCCCTTACCCTTTTCTTCCTTTTTTTGTTTCTTCGGATCTTTGTTATACGTAATCACCGTATCTACAGGCTCATAATAAGACTCAAAAGTGTTCTGATAAATTCTTCCGTCCGCCCACCGGGCATATTGCAAAATCCCTGCAGAATAGCCTTCATGTCCATATTCCACAGTCTTGTCTTCCTTTTGCGAAGAATCTACCTTCTCAACGGTTTTAAAAGGGATCACATCGGAATGCTGCAATAAAATTTCCGCCGTTTGCGGCTTATCCGTCCGGTCTCCCAAAATATAGCAGGTAAGTTCTCCGGAAGCATACACGGTGTAAATATAAACCGGGTTTTTAAAAGCGTTGATGAAACAAAAATCAAGATACCCGAAAGAAACAGTGGCATCCTGCCCTATAGGGACGTAAGATACGGGTGAAAAATGAGAAGTTCTTTCCGTCACGGGAAGTCCCGCCAACATCACCGCATTAAAAAGCGTCGTACTCGTCTGGCACACGCCGCCGCCGTATCCCGGCTCCAGTTTGCCGTCTACAATCACCGGAGCCTCTAAATATCCATGCTCCGGTGACCTTGTTCCTGTTGTATTGTTGTAAGAAAATCCCGCTCCCGGTTCTATAACCACTTCGCTGATTGCCCGGGCGGATAATTCTATGTTTCTGCTCCTGTTCGGTGATAAGCTGAAATATGTCGTGTATTGTCCCAAAACAGTATTAAATTTTTGTGCCTTTTCCATCGTCAAATCAGGCTGCTTTTCTTCGGATACGGGAATTTCTATTGCTTTCTGATCGGCTCCGGTGATGAACTCTTCCACCAGCCGTGCCAATTTTTCTTTATCCACCTTCATATAAGGACTGCCGCCGGCAAAGGTGACCGTCCCGTCATTATGAAAAACAGGCTTCGCATTTTCCGCCGGCTTTCCATATTTCTCCGACAGTGCGGCCGCTTTTTCTTCGATAAGTCCCCTGTCATACACGAGAGGGCTGCGTTCTGTATTTCCCGAAATCAATGTTTTCCAACGTACCGCCCAGTCGGAAAGCATCTGACCGCTCTTCCCCAATGACAATAGATCGTCCGGGCTACTTTCATCATAATGTACTTTGAGCTCCGCCATGGACCATTCTTCTTTGACATTTCCATGATTCAGCAAAATCTTTTTATGCGCCAGTTCTTTATTTTTCTCCCTGATGAGATTTATCAGCTCTTCTCTTGTCATGCCGCCCGCACTTTGCCCGTTCAAACGCACTCCCGGTATGACAGCATCCTGTTTTGTCCATAGAAAAGGTGCCATTCCGATTGCCACTGCTCCGGCAATCACAGCACCTCCCAGCCATATTTTCAATCTTTTCAATGTTATCCCCTTTTCTAAGTCTTATGATGTAAACAAAACCGGAGAAGCAGATCTTTTAAAGTATCATTTTCCCCCTGGCGAAGCGCCATTTGATAATGGAAGAGACCGAGTAAAAACTTTTCCGCTTCTTCTTCCGTTACTTTCGCGGCATCTTTTAATAAATTCTGCCATGCCCACCGGTTCCGTATGTCCAGCTTTTTTTGCATCTCTTGCAGAGACGCATGATTTCTTTGCAATTCTTTCAGTATTTTTATTTTCCTGAAACGGGACGCCAAAAAACCGACATTCTTTATCGTTTCCCCCGGGTTCCGGAAAACCCGGTCCGCTCTCTGAAGCACCAAGTCTGCCCGCCGGGACAGCAAGGCGTCGGTAAAGCGAAATATGCCCTGATCCATATAATCGGGAAGTGCCGCTTCTAAAAGTTTTTTGGAAATCTTCGGATTTTCTCCGGCCATTAATATAATCTTATCACATTCCGTTTCCAAAAGCGGCAAAGAAAGCGTTTCCCACGAACCGAGAACTTCTTCCAAATAGGCTCCGGCCTCCGGTTCCGGATATTTTCCTTTTTCCGCAAGAAGCCGGATCATGCGGGAAGCCCCCTCTTTGGGTTTGAGCAACGCGCATTCTTCAGAAAGGCATAGAGACAACAATTCTTTTACCGGTTTTATTCTTTTATCTAACGAGCCTTCCACAATAAATATAGCAAGTGTATCGGAGGGTAAGTCTTTCAAAAACGTCAAAAAATCGGCAAATTCTTTTTCTTCTTTTTCATTTCTTATCACTCTTTTTAAAAAAAGAGGATTTTGAATCACTACTGCGGTTTTTGAAAAAAATAAGGACTGTCCTCCTAACGTATTTTTACAGACTTCATAATTTCCGGGCGACTCTAAAACATGGATATCCGGTCTTTCCTCTTTAAAATATTTTTTTACCGCCTCTCCCTTACAAAGACTGATCGACACCGGATCATCTCCATAAAAAAGCCGCAGATTTTCTTTTTTTTCACTTTGTATTCCCATTTTTCTCCCTATATATCTGCGTTCCAACGGGTTCCTGTCCATGTCGCCGAAATCATTCCGTCCAATCCGGTTTGATAAACGGGACAGTCATAAAACACAAATGTTTCCGTATCCGCCCCGCTCATTCGCCCTGTACCCGTATAAATCGCCAATTCAGGATTGATTTTTTCCACCCAGGTACTTTCTACAGTACTTTGAAACGGATCCGCTCCTCCTATCCACAGGGTATGTTTCATTTTCTCTCTCAATTTCTTATTTTGATTTCCTGACAAAAAAATTGACCAGTTCCCATCAGAAATCGTCCAGGCACTTCCATCACTTTCCAACAGAATTTCATTTTTAAGCCGCCATTTCCCTTGCCCGATATAGCGGATTTTAGCGGAAACATTTCCGGGAATTTGTAAATTCTTTCCCGTTATCCATATTTCCCGAGCGGGAATAACAGGCACCGCTTCTTTTTTCTGTTTTAGAGATTCCCCGTTTAAAATCAGCAGATCCGCATCAAAAACACCTTGATACGATAAAAAAGATTGCAATTCATCTCTATTTCTTTCTGAAGAGAAATCACTGTATTTATAATAAACGATTTTACATTTTTTTGATACAAGTAAAATGCCTCTGTCCATTCCCAATTCAGGAACAAAAACTGTTGTTTCCCGCAGAGTGAAAAAATAAGAAACAGCTGCAAACAGCAAGAAAATACAAACCGTCCCTGCCATATAACGTTTTTTTCTTATCCTTTTTCTGAAGTATACTCCCATCACCGCCGCATAATAGAAAATGATACTCCGGAGACCCATCCCTCCTAAAGGAAGCAAGGCTTTCGGAAGCTCTGAAATCCATTGATTGATGATAAGGCTTGCGTAAAGAAGATGATCCGCCGCATATAAGATACCGACAGCCAGCGGTTTGACCAAAAAGAAAATAAGGATGGATATAAGACCTGCGATGATCACCCATTCCAATAAAGGTGTGACCAGCAAATTGGCAGGAATAAAATACAAAGGAAACGAGTGAAAATAATAAAGAATCAGGGGCAGTACAAGTATTTGGGCGGAGCAGGATAAAGCAATGCCCTCCCGTATCCAGTCCGGCAAAAAAGGAAATGATAAAACTCTTGTTATGGGGCGGTAAAATAACAAAATACCGGCGGAGGCGCCTACGGAAAGCTCAAAGCTCACGTCATACAAATAGTAAGGATTCCAAAGGAGCATTCCCAAAACGGCGGCGCCTAAAAAATTTAAAGACGCCCCTTTTGCTTCAAGACATACGCCGAGCACCGCCAAGATCCCCATAACGGAAGAGCGGATGACCGGCGGAACAAATCCGGCTATCCCTCCGTAGACAAATACCGCAAGTATTGATAAAACAGCTGTCAGCCACTGTGAAAGTCCTATATATTTCCCAAGAAGATACAGAAAGCCGAAAAGCAGTGCGATATGGGAACCCGAAACGGACAGAATGTGAATGATTCCCGTCACTGAAAAAGATTCTGTCACCGTTTTAGAAATTTCTGCATAATGTCCGCCAAAAAGCAGGCTCATGAGTACGGGCAGGCGTTCTTCTCCCACATAAGGAGCAAACATATGACGGATTTTTTCTCTGGCGGAAACCGATTTTTGCAGCCAGAAATAAGAGTCGCCGTGCCGGATAAAAGAAATGTCACCTCTATTTTGTCCATATATCCGTCCTATGACATTTTGACTTCTGTATCTTCCTTCCATAATAATTTTCCCGGGATTTTTATACATATGAATAGGTTGTAATTTCCCTCTGACGAAAATTTCATCGCCGATTTCATACGTTTTATCCCGGACGCCGTCATACACATAGGCACTTCCTGAAATCATTTTTTCCGTACCCTCAGGATATACGATCTTCTCGAGCGTGACCAAGTATCGGGTGTATTTCTTTTCTCCCGCCGTTTCCACCGGTTCTTCCGCTACCACGCCATAAAAAATCCCCTGTGAGCCTGCCAGATACCGGGATTGACTTTGCCAGATTTGGTCTCCTATTTCCATCCGTCCCCATCCGGCAAAACAAATAAAAAAAGCACTCCCTATATAGACAATGCTTGTTTTTTCCCATTTATAGCACAGACATAGAACTGCCAAGACACAACAAAGAATCACTCCTATGCTCCGGAAATCGGCCAGAAAAAACTCCGCCCCGAAAACACCAAAAGCAAAGAAAACACCCGCCCAAAGCAAAGGATATTTCCCGTTCATAATGTAATTTGCTCCGTTATTTTAGCAAATTTACCTTCTCCTATCGTTGGCACTTCTTTTAACTCTTCCTTGGTTTTAAATCCGCCATGCTCTCTTCTGTAATGAATAATTTTTTCCGCCGTTTTTATTCCTATCCCGGGGAGCACTACCAATTCTGCCGTTTCCGCCGTGTTAATATTGACTTTCCCCGGAAGCGCCGTGTTGGTTTTCCCCGGATTGATCGGAATATAAATATGGCTTTCATCTTCCACCGCCGCCGCTAAATTAATGTGGTCCAAGTCCGCATAAGGCAAAACGTCTCCCGCTTTCTGCACCGCTTCAAAATACCGGCTTCCCTCCGGCAGTTCATACACCCCCGGTTCTTTTACGGCGCCGGTCACATAGACCAAAACGGTCTTATTTTTGTGATGCGTTTCTTCCGTTTCTATTGCAACGACATCTGAAACATTTTCTTTGCTGCCCGGATCCTCACGAAATACAAATAAAAAAAGTCCTATCACGGAAAGCACGATTAAAAGAATAAAACACAATACAAAATGTTTTCTATTCGTTATTTCCATGAGCGGACCTCTTTTCTATTTATTTCCCCTGATAAATAAAAAATATCCAAAAAAGGAGCCTTTCATGACTCCTCCTGTTATTTGTATATGTTATTACCTGTCATGTTCCGGCTGCCCGGCAGCGGCATTGGAATCAATCAGGCTCTGCCGATTTTTCTTCAATGTATCAAGCATGTTCTCCATATTGGTTTCTACATATTTCAAAACGTCTGTCGCATACGTGACGGAACTGTTCCGTAATTCCTCTGCGGAGCGATTTGCCGCCGTAACCACTTCATTCGCTCTTTCCTGTGCCTGCTTCACCAGTTCGCTTTCTTCCGTGATACGGGCAATATAGTCTTTTGCCTGTGCAATCGTATCATCCGCTTTTTTCTCCGCATCCAAAAGAATACGTTCCTTATCGGCAACAATGCGTCTTGCACTTTCCAATTCATTAGGAAGCGACTGGTTGATGGCATCTATCAGTCTTTCTATTTCATCTTTATCGACCATTTTTTTGTTGGTAAACGGTACATCATTTGCATTTCCGATTATATTTTCCAGTTCTTCAAGCAATTTTCTTGTATCCATTTCGCAGCCTCATTTCTTTATGGAACTCATTTTCTTTTTAACCATATCTGCCACATACGGAGGAACCATATGCGATACATCTCCGTCAAAGTATGCCAATTCTCTGACTCCGGTGGAGGATAAATACGAATATCTCCCATCGGTCATGAAAAATGCGGTTTCTAAGGTAGGATCAATCTTCTTGAGCATCAGAGCCCTCTGAAATTCATATTCAAAATCACTGAACGCCCGAAGTCCCCGAATCAAAAGATGGCACTTTTTCTTAGCCGCATAGGCGGTCAATAAGCCGGTAGAGGTATCTACTTCCACATTCGGAATATCTTTGGTTGTTTCCCTGAGCATATCCAGTCTTTCTTCTATGGTAAACATCGAACCTTTTTTGTTGGGATTGACAAAAACCGTAACAATCAGTTTATCAACAAGAACCGCACTTCTCCGGATAATGTCCAGATGTCCATATGTAACCGGGTCATAGCTCCCCGGGCAAATGGCAGTTTTCATGAATCTTCTCCCCCGGAATTTTCACAAAACAGATAACTTACCATGATACCGCCGACTTTCTTCTCTTTCCAGACTCTGCATTTTTCTTTCCACAGAGTCATATCCGGCGGCTCTTCTATGGAATGCTCTGCAATAATAATAGCATTGTTCGCAGGAAGCCTGCAAGCAAAAATTATTTTCAGAACTTCATCAATATAACCTTTTTTATAAGGCGGATCCATAAATATATAATCGTACTGCGTTCCTGCAAGTGCTTTCAGGGAAATGCGTATGTCACCTGACATGACCTTCCCTTTTTCTTCGACATGACACTTTTTCAGGTTTTCATGAATGATTCCCGCCGTCGTTTTATCAAGGAAAGTGGCTTTTTTTGCACCTCTGCTCAATGCTTCTATTCCCATAGCACCTGTGCCGGCGAATACATCCAGAACGCGTGTGTCTAAAATCCCCACATTGGAAAGTACATTGAAAATGCTTTCCCGCACCCGTCCCAAAGTCGGTCTTGTATTTCGCCCGGCCGGTGCAGTAAGAATTGTCCCTTTGGCATTCCCACCAATAATCTTCATAGTTAAATGTCCAATTCAGATTATAACATAAACAAGAATTAAATAAAATTTGCCTGATTATTCATTTCCTGCATCCAGATATGTTTCCATTTCCGCTTTTTTTGCACGATTCATCAAGTTCTCTACCGCCTCTTCCACAGTATGCTCTCCCGTCAATAATTGACAAACTTCTTCGGTAACGGGCATTTCAATATTTTTTTTGCGGGCAATTTCATTAACCAGAACGGCGGTACGCATTCCTTCTACCACCATATGCGTTCCCTCCATAATTTCTTTTGCCGTTTTTCCTTTGCCGAGCAAAAAGCCGGCCCTATGATTTCTGCTATGACTGCTGGTACAGGTGGCGACCAGATCACCCATGCCGGATAATCCGGAAAAAGTTTCTTTTTTGGCGCCAAAATAAACTCCGAATCGAGTCATTTCAACAAGTCCTCTTGTCATCAATGCCGCTTTTGAATTATCTCCCAACCCCAGACCAGCTAAAACTCCGCAGGCAAGCGCGATAATATTTTTTAAAGCGCCTCCATATTCTACCCCGCGGATATCCCGGCTCCGATATACACGGAATACGGGACTCATAAACAGATCCTGTACAATTTCCACGGCTTCCGGTATTTCCGATGCGGCTACCGTTGCGGCGGGAAGTCCCTGTCCCACTTCTTCCGCATGATTGGGCCCGGAGAGGACGACAATACGGTCCGTTATGTTTTTCAAAGCGTCCTTAATCACGTCAGAAAGCCGGTGTCCCTCTTTATCCGCCAGTCCTTTGGAGGCACAAACGACCACGGCCTCTTTTTTTAAATACAAAGACAATTTCTCAACAGTTTCCTTTATCGCCTTTGATGGTGTGGCCAGAATGACCACATCCGCTCCGGAAATCGCTTTCTCCGGATCACTTGTGATTTTGACATGAACGGGAATCCGTATTCCCGGAAGGTACTCCTTATTTTCTCTTGCACTTCTTAACTTGGCCGCCGTTTCTTCCCGGCGGCAATAAAGAACCAGGTCATCATGCCTGGCGGCCAGTTGGACAATCATCGCCGTTCCCCAACCGCCGGAACCGATCATGGTCACTTTCATTTTATCCCTTCTTTCTTGCGGTAATCGGTTTCTCTTCTCCCCGAATCAGTCGTCCGATGTTATCTTTATGCTTCACAATAACAATCAATGCCGCTGCCACACTGAACACCTGATACTCTGCCGGCTGTCTCATAATCATGATGACTATCGGCACTACCGGTGCGGAAATGACGGATGCAAGAGAAACAATTCTTTTCCATCTGAAAACGGCCAGCCAAACCACAAAAGATGCCAAGGTCGCATAAGGGCAGATCAGCGTAAATGCCCCCACTCCGCAGGCAACGCCTTTACCGCTTTTAAATTTCAAAAATACGGACCAGTCATTTCCGATAATAGCAAAAACCGCACAAGCTAAGACAAGAACAGGATCGGGCATTCCCGGATAAACGGCGGCCATTCCTTTAAAAAAGTCCGCAAAAAACACAAGAAGTCCCGCCTTTGCTCCTAACGTGCGATATGCATTAGTGGCTCCGACATTTCCGCTTCCTGTCGTTTTTAAATCCACACCATATCCTATTTTCCCAATCAGATAACCGGTAGGGATCGCTCCAATAAGATAGGCAAGAAGGACGATAAGTACATTATCAATCACAATTCATCACCATCTTTTTTACTTCTCACCACAATCCGGATTGGCGTTCCTTCAAATGAAAAAGCTTCTCGTAAGCGGTTTTCGATAAAGCGTATATAAGAAAAGTGAATCAAATTGGCATCATTGACAAACATGACAAAGGTTGGCGGGCGGATTCCCACCTGTGTCATGTAGTAAATTTTAGCCACTCTTCCCGCATGGACGGGCGGCGGATTCATAATTTTCGCATCTTCCAAAAGATCATTCAAAACGGATGTGGATACGCGCATTGACTGCTGTTCCGCCGCATTATAAATCATATCTCCCAACTTTTGGATTCTCTGCTTTGTCATTGCCGAACCGAACAGTATAAGGGCATACGGCGCAAAAGGAAGCCCATTCCGTATTTCTTTCTCGAACGATACTATCGTGTTTGTTTCTTTCTCAATCATATCCCATTTATTCACCATCAGGATAAGACCTTTTCCCGCCTCATGAATGTAGCCTATGATCTTTTTATCCTGCTCGGTCAATAAGTCATTTGCGTCTAAAACGAAAATCGCCACATCGCAATTATCAATCGCGCGAATGGAACGGATGACACTGTATTTTTCCAAAGGTTCATCAATTTTGCTCTTCCGCCTCATTCCTGCGGTATCTACCAATATAAAGGTTTTCCCCTTATATTTCCAGACTGAATCCACAGCGTCACGAGTCGTTCCCATTTCATCAGCGACCAGAGATCTTTCATATCCCAATAGGGAATTAATCAGCGTTGATTTCCCCACATTGGGTCTTCCTACAATTGCCGTCCGGATAATATCGGGAGAATCATGGGCCTCTATTTCAGGAAATCCTTCAGAGATTTTATCCAGAAGATCGCCAAACCCTAACCGGTTGACCGCAGATACGGGAAGCGGATCTCCCAATCCCAAAGAATAAAACTCATAAATGTCCATTTCCTGATTCAGGCTGTCCACTTTATTGACGCAGAGAACGACAGGCTTTCCGGTTTTTCGCAATATTTCCGCAATTATTTCATCATCCGCCGCTGCTCCGACACGGGCATCCACCACAAAAAGAATGACATCCGCTTCTTCTATCGCCAATTCCGCCTGCTGTCTGATACCTGTGGAAATATGATTCTTGCCGTCTCTAAATTCTATGCCGCCTGTATCAATTAATGTAAATTCTCTATTGAGCCATCTTACATCACAATAGATTCTGTCTCGGGTCACGCCGGGAATATCTTCCACGATGGAAACGCGCTTTTGGGCAAGTCCATTA
Source organism: uncultured Dialister sp. (assembly GCA_900547785.1). Taxonomy (GTDB): domain Bacteria; phylum Bacillota; class Negativicutes; order Veillonellales; family Dialisteraceae; genus Dialister. The sequence goes on from URIB01000006.1 coordinate 24,061, forward strand.
ATAATCGTAGACTTCCCTACATTAGGTCTTCCTACTATGGCAACAAGAGGTTTATTCATTTTTCCTCCTTTATACATAAAGCCTTACATGGAGCATACGACCCCATTTAATATCATTCTAAAAATTGTACTGTTTACTGTCAAGTCAAACTATATTTTCAGGCATGCGAAACACTTTAGCCGGCAAAACATTTGCTACACTTGGCGAAGTACTCCTTACAACCCGGTTTGTATTCATGAAATGCAAAACGGTCTTGTTTTTCATATCTCCCTGTGAAAGGCTTTCCAATATCCGCCGGTTTTGCAGGTACATTCTTCAACTATTTTCAAATTTACATTTTCTGCTGTGTTCATCTGTTCCTGCCATGTAATCGTATCTGTTTCCCCGATTTTTGACAGTGGAGTCATTCATTATGCTTCACATTTCATTTTTTTAGTTTTGTTATTAAAATGATATCTCCAATTTATTTATGAAAAAATAAAGCTCATATTGAAATCCCGCAGAAAGTGTAAATTTGATATACATCCTACGGAAATTCAATATGAGCTACATACCTATTCCCCTATAAAAATGAAGTTATACGGGAATCCTTTGTATTTTCCCCGGTTTCAGATAAACAAATGCTCCCGTTCCTTTCTCCCGTCCCACTTCTTCTGCAATCTTCATGGTTCTTTCATGGCAGGTAAACAGGAAAATTTGCTGTTCTTTTCCTAATTCCATGAGGAAACGGAGCGTTTCTCTTTGCCGCCCTTCATCAAAACGAACAAAGATATCATCGAGAACAATCGGAAGCGGTTCTATCTGCTTTCCAAAAGAAAGTGCCATAGCAAGACGGATAGATAAGTATACTTGATCGCCTGTGCCGGACGACCAGATCTTTGCATCTTTCACATGGTGCGTGCCGTCTAAGATTCCCACATCTTTTTTATTGGAATCAATGACTAAAGAATATTTTCCGTTTGTCATCCCTGATAAGAATCGATTGGCGGCAGCAACGACTTGCGGTTGTTTTCCCGACTCATAACGTTCCTGTGTTTTTCCCAGAACATACTGTGTAAACAGATGCACTAACCATTCTTCCAGTGATGAAGATATTTCCGCTTCCACTTCTTTTTTCTTTTGCAGTACTTTGGTAATCGTATGATCTCCCGCCAGACGGAAAATTTCATTTCTCACCGCCCCCTGTTGCTGTCGGAGCGTGCCTATATCGGCAATTTTTTTCTCTATTTCTTTCGATAATTTTTGATATTCCTCCATCCATATATCATATTCCCCGGTTTCCAAAGATGACCATAAACGGTTAAAGTCTTCATCACTCCCTGCATAAAGACGGAGATCCTGTTTTACATCTTTCCATTCTTTCAATAAGCGGTCATGATTTTCGTGAGCATTTACCTTTTCTGCAAAATCTTCCGCATCTTTGGCATTTACCAGCTGGAAAAGCGCTTCCATCTCTCTTTTGCAGGAAGCCCAGTCCATTTCCAATTTGCTCATTTCTTTTTCATAAGCGGCATGCTGATTATTTTTTTCAGCAATCGCCTGCCATTGTAAATTTCTTTCCCTATTTTCTTCATATATATCCGCTATGCTGTCCGGTATTGCGGGAGCATCCGATCCGGCAGCGCTAATTATATCTTCTGCCCGTTTGTCAAATTGGTCTAATTTGCTGCGGATAGTATCCAGTCTTACATCAAGTATCCTGCCTTTTCCTTCTTCTGAATAAATTTTTTGCCACTGCTCTCTCAGTTCACCCATCTTTTCAGATTCTACAGGAGGCAATTTATTTTTTACAAGCCATTCTTTCCATGCTTCTGCCGCAAGATTTTGCAGATTTCTTAATTTTTTCCCTTCTTCCGACCATTCCTTATGCGAAAGTTCCTGCTTTCTTACCGTTTCTTTCCGCCAAGACAGCGCCTGTCGTTTGGCTTGCGCTTTATAAAAATCATTCCGCTTTTGCTGGCATCTATTGCGGAAAGCCGATAATTCATTTTCATTCTCAGGTATAAAATCCGGAAAATTTTGAACCGCCGCTTTTTTTTCTTTATAAATATTCTCCAATGCCGTATCCAGCCGGTTCAGTTTCTTTCCTTTTATATGGCTCACATGATTGTTCAGTATAAAAAAAACGATGGCAAGAAGTGCGGCAACTGCTGCGCCATATAAAACCGCATATCCGGAAAAAGACATGTAAAACGCCCCTACGCAGGTAAAAGATACAGCCAGACACAGGAGCCCCGCCAAAAACCAGACGGTATATGGCCTGTCTTTTTGAGCAAGCAACTCTTCTTTTTCTTTTTTCAGCGCCGCTTCTTCCCGGATAAACTTTTCTATTTGATTCGCATTTTCCTCATAAGCTTTCCATTCACTTTCTGTAGATAGGGAATTTGTATCTTCCTCGATTTCTCCAAGTTCTTCCACTTCCGGTTCTCTTTTTTTCCAAAAATGGAGTTCGTTATTTCTGACTCCTACACTTTGTGCCAGCTCATTACCTGTTTGCCAATCTACGGAAACACAACTGTTCTTCAACTCCAACGGCCGTTCCCACAAAGAAAGTGTATATCCCATATGGATAAAATTTTTCGCCCATTCTGATTTTTCCCGATTAAGCGCTTCCTCATCGGCAATCATTTGTTTCCATTGCCCTAAGTCGATATACAGCTCTTCCAGTTCTTTTTCTATGCCCGTCCATGGAATAATTTCCTTTTTGCTCTGCGGTTTGTATTCCTCCAATTTTTCCTGCAATACTTCTTTTTGCTCGTTAATCACTTTCATCCGGCTCATCAAACGATTCCAGCGTTCTTTTCCGTTGGAAGGAAACACTTTGATCTGTTCACTTAAAGAAAGCTGCCGTTTTATTTCTTTTGCCTTCTTATAATATGCCCATGACCCCAGCCGTTTTTCTAACAGTTTCTCCGCGTTACGCTCTTTCGCCAATTGCGTTTCCATTTCATCCAGTTCTTTTTTTATAGATGCTTGCCGGGCCTGGAGAACAGAAAAATCTTTTTCCTGCCCCGCCAATTCCTCTAATTCTTTCCGGACATCCGATAGTTCCGACAACTGCCGGTTAATCTTTCTCTTCCCCTGTCCGGAAGCCACTAAAAGATGTTCCATCTCGTCTGTCGATCTGACCTTGGCTCGGGAAACGGAATCACCGCCTTGAAGCATAAAAAAACGGCTTTTTACCGAATCATTGGATAAAAATGAAAGCCCCTGTAAATCTTCCAATCCCATAGCAAAAATTTGCTCATACATATTTCTGGTCAGTCCATGCCACCAAAGAGCGGGCAGCTCCTCATCAAACCGTTCCATACGGCTATCAACAAACCACTTCACTTTTTCATTACGAAACACACGGTATTCGCTGCCATCTGTCCGGGTAAACGCCATGCTTCCCCTTTTCCCCTGCCAGTTTCCCCGCTCAAAGCCGAACATCATATCACGGATGAAACGGAGCAGCGTCGTTTTACCGCTTTCATTTTCTCCCATGACCACATTCAGTTTATTTGTACACGGTTTCCATGATTCATTCCTGTAGATTCCGTAATTCTCCAACTGCAGATCAGTAATTTTCATTCTTCATCCTCCGATAAAAGCCGGGCTCCCTCACGCTCAGCCTTTTTAAATGCCCGGAGCAACATTTCATCAGATATAAAATTCTTCAATTCACTAAACTTTCCGACTTCCTGCCGTTCTTTTACAATCTCATGTAACTTCTCCATTCGTTTTTTCTCAGGTAGGCTTCCGATGGTATCAAAAGCAGAAAGATAATTTCCTAAAACATCAGGCAGCTGCCTGCGTTCTTCCAGATTAATTTCCGCGCTCGTTTCATCAATAATTTCAGAAAAATAATTGAACAGATGATGAAATTTTTCTTTATCGTTTAAAGTTTGCAAGATATACGCCTGTCCTTCCGGAGAGCCTATCGCCTTTTGCAAGGCTCCGCCCCCATGAAATATAAGGCGCACAATATTCGGTTTTCCTGTCTTTTCCTTAAGCATCACTCTCTGCTTCACTATCTCCTGTATCAGCTCCTCCGGATTCTGAAACGGCGTAATGTCTATTTTCATATCTGTCCACCGAATGACATCTGTCGGAATGAACTTCAAAGTCATTGTCCCATAGGCCCCTACATCAACGAGATAACACCCCTTCTCGTCCGATTCACTGCGATCCAATCCCTGGATATTTCCGGGATAAACAATATAAGGCCGCATGGACGGTGTTTTTCTTGTATGCACATGCCCTAAAGCCCAATAATCCATCCCCGCATTTCTCAAATCTTCTAACGTGCAAGGAGCATACAAACTGCCTGATACCCCCAAATCAGTATGAAGCATGCCGATTGAAAATACATCATCTTCTTTTTTAAACTGCTTTGCCAAATTTTGATGAATATGCCGGGTTTTATAGCTAATTCCGTAAATATCCGCCACTTTTTCTCCCTGCAAAGTCAAGGGGATTCGTTCCACTTCTTTTGATGAAAAGATATGCACCGTCGGCGGTAACGGCACGTCTGCCCGCCAAGCTTCATCAGGATCATGATTTCCATGAACCATAAATACTTCTATCCCCTCCTGTGCCGCCCTGTATAATTCTCTCGCAAAAGCCATTTGCGCCGCCAGACTATGATTTTCACTGTTATATACATCGCCGGAAATCAAAATTGCATCCGCTCTGTAATCAATTGCTGCATCAATTACATTGGCAAAAGCTTTAAAAGTTGCTTGATGCACAGCCTCTGTCCACGGTCCCGTATCGCCCCGTGACAATCCGGCAAAAGGTTCTCCTAAATGGAGATCGGCACAATGGATAAAAGAAAAACGTTTCCCCATAGCTCCTCCTAAGCGAGTATTGTATATTCCAAAATCCACGCAGCTCTTATGAGATGCGACAGTTCATCAAATTATCACCATAATAAATCCAGATATTTCAATCCACGCACCTCTTATTACGAGATGCGACACAAACAGAATATAGAAACAAATCGGGTAACAGATATTTCAATCCATATCCCCCTGTATGACTTGCATCTTTATTTGAATTTAGTGTAGCATGGTTGGCAAATTTTAATCTACCTGCGTGAGGTGAGGCTCAATTTCCTTTTGTTCTATATGTTCCTCTATTAACAAAAGAACAGGTAATAAATCAACAGGATTAATCCGATAAAAGGCAATAGACTTAACAGGATACTCTCTATACACATGGTCATCTGAAAGGCGAACAGAATAGTTGCCAGAATCACTGTTGCCAGGGGACTAATTATATACTTCATTATCAAGTTTTCTTTTTGGTTCTGTTTTATTTTTGCAAAAGGACCAGTTCTTTTTCTGCCAGTCTGCGATATTCTCCTTCTTTTAAATTTTCGTCAAGTGTCAAATGACCCATTCGGATACGTTTCAAATAAATGACTTCTTTTCCGCAGGCATGAAACATTTTTTTGACTTGGTGAAATTTCCCTTCTCTGACCGTCACTCTTATTTCACTGACTCCGTCTTGTAAACCGGTTTGTGGCGCCCCGCTTTTTTTCAAGCATACAAAATCACTTTCTACCGCTTCATTTCTATAGGTAATCAGTTCCAATTCCGCCGGAAGTGCGGTGAAATTTTCTTCGATATAGATTCCTTTTTTGAATGCGGCGATTTCTTTTTCCGTGATTTTTCCTGCAATACGTGCATAGTATTCTTTGTCGATATGCTTTTTGGGGGAAAGCAGACGGTGGCTGAGTTGTCCGTCATTGGTCAGAATAAGAAGCCCGACCGTGTCTTTATCCAGTCTGCCTACAGGAAATAAATCTTTTCGCCGGTCATCTCCAAGTAAATCCATCACTGTTTTTTGCCGGCGATCTTCCGTGGCGGTAATGATTCCCCACGGTTTATTCATCATGTAGTATTCATATCGGTAATATGTGATGCGTTTCCCGTCGAATATGATTTGGTCTGTTTCCGCCACTTGTTGGCCGGGGTCGGAACAAGTATGTCCGTTTACGGTGACGCTCCCTTTTTTTATTTTTTCTTTCAGTTCTTTTCTTGTTCCCTGATTCATGTCGGATAAAAATTTATCAAGCCGCATTTTTTTCTCCTTGTGATTGCTTTTCACTTATTTTATCACAGCATCTTATTTTCTTTCTCTCTATCTATGGAACCCTGCAAAACGGCTTAAGTCATAAAAAAATCCGCAAGAAAGTTCTCGCGGATTTTTTTATTTTCATCATTTGTATCAGCGTTCAAATATGTCCAAGAGTTCTGTCACACTTTTTTTACCGAAATGCACATCTTTTTCATCAAGAATCATACAGGGAACGCTCATGATATTATACTTATCCTTCAAGTCCGGATAGTATTGCAGGTCATAGACATTGACCGTTACATTTTGATTGCCGGCGGCAATTCTTTGTGCGGCAGCGACCAAGTCGGGACACATCGTGCAGGATAAGGAAACAACGATCTGCACACGGATTTTTTTATCCAGCACGTCAATTCTTTTTTGCAGTTCTTCTCCTACATCTTGTCCGGGGCCTGCCGCATTATACATGGCTAAAATGAAAGAATTGAACTCATGTCCGCCCGGAACGCCGTGGAAATAAAGCCCCCGTTCCGTTCCGTCAGCATTACAGATAGAAATGGTATGCTTATTTTCTTCATTTGTTGCCTGTACAAGTTCTGCTTCCACTTTGTCTGAAAGAGATGCCAGCTCATGAATCACTTTCTTATTTTCTTCCGTCACTTTGCTGTCATCCGTATATAAACGCAGAATGATTTTATTCTCAAAACGGTTCAGGACCGGTACCAGCGCCTGCCGGGTCGCATCATCAAGGAATGAAGAAGAGTCTGCCTGCGGAGCGGCCGTTGTTGTTTCTTCCGCTTTTTCTTTTTTCTTTTCTACCGCCACATATTCTCTCTTGATGCCCAACTTCCGGTAAAGCTGCCCCAAATATTTTTCCATAGAGGTGGCGGCAATAGCACCGTCGGAGACAGCCGTTACAATCTGGCGCAGATTCTTGACGCAGATATCCCCTGCCGCATACACACCATCTATATTTGTCTTTTGGTCTTTATCGGTCACGATATATCCTTGGGGCGTCAGTTCAAGCTGATCTTTGACCAAACCGTTTTCGGGCGCATAGCCAACAAAAACAAAGACACCGCAATAATCTCCGTCAGGAGCCTTGTAACGGGATTCCTCCCCGGTTTCTCTATTTTTCAAGACCACTTCCCGGATGGAGTTCTCTCCGATGATTTTAGAAATTTCCGTATTAAAACGGATTTCCACTTTCGGATGTTCTTTTAATTCATCCACTTCCGCATTTTCAATGGAGAATCGATCTCTCCGTACAATCATAATGACTTTTCTGGCATAGCGCGTCAGGAAAAGAGCTTCTTCGACAGCCGCATAGCCGCCGCCGACAACAAACACGTCTTTCCCTGTGAAAAATTCTCCGTCACAGGTGGCGCAGTACGCCACACCATGACCGCGGAATTCTTTTTCTCCATCAAAGCCTGCCAGTCTCGGATAAGCCCCTGTGGCATAGATAATCCCCGTCGTTTTGAAGTCTCCGCGGCCCGTATGCACTACTTTGTAATCGCCTGCCAATTCAAGTCCCGTGACTTCAGTCATCATAAAGTCGGCGCCGAAGTTTTCCGCCTGCATCCGCATCTGACTCGTCAGTTTTTCTCCATCCGTCATGAGTATACCGGGATAATTCACGACCTCGGAGGTAATTGTAATTTGTCCGCCGATTTTTTCTTTTTCAATCACCAAAACACGAAACCGGGCTCTCGCCATATAAATAGCGGCGGAAAGTCCTGCAGGACCTCCGCCGACTATTATGGCATCATACATTTTTTCCATGATGCCGTCTCCTATTAAAGTTTACCTACTAAATCAAAGGACGGTTTCAGTGTTTCTTCACCAGGCTGCCATTTCGCCGGGCAAACCTGGTCGCCATGTTCATGAACAAACTTAGCGGCTTTTACCTTACGGAGAAGTTCATCCGCATTACGGCCGATGTTTCCTGCGCTGACTTCATACAGAACCACTTCGCCTTCAGGATTGATTACGAAAGTGCCGCGTTCCGTCATGCCCTCATTTTCAATATATACATCCAAATCCTTTGCCAAGGCAGCGGTGGGATCTCCTACCATCGTGTACTGTACTTTTCCGATTCTTTCGGACGATTCATGCCATGCTTTATGTACGAAATGGCTGTCACAGGATATGGAGTAGATTTCACAGCCTTCTTTCTGAAATTCATCATACTTATTCTGAAGGTCTTCCAATTCTGTGGGGCAAACAAAGGTGAAGTCTGCGGGATAGAAGAAAAGGACGCTCCATTTTCCTGCCAGATCCTTGTCGGAAACTTTCACAAATTCCCCCTGCTTATAAGCATCTAAATTAAATTCACTTACTTTTTTACCGATCAAAGACATAATCATACCTCCTGAAAAATAACTTTATATTTATAATCCTCGTTGAACTGTCTACAGTATACCAATTACATCTATAAATGTCAATGTAGATGTTAAGGACATTGTATCTCACCATGTACATCTGTCCAACACCTGACGCAGACATTTTCTCGCTAATTTTATTCTGGATCTCCGCTTTTTTTATAATTGTTTTATAATATGAATTGAAATACAAAATGAGGGGGAAATTTTATTATGAGCCTGCACTTTATTTTCGGTCCTGCCGGTACGGGAAAAACAGTCCGCTGTTGTGAAGAAATACGCAATTACATCACCGAGGAAAAAGAGCGTTCCGCTTTTCTTTTAGTGCCCGATCAGGAAACGTATACCGCAGAACGTATGTTGGCAGGCGTATTCCCGGGGAAAGGATTTATGAATGTAACGGTGTGCGGATTTTCTCGTCTGGCTTACCGGGTATTTCAGGAGCTCCGTTCTCCTGTCCGTGACGCCCTTTCTCCTTTAGGGCAACAGTTGGTGGTCAGTCATATACTGAATAACCACAAAAATGAATTGCAGATCCTTGCCAAAAGCGCGTCCCAACCTCATTTTGCCGACCGGCTCGTACAATTATTTCATCAATTGGATATGTTCTGTGTATCGGAAACGGATTTAGCAACGGCGTCTTTGCAGGAAGAGAATACGCCCTTAGGAAAAAAATTATCCGATTTAGCGCTTCTTTATAAAAACTACCACGCTTTTCTTCGTGAACGTTTTTCTTATGAGGGAAGTCTCTTTGATCTTCTCGCTCGGGAAATTCCCCGTTCAGATATGCTCCGCCGTTCCCGCATTTGGATTGACGGTTTCAACGGAATGGCTCCGCAAAAAATTAATATCGTATCTGCTTTAGTCCAAACAGCGGAGCAAGTCACATTCACTTTACAAATGCCTAATCCGAATACAGAAACCGACTGCGAAATTTTTGCACAGCCCGACCGCCTATACCGCATGCTTTTGCAAACTATTGGACAGGCGGAGTCCGTCACGCTGTCGGAGTATCACCGTTACCATTGCCCGAGAATTTTATCTCTTGTATCCGAATCCTTCCAATCTCCCTCCGAAAATTGTCCTCTCCCGAAAGCGCAGTCCGTCACTCCTGAAAAAGGCGTTCATTTGGTCGCTGCTCCGGATCGTAACGGCGAGGCCGACTTTATGGCAAGACGCATTTTAACCTTGGTCCGTGACAAAGGTTTGCGGTGGCGGGATATTTTGGTGCTTCTCCGTACCGGCGACCACTACACCGATGCATTGGAACGGTCGTTTTTAAAATATAAAATCCCCGGATTCATTGATAAAAAACAACCTGTCAATAATCACCCGCTCGTTATCCTCATCGACAGTCTTATTCGTTTTCTTTCCGCAGAAAGCAAAGGCAATCATAGAGGATTCCAGAGAAATATTATTTTCCGCCTGCTGAAAACGAATATGCTTTCCTCTTTCAGCAGGGACGAAATCGACCGTCTTGAAAATTATACGCTGAAATATAACATACGATACGGCATATGGCAAAAACCATGGACATTCCGTGATTACGGGAGTCCCGACGGAGAACCCGGTGCTCTTACACAAAAGGAAGCGGAGATGCAAAAAGAAGCCAATATTTGGCGTGAAAAAGCAGTAACTCTTCTGAATCCTCTCCGGGATCGCTGGAAAACAACGGCTACCGCAAAAGAAAAATGCACGGTTTTATATGAATGGCTTATCGAGCAGGAGATTCCCCGGACACTCGCCGCCAGAGATAATGAAGAATATGAAAAAACAAAAAGCCGTCCTCATAGCCAGGTCTGGAAAAAAATCATATCCCTGTTCGAGGAAGCCGTTCACGCCTCGGGGAATGAGTCCATGTCCGATGATACTTTCTTTCTCATGCTAAAAGACGGACTTTCTTCTCTCACCTATTCCATGATTCCCCCCACCCTGGACCACGTGACCGTCACCTCAATGGACAGAGGCTACGCCGCAGAAGCGAAAGTCGTTTTTATCCCGGGACTTTTGGAGGGAGAGTTTCCTCAAAAAATTGATGACTCCGGATTTTTTACGGAATCGGAAAAACAACTGTTATGGAGCCATGCAAAAATCAATTTAGGCGATAATTTATTGCAGTTAATCGGGCAGGAACAATTTTATGCCTATTTGGCACTCACGCGGTCTTCAGACGCTCTTTATTTGTCCTACCCCGAATCCGAGGATGACGGCAGCCGGGGAGAAGCTTCTTTCCTTTTCACACAATTGAAAGACAGAGGTTACTATACGGAATATATCCGCGCGCTTTCTCCCTCTCCTGCAGAAGACGATCCGTCTTTCTTCGCCAATCCCGAACAGTCACTTTCTTTATTGCCCCTTATCCTCCACGAAGGCATCCCGCCGGAAAACAGCCGCTGGACGGCTCTCAGAAATTGGGCAAAGAAAGAAAGCCCCGTTCTTCTCCAAAACAAATTAGCGGGCTTATATTACCAAAATACCGCCGCCTCTCTATTCAAAGAGGAAGCAAAAAAACTTTTTATGCCGAAAGGCCGTTTTTTCGGTTCCGTCACAAAATTACAAAATTACAGAACCTGCCCCTATCGGTATTTTCTTCAATACGGATTGGGCATTGAAGAACGAAAAACCGGGGACGTCGACGCTTTGGATTATGGAAACTATTTGCATGCCGGTCTTCATCAATTCGGCGCCCGGCTCAAAAAAGAACACCGCCAGTGGCGGGATGCCGATGACGACGATATCAAAAATATGTCAAAAGAAATCACGGAAGAACTCATCCCCCGAATCAAGTCGGGAGCTCTTCATTCCGATATGTCTCTCCAATATACAAAGAGAGTTTTGGATCGTACGTTTGAAGATGCGTTAAAACGTTTCCGTCAATGGAGCCGTCAAAGTGGATTTGACACCATAGATTTAGAACGCCCTTTTACGGTAAGGATTTCAGCCGGTCCGCACGATTCCTTTACACTTATCGGAAAAATAGACCGAATCGACTCTGACGGAAAGCACGTTGTCGTATCAGACTACAAGACAGGTCGTCCCACCGTCAGCCTGAATGATATATTAAACGGCACATCTCTGCAGCTCATCACTTATTTATTGGCTTTGTCGAAAGATGAAGAAATGAAAAATCTTCTCCCCGCCGCGATGATGTACATTTATCTTCACGGAAGTGTCCGTCCTGTAGAAACCGTCCCCCCCGACGGGATTCCTCCCTTAAAAGAAAAAGACGGAGTTAACGGACTCTTTTTAGATGATTCTGCCGTTTTGGAAACACTGGATAAGGAAGCCGGCCATAATAACAGCTTCCTCCCTGTCCGCTATACTTTAAAAGGAGCCGTTCACAGCGCTTCTCCTATTCTGTCGGAATCCCAGTTCGAGTCTTTAAAAATAATCACGGAAGAAATCTTAATCCGTCTGTATCAGGAAATGCAAAGCGGAGATATTTCCATTTATCCGGTAAAATCAGGAACAACTGCCGCCTGTTCCTACTGCCCTTACAGGAGTATTTGCCGTTTTGAACCGCAATTGGAAGAAAACAACTTTAACTATCTGGTCAAAGATAAAAATGCCAAACATATTTTAGAAGAGAAAGCCGCCGATTTAGTATCGGAAAGAAAGGAGATGCCCCATGAGTAAAATGACCTGGACCGCCGCACAGCAAGCCGCCCTTGATGCGAGAGGCCAAAATCTTCTCCTTGCCGCATCGGCGGGAAGCGGAAAAACAGCGGTCCTCACCGCACGGATCAAAGAGCTCCTCACCGATACGGAAAATCCGCTCGACATTTCCGAGATTCTTGTTCTCACCTTCACCAGAGCCGCCGCCGGTGAAATGAAAACACGGATTGCCTCCCATATTTCAAAAGCCTTATTGCAGGCCAGAGAAGAAAACGATGCCGCCCTCACACACCACCTATCCCGCCAGCTTTCTCTTCTTTCCGGCGCCCAGATTTCCACATTGGATTCTTTTTTCCAATCTCTTATCCGTCAATACTTTTATCTCATTGATTTAGATCCGGACACGCAGATTTTAAGCGACGCCAATGAAATTGATTTACTCAAACAGGACGTATTAAACGAAGTACTGGAAGCCTATTATACGGAAAACAACCCCCATTTTCTAGACTGCGCCGACTTGCTCTCCCGCGGTTTTAACGACACCGGGCTGCGGGATACTATTTTATATCTCTACAACTTTTCCTGTTCTATGGCTTTCCCCGAGGACTGGCTCTCCAAACTTCCGTTGCCCTACCGGATTCCCGAAAACAGCTCCCTTTCTTCCATCGGCTGGGCGGATTCTATCCTTTCGGAGTATCAGCTCATAGCCAACGGCTTTGAAGATTCTTACCGGCAAATATTTTCCCTTTTGGAAAAAGAACCGGACTTGGAAGATTATCTTCCTGCTCTTTCGGAAGAGTATGACGCCTTTTCTTTTCTTGCCCATTCCGGCCATTGGCAGGACTGGTATGCAAGCATTCCGAAAATTTCCTTTGAGCGGCTGAAAAGCAAATCGAAAAGCAAAGCATCCGATCCGCTTCGCTTTGAAGATATCAAAAATCAGATTCTTGATATCCGGAATTCGGTAAAAGACCGGTTCAAGAAAAAAATACTTCCTTTCTTTTCCATCCCGGAACAACAATGGATAGATAATGTCCGCGACATGTATCCCGTCGTAGAGATGATATCCCGTATCACCGTGGATTTCCTTCATGCCTATCATGACCGGAAAAAGCAGGACGGTCTGATGGAGTTTTCCGACATGGAACATTACGCTCTCGATATTCTCCTCGATAAAGAAAATCCCCAGTTCTCCATTGAAAAGGCGGACCGCTTTCCCTCGGAAGCGGCACGTATGATTCAAAAGAAATATAAAGAAATTATGATTGACGAATATCAGGATACCAATGGTGTGCAGGAATTGATTACTTCTCTGATTTCCGGAGGAAATAACCGATTCATGGTAGGCGATATCAAACAGTCCATTTATGCGTTTCGTCAGGCGGATCCTACTATTTTCCTGGATAAATATACGGCCTTCACCGATGAGGAAGATGCGGGCAACCGCCGGATCGACCTCAATCAAAATTTCCGCAGTGATCCGACAGTTCTTTCTTCCATCAATTATATTTTCCGCCAACTGATGGATAAAAAGCAGCTGGGTCTTGCCTATGGAGAAAGAGAATCTCTCCGTCCGGGACGGTACGAAGAACCTCGCCCCGACTCTTACATCGGCGGTTCCGTGACACTGGATTGGATTGACAAAAGCAAAAGCGACGGAGAAGAAGATACCGCTCCGTCTACACCCTCTACCGTCAATGATATAGACACCATCACCTTGGAAGGACGCCTGATCGCCCGGCGGATTCAGTCTTTTTTTTCAGAAAACAAAAAAGTGATGAATAGTGACGGCACATTCCGGAACATAGAGTACAAAGATATTGTCATTCTCCTCCGAGCAACGAACGGAAAAGCCCCTGCTTTGCTGAAAGTGTTGAATGAAGCCGGTATTCCTGCCGTTTCAGATAAAGAAGATGACTTCCTCCAAACTTCCGAAGTCCGGGTCTTATGGTCGCTCCTTCAGATTTTGGATAATCCGCTTCAGAATCTGCCGCTGACGGCCGTCCTCCGTTCTTTCTTTGTCGGTCTTGACGAAAAGGATCTGACCGCCCTGCACAATGATGAAAAAGCGAAAGAAGACAGCCTTTGGGAAATTTTACTCCGCCAAAACGTATTGCCTGCCGCTAAAAGCCAACGGCTCTTCCATTTTTTGAACCTCTATGAAAAATGGAGAGATCAATCCGTCAGCAACGGCATCGCCCCACTTCTCCGTGCTATTTTTGAAGACACCGACTATATCACATGGATCAGCGGTCTGCCCGGCGGTGATTTCCGAAAATCTCATATACAAGCATTTTATAATCTCGCCTTGCAAAGAGATTCCTCCGTATCCAACGGTTTATTTTCCTTTCTTGAATACCTCAGAAAATCAAAAAAAGAGTTCAAAACCGTTTCCTCCGCCAAAGACAATCATGCCGTACGCATCATGTCTATCCACAAAAGCAAAGGGCTCGAATTTCCTGTCGTTTTTCTGGCGGACACAGCCAAAACATTCAATACGGTCGACTTAAAAAAAGTAGTCATCGCCGATAAATCTATGGGAATCGGCATTCATTATTTTGATAAAGCGCACCATGCCCGTTGGCCCACTTTATACCAGATCGCCTTAAAAGCAAAAGTTCTTAAAGAAACACAAGCGGAAGAAGCACGGCTTCTCTATGTCGCCATGACCCGGGCCAGAGATAAACTCTATATCCTTGCCTCTGAAAATGATTTCTTGAAAAATCTTCAGGCCCGGCTTATGCCGCTCACTGCCGACAATGTGAAAAAAATGCATACGCTCCCCGGTCATTTGGTGGGAAATGCCAATTCTTACCTCTCTTGGATTCTTCCCGCCGTCGCCGGACACCGAAGTATGCTTTCCTTATGGAAACACACGGCGCATCTTCCCCGGACAGTCGAAGATGCCCCTTCTGACAGGGACACACAGTTCGATTGGACCATCACGTCCCGCTATGACTTGCTAACCACTGAAGAAAAAGCCATCGGTAAAACCGCTGTATCTCCGGAGAATACAATCCCTCTCAAAAAAGAAAATGCGGCAGATATTTTCTTATCATTCCCGGAATCGTCCGTTCCCGCATGGCTGGACGACCAACTCCGCTGGACTTACGATTTCCCCGGTGCCGTAGACACCCCTGCCAAACTCACCGCTACCACTGCCACACAACAAAAAGAAGATCGGGAAATGCAATCCGCCGATGAAACGACGCCCCCGTCCGCCATACTCGCCCCTGATATAGAAGACACGGCCACTTTGCCCGGCGGTTATGAAACGCCTCCCGATTTCCTTAGTGAAACCCCTGTACTTTCAGGAATAAGCTACGGCACACTCATGCATAAAACTATGGAACTGTTGGATTTGATTCACCTGCCTCCTGTAGAAACGGCCATTCGTCAGGAAATAGAATCTCTTTATGAAAGAAATGCACTCACTGCAGAAGAAAAAGGAATTTTACTTCATCATTCGGGTGCAAAATCACCGGTACGGGATATTTTGAAGTTTATGCACAGCCCTTTGCAGGAATCCATGAAAAAAGCGGATATCGTCAGAAAAGAACTTCCCTTTTCCGTTTTACTTCCCGCCTCCCGCTACTATCCGGACTGTGAAAAAGGAGAAGAAATCTTCCTCCAAGGCGTCATAGACTGTCTACTCGAAACGGACGGACAACTGACCATTATCGATTATAAAACCGACCGCATACAGTCGGCAGATGAGTTGAAAAAACATTATACCGCCCAACTTCTTATCTATAAAGAAGCGGCGGAACAGATTTTAAAAAAGCCCGTAACAGGTTTATACCTCTGGTCATTCCATTTGGAAAAAATGATTCCTGTCGATGCACAATAAAAAGAGCTCCTTCGTGGGGCTCTTTTTGTTGTGCTCTATTTTACTACATCAAATTCAGGTCTTCTGTCTTTAAAAACATGAATGGTATTTCTGATTTTCTGAATCACTTCCGTATCAACCTCTCCAACGGCGATTTCTTCCTCCGTTCCCAGGCGGCACACGTCTTCTCCCCAGGGATCTATAAGCGCAGAGTTTCCTGCATATTGTGTCTGCCCCGATACTCCACCTTGATTGACCGCACAAAGATACATCTGGTTTTCTACGGCTCTTGCCTGATTGAGGAGTGTCCAATGAAAAAGTCGTTTTTCCGGCCAGGCGGCGGGAACAAAAAATAAATCCGTTTCCCCTGCCAATACCTGACGACGAATCCATTCGGGAAAACGGATATCATAGCAGATAGCCATTGAGCAGGAAAGTCCGTCTAAATGAAAATGTACGGTACGATTTCCCTGCTCAAAAAACAACGGTTCTTTCGCAAAAGAGAAACCGTGCATTTTGTCATATCCCCCTATTTCTTTTCCCTCGCGGTCAAAAATATAGGCCCTGTTGTACACGGAATTTCCCTGACGAACCGCTACGGACCCTGCGACTATATTCACATGATGTTCTTTGGCAAAATCCGCACAAAACTTTCTTGTTCTTTTTCCCTCTTCATCGGCAATTTCTTTCAGTTTCCGTGACATATAGAAACCTGTATTCCATGTTTCGGGAAGAACGATGATATCCGGTCTGTTTTCCATGGCCTTTTCCAGTAATTTTTCTGCCCGGCTGTAATTAAAGTCCGGATCGGCAAGCTTCACCTGCATTTGTATAAGAGCGATTTTCTTTTTCATGAAACTCCTCCCTTTGTCATTATTTTCTATATGTATTATAACCGATGAAAATAAAACAGGCGCTGTATTTCTTACGGATGGGCAAACAAAAACTGCCTGCCGAACAAGCAGACAATTTTCTTTTATTCCATTCCCAGTTCCTGCTCTACGGCAGAAACGATATCGTCGATTACCCGTTCCAGCCGGTCGATGTCTTTTCCTTCGCCCATCACTCTGACGAGCGGTTCCGTCCCGGAAGCGCGAACCAGTATGCGTCCTTCGTTGCCCAATTCCACTTTGGCGGATTCTATAGCGCTTTGGATCAGTGTGTTATCTTCCCACCCGTTTTTACTGTAAACAGTCACATTTTTCAGAATTTGCGGATAGGTAGTCATCAGACGCGCAAGTTCGGACAGCGGTACTTTTTCATCCCGTAATACGGAAAGTGTCTGTACGGCAGTAATAAGTCCGTCGCCTGTTGTATTAAACGCAGGAAATATGATATGCCCCGACTGCTCTCCGCCGATGGAATAATTATGGGCAAGCATTTCTTCGAGCACATACCGGTCTCCCACTTTCGTATAAACAGCCTTACACCCATGTTCAGACAGTGCCTTTCCAAATCCCATATTACTCATCACCGTACCGACCACGGTGTCATCATGCAGACGATTTTCTTTTTTCATTTGCAAGGCATTGATGAGCATGAGATGGTCCCCGTCCAGCACGGCTCCTTTTTCATCCACAAAAAGGCAGCGGTCCGCATCTCCGTCATTGGCAATACCGCAGTCCGCTCCTTCTTCAAGCACCGCTTTTTGCAGTGTTTCCATGTGGGTCGATCCGCAGTCATGATTGATATTCGTTCCGTCAGGTTCGCAGAAAAGCGGAATCACTTCTGCCCCTAAGTCACGAAGGATATCCGGCAAGAAACCGCTTGCCGCCCCGTTCGCCGAATCGGTTACGATTTTCATCCCTTTGAAATCGCCTTTTACGGTCGAACGGACATAGTCTTTATATTGCAAGGCTGATTCTTCTCTGGTAGAAATCGTTCCGATATGTTCTCCTGTAGGGCGGACAATCTCCTCTTCATGGCGAAGTATATTTTCGATGTCTTCTTCTGTTTTATCCGGCAGTTTATATCCGTTTTTATCAAAAAATTTAATCCCGTTATCGGGAAACGGATTGTGAGAAGCGGAAATCATAACTCCCGCATCATAGCCGAGCGTACGTGTCAAATACGCAATCCCCGGTGTGGGAATAACACCCGCCACATCTACATGCACACCGGACGCACAAAGCCCCGCCGACAAAGCGGCTGTAATCATGGAGCCCGATATACGTGTATCTCTGCCGATAAGAAACCGGTGCCTCTTTCCCTCTTTACAAAAATAAGCACCTGCCGCACGCCCCAATTGATAAGCCAGTTCAGGCATTAAAGTCGAATTGACTACGCCTCTCACACCGTCTGTACCAAATAATGTAACCATGTAATTCCCTCCACAAATATATTGACCGGGGTAGTCTTTTTTCTTTATTTGCACGCTTTCCCCGCATAAGTTTCCTACCGCACAATACGCTGTATTGTATGGTAATTCCGCTCAATCATTCTTTTTCTATCTCAACAGTAACCGTCACGGTTCCGGGGATAATCATTCCATGTTCCGGTTTCGGAATTTCCATCTTTTTTGTAACGGTTCCGGAAGCCTCCGTCACATCTATTTCTTCCGTTTCAATCACATCATGCCCTTCAAAATAGCTTTCCGGCGCTTTTACCGTGGCAATCGGAGGCGTCACTTTGATTCCTCCCACTTTATATCCTTCTGCCGGTTTTCCCTTTATGATCGGTTTGAAGTGAATATTTTTTGTTTTCTGATCTTCCACCATGTGAACGGACGCCCGGACGCGGGTCGGCATCACATCAATACCCGTCACCGTATTTCCTTCCCGGTCCAACACATTGACCGTGTCAAATTCTTCAAAATCCTTATTTTTAGCAGCTACATTCACAGATACAATCGCCCGGTCTGCCGATTCCACCTGGCGGCTGGATCCCGCCACAGTGATATAGTCGGGTGTAACGGATTTCTTTTCCGCCTTAAATCCCTGCGGCGGCGTCCCTATAAATTCGACTTGGGCGGGAAGTGTCTTGACCGCATACGTATCGACAATAAGGTCAAAATAAGAGTGATCTTGGGATACCACCGTTTCATTTCCCGGTACGGAAACATGGATTGGTGTATTCGGGTACGTTCCATGGGAAACGCCTTCCAAATCCACATAGGCCTTAATATTATCAGAACGCATTCCGATCATATCGCTCCTGTTCATGCGCACCAGAACCTTTACTTTCGGCGGCACATTCGTTGCTACCAGCGATCTGTCCAGATTCCGTATTTCCACCGGGATGGTATATGAATTTTCAACCAAAGGATTTTGCTCATTCATCACATAAATCCAAAAAGAAAATGCGGCAATCAGACAAAGCAACTTTGGAATCCACCATTTCGGATTGGTATATTTCATTTCAAAGAGCTCCATTTCTGTAACATATTGCCCATTCCCTTTCCTTTTTCCTGGGCCAGGAAATTATGAAGGACGTTGCGGAGTCCATCATTTTCCAGATTTCTGTAAATGTGCCCGCCGTAAGCATAGGAAATAATTCCCGTTTCTTCACTGACGACCACGATAATGCAGTCCGCCTGCTCAGACATCCCGATGGCCGCTCTGTGGCGTGTTCCCAGCTCGGATGACAAATTGCGGTCTCTGGTAAGCGGAAGCAGACACCCTGCCGCCATAATTCTGTTTTCCCTGATAATGACGGCTCCGTCATGAAGAGGCGTATTGACTATAAATATATTTCCCAAAAGTTCTTTGGATACAAGACCTTCGACACGGATCCCCGTATCTATCCGGTCATCAAGTCCCACCATTCTTTCAAAAACAATGAGCGCCCCGATTTTATTCTTCGCCATGACCGCCGTGGCTTCGACAACGTGGTTAATCACCGAATCCAGTTCCAGTTCATTCATAAGCCGCGAGGAAATATAAAATTTCCCCCGTCCGATTTGTTCCAATGCACGCCGCAATTCCGGCTGGAATACGACCGGCAGGGCCACAATGAGCACCGTCATCAATTTATCAAGAATCCAGCTGACTACATGCAGCTGAAGCCATCCGGCAAATACCGTGAAAAGTCCAAGAAAAACCAACCCTTTCAATAAAGCGGTGGCTCTTGTGTCCCGGACCAGAAGATACATTCTGTAAAAGAAAAAGGCTACTACGAGAATATCCAGTATATCCCAAAGCCTCATCGTCATAAATAAACCTTGTATTTGATGAATCATGAAAACTCCTATGTCACATGAATACCTTGAATCATTTATTTTATTGTATCACGAAAGTTAAGCACCTGTCAGTTTTGTGATTTTTCGTAAAGGGTTTCAATATTCCGAAGTACAGATATTTTCTTTCTGACAAATTTAAAAGACGCTCCGGAAACGAAACGTCTTCTTACTGATTATGTCTTCCATAAAAATCCCACTCCAGTTCCTTGATGCGAAACCGGGCATCGGCAGCGTTCTTTTGAAGTGAAAATATGTCTTTTTGCTGTTCTTTGTTTTCTTCCAAGGCAAGTTCCGCTTCCCATTGGATATTGTTTAGCTGCTCATCATAGCGGGACGCTTCTATATTCATCATCCGCTCCTGAAGATCCGCAATCAGTGACTGCTGCCATGAAATCAATGCGAGAAGCAACACGATGCACAGATATAAATACCGGGTATGACTCCGGCCGGTTTCATTTTTCCGTTTTTCCAACAAAATCATCCCTTGCTCAGCTATTTTCCATATTTGCCAAAAGCTCTAAATGCTCTTTTGTAAACTCAATCCACAAACGAGCGGCTCTAGACATATAGCGTCCTTTCTTCCAGATGGCATACAGATGATGTGTCATTTTCGGCTCCGTCAGAGGTCGAACCGCTATATTTCCATTTTCTCCGCTTTCAGGACAAAGCCGGCTCGGAAGCACCGCCACACCCAAACCGGATGATACCGTCTGGAGCATCAATTCCCGTTGGCTGGTTTCAAATACAATTTTCGGTGTAAATCCGATTTTTTCGCAATTCGCCAATATATCATCATGGAGATTAAAATCATCTCTGTACAGCACCAGCGGATAATCAGACAGCAGTTTCAAAGGGATTTCTTTTCTCTCTTCCAATGGATACCCTTTCGGCATAACGACACACATCTCATCATCGGATAAGAAAAACGACTCAAAATCTTTATTGGGAATCGTGCAAATAATTCCCACGTCGATGACGCCTTCCTGAACGGACGACTCGATCACCTTGGAGCCGTATTCATATAATTTGATGGAAATTTGAGGATACGTCCGTTTAAACTCTCCCAAAAGCTTCGCAAAAACATGGGCATCCGTAATAGGCGGCAGTCCGATCTGTATAGTATCCTGTTTTAAATTAAATTCATTTTCAAAATCTGATTTCAAATGTTCAAAGACAAAAAGGCATCGTTTCACATAGTTAAAAAAAATAGTTCCCGGTGCTGTTATCTCCACGGTTTTCGCGTTACGGATAAACAATGTCACACCCATTTCATCCTCAAGCGATTTGATCATACGGCTGATGGCGGACTGGGAAATATGCAAATTTCTGGCGGCTTTACTGAAACTTTTCTGTTCCGCCACTTCCATGAAATATTTAAGATGCCGATAGTCCATATTTGTTTCCTCCCGGTCTTTTATCCGCTAAGCACACCTTGCAGGCTTTGATACAAATTGATTTATCTTGTCGAAAAACGGAGATTAAACTATAATGAAAATGAGTTTTTGTTTTGTAAACAAGCTTATGTATTGTCCAGATGATTATATATTATTTAAATATCATCATCTATGAGATTTTCTCATAGTAATTGTACATAATTTTTTTGCATCTGGCAAGAAACACAAGTATAACAGGGAATGAAGGGAAAGGAGTATTTGATTCATGAAAAAAATTAAAACCATGGACGGCAATACCGCCGCCGCGTATATTTCATATGCATTTACGGAAGTCGCCGCCATTTATCCGATCACCCCGTCTTCACCGATGGCGGAATCTGTCGATGAATGGGCGGCTCACGGCAAAAAGAATATTTTCGGAGACACCGTACAAGTCCTCGAAATGCAATCGGAAGGCGGTGCCGCCGGAGCTTTTCACGGTTCTCTCCAAAGCGGGGCGCTGACTTCCACTTACACAGCCTCTCAGGGAATGCTGCTCATGCTTCCCAACATGTATAAAGTGGCAGGCGAATTACTGCCCGGCGTTTTTCATATCGCCGCCAGAGCTTTGGCAAACCATGCTCTATCTATTTTCGGTGATCATCAGGATGTCATGAGCGCCCGTGCCACAGGTTGCGCCATGCTGGCAGAGGCGAATGTACAGGAAATCATGGATTTAGCAGGAATTGCCCATCTGGCTGCTATCAAAGGGCGTGTTCCTTTTATCAACTTCTTTGACGGATTCCGCACGAGCCATGAAATCCAAAAGGTGGAAGTCCTTGACTATGAAGAACTTGCATCACTGATCGATCAGGATGCACTCGCCCGTTTCCGCTCCGCGTCTCTCCATCCGAATCATCCGGTCATCCGCGGCACTGCGGAAAATCCTGATATTTATTTCCAACATTGCGAAGTGGCGAATCCGTTTTATGAAGCGATTCCTGACATTGTTCAAAGCTACATGGATAAAATCAGTGCCATCACAGGCAGAAGCTATCATCTCTTTGACTATTACGGTGCTCCCGATGCAGACCGTGTGATTGTCGCTATCGGCTCCGTTACGGATATTTGCAAAGAAGTTTCTGATGCGCTGAATGCTGACGGGGAAAAGGTAGGTGTGCTGAATGTTCATCTGTACCGCCCTTTCTCGGTCAAGCACTTCATTAATCAATTACCTGAAAGTGTAAAGAAAATTGCCGTTCTCGACCGGACCCGTGAACCGGGTGCCATCGGCGAACCTCTGTTTTTAGATGTGCAAAGCGCCATCGCCGCTTCAGAGCGGAATATTCATGTCTGCGGCGGCCGATACGGCCTCGGATCAAAAGATGTCACCCCCGAAGATATTATGGCGGTCTATGAACATCTGAAAGCAGATAAACCGCGTCATAATTTTACCTTATCCATCAAAGATGATGTGACCCGTTTATCCCTTGCTCCCGTTCCCGTACCTTTCGCAAAAAGCAGTTCCGTATCCTGCAAATTTTGGGGATTCGGATCTGACGGTACGGTAGGCGCGAATAAGAGCGCCATCAAAATTATCGGCGATCATACCCCCATGTATGCCCAGGGATATTTCGCTTATGACTCCAAAAAATCAGGCGGTGTAACGATTTCCCATTTACGCTTCGGCCCCGACCCGATCCGCAAACCCTATCTGATACAAAAAGCGGACTACATTGCCTGCCACCGTCCGTCCTATGTCTATAAATACGACCTGCTCCGCGGTTTCAAACCGGGCGGTACGTTCCTTTTAAACTGTACCTGGCGGCCCGAAGACCTTGACCGGGCATTACCTGTCACTTTAAAAAGAAAATTAGCGGCTCTCCATGCGAAATTTTATATCATTGATGCTTTTGAAATCGCAAAAAATATCGGCCTCAGCGGACGCATTAATATGATTATGCAAGCTGCCTTCTTCCATCTGACCGGAATCATTCCCGAAGCCGCTGCCGTAAAATATCTGAAAGAAGCCAATGAAACTTCTTACGGTCGCAAAGGGCAGCATGTCATTGATATGAATAATGCCGCTGTCGATGCGGGTATCGGCGGTGCAATTGAAGTTCCCGTTCCCGAAGAATGGGCTCATGCCACTACGGGCGGATCTGTCGCACGGATTTCCCGCCCCGATTTCATAAAAAATGTCTGTGATGTCATGAACCGTCAGGAAGGAGATGACCTTCCCGTTTCTACATTTAAAGGCATAGAAGACGGTACATTCCAAACCGGCACTTCCAAATATGAACGGCCCACAGCAGCTATACAGGTTCCCGAATGGATAGCAGAAAACTGTATAGAATGTAACCAGTGCGCCGCATCATGTCCGCATGCGACCATCCGTCCCGTTCTCGCTACGGAAGAAGAAGCGGACAAAGCGCCCGAAGGATTTATCGTAAAAGATTTCCAAGGACCTGTGAAAGGCTTGAAATTCCGTATTGTCATTTCCCAGGAAGACTGCTATGGCTGTGGGATTTGTGCCAACGTCTGCCCCGCTAAAAACAAAGCGCTCGTCATGAAACCCATCGAAACACAATTGGAAAAGCAAAGACTTTGGGATTATGCCATGAAAATTCCGAGAAAGAAGAATCCTATCAAGAAAGAAACCATTCGCGGCGCGATGTTTGAACCGACCTATTTTGAATTTTCCGGAGCCTGTGCAGGCTGCGGAGAAACACCGTATGTCCATCTGGTCACACAGCTCTTCGGTGACAGAATGCTGATTGCCAATGCAACAGGCTGCTCTTCAATCTATGGCGCAAGTTCTCCGTCCATGCCATATACAACAAATGCCAAAGGGCACGGTCCCGCCTGGGCGAACTCGCTTTTTGAGGATAATGCGGAATACGGACTGGGTATGCACTTGGGAGAAATCAAACTCCGTAACCGTATCGTCAAAAAACTGGAATCTCTTCTGCCCTCTGTGGAAGGAGAGACTGAAGCAGCCATCCGGGATTGGCTGGATCATAAAAACATCGGCGACGGTACCAGAGAACGGGCGGAACGACTGGAAGAACAGCTGACTGCCGAAGTAGATAAGCATCCTGAGTTTAAAGACATTCTTCAGTGGAAAGATCACTTCATCAAAAAGAGCCAGTGGATTTTCGGCGGTGACGGATGGGCCTATGATATCGGATTCGGCGGTTTGGATCATGTTCTTGCTTCCGGAGAAGATATCAATGTCCTTGTCTTGGATACGGAAGTGTATTCCAATACCGGCGGTCAGTCTTCCAAATCCACACCGGCGGCGGCTATCGCCAAATTCGCCGCTTCGGGAAAGAAAACAAAGAAAAAAGATCTCGGCATGATGGCGGTTTCCTACGGGTATATTTACGTCGCACAAATCGCTTTAGGCGCCGACATGAATCAAGCCATCAAAGCCATTACGGAAGCGGAAGCGTATCCCGGACCTTCTCTGATTATCGCTTACTCCCCCTGCATCAATCACGGTCTCCAGGCAGGCATGGGGCTTTCTATGGAAGAAGAAAAACAGGCGGTGGCATGCGGCTACTGGTCGACATGGAGATATAACCCGGCGCTCCTTGATGAGGGAAAAAATCCGTTCCGGTTGGACAGCCGTGAACCGAAAGGCAATTTCCGCGATTTCCTCATGGGAGAAGTCCGTTTCTCCAGTTTGGCGAAACTGTTCCCCGATAAAGCGGAAGAACTTTTCGCCAAAACGGAAAAAGACGCCGCTATACGACGTCAGAATTATGTCCGTATGCAAAAGTCATTTGAAGGGGAATTGCAAGATAAATAAATTGACACAAGAAAAAAGCATGTTTTCTATATAGAGAACATGCTTTTTTAATTGCATCATGCCAGACGAAGTGCATTAGGCACTCTTACAGAAGCTAAATGCTCCGACATATCCATATACAACTCTATATCATCGAAAAAATAATCAAATAAATCACTGAATGACGTATCCAATTCATCGGTAAATTCATATTCCAGATAGTAGGGCATCCAGCCTGCTTTCATAAAGAAATATTTCATATCCCGCGGTTCTCCCTGCGACTTTAAATGTGCCGCTTTCAAAAGCTCTGCCCCGGAAATTTTCTTATAACCGAAATAGGATACCATAGACAGAATTATCAGTTTGGTCTTATAGTTTTTCTCTAATATATCCAGTACGTCCATATTGACGCCCAGTTTTTGCGCAACGGCTCTGATTTCCTTCGTCTTTTTGTTATACTCCTCTTCTGTCATGTCAATCCCGTATCCGTCCGACATTTCATAAAGGAGTCCCCTTTTCTCCATTTCCATAGTGCATTCCTCTTTTCTTTTCACGCTGAAACGCATCCTGTCTTTTATTTCACGCTTTTCCTTTTTCCTCTTTTCGCAAAATGGCTTTCCTATGCAGAGGCTTCTTATTCTTGCTTGTCCCAATAATCAACTTTCATGCCGATAACGGAAGAGTCAAATTTTTTCTCCCCCTGTTCATAATTTTCAGTCGCTTTCCGCACATACTTGAATCCCAGATAGAGCATGGGAATATTGCAATACACGATAATAATATTTCCCAAATCGGAGAAGGCCCAAAGATTAGATAAATCATATCCGGCTATATCACAAAAAATGCCAAAAGCGGTGACAAAAATCCCCAGTCCCCGGATGAAATGGATAAACGGCTTGGCCGCGGAAATCCGGTTCGCCGATATTTCTGAAAATGTGATAAATCCGATTACGCAAGTGTATGCGAACAGGCAAAAGCAGACGGAAACCAAAAATAGCACAACTTGACTGAATCCTTCCGGAGTCATGGATCCGATGGACAAAAGAAATTTCGGATACGTTCCTGCTGCTTTCCATGCTTCAGGTTCTGCTGCCCATCTTTGCGCCATAATCACAATGAATCCCGTCATGGTACAAATGACATGGGTGTCCAAAAAG
Source organism: uncultured Dialister sp. (assembly GCA_900547785.1). GTDB lineage: Bacteria > Bacillota > Negativicutes > Veillonellales > Dialisteraceae > Dialister. The sequence continues at coordinate 50,452 of URIB01000006.1, forward strand.
ACGCCGATGGCGGAAATAATGCCCTGCTCGCACGGATGATTCGCTTCTGCAGCGGCGGCAGGCATGGTAATCGTACCCTGCCCGGCTTCGTTTGACATCAAACCTCTTTTCACGCCCTGCATGAGAACCGTGCCGAAAGCCCCGCCAAAAACAGCTTCCGGACTGAACGCACCACTGAATACGGCATGAAAGAAATACGGAACATTATCCAAGTTGGAAAAAATAAGAAGCACTACGGTGCCGATGTAAATCGCTGCCATAAGCGGCACCATTCTGTTGCTGACAGCCGCAATCCTTTTAATTCCTCCGAAAGCCATCACGGTGGCAAGAGCAATCACGATAAGAGACACGGTATAATAAAATTCCGATTGGACGGGAATCGTTCCTCCCGTCAAAATTTCTCCCATAGCGCCTACCGATGAAACGACATTGAATCCCTGGGCGGGAAGACACATGAGGGCATATAAAATATAGACCAGTGATAACGCTACACCGACGCCTGCACTGTTTCCGCAAAGACGGCGGGCATAGAAAGGCAATCCTCCCACAAATTCACCGCCCCTCTTTTCTTTGAAGATCTGTGCCAGCGTACTCTCCGTATAGGCAGTTGCCATACCGAAAAAAGCGGATATCCACATCCAGAAAAGCGCTCCCGGTCCTCCGGCGGCTATCGCACCGGTGACACCGATAATATTTCCCGGTCCCACCCGCATGGCGGTACTCAAACAAAATGCTGCCAAGGGTGAAATCCCTGTCCGGATATGCCGTCTTTGTATAATCGTATGAACTCCGGATTTAAATTTCCGCACCTGGATTCCCTTAAGACGGAACGTGAAATACAGGCCGGAACCGACAAGAACAATGACGGCTAACGAAAACTCTCCTAAAAGCGGAATCGCTTTCCAAAATCCGAACATTTTGGGAAAATCCCAAAAAAAATCGGATACGGGGATGACAAATGATAATACTGCGTTTGCAGCGGCAAATAAACTGTCCATGCTTATACTCCTTGTAAAAAGAACGATTTTAGAACGCTGTACCTGTTTCCAAAACCGTCCTCACTTTTATGTATTTCAAATCCGTTTCAAAGAATTCCGATTATTGTTTCGCCCCGTTTCTTGAATGGCAAAAGCGAGTTTGGCTGCAAGTCCTTTCATTTTCGCTTTCGATATGGAACAAACGGCCAGGCGGATTCCTTTTTTCATGGGTACAAGGAATATATTTTCCTTTTCCAAAAGGTCGCATACTTTCTGTGCCCCTTCTACAGGAATAGTAATGAAAAATCCTGAAATATAGGGGACAATTTTAATGCCCGCTTCTTTCGATTCGTCCACAAAAATAGAGGCTCTTTCCTGGATCAGCTTATAATAAGCATCCCTTTCTCTATCGAGCTGACGGATTTTTCCGGGGTCGCTGCAAATATCAATCATCACATTCTGTGCCGCACTGTTGCAATTCGACCAGGTGGCACGACTCGCATATTGGTTCACATCGACAAACTCTTTTGCCACCTCTTTATCGGATGTAACGGCAATCATCGCTCCCTGGCGCTGCCCGTAAAGAGTGAATCCTTTTGATAATGTATACGCGATAATCACCAGAATATTTTTCGGTAAGTTTCCGAAAACCTTGAAAAACTTGCGGCATTCTTCTTTTTCACCGCTATAATCCAAATAGGCAATATCGGGCACCAAAATGATATTTTTGTCTTTGCCCTCTGCCGCCGCTTTCAGCACATCGACAGCGGACTGCCATTCTGCTACACTCATGGAGTAACCGGTGGGATTATTGGCAATCCCGTTTAAAATAATGACCAGATTTTTCTGGCGGTTTAGAATATCGCTCACTTTTTCACGGAAAGAATCAATATTGAATGTCCCTTCATCATTCAAAAATTCGAAGGTGCTTATTTTATTATTGGGATAATCAATGAGCGAATTATAAGCGCCCCAGTGCCAGTCTGTAATTAAAACCTCTTCTCCCTGCCCCGCATAATTATGAATGACGTGATGAAGCACGCCTGTTCCTCCCGGAGTCGAGCAGGCTTCTATATATCCGTCAGGGCGGGAATCACCGAAGCACTGCCCGATACAGCTTTCCAAAAACCTGGCATATCCCTGAATCGGTGCATACGCGCATATTTGCCGGGGTGTCAGCCTTTTATAAGCCTCCTGTACCACATCGAGAACGACCAAATTCCCTTCTTCGTCAAGAATAGAACCGACCGTTCCGTTTACCACCTTATCATTTCCTATCTGGCCCGCCAATGCCACGGCTCTGTTGTTCGCTGCAAAAATATTATCTTCTGCGCATTTCCCTTTGACTTGCGGTGCTACAATGCTGTACATAAGTTCCCTCCCGTTTGAAATTTCTTTTTATTATTGATGAGTTTTATTCATTGTACCATTGAAAAAAGTGCACTGCAATAAAAAACAGGCTGCATTTCGTCCGTATTTCACCAGGGGGCATACGGAACCGGATTTTTCTTTGCATGAAAAAGGAGTCTTGCATGAAAATTCATATAGATGATGATTTTGACCTTGATAAAATCATAGACAGCGGGCAATGTTTTCGTCCGCAACGACTTCCCGACGGCCGTTACCGCTTCCTCACGGGACGAAGCGTTTTACACCTCTTTTCTTTATCATCTCATACCTGGGAAGCGGACTGTACACCTTACGCATGGAAACATATCTGGTACCCCTATTTCGATTTGGATACCGATTATCAATCCCTGCGGAACAACATTTCTCCCTCCGACCTTTTTCTGCAAAAAGCGGCGGAATACGGAAAAGGCATCCGTCTCTTGCGGCAAAATCCGTTTGAAATGCTGATTACATTTATCATTTCCCAAAGAAAATCCATTCCCGCCATACGAAGCGCAGTAGAGAAATTATGCAGGGCTGCCGGATCTTCTATACAAACAGAAACCGAAAAGCTCTACCGTTTTCCCTCGCCTGTCCGTCTGAGCCACTTATCCCTTGCAACGCTGCGTGATTGCTCCTTGGGCTACCGGGCGCCCTATATTTATCAGGCGTCCAAACTCGTATCACAGCAAAACATAAAAATGAAAGAACTTGCCCGACTATCCGATCAAGACTTGCTGGAGCAACTGCAAACCCTTCCGGGGGTAGGAATCAAAGTCGCCTCCTGCGTTTCTTTATACGGGTTTCACCGCACTGCCGCCGCTCCCGTCGATATTTGGATCAGCCGTGTCATTTCCGACCGCTACGGAGGTCACAATCCGTTCCCCGCTTTCGGCAGCCGGGCAGGTCTTATGCAGCAATATATGTTTTATTATTATAAAAATCACAGGACCGGATAAATTCATATCTCCCATAACCGGCTGACAAAAATATCCGGTTGGATAGAATATTCCGATAATGATAAAATAAATAAAACACAAGAAAGAGGTGCAGAAGATGACAAAAGACAAAAATGTGAATACAATCTTTTCCGTATCCAAATATACCATTGAAATTCTCCGTGGATTAACAGAAACTCTACAGGAAAGCCTGAAAACGGAAAAAGTGGAAAATGAAAAGTTAATCTCCAAAATCGCTGCACTGGAATGGGAAAACCATCAACTCCGTGAACAGCTGCTCGAAAACACCTATGACGAATCCTTATCCGACGATGAACAAACCGTCCGGACGCTCAAAAGAAATCTGACCCCTTACTATAAAGACCTCTCCCTGTATCGGGAAAAACACATCAGCTTGGAAGACGGAGAACGACTTTATCACACAATCAACTACATTTTTAAACAATTGAAAAAAGCCGGGATTGATTTATAATCCCCACTTTTCATAAGACGAAAAAATCATTTTAACGCGTCTTTCATAAAACTACTGTATACATAAAACATCATCATTACACAAGAAAAAAGCACCTACATCTCTGTAAGTGCTTTTTAACTTCGGTTATCTAGTTAAAAAAATTCCCACCAATCCATTTTTTATGATTAATAGTACAATAATATTTTGAAATATGACAATACCATACCAATCACTGAAAACAATATAGCCCATTCAATGAGTTGCACAAACATCTTATGCTTATCTACAGACTCATCTACTGAACTTAAAGATAGTGCACCCAAAGTACTAAATGGTGATACTGTTGATAAATGTGCTCCTAAAACCACCCCATAAATCAAAGAAGATGGTTCGATACCTAAGTTATTTCCCAATCCGATTGCTACAGGAATTAGTGTAGGCATAACCACTCCCATGGCTGATGCTACAGATGACATCATGGCTGCACTGGCCACCATAATAGGTGTAGCTGTATCAGAATTAATAAAGGGAGTTAGTGCATTCGTTAAATATGTAATTCCCCCTGCATGACTGACTGTAGAAACCATTATACCCATACCGCAAACCATTATAATTGTTCCCCAAGGAACAGTAGCAAGTGCTTCTTTTTCCGTAGTAACACCAAGTAACAGAAGAATTACTGCTCCGCTCAAAGCTGTAAATCCTATATTTAAATTAAAAAGGATAACCACGAAAATAACTACCCCAATAATGCCTAAGGTTATATAATTTTCTTTTTTCATATGCATAGACTTATTGCTATCATTATCATCGCCCTTCCCATAATCCTTCCAACCACCTAGAACAATATAAGCAATAATAAACATGGCAGTAAATGCAATACCAATATTCAAAAGAAGATTATATCCAAGATTAATACTGCCTCTTTCTGCATAAGATAGTGCAACTACTCCTGAAGGTGATAAAGGCGTAAGCCCGCCCGATAAATTTCCACAAGCCGTTGCTATCATCATCAATAAAGGCTTTACCTTCTCTGTATAAGCAATTTGCCCGGCAATAGGTGCAATGATTGCCATACCATTAATAGGCCCCGGCCCAATGACAGATATTATAAAAGAAACCACAAATATCGCTATTGGCAGTAACCACTTGTGTCCACCCACCAATCGTACCAAATACTGTGTCAATATTAGCAAAGTATTATTTGCCCGTGCAATGCCAAATAAAAATGTGACACCTAACAGAGTTAGAAACATTCCTGAATTCCAGCCTTTTAGCAGAACAGAAGCCTTTCCTGCTGCCGAAGAAACTGGAACCCACTCACCCCCGCTTGTTGGCGTGGTCAGCACAAATCCAAAAAGAAATGCTGCCATTACACCTAACAACCCTGTATTAATCCCTTTTTTATATGCTATAAAAATAACTAACGCTAAAATCAGTAATGACAATAGCCCCATAATATTTACTCCTATCTGAAATATATGTTACTTAAAGAAATTTTTGAGGCGGCTGATACAATCCGCCCGATATCTCCATTAATTCCTTAATAGAGTGCGCCGCCAATAAATCTGAAGTAGCCCTGTTTACATCACACCCCATATCTTCAGGGGTACGGACAATTCCTCTAGCTCGCAGCTGCATAGTTTCTTCTTTTTTCTCCATCTGTCCAACTGGTGAATCTCCAGCTATTGAACGAATTGCTGCCATTCGTTCTTCTAAACTAGAACACTTATTTAGATAAGCAACACCTTTCTCTGTAATGATATGTGTCAGGTCATCTCCATAAATCATAATAGGCGGTACCTCCAGATTTGCTTTTTTTGCAAGTTCCATTGCATCCAACTCTTCTGCAAATCCTGGGAACCCTTTAGAGCTAACCGTATCTATCACTTGAACCACCAATTTCTGTCCTCTGGGTACTGGTCCAATAAGTTTATTTTTTCCTGTATTTTCATCTCCACATTGAGTCCATGCATAACTAGCATGTCTGCGTCCATGTGCATCACTACCGATATTTGGTGCACCACCAAACCCCGCTACTGAAGTCTTGGTGGCAGTACTGCTATTGCCATATTTATCAATTTGCAAAGTACTACCGATAAATAAATCAATAGCATATTGCCCGGCAATTTGAGTAAATACACGACTACTTCTCATTTCTCCTGATGGGTCTACAAAAAATACATCTGAGCGGGACTTGACGTACTCTTCCATTCCAACCTCACTACCTGGCGAATGAATTGATTTAACCCACCCAGCTTCGATGGCGGGTATCATAGTAGGATGAGGATTGAGCACAAAATTCTGACAAATTTTTCCTTTAAGTCCTAATTCCTCGCCATATGTAGGTAGTAATAATTCTATGGCTGCTGTATCATAGCCAATTCCATGATTTAAAGTTTTTATATTGTACTCTTTATACAACTGTAACGCCATCATCGCCTTTAATATACGCTTGTTTGAAATCTTTGCAGGATCACGAGTAAATAAAGGCTCTAACGTAAATGGTGACGGCGATTCTACAATAAAATCAACCCAATCTCCTGAAAAATCTATACGCGGCAACTTATCAACTATCTTATTTACTTGTGCAATAACTATACCTTTACGTGCCTTAACCGCCTCTATGATAGCAGGCGTATCCTCTGTTGATCCACCAGTAAATAAATTACCATTTTTATCAGCTTGTAAGCCCACTACCAATGCCACTCTAGGTGTCAAATCCACATAATAACGTCCATATAATTCCATATATGTGTGTATAGCACCAACTTTGACAGTTCCATCCTGAATCATTTTTGCCAGTCTTTTTGATTGTGGTCCAGAATAAGCAAAATCTATTTTAGATGCAATTCCTTTTTCAAAAACATCTAAATGCTCCGGCAAGGCAATTGTTGATTGAATCATATGCAAATGATTCACCTTCTGGGCATCAATATTACATAACGCTTTTGCCAAAAAATCTGCCTGTTTCTGATTGTCACCTTCAATGCAAACTTTATCGCCAGATTTTATAACCGATTCTAGTAAGGGTACTATATCTTTTGCTTGTATAATTTTTCCGTCAGCAAATCTTCTACCTTGCTGGATTCGCGAAATATAATCCTCTCCACGTAAGTCCCATTGGTTCATATATATCCTCCTCTTTCCTCAGATAAATAATGGAATTAAATTCCCAAAATAAACCATTTTTAGAAGCTTTTAGAAACATAGGTTATAAAAGATTATCACATATTAAATGTTTTTATGACCTAATTTTCCATTATCATATATCCCTCAAAAAATAACGTCAACATTTAAGATTTTATTATAGTGTACTATAAAAAATATCTTTATTGATTAGAATTTCAAGTAACATTCGGGTAATAATGAAATAATTAGAAAAATAATTATTTCATTTATATTTTTAAACAATAAAAAACCGGGAATAAATTTATAATCCCGACACCTTCATAAGACAATAAGAGCATTCTAAAA
>URIB01000007.1 GCA_900547785.1 uncultured Dialister sp.
AACCATCGCTCTAAGCGACTTAATTACTTTATCACGGCACTTTTCTTTTGTCAAGCAAATTTCTCTCTTTTTTCTTCGCTTTTTTCGTGCCGTTTACCGCCTGACCGACGGCGGATATTATCCTACCATTTTATTTCTCTTCTGTCAACCCGGTTTTTTCAGATTTTATCGGTATTTTCGTTTCTTACTCACACTTACCCCTTTCGTCAGCTCCGCTGACACTTTCCCCGACAAATGGGGACCGCATGCGTTCCCTATTCTTTCTTTGCTCCCCGAAAAGTGGTTCGCTTGCTTCCCGACAAGCGGGGACGGCTTACGTTTCGTATTCTTCCTTTCGTGTTTAAACAACGGGGACGGCTTGTGAAATGGAGGTTTTTGTTTTTGTTACGGTCAAGACAGATTTTCTGTGTGAGTCATTTCTTTATTTTTTGTTTTTACTCATATAAAAACCGCCTTTTTGATAGACAGTTTTTCTTTTTCTTTTCTGTTTTTAAGGATTCCTGGTGTTATTCTCCCCGGGGAACGGTATTTCCTCTGTTTTCCACGAAATAATTGACGGCCGCTTCTACGTCTTCATAGGTCATGCGTGCTTTCATAGGACTCAGCGGTCTTTCGTTGTACATGTATTTCCCTTCCGGTTTGCCGAGGAAATATTTCTTATGCCCGATTTCTAAAGCTACCTGGTATCCGTCATCGTTGGGGCGTCTGGTGACAATGAGGCTGTACATTTTTCCGTCTGCGGAAAGCACCATGATGTCTGATGTACCGGGGACAATGTCTTTGATTTTTTCTAGGAACAGTCTGCCTTCTTTTTCTTTGCTTTCTTTGTACGCTTTTTCTTTCGTCGTATCGGCGTCAACGGTCATCGTCATTTCTTTAGCGCCTTCTTCCGCCATGTGGAGCAGTTTTTCTCCGAGTTGTTTCAGACTTTCCGTATCGGCAGAAAAAATAAGCTCGCCGTCATTTTTCATTTCGTAGGTCAAAAAAGCACCGTTCATGTTCTTTTTACTTTCGTTATCCAAATGAAATACGATATGTTTTTTCATGGTTGTATCCTTTCTGTAAGTTGCTTATTTTATTTTTACTACTTATATTTTATCACATTCTATATCTAAATTCATCTATATAAAATCACGGCAATCATTCCTCTCCGGGCATTTTATTTTCACGGGACGAAGCGTTTCCGACAGCGCTTTCATTTTCTCGGGAACAGCAGGTCCGTAAAGGCGGTTCATGGCCATTCGTGTAACAAGCCATATCCGTCCCGCATGCCGGCGGTCTCCGTCTGAAAGACGGGCGGCTCTGTGCCCCGCTCCCGCCGCCGCCGCACGAACATCACCTCCGTCACGATTCCACAACACGCCCGCTTCCGCAGTGGAAAACACAAAAAGAAAAGGATTCACAGGCGCGGGCATTTCTTTCCCTTCTCCGTAGACTCTGTCTGCCGCCTCTCGGCTGATAAGCCATGCATTTCCCGATTTCCTTGCTTCCCTCGGAGAAAATAAACCGTTTTGGCAGTCTTTTCTTGCTTTTTTATCAGAGAGCCCGTACGTTTCTTCCGCCTCTTCCGCCGTCATGACCCACCTTGTTATATCTTCCGGCCATAGCAATTTCTCGAACGATTCCTGCGGCGTCCACTCGTTCTCGCCGAAAATAAAAATTCCCTTGGGTGAAAGCGCGGCAGCCGCCCCCACAGGAAGACGGCAGCCGCTCACAAAGGCCTGCACCGAAAGTTTCGTCTTTTCTTCCCTATCCAGAGTCGTTACCACAGGAACGGGCGTATCCGCCACTTTATGACCCGCTATTTCAAAGCAGCTTTCTTCTACGTAAAACGCCTTCCCATGCTCAATGATTGTTCCTTTTTCAGGCAAAATTCCGAGCAGATAACTTTCATAGACCGACCATGCCGTCGGACCCGCATGACGCACATAAACGATTTCCATCCCGTTTCCTTTCCCGCTTTGCAGAGAGTTTTCCATTTTGAATAACCCGGACCGTCTTGTATAATTAAAGAAAAATATTTTATAAAACAGCTCCCGGTGATTTCACTGACCATACAGTTTCTTTTTCTATTGTATACCAAAAAAGAAATCTCCGTGTACGAAAGGACAAAGACCATGCCTAAAAAATACTGTTTGCTTTTATCCGCTTTTTTGCTTCTTTCCGGTGCTTCTGTATCGGCGGAAAACTGGATTGCCTACTCCGGATCGGATCACATTTTCATTGACACCGACTCTTACCGGACGCAAGGAAATCTGTCTTCTATCGACATTTGCATGACTGACGAAGAGAAATCTACATTCTCCACCCTTGAATTTGACCCCGTTAAAAAACAGTGGCGTTCCATTTCCTTCCTGACCCGCACCAAAGACGGACAAGTGATTTCTGCACAGAAAAAAGGAAATCCTCCGCCCAAGTGGAATCCCATCGTTCCCGGTACCGTGGGAAAAAGTATTTATCATCATTATATTGAAACGATGATGCCCGATCCGCAAAACAGCAGCTGGCTTCTTATATACAAAGATCCCGCCACCCAATCCGTTTACTCCATCGACAGAAAGCGGACCACTTATAAAGACGGTTATGCCGTCTTCTGGCTTCATGCCCACTACCCGCACACTGAAAATGGTCCTGTCAATATCGTCTATCGGGTAAAAATGAATATGGCTTACAAAAAAATCATGACCCTATCCGCCACGGAATATACACCGGACGGAAAAATCAAACTCCACTCCGCCGGCAGTGCCAAATGGTCGGACATTCCTTCCGGCATTCCTTTGGAAACCGTATTCCTCTACCTGAAAGAAGAAGTGGACAGTGGACGCCTTTCCGCTCCTGCCAAATAAGAAATTTTCCTGCTTTACCCATTAAATACACCCAAGAAAAAGCACTACCCTACTTTCAAGGATAGTGCTTTTTTCTTGGAAACAAAAGATTTTTCTCTATTCCTCTTTTATTTCTTGTTTTTATAAGCCTCGTACTGTTTTGTTCCCTTATCGGAATCATGCATGAGGTCTATCAGTTCTTTGGCTCTTTCCATGGTGAAACCGCAGTAGCCGGCGTATTCTTCCAGCGGATTTCCCCGGAGTTCTCTTTTCTTCTTCATATAGGCACGGCGGGCTTCTTTCGTATAGCCTTGCACCTCTTTCAGATCCTGCATGCGTCTTGCATGGCGGAAAATCATGTAAACTTCCGTTTTTTCCGCTTCCGCTTTCGTCATTTTTCCTTCCTTCACCAGTTCGTCAAGATAGTAATGCGCCACTTTCGGATTGTGGGGTTCCGTTCCTTTCAGCTCTGCCGGAACGGTTTTCGGTTCTTCTCTGCGTGCGTCTGCTCCTATTCCTATGGGAAGCACTGCACACAAAAAGAGCACCGCCACGATTGCTTTACTGTTGCTTTTCATTTCTGCTCCTTTCCTTTTCACTTACCTGTTATCAACCTGTTTCTATTGTATACCGTTCTTTCTTTTATTTCTATTCGCAAATACCGGAAGCACTGTTTTTGATTTCTTTTTACAATAAAAATAGCCGCCCTTATGCAGAGCGGCCGTTTCATTTCGTCAGAGAAGCCAGCGGTAAAATCCGAAGTAGGCCAGTATGGAAAGCGTAACGACTCCTGCGGCGGAAATACTGAACATTTTGATAAAGAGCCTGTCCAGTTCTCCTGCAGCGGCCCCCGCTTCTGCGGAGTAAGCGGCAAGAGCCAGCGCTCCTCCCGTGGAAAGCGGACTGATCCCCGCCGTATTCGACACCATGGAAATTGCCGTCACCCATTCGACGGGATTTACGGAAATACTCATTTGCTGGATGATATGGGGAATGGTCGGTATGAGTGTAGGCATGACGACACCGGAGGTGGAAGAAAACCAGGACATGACGCCCGCCGTCACGCCGAGAATCGTTGTCGCCGTGTTGGCACTCATCACCGAAGCAAGCGATGCGGACAGCAAGTCAATTCCGCCGAGAGCGATAATCACATTCATAAGTACACCGACGCCGCAAATCAGAAGCAATGTACCCCAAGGAATTTTTTTCAATGCCTGCTCTTCGTCGGAAACGCGCAGGAAAGAAAGAATCATCGCTACCGTGAAGCTGGCAAGTCCCACATTCACTTTGAAAAGCATGACAAGTCCCACCATGCTTGCAATACCGATAAGTGTAATGATTTGCTCTTTATTAAAAGCAGGAATGTCTGAAAATTTCAAAACCACGTCGGATTTCAATTTATAACCACCGAACGCTACATAAACGAGCGCCGCATAGACGGTGGAGGACAAAATACCGTTCACAAGAAGGGGCAATTCAATTCCGGTCAGTCCAAAACCTTCGCAAAGATCCAGTCCGATAATGCCCGTGGCCGCCAAAGGTGACATGCCGCCTCCTGCCGCGCCGAGGAAAATAATGGCCGCCAGCATCGCCGGATTGATTCCCATTTCTACAGCAAGCGTCATGCCGAACACCATCATGATCGCCGTTGTCGGAATCGTTCCCGGCCCCAATGCGGACAAAACGGTGGCAAAAATATACATCACGATAGGAATCATATAGGTATGCTTTCCCGCCAGCACGGTAATTTTTCGTGTTAAGAGTTTGAGCGTTCCGTTAATTTCCGCCAGACCGAACAGATACGTCACGCCGAGAAGCATAAGAAATAAAGAGTAATTGAATCCGCCGATGATGTCACGATCCGCCATGCCCGCCATTTTACCGAGCAAAAGGGCAAAACCGATACAAACAAGACCCGTATTCATCTTACGGAAAAAGCCGAGAAAAATAGCACCTGCCAAAGAAGCTAACGATAATAAAGCCATATGTTTCCTCCATACCTGAAATTCATGGGTATAGTTCTCATTTTTGCGGCATTTGTTGTTATTGTTGTTTACGCCTCTTACTTTCCTAAAAATAATATCATGAACAATCAGATGGCATAAAATAACCGATATATATAGGACTTATGCTTTTCTTTACATACCATTATATTTTTTATAATTTAAATTCCCAAAAAGAATGTATCTGCAAAAAGCGACAAAAAAATAAAATAAATATAAGAAGTTATGAAAGTCTGTCATAACTTTTGACTCCGCCGTATCCTATAGATAGTTTTTATAAAGAAATATAAAGAAAATACTCTCTTCCCGCGGAAGCATTTCATTTTTTCCATGAGAAATGAATCATTCCGGCAAAAATCACTCTTTTATGATCGTTTAAGAATAATACAACTACATGGGATGTGAATCTTAGAGAAAAATCCGGCAAAGGATACACAAAAAGAGCAGGTTTACGCCTGCCCTTTTTTCTTCTTTTGTAAAACTGTATTTCAGTCCAGTCCCAGATATTTTTTTATTTTTTCTATATCCCCTTTGTAGAGATAGGCTTTCCCGATTTCCATAAGCAGGGGAATTTCTCCGGTGTCTTTCCCGAAACGACCGTTGGCATCCATAAGTATGCCCAAATCTTTTGGGGAAATATCGAGTGATGTGGGAAGACCGAGGAATTTCAGCACTTTTTCGATGCGCTCTGCCGTTCCTTTTTCCGTAAGCCCCAGCATTTCCGAAGCAACGGTCATCATATACATGCCCGCCGCCGTCGCTTCTCCGTGGGTGAGCGTCTCATCGTCAAAGCGGTAGTAACTTTCCGCCGCCCGTCCGATGGCATGACCGAAGTCAAGCACCCGCCTTTCTTTTCTGTCAAACGGGTCATCTTCTATCAGACGTGCTTTGATTTCAATACAGCGCCGTATAATTTCAGGCAGCTTCGGAGTCAGCTCTTCTTCGGAATGAGCGTTTTCAAAAATCTCAAACAGCTCTTTATCAGCTACGCATCCTACTTTCACCGCTTCTCCCAGTCCATTATGAATGTAGCGCAGTGGCAGTGTTTTTACCAAATCCGGATCCACATAGACGGCTTGGGGGTAATAAAACGCGCCGATGAGATTTTTCTTTTTCCCTAAATCAATCGAAACTTTTCCGCCCACCGCACTTCCGATTTGTGCCAGAAGTGACGTCGGCACTTGGACATAATTCATTCCCCGGTGGAATGTAGCGGCGACAAATCCTGTGACGTCACCAACAACACGTCCGCCCAGGGCAATCAGCAGGTCCGTTCTTTCCACCCCAAAATCCGCAAGGCATTCATATACTCTTTTCACCACCGATAAATTTCTTGTTTTCTCGTAGGGAGAGAGCACCATCATAAGAACGTCAAGCCCCTCCGCTTCCAGCTGGGCTTTCAAATTCTGTCCATAAAGCTCGTCCAGTCCCGACTCCGTTAAAATGACCGCTTTCCCCGCACCGGTGAGCTTTTTGATTTCTTTTCCCGCACAGCCGATGAGCCCGGGGGCAATGATGACATCATAGGAATTTGCATCTAAATGAATATGTACCTTGTCCATAATGATTCCCTCCCTTTTCTGTATTATAGCAGAATATACCCCGAATACTCCAGACGGACAGGACATCTACTTTCTTTTCTACATTTTCTGCCCGTCCTATCTTTCAGAATATGTTTGCATTACAATAAAAGAGATCAAAGGAAAGGTAGTCTATGAACTTTTATGCCCGCCATAAGAAAAAAATCCGGCAAATCGTTTTATTTTTCCTCACGGCCGCCGTGGGGCTTCTTGTGGTGGCGCAAATCGTTGCTTTTGCGGCGGCGCAGATTTTTAATTATGCCGTGGAAAAACAGGACATGCTGAAAGGAACGATCACTGCGGAACAAATTTCCGCCGATATTGCAGGTTACGTACTTTTCAAAAACTTACAGTGGAATGATGAAGCGAACCGTCCCATCTTATTTGTTCCCGAAGTCCGCATGAAAGTCCGTCCCTGGGATATCCTGCGCGGTAAATTGCGGGCCACCGCCATATCCGATATCGAACTTAAAGACGCTTCTTTTGCCATGCATTTCGATAAAAACATGAATGTCGATCTCATTGCCGGGCCGCCGGAAACGGATCACCCCCGCAAAGAAAAGCGGACCCTTGATGACCATATTAGAAATTTCACACGAAACGGAAATAAAATAAAACTGAATTTACATCTCGAGAATTGCAGACTCGAAGCCTTTTATGAGGACCGGCATTTCATTCTTTCCCATGTAAACCTCCACGCTTCCGTTGATACGGAAAAATCGCTTTTCATTGATTTCCGTTCCGGCTCTTTCGGCGGCACGGCGGTAGGAGACAATATTTCTCTTTACGGGGACATCGACATGACCCACTCCTCCCATGATGTGAATATGACTGCCGTCTTTTCAGGCATTGATCCGTCCTCCCTCGGCTTCGGCGACAATATCCATGACAAAATGAATCTCACTGCCACCGCTACAGGCCCGCTCAAACGCCCCCTTGCCATAGGACATCTCTCCATGAAAACACTTTCCATTCCCACCCTTGATTTCTTCCAAGTGGAAGGAAATATCCGTTACCGGGGAGGCCGTTTCGATTTCACCGGCGTCACCGGTCGTGTCTACGGAGGGCGACTTGAAGCCCACGGAAATTATCACCTTGACACAAGAGCTTACGACATTTACGTCAAAGGCTTTGATCTTGACGCCCGCTATCCTGCCAAAATGGTAGAGCTGTCATGCTACATCGACCTTGACGGAGAAATCCATTGCAACGGCAACGCTAAGAAAGTCGTTTCATTCGGCACCTTTTCTTCCGGAAGCGGTCACTATAAATTAATTCCTTTCCAAAAAATCAGCGGCGCATTCCATAACAAAGACAAAGCGCTCGACTTCTACAACGTGTCCATCGAAACAAAAGCAGGCACATTCACCACCGATGCCTTTCATATCCGGAAAGGTAAAGTATATTTAGACCCCATCAACTTCACCGGAGAATCCCACAGTGCCGCAAACATTCTGCCGCAAGTAACAGGCGTCAAAAACACGATGCAAAATATAAAAAGAAATGTACAAGAAATCAAAAAACAACTTGATGACTGGAAAACCCTCAAAGAATCCTCTTGAAAATTCAGTCCACAAAATGCGCCGCTAACGGCGGTTTCTTTTGGCTTATAAGAAAGCGGTTCGCAACCTATGTCGTCATTCCGGGGCGGTAAATAGAATATAAAATGATAAAATTATGATTTCTTTCTTCCTTAATGTACGTTTCCCCCGAACGCGGAGGGAAGTGCCGAGCTTGCGAGACGATAGGGGCAAGGATGTGTACACAGGTTAGAATCGTTCTTTCGATTTTCCTCATATTTATTTCTATTCTTACCTTTCTGCTCACTCTTGCCCCTTTCGGCAACCTGTCGGTTGACACTTTCCCCGACAAGCGGGGACAGCTTAAAGACCTGCATTCTTTCTTTTATTTTCTGTCAAGCGGGGATGGCTTACATTCTCTATTCTTTCTTTCTTTTATATAAGAAGTTATTTGATACCATACCGAAACACAATTCATTCCTGCCGTCATTCTTGAGCGGTAGGCAAAACCGAAATGGTAATAAGAAAAAGAATATAATATGACTCTTAGCGAAGAATCCGGCATAGGATAATCGCAAAAAGCGTATTTAAATAATAAAAACTATAATTTCTTTCTTCCTTAATATCAGCTGCCCCCGTCCTCGGGGGAAATGCCGAGCAAAGCGAGGCAAAAGGGGCATGGGTGCGTACACGGTCAGAATATCATAGAAAAACCAAAAGTACCCCCGCCGTCATTCTTGAGCGACGGCAAGCATACATAAAGAAATAAAATATAAAAAACAGATTGTTGTGAATAGCGAAGAATCCGGCATAGGTTATCGAAAAATGCATTTAACATCCACATTCTTTGCCTAGATTCTTCACTCTACCCCGTACTTTTTTGTTTCTCTATTCCCGACCGCTTTTTGCCTTCGTTCAAGAATGACAGGCAAGTATTTAATACCATTCTGTAAAAATCGTTTTTTTCGTTTCTACTTACACTCGCCCCTTCCGTCAGCTCCGCTGACACCTTCCCCGCGTCCGGGGACTGCTTACAGTTCCTATTCTTTCTTTTAAAATATATCGGTAAGAACATCTCTTTATTTATATAAAAACTATAATTTCTTTCCTCGGAAAAGGGGCAAGCTTGCGTACACAATTCAAATGTATGTAACATATAAAAAAGAACCGGTTTATGACATACGTCTTCCGGTTCTTTTTATTTAATTCTCACAATTTCAAAAAATCAGCCTTGCAGCGCACCCTCTTTTTTCCAGTGCTTCGGCAGATATATGATGTGCATCCTTCCCGTTTCATCGATTTCTACTTTACTGTCCACCTGGTATAAATCATGAATGAACTCTTCTGTCAAAAGTTCGGCCGGAGTGCCCACACCTGCCACTTGTCCGTCACGGATAGCTATCAGACGGTCACAGTACATGGCTGCAATATTTAAATCATGAATAGCCGCCGCCACGGTCAAATCCAAACTTTTTACGATATCCATAATTTCCAGCTGGTACCTTATATCCAGATGATTTGTCGGCTCGTCCAAGACAAGGCACTCCGTTTCCTGCGTCAAAGCTCTGGCGAGAATGACACGTTGCTGCTCGCCACCAGATAAGGTGGAAAAATTTCTTTCTTCAAATCCTTCCAGCCCCACCAGCTTTATGGCATCTCTTGCCAGGGTGTAATCCTTCAGGTTATCCCGCTCCATCATCTTTTTATGGGGAGAACGTCCCATGAGCACTACATCGAGAACGGTAAAATCAAAATTATAAAAATTATGCTGTGCCACGACGGCTAACTTAAGGGCTGATTCGCGGTAGGACATTTCATCCAAAAGCTTTCCGTCAAACACTAACTTTCCTTCCGTCGGTTTCTGTACACGGTACACACATTTTAAAAATGTACTCTTACCGCTCCCGTTCGGCCCGATGATTCCTAAAAATTCTTTCGGATATAAATGGAGATCCACTCCTTTTAGAATCTGTTTCTTACCGACGAAGAATTTTACCGCTTCCGCTAATATTTCCATCAGTCATTCCCTCCAAATCCGTAAGTCCGCTTAATCATGAGATAAATAAAGCAGGGCGCACCAATCATAGAAATCAGGATACCAATCGGCAATTCCGTGTGAGGAATAATGATCCGGCAAAATCCGTCGCAGACGACAAGAAATATGGCTCCCACAAGGGCACTGGTAGGAATAAGCCGTTTATGATCCGGCCCGATAAACATGCGCATCACGTGAGGAATAATAAGACCCACAAAGCCAATCATACCTGAGGCATACACGGCAAATCCGACAATGAGGGAGCTGATTAAAAGATACCATTGGCGGTATACATGGAGATCCGTTCCCATCGTTATCGCCGTTTCATCTCCCAGAAGCATAAGATTCAGGACACGGCTCTGCGTCCAAAAGAATAAAATGGAAATAATAACTACCGGTGCTATCACCATGATTTCATTCCATTTTGCCCCGGCAAGGCTTCCCATCATCCAGTATGCTACACTCTGCATTCCTTCTTTATTATTGGCAAAATAGACAATAAAGCTGGAAAATGCACTGCACACCGCCGATAACGCCATGCCTGCCAAAAGCAATTTAATGGAATTGGAGCGGCCTCCCAGATTGGAAATGAAAAGGACGGCAAGAGATAAGGCAAATGCCCCGATAAATGCACTGATTCCTACAAAATTAGAGCCCAGAGAAACGCCGACACCCAAAAGAATGGCCGATGTGGCACCCAAAGAAGCGCCGGAGGAAATCCCGAGTATGTACGGGTCTGCCAACGGGTTTTTTACGATAGCCTGCATGATAACGCCGCATACCGCAAGTCCCGAACCGACAAGAGCGGCCAGAATCAGACGGGGAAAACGGAGAAGCCAGACGATATCATGAACAGGTCCCCGTCCGACAGTTTCGATAGGAAGGTCCCCCGTCAGTTGTTCCGCCACTGTCTGATAAATTTGGTCCAACGGTATTTTCACCGTACCGATTCCGAGCCCCCAAAAGAGAGAGATGACTAAAATCAGGGCAAGTAAAATAAGCACTGCCGTAAATTCTAAATGACGAATCCATTTTTTCATAAGTAACTCCTCAGTTCATATCAGGATGCAGACCCTTTTTTATCATCCGCAACCCTTCTATCGTTTTTACACCAGAAGCATACACATAGTCAAGCGGAAGTAAATAAATACGTCTATTTCTAAACGCTTTTACGTTTTGCAGTTCCGTTTTATTACTAAACTCTTCTATTATTGATTTTTGGTTATCTTGTAAATAAATGATAAAAACTACATCAGGATTATAATGAATCATATCCTCTATACCTATAGTTCTTGACTTTACAGGAATTTCAGCACCTAACTTTTTTATCATATCCCCTACGAGCCAGCCTTGGTCATAATTAATGATATTCCGTCCGCTCAACTCAATAACCATAGTTTTTTGTACTGTTTTATCTTTTGTTTTTTCTTGTACCCTTGATAATTCTTGTTCGATTTCCTCAATCATTTTATCTGTTTTATATTCCACATTGAATATTTTACCTATATCCGATAAATATTTACATTCATCTTCTATCTGCCCTTCCTCTAATATGTGATTTGAATTTCCGGTTATATATGTTTTTACGCCCCTTTGCTTCCACCATTCCACCACTCTGTTGTCCCCCATCTTTTAGGAGAAAATGTGGATTTCCAGCCCAATATGCAGTCCGGTTGTAACGCCACAATATATTCTAAGCTTGTTTCTATATCATTTATACCATTTAGACTTGTTAATTTTTCTCCATATTTTCTGACCATATCATCATAAGAAATATTGCCTTGGCGCATTGAAGCATAAATCATTTTATCTTCTAACCCCAGTGCTAATAACGACTCTACATTATTTGTTCTATCAGCAACAACACGTTTGGGGGATTCTTCAAAAATCACTTCTGTAGGATTTCCGGACGAATCAAATGTGGAAATAGTAACAGGATAATGACTATTGTATAAACCTTTTTTTATTTCTATTCCATATATATAGGCTTTATCTTGCCAAATCAGCATAAGTCCCATTATCAGAGTAACAAAAAATAATCCTATTATTAATTTCTTCATTTCCTTAACCCAGTACTATTAAGTATATAAAGAATGCAAACAAACTCAAAAACAAGCCTGTTTGCATTCTTTTATACTTTATTTCAAATTAGAACGTATATTTTGCACCAACTAAGAAACTTCTTGCAGGCATTGCTGCGGCAGCAATTCCGTTTCTTGAGTTATAGGACGTTTCATAGGCTTGATTTGTCAAATTGCTAACCAGTAAATAGATATTTAAATCTTCTCTGAGTTGATAATTCACATTCCAATCCATTACAAGAAAACGTCTTGCAGAAAATGCTTCGGTGTTATTCCCTGTGTACCAGTTCGTCAATAGCCCTGTATAAATCTTTCCGTTTTCATAAGAAAGGTTCAGTGCATAGTGATTTTGCGGTCTGAGACTGTTAATTGCCGTATTGATATCACTGGTATTGCTATATCCCCAATTAGGATCTAATATCCAGCCATCTTTTGCTTTCCATTTATCTTCCATGTGGGAATAAGATGCACTCATCATCACATGTTTATTAAATTGATGGTCAAACGTAACGTTAAATGATTTTTTATCTTCTTTTGCATTTAATGCCGTTCTAACAAAATCAGATGATGCATCATCCCAAATCGGTAAGGTTGCTACAGCACTGCTCATTTTTGTCAAATCATAATGTACCGCAATTGCGCTTTTATCTGATAATTCCTTCCTTATACCAACAGTCCAAACATTACCTTTTTCATCGCATAACGGTGTTTTGTAGATTCCCGTACTAGTGGAATAATCTCCTACACGAAGAGGTCTGAAGATTTTCGACCACCCAAAATACATGCTTGTACTATCATTAAGCAGATACTGCGTATTTAAAGAATAAGTAAAAGTATTTGTACTTCCTTTACCGTTACTTTTATTATTTACGTCGCTGTCTTCATAGGAGCTATAGTGTGAATATCTGACAGAAGGTGTTAAATCCCATTTATCTGTAATGTGAATTTTATCCTGAACAAAGGCACGTACAGAATCTCTTTTCAGTATCGTAGTTTCCAGTTTATCCGTTTTTCTGTTCGTCCTTCGGGTATACTGTTTCGACTTGTCAAAATTTACGCCTGCTATGACATCATGATTACCTATTGAATCAGCATATTGAAGCTCTATTCCTCTGTTTTTTTCCTGATGCCAATCAGTGACCGGAGCATTTCCTCCTACACCTTTTCTCCAAGCCTCAATGGCAGCTTTATCGCTACTTCCAGGCCAAGGTGCCAAATGTTTTTTCATCCATGCATATAATTGCTCGTCTGTTGCTCCATTCGGATATTCTTGATTATAAATATCATATCCTGCACCGACTCCATTGAAGTACTTGCCATTAAAGTTATTAAAAGCAAATTTACTTCTCGTACGGTAAGTATGTTGCTGATTATACAAACGAACAAAACTGTCCATTCCATTCTTTTTCTTGAAAGTATATGAAATATCTAAGTCATTATTATTAAATTCACTTTTTACATCATTGATTGCTCTTGTTAAATAAATATTATGATACCCCGGTTGTTTTGAATCTGTCCAAGCACGACCCTTTTCAGTCAGTTTATTATTGGAATCATATCTGCCAACAACTACTTCAAATAAAATTCGATACCAATCTTTTTCATTCCAAAATTGAAGTCGCGGTGTAGCTACGGGATACCCATCCACCCCATTTTTATGGTTATACCAGATTTTTAAACTATGCTGGTCATCAAAATCTTTATCGACGCGGAAATTGACACCGTCTTCTTTCCATGCAGAAATGGGAAGTGTTGCCACTTTTCCAATCGTACCATCTTTAAATTTTGTATTTCCCGACATATTCCGGTTTGCCGAAATAAAGTATCGCCATGAATTGTCTGATCCTGTTGATCCGGAATATGAAAAAGCGTAATTATGCTTATCCCAAGAGCCTGTGGATAAATCTAAAGTTCCTTTGTTCTTTTCTCCCCCTTTTCTTGTGATAATATTAATTACTCCGCCTGTTGCATCTGCTCCGTAAACTGATGCACCCGGCCCCTTTATAACTTCAATTTTATCAATATTTTCAATATTGGTGACTTGATCTAAATTAACACCGGTAGACTTACTTCCGCTCTTACTGCTTTTACTGATTCTGGTGCTGGCACTGTTATCAACACGTCGTCCATCTACCAAAATAACTACTCGGGAATCCCCATTAATCGACACTCCATTATTATAGAATTCATATCCATACTCTCCCCCACGGTATCCGGGATTTTGAAAAGTGATACCGGGAATACGCTTAATGGCTTCCGTAACATCTGCATAATGCCGTTTGTCTATTTCTTCGCGGGTAATGACCTTTGTATCCCCACCGGTACGATAGTAAGACTGTTCGGTAATCGTATCCCCGAACTTATTCTTTGTCCGGTCTGCTTCTACATAAACAGCATCTAAAGTATACATATTTAAATTTTCATCATATGCTGCCTCAGCAGGATGCACCCCCCCCCTAAAAAACCTGTCAATGCCAGTGCTGCTGCCATTACATATACTTTTCTCTTCATGTGATTCTCCTCTCTGAAAATAAAATAATATGAATAACTGAAACTGTTTATTTCACCTCTTATCACCGGTCTTTCCGTGTTTCGGCCGTGATAAAAGTAGAAATCATAGTAACAAAATACTATATATCTTCCACATAAATTTTAGATTTTCTTTATTACTTTTTTCCAAAGCATGAAAAATCTAATCACATTTATTAAATATAGTTAGACTTTTATTTTAATACAATTCTCCCCGATTATATCATTTGTTAATTAATTTTGACAATTATTTTCATTATTACTTTAGTTTTGCCAACTCTTTAAACATCTTTTATGATTATTTATTTATCTTTGCCAACAAAAAAGACCATGAAGTTTTTCATGATCTTTTTTACACTTATGCTTCAGTTCACATCAGGATACAGACCTTTTTTAATCATCCGCAACCCTTCTATCGTTTTTGTTGCAGGCGTATACATATGGTCAAAGGGAATAGGATAAACTCTCGCTTCTTTTACCGCCCGGAGAGAGCTAAACCTTGCTTCTTTAAATAAATCTATAATTTGCAGTCTGCCCTCTTCATTAAAGTAAACAACAAATATGACATCCGGATCTTCAGCAATAAGATCTTCATACCCGATTCTTTTACTTTTTACCGGCATATAGCCGCCTAATTGCTCCACCATATCTCCTACAACCCATCCGTTATCATAATTCATGAACGCCTTTCCGCTCATTTCTATGACAACCGTTTTCTGTGGCGGTCTGTCTTTAATTTGTCTGCGGGTGTTATCAATCTCTTCTTCAATATCCAATACCATCTGATTTGTTTTTTCTTCTACATTAAATATTTTCCCCATATCTTGCAAATATTTGCATTCATCAGCAATTGTACCTTTATTAGTCATATGATTGCTGGTAGAAACAATATATGTACGCACACCACGACCATTCCACCACTCTGTTGATTTCTCCAAAACAGAAGTAAATGTGGATTTCCAACCGATGATAAGATCCGGACTGGCAACCAATACTCCCTCTGCATTCGGCTCGTAATTATCAATGACTTGTACTTTTTTTAACTCCTGCGGATACTTTTCCATCATTCGTTTCCATGTCATTCCATTTTGATTAACTGATGTAGCAACTACAGTATCAGCCTGTCCCAATGCAACCAGCGTTTCAAAAGTATTTAATTCATGAGTAACTACCCGGTTTGGTTTTTTTGTGAAAACTTGCTTTATTTTTTTCCCTGAAGAACTATAAGTTTCAACAGTAACGGGATAGTGAGAACTTGCCACGCTTGCATCTTTTTTATGAACGATAAAATCCCCTGTATATTCTTTATATATGTATCCTGTGAATAGAAAAAATAGAAATACTGTAAATAATACAACAAATTTTTTCATTTTATGCTCCATTAAGAGAAAATAAAGGTGGTAACAATTTTTACCACCTTTATCCCTGCCATTCATATACAAGCTTATCAGAACTTATACTTAGCTCCTACCATGAATGCCCGACCGGGCTGGGGCCATGCACCCATTCCCAAGTAAGCGGTATAAGTATTTTCCCATGCTTCATTGGTTAAGTTTGTAATCGTTCCATAAATAGACACGTCTTTATTAATGTAGTAATTCGTTGAAAAATCAAAGACCAAGAACCTGTTACTGGTATAAGCCATCCGATTCAAGCCTGTATAATAGTTACATAAAAGCGAAGCATTCCACTTATGATTATCATAAGTTAATATACCCGTATATGTATTTTGTGGTCTCAATTTATTAATAGCACTATTTACATTTCCTTTTAACCCTGATATATCAGGATCAAAAATCATATCCCCTTTTGCACTCCACTTGTCCTTTGCATGTGAATAATTAAAACTCATTGACCAAAAATCGTTTATATCATGTTTTACCGTAACGTTAATTGAAGTCTTTTTTTCTCTTGCATTAATATACTTCAGTTTAAAATCACGTATATTTTTATCCCATACACTATATCGGGCTATCGCATTTTTCATATCAGTCCAGTCATAATGAATAGAGGCAGAAGTTTTTTTACCAAACCGCTTTCGTACGCCAAAAGTTACTACATCCCCTTTTTCATCCTCAAGCCCGGCATCTACAGATTTTCCGCTTAAAGAATCTTTATTTGTTAAATGGTAGTCTCCGACTCGTATTGGTCGATATACTTTAGTCCACCCCAAATACATGCTTGTATCGTTATTAAATGCAAATTGTGTCACCAAAGAAGGAGTGATAACGGAAGTCGATTTCCCTGCTTCGGCGTGAACTCCTTCTTTTGAAACTTTTGCAAAATCGCTATAGTATGAGTAGCGAAGAGCCGGTGTCAACTCCCAACTATCTGTAATATGTATCTTGTCCTGTATGTATCCGAGAACACTTTCACGTTCCACACTGGATGTCGTTTTCTTTTTTATACTTGTATCGTAATAACGAGATTTATCATATGTCCAGGTTGTTAGTAAATCATGTTTTCCGAGTGCTTTTCCGTATTGTATTTGCAGCCCTCGGTTTTTTAACTGTGTGAGATAAGATTTCTTATCCTTGCCTTTATGATTCTTTCGTGCCCACTCATCCCAAGCCGGTGTAAATGGTGTCGGTGCATCTTCTCTATCTCCTGCACCAAAAGATCCGAAATATGTTTCGTGTTGGTCATAGAAACGTACAAAACTATCCATACCATGATCTTCACTAAAATGATATGTCAAGTCATAGTTGTTTTTATTGTAAATGTTATAAGCCCCAACCCATGTTATCCATAAATTTCTATATCCCGGATTATCAAAATTGCCATATTTATCATTATGGAAATAATCTTTTTTTATTCGGGTCCACTCTTCATCACTCAAATATCTATAGTCAGGAGCCGTTAGCGGATAATCGTCATTTCCCTGCATATGTTTATAAGAAAAAACTAAAGCATGTGTCTTGTCAAAACGATAATCTACACGTGCGTTAACAGTATTATCTCTATATCCTGTCTGATTCCATTTATAATTTTTATCGGTAATTCCATCATGATAATGAGAATCTCCACTCAGTTCCCTTCTGGCAGACATGAAATATCTTAACTTTCCTGTATCGTTACTCCCTGAATAACTTATACCATAATTATATCGTTTCCATGATCCCATCGAAAAATCTATTGTTCCGACAGGCTTTAGTGCCCCTTTTTTTGTTATGATATTAATAACTCCGCCGGTAGCATCCGCCCCATAAACTGATGCCCCCGGTCCTTTTATGACCTCAATTTTTTCAATGTTATCAATACCTACAATCTGATTAATGTCAACCATGGCCTTGGAGCCGGAGGCATAATCTGAAATCGAACTCCCCGCCGTATTGTCCATCCTACGTCCATCAATCAATATAATAACCCTTGCATCTCCATTAATGGTTACAATAGAATGCGTTTGTGTATATCCGTATTCGCCCCCGCGATAACCTCCCGGTGTCTGTATCTGTACGCCGGGTAAATGTTTCAAGGCATCTCCAACCTGAGCATAATGCCGTTTTTCTATGGTTTCTGCATCAATAACCTGTACATCTCCGCCTGTACGGTAATAAGATTGTTCAGTAATTTCATTTCCAAATACATCTTTGTTCCGATTTCCATACACCTGGATTTCATCCAAATCATAAACGGCTTCTACCGGCACCCCCCCTAAAAAACCTGTCAATGCCAGTGCTGCTGCCATTACATATACTTTTCTCTTCATGTGATTCTCCTCTCTAAAAACTGAAATACTATGAATAACTGAAACTTTTTATTTCATCTCTTATCACCGGTCTTTCCCTGTTTCGCCCGTGATAAGAGTAGAAATCATGGTGTCAAAACTCCGAATGCGTTCCTCTTATAATTTTGATTCCCTCTTTTTCAAATATGTCGGTAATGGCTTTGATTTCATCACAATTTTTTTTATCTTCCCCGTCTTTGCAGCAGCATATTCCCAAATGTACCGCCTTCGGTTTCATATCGATAATTCTTTCTATTTTTTCATCCAGTCCTTTATCTTCTCCGGGATAATGTCCGCAGCCGCTGCATTTCATGAATGCTCCTATTTCCAATTCTTCTTTTCCATACCGCCGGAAAGAATGGGTACGCTTGTAAAATGCATTGAAACAGCTTGCCCCCGTGCAGACGGTTTCTGAATGCGGACACGTCAGCATCACTATTTTTTCCATACATTCCTCCCGATGAACTTAAAGCATGTTCTTATTTTACATAAAAACCTTTTATTATATTTTAATTTTACTCAACAGAATTATATAATTTGCTAATAATTTGTGTCAATATTGTTTTGCTTTTATTTTCTAGAGTTATTAATCATACAATTTCAGATATTTCTTTTATCAAGTTTTTTCTATTTTCTTTTTTCTTTCAGATGCATTAAAATGTAATTGTTCTATTTATCTATAAATTAATATTAAAGCGAGGTTTCTATGAAAAAAATATTAGTCGCACTTACTGCCGTTTTGGCTTTCGGTTCCGGATTGACGGACGCCGCCGTTCCGCAGGACGGTTATTATTTGGATAAAGACGGTACGCCTTTGTCAGAAGAGAAGACGACACGTCCCGCCATTAAAGCGCATCCGATGGCTGTCATGAGTCAGGCTGTTCATGATGCCATGGCCGGTCTTCCAAACTCTTCTTCCACTTTGATTCTTCTGACCGTTAATGAAGACGGAATCCCTGTCACGCCGGTCGTAACGCAAAGCTCCGGCTCCGTCATTTTAGACGCATACGCTGTGGATTCCGTGCAGGCATGGACATTTATTCCTTCAAAACGGGGAGAAAAAGTCATCAGCAGCCAAGTCCAGATTCCCATTCGTTTTACTTCCATGATGGTCACCGACTCCGCCAAACCGGAAATGCAGCCTATGAAAGATCCTTCTCATGAAATAAAAACCGCCATGGAAAGAAATCATCACCCCGTCATCTACGTATCTGTCTATGTGACAGCGGATGGAAGCCTTGACGGAAAGCCCAAAGCGGAAGAAAACGACACTTTGAATGCCGCCGATTTTAAAACACTTGCCAAATATGCGGAAAGCTGCGTTCGTGACTGGACATTTACTCCCGCGAAAAATCCTGACGGAGAATCCATTCCGGAATATATAACGGTACCTGTCCAACTCTGATTTTCATTCTTTTTCTCTATCTTAAATAAATCTGTATTTGTAAACTAAAAACCGCGTTCCCGAAGGTTCGCGGATTTTATTTTGTCAAAACAGGTTTTACTACCATTCACAAAACGCTTTTCTCTTCTGCCCGGATTCTTCACTTCTTTCAAGGGTGACAGTCAGGCAGTACATACTGTTTTGCGAAATCTTCTATTTTTACTCACACTTATTTTTATTTTTTATTCACTTTTTATAAAGTTATTTATTTTTATTTCTTTTTCCTGACGCCTGTTTTTGCATTTTCACTTCTTCGACAGGGATTTCCGCTTGCGGTCCGAACAATTCATGCGTCAAGAATTCGGGTTCTACGGTTTCCACTATACGGGCGGCGGCATCCGTTTGGAACGGTCTGTGTCGGTCGATGGACGTGATATGCTTCATAATCACTTCTCCCGTGATATTTGCCGGCGGAACAGGCGTATATGTTTTTTGGTATTCCCCTGACAATGAGCAGGACAGATGCATTCCCCGAACGAGGGATTTCATTTCTCCCAAGCGGCGGATCATGCCCGCAATATAGTCCGCTCCGTCCGCTTCTGTTTGCAAGTCGGGATTGGTATTCATGAAATGTCCCGTATCTAAAAGGATGCCTACATTTTTTCCGGGCAGGCGGGAAAAGAAATAGTCCACTTCTTCCGGTGTGAGGGTGCAAAGTCCGGGCCAGAAAATATTTTCAAAAAGGACTTCTACATTTTCCGGGATTTCTTTGCCCGCTTCTTTATAAATTTCCGCACTGCAGGCGAGCACCTCCCGTGATGTGTAGTGGAATTTCCTTGTCCATGTTTCTTCTATGAGGCAGTCCGCCACATGCCATACGAGATATGACGGTTCTTCCGCAAGAGCGGCACGGATATTTTTCTTGATTTCTTCTATCCATCCCTCCGGCGTATCCGCTCCGTAGAAGGATATAAGTGAATTGGTATCCGGGAATTGCTTTTGATATCGTTCTTTATCGCCCAGGTAGAAGTCCATCCATGACGGCCAGAATTTTAAATGCGCCCCTACCGTCAATTTTGTAAAGGGCGTGGCGGACGGGGTCGTTCCGTAAATCAAATTTTCGATGCCGTCCAAGCCGAGGGAGTGAACCAATTCTGTCGTTTCTTCTTCCGATTCACCGGGCATGACATAGTGGCTGATACTTTCTATCATTTATTTTCTCTTTTCTTTTTAATCTATCACCAGAAAGGCTGCGGGCTCGCAGTCCGGCTGATTTTATAGAAATAGGTATTTCCGTTATTTTGTGTTGACTCACACTGATTATGCATTCTTACGTTTTTACTCATATTAAAAACAACATTTAATATCTGTATCCTCTGCCGGATTCTTCACTCAGAGGCAATTCCTATTTATCATCTGACAGTCATACAGATTTTTACCGCCGTTCAAGAATGACAAGCAAGTATTTATATCGTTCTGTAAGAAACCGCTTTTTCGTTTCTGCTCACACTTGCCCCTTTCGTCAGCTCCGCTGACACTTTCCCCGTGTCCGGGGAAAGCTTGCGGATGATATTCTTTCCTTTTGTGTCAACTGCCATTTAATTTCATTTGCAAAACGCAATTCACTTCTGCCGTCATTCTTGAGCGATGAACTAAATCGGAATGATGATGAAAGAAAACCAGATTATGACTCTTAGCGAAGAATCTGGCAGAGGATATCGGAAAATGCATTTAACCCCTACATTCTTTGCCTAGATTCTTCACTCTACCTCGTACTTTTTTATTATTGTATTCCCGACCGCTTTTTACGACCGTTCAAGAATGACAGGCAAGTATTTAATATCGTTTTATAAGAAACTCTTTTCCGTTTCTGCTCACACTTGCCCTTTCGTCAGCTCCGCTGACACTTTCCCCGTGTCCGGGGAAAGCTTTCGATTAGTATTCTTTCCTTTTCTACTCACACTTTTACTGTGTCGCCTCACTCCTCGAAAAGTGGTTCGCTTGCTTCCCGACATGCGGGGATGGCTTTCGGAATGGCGGTTTTTGTTTTTGTGATGGTCAAGATGTCTTTTTTGTGTGAGGCATTTCGTTATTTTTCGGTTTGGCTTGTCTTTTTTTTGCGTTATTTCCGTTTCAGTATCCTTGGATTTGTTTTTCGTCTTTCATGTCAAAAATGGGGCCGTAGGCGGCGTTGGCCATCGCTTTTATTGCATAGACACAATTCTGGGAAGCGGCGTAAATATAACGGTCATTCAGTACTTGAATATTTCCGTAGGCTCTCATGTTTTGGATTGCCGGGTTGGCAAAAAATTCATTCCTGAACCGTCCCGCTCCCGTTTCATCGGAGGGTCTGTCGGAAGATACGATAAAGAAATCCGGATCTGATTTCACGATGAGTTCCCGTGCCAGCAGCTGTTTATTAGAAACGCCGACTTCGGCGATCGCATTTCTTACTCTCGCCCGGGTGAGCAGTTCATGGTACATCGAGCCGGGCCCGCCGTAACTTGTCATCTGGGAAACGAGGAGCGCTTTCGGTTGCGGGTCCGTCCTTTTTTCTAAAACGATATCAATCTCCGCCAAATGGGAATCCATGCGGGCAATCACTTTTTCTCCTCTTTCTTTTTCTCCGGCGGCGGCGGAGATAATCCGTATATCCCCTTTTACCTGTTCAATGGACGTCGGTCCGTCAATCATAATCACCGGATACCCGAGATTTCTCCACATGGTCAGTTCAGCAGGCTGTGTGTAAGAGGAAGCAATGATGAGATCCGGCGCCGCTTTGGTGAGCACTTCCATTGAAATCCCATTCAAAGGAATCGTCAGGGCAATATCTTTTGTTTCTTCCGCTACATAGGAAATGGCAGGGTCTTTGTCGGCGGAAAAACATGCCACCAGACGGTCCGCTTCCACCACACCGAGAAGCATGGTATTGATGGACGATGATGTTCCTAAAATGCGCCTCGGTTTATGCGGTATCGTCACTTCGTTTCCGAAAGAGTCCGTCACCTGATAGGCGCTCGTATTTTCTTCTTTTCCTATTTTTTTCATAGAACATCCTGAAAAAACGAGTGCCGCCAAAAAAAGAATCATCAAAAGCAAGATTTGTTTTTTTACCGTCTGTATCAATTCCATTGCCCCTCTCTCATATAAATTTAAATTCTTTATAATCAGTTTAATCTGAGAAAAACAAATCGTCAAACAAAATTTCTTTTTTATCGCTCAGGAGCCATCCATTTTTTATTCCCCGGTTTTTCTTGCTTTTATTTTAAGAAAAGTATAGAATAATTGAGATAAATCATTGGTCACAAGAAAGGGGGATCGCGTCGACGGCGGTCTCCTTTTTTTGCAGGTTCTTTCAAGGGAGGTTCTATGGAAAAAAGAATTATTGAAGTGGAAGAAAAGCTGCCTCTGCTTCCTACCATTCCTTTAAGTTTGCAGCATTTATTCGCCATGTTCGGTTCGACCGTCCTCGTTCCGTTCCTTTTGAATGTCGATCCGGCAACCTGTCTTTTCATGAACGGCATCGGCACTCTTTTGTATCTGGCGATTTGCAAATGGAAATTGCCGGCCTATCTGGGTTCGAGTTTCGCTTTTATTTCTCCCGTGCTGGCGGTAACGGCAACGGCGGGCATGTCCTATGCGGACGCCCAGGGCGGATTCATCTGCTTCGGTCTGTCTTTCATCGTCCTTGCCTTTTTAGTAAATAAGATCGGCACGTCCTGGATTGACGTTCTCTTTCCGCCGGCGGCGATGGGAGCGATTGTCGCCATCATCGGGCTGGAACTCGCCCCTCTTGCCATGAGCATGTCGGGTTTTATGGGAGAAACGCAAGGCATGACGAATGAAACGGCTATGACGATTTCCATGTTCACCTTGGTGGTCACCATTCTTGCCACCGTCCTCGGCCGGGGATTTATTTCCATCATTCCGATTCTGATTGGTGTCATTTCCGGTTATATCCTCTCCATTTTCATGGGTGTCGTAGATTTTACGAAAGTGGAAGAAATCGCCTGGTTCGCCATGCCGACGTTCTACACGCCGCATTTCAATTTCAGTGCGATTATGATGATTATGCCCGCTCTCTTCGTCGTATTTGCCGAGCATTTGGGACATCTTTTCGTTACCAGCGATATCGTGGGACGGGATCTCATCAAAGAACCGGGTCTTCACCGTTCTCTTTTTGCCGACGGTCTTTCCAATGTCATTTCCGGCTGTGTCGGCTCGACGCCGAATACGACATACGGGGAAAATATGGGCGTCATGGCAATGACCGGCGTATACAGTACCTGGGTCATCGGCGGTGCTGCCGTCTTTGCCATCCTTTTCTCTTTCATCGGAAAAATTGCGGCTCTCATTCATGCCATTCCTTCGCCTGTCATGGGCGGCGTCTGCATTCTCCTCTTCGGCTTCATTGCTGCTTCGGGGATTCGTATGCTTATTGAGAAAAAAGTCAATTACACGAAATCAAGAAATCTGATTCTCACCGCCGTCACCATGATTTCCGGCCTTTCCGGAGCGACCGTTGTCCTCGGACCGGTCCAGCTGAAAGGCATGGGACTGGCTACGGTCGTTGCGATTCTTTTATCTCTTTCATTCCTGATTTTTGATAAGCTTCACATATCCAATGAAGAAAAAGAATAGGAGGTCTTATGGACACATTAACAGATGAAGAAATTACACTTCTGAACAGCCTGACGGAAAAACAGAAATCCCAAGCACTCGCCCTTTATGCTGCACGAGAAAAGAAAACATCAACCGCTTACATTTTCTGGGTTCTTTTCTCCTGTCATTATTTCTATTTGGGAAAACCTTGGAAGAATGTATTTCTCTGGCTTCTCATGTGTTGTCTTATCGGAGAAATCTGGTGGCTCGTCGACGCTTTCCGCATGAGCGGTCTTGTGCGGAAAAAGAACTTCGAAATCATTGAAGCGTGTATTCACGAAGCGAAAGCGCTCTATCCTGACGAAACCACGCCGGTATAAGACGGCGTACGAAAAAAGCACGGTACTCTCTCAAAAAGTACCGTGCTTTTCATTTGCCCGTTTCATTAAAAACGGCGGGACAGACGCTTGGCCATCCACCGGGCAAAGGCTTCTTTCGCCTCTTCCGGTGCGTCTGCGGTCAGTTCGATTTCCCCTCTTGCCCGTTTCGCAATATCCTTCGTCCGTATATAAGGCTCAAAAGTTTTATACCATTCCATTTTCTGTATATCTTCGGCTAAGCTCATTTTCTCCTCCTTCACGGGCTTAAAATTCCCATTCCATACTCTTACAAATGCCCCGCTTTTGCAAAGCATGCGGGACTCTTATTTCTTATCTGCCAGAACGGAAACTGCACTGCTTGCTCCGATACGGTCTGCACCGAGCACCAGGTAGGCCTCCATTTCCTCTTTCGTATGAATACCGCCGGACGCTTTGATTTTTACGGCCGGTCCGATGTACTTTTTGAAAAGTGCCACATCGTCCAAAGTCGCCCCGCCCGTTCCGAAACCCGTGGACGTTTTGATATAATCTGCTCCGCCGCGGATGACACAGCGACAGGCCTCTATCTTTTCCTCTTCCGTAAGATAGCAGGTTTCCACGATGACCTTGAGTATTTTATCTCCTACCAGTTCTTTCATGCGCCGTATCTCACGGGTCACATAGTCACTGTCCCCGTCTTTCAGGGCCGCAACGGCCATCACCATATCTATTTCATCTGCCCCGTCGGAAAGAGCCGCTCTTGCCTCTTCCAATTTCGATTCCGTATTTCCGTTTCCTAAAGGAAATCCGACAACCGTGCAGATATTGAGCAAAGGAAAGGCCTCACGCACCCGTTTCACATAGAACGAAGGAATGCAGACCGATGCCGTGTGATACATCACCGCTTCCTCGCAAAGTTTTTTGATGTCCGCCCAACCCGCCGTCGCTTTCAGCAGCGTATGATCCACATGGCGGAGTATTTCTTCATGACTCATGATTTTCTCCTTTTTATTTATTATATCAACTCCGCCCCTCTTTTCACAAATTTTACAAAGCCGTGGTATGATACGAAAAAGAAATCTTTTTAGAAAGGAGTCATCATGCTGAAACTGCTTTTCATCACCCACAGCGGCTCCTGCCGTCCCCCGATGGCAGAATTTATCATGAAATCCCTCATCGCCCGGTCAGGGCAGGACGATAAAATTTATGCAAGCTCCGCCCACCTGCAAAAAAAGAAGGGAGAACCGCTCGGCCAAAAAGAAAGAGATCTCCTTACAAAAAAGGAAATCCCGTACACGGAAAAAATCTGTCCGCCTCTCACCTGGTCCGATTATGACAGATACGACTATATTTTCCTCATGGACGACGAAGAAAAATGGCCTTTCCTGAAAATCATAGGCGGCGACCCGAAAGAAAAAGTCCGCCTCTTGGGAGAATATGCAGGCATTACAGGAAATATCGTAAATCCCGGAAAGACGGGACAATATGAAGAAGCCTGTACCGCCTCTCTTGCCGCCTGCCAAGGTCTCTTTGAAAAGCTCCTCGACTGGGTAGCCGTAAAAACGGAACAGTCATGATTTTTATTCCTGAAATATAACTTCTCCGTTCCACTAAACAGGATTTTCACCGTTTAGCAGTTTTTTCCGTATTTCACAGATTTCATTTTCAGATTTTTACTATTCTCTTTTTTGAAAATTTTTTGTAATAAATTGAATTTTTCCATAAAAAAAGCGGAGGTATCTGTTCTCCGCTTTTTTATTGACTGCTTTATTTTTATTTTAACTTTATGCCTTCTTCTACCCATCCCCTGATTTCACGGAGCTGGTCTTTTAATTCTTCGTGGCTCAGTTTTTCATGCGGTTCATACTCAAGAACGATATCCGTATCTTCCGTATATTTCCCTGCCCAATGCATAATTTCACGGATATTCGCCGTGCCTTTGTGATAATCCAGGTGCTGGTCGGTGATTCCGTCATTGTTGTGGACATGGAAACCTTTTACCCGTTTTCCGTTGAGAGCAAGGAATTTTTCTATATCCAGACGATTTACATTGGCATGCCCTATATCGATAAGGGAAAGGGCATCCGGTATATCTTCAAAAATCTTAAAGTATTCATCATTTGTAAAAAGATGGTGACCTTTTTTCTGTTTGCAAAGATTCTCAATCACAAGGCGGACGCCGTAATCTTTTGCACGGGCCGTGAGAGCTTTCATAACGGCATAGGAATTTTTTTGTTTTTCTTCCAATTCCGCTTCTTCAAACTGGAGCTGGGAGTAATGGAAAACGATATGGCGTACTTTATTTTCCGCTGCCAGTGCCATAACTTTTTCATAACTTTCCATGAGCCATTTATGTTCTGCCGTATCCAATCCCGATGTTGCTTCAATCTGTACATACGGGCCGTGGAATGTCATGGGACAGGTGGTCTTTCTCACCTTGCTGCAAAGTTCGTCCCAATAAGTATCACTGTGTGTAAACGCAGTATACTCGATCCCCGTATCCGGATTATTCAATGATTCAATCCATTCTGCAAATTCTTTGAAATGCGTCATCCCTGCAATGAGGTCGCTTATAAAATATTTCATACTTTCTCCTTATCAGGATAGCCGATATTTTTACCTGTTTCCTTGTCAAAGAAATGAATCGCCGTCCGTGTCACGTCCCAGTAAGCCTCTGAAGCACCGTGAAGTACATCATCCCGCATAATGGAAATAACGTCCGTTCCGTTGACGGAGAAGTAGTAGCCCATACGACTGCCGTAGTCTTCTTTATACTGTACGGTAACGGGAACGGTATTCTCTCCCGGTGTTTCCGTCAGTACCACATCTTCGGGGCGGATTCCCATCAGAAGAACCTTGGCATCGGAACTATGGATTTTATCTGCCCATTTATCCCCGCAGAGGAAATCTGTTCCGTTCAGTTTCAGATTCTGTCCGTCCACTGTCACATCAAAAATATTCATTGACGGCGATCCGATAAAGCGGGCAACAAATACATTGGCCGGCCGACGATAAACCTTGTGCGGTGTATCAAGCATCTGTATCTTGCCTTCATTGATAACCGCAATCCGTTGTCCCACCGTCATCGCTTCGATTTGGTCATGGGTCACATAGACCATTGTCTGCCCGTACATTTCATGGATTTTAACGAGCTCTTTTCTGGCATGTCCGCGGAGCTGGGCGTCCAGATTGGAAAGCGGTTCGTCCAAAAGGAAGAAATCCGACTGTTTTACGATGGCTCTGGCAAGGGCGACACGCTGTCTCTGTCCGCCGGAAAGTTCACGAGGCAGGCGTTTTTCAAGACCGCCCAGATTCAGAATACGCACAACCTCAGCCACTCTTTTTTCTATTTCTTTTTCATCCAGCCGGTTCACACGAAGACCGTAGGAAATATTTTTTTCTACCGTCATATGAGGGAAAAGTGCATAATTTTGGAAAACCATTCCTATATTTCTGTCTCCCGGATCCATGGCATTAGCCAGTGCACCGTTCAGATACAACTCGCCGGAAGTAATCGTTTCCAGTCCGCTGATCATACGGAGAATGGTCGACTTTCCGCAGCCGGAAGAGCCGAGAAGAATCAGACGTTCTCCCTTTTTAACCGCTAAATCAAGGCCTTTGATAACTTCTGTTTTATCAAATTTTTTCACTACATTTTTAAATTCAATGCTATACATATTTCATTCCTATCCTTTGATACCAGACTGGGCAAACGTGCCGATGATGAACTTCTGACAAATTGCATATAAGCCGAGAGGAAGCAACATGGTGAGTGTCGCCACCGCCATGGTAACTGGCACATCCGTACCGCCTTCGGAGCTGACAAACATCTGAAGTGCCAGCGACAAGGTATAATTTGCTTCGCTTTTTATGATAATTGCCGGCCAGACATATTCATTCCACGAATTGATAAAGAAAATAATGCCGATGGAAAGAATGGCGGGACGGATAATCGGAACAACAATCGTACGGAGTCTTGAGAGATGGGACGCATTTTCAAGCGCTGCCACTTCCATCAAAGAGGACGGTACGCCTTTCATATACTGGCGGAGAAGAAAAATCCCTGTCGCATCGGCGAGCTGGGGAAGTGCCACACCGTAAATACTGTCTATCAGTCCGATTTTGGATAAAGTGATATAGTTCGGTATCATCGTTACTGTAAAAGGAATAAAAATCGTACTGATGAGGAGAAAATATAAAAGCGTTTTCCCGCGGAAACGGAAAAATACGAAAGCGTACGCCGCAAAAAGAGCCGTCACGAGCTTGAAAAGCGTCACGAGAGAGGCAATAATAAAGGTATTTGAAAGAATCGCCCCGAAGCGGATTGTCGTAAAGACCCGTTCATAAGCAGAAAAGGTAGGGTCCTTCGGAATCAGAGACGCCGAAGAGAATGCTTCGCTCATCGGCTTGAAAGATGTCGAAAGGGCAAAGACAAGAGGGTACACCAGCATGAGTACAATAATGGCAAAGAGAAGATGCCATTTCCATTCTGAAGAATTAATTTTCATAATATACCCCTTTCTCCACATAGCGGAGCTCCAAGTAGAGAAGAAGCAGGAAAATAATCATCGTTACAATCGCCAGTGCCGCTGACATGCCTGTTTCATAAAAAGTAAACGCATAGTCATAGCCCTGGTAAATGATATTGGAACTTGCATCATTCGGACCGCCCTGGGTCAGCACCTTGATAGGCGTAAATACATACTGGAGGCCCTGTACAATTGTCATGATCAGGATATATACCGCTGTCGATGACGTAAGGGGCATAACGATACGGGTAAAAATATTCCGGTTCGATGCTTTTTCCAAGCGTGCCGCCTCGATAAGCTCTTCAGGTACATTATTCATTCCCGATAAAAGAATGAGAAAATTGTATCCGAATGCCTTATACACGGCAACCAGACTGATGATGACAATGACAAGGCCCGGTGTTTTTGACCATGCCGGAAGTGTCACGCCTGCCATATCCGCCACAGCCGCCACAGGTCCCGAAACAGGGTTAAATATCCATTGGAACAAAATAGCTCCCACGACTAAAGCAATCAGTGATGATGAAAAAAGGAGTGTCTTATAAATATTTTTACCCCATTTCATCAAAAATGTGTTCACAAAGGATAACCCGTAAGGAAGTAAAAAATTCAGTAAAACAAGAATCACGATATACAAAAGTGTATTCTCTATAACCTGCATTGTAACAGGTGACGTAAGCAGGCGGATATAATTATCCAGCGCTGCAAATTTCATCTGCGGCGACACCATATTCCACCGGAAAAAACTCAGATACAAAGTATAAGCCAGGGGATAAAACATAAAAAGAAGAAATACTGACAGTGCCGGCATGATAAACAGCAAAGCCAGTCTCTTTTCTCGTTTCATATAGCCCGCTACATGATTCTCTTTGGTCATAAAAAATCTCCGTCCGTTTTATAGTTTTTTTACAGAGAAAAGACCGTAGAAATACACCTACGGCCTCTTTTCTCACTATTTTATTTCATGAGGGCGTTCAAATCGTCCTCTGCTTTTTTCAAAATTGCCGCCGGTTCTCCGCCGCTGAGAATCTCATCTCTTACATCGGCAAGCATCTTTTCCGCTTTCACCCCTACATCACCGGGGAAAGCTACCCACGGCGAAAGAAGCGGTAACTCTTCAAAAGCTACCTTTAATGCCGGTGTCTTAACGATTGCGTCTTTGATTGCCGGATCGTCTATGACCTCTGCACGGGGCGGAAGATATCCTGTATTGATTGTCCACTGGGCAAGATACTTCGGCTGCATCATAAATTTTATAAATTCCCAAGCTGCCTGCTGTTCCTCTTTGGACTGGGCAGTGACTGCCAGGAAGTTACCTCCTGCCGGAATTTTTACATCCTTGTCACCGAAAGCGGGGAACGGGCATGCCATAACATTAAATTTTGAAGATTGGGTAACAGTACCAATCTTTGCACTGCTTCCCATCAAAATTCCTACTTTTCCGCTGTAGAAAGAAGCGATACCTTCATCGGCAGCGATATGAAGTGCTGATTTGTCCTTCAAAACCATATCTGCATACAGACGGTATGCGTCCTCTGATTCTTTCGAAGCAAATACAGCTTTATTGTCCTTTAAAATTTCAGCTCCGTTCGATGTGAGAAGACCCTGGGTTGCCCAGTTGTCCTGGTATTCCTGCATATAGAAACCATATTCTCCCGTCTTATCACGGATAATCTTAGCCACCTTTCTTACTTCTTCCCAAGTTTTTGGCGGCTGAGCAGGATCGAGACCTGCCGCTTTGAATAAATCGGGATTGTAATAAATAATCGGTGCACTGATGGAGAAAGGAAGCCCTACCTGCTTATCCCCAACCTTTGCAAGCCCTAAGACATTAGGGAGATAATTCTTTTCCAAATAATCTTTTTCCTGTGACTCTTTTTCTAAATCTACAGGTGACACATACTTGAAGTTCTGGTCGAAATACTTCAGATAGTTATATCCGATCATAGCGACAGACGGTGCTTTTCCCGAAGCCACATCAGCCTGAAGATTCTTCATCAAGCCCGGATACATATCAGGATTGTAGACTTCTTTGACAATGATTTTATCCTGGGACTTATTAAAATCATCTACCATCTGTTTGATAACCGGTGCACCGAAATTTTTCGTATAGACGTGCCAGAATGTCACGACAGTCTTGCCGTTTTCCTTCACGGCCTGCTTTGCCGGTGCCTGTCCGCCGCAACCTGCTGCCACTGCCATACACAGTCCTGCCAGCGTGAGACACAACCATTTAAAAATTTTACTCACAGTATCCCCCTTTTCTTCACTAAAACACCACAGGCTTTTATTCTTCTTATATGCCTTCCTATCAATTGAATTATACCATAACCCCCTAAATTAAATACATCAATATAAAGAAATATACAAAATCATATACCTTTCATTTTTTCTCCGGTTAATACACTTTTTTACATAATACCTGTCTTTTGTAAAAGCCTCTTTTCATTTCCATAGAAAATTTGTAAAGCTCCGGTCACCTTTTATACAACGAAGAATTTAACCAGCGTTGCCACGAAAACGAGAAGGAGAAGAGATGCCAGGAAGGGGGCACAGAAGGGATGGATTCCCCGTTTGGCTATGACCTCGAAATTCACATTGATAACCAGTGCCGCCATGGCCATACTGAGAAGAAGATAAGCGGCAAATACGGGTGTATCTGTCAGTTCTTTGGAAATCCCCATATACGCGCTGTCCAATATGAAACCGCTCATGAAATAAGGAATCGGAATCAATACCGGACCTTCTTCATTTTTATTTTTCTGTACTCCACATATCAGATTACAAGAGCAACGGGTGCAAGAATCAGAACTCGAGAAAGTTTTACAATAATGGCACCATACCGGCGGAACCGCCTCTCTTTTCGCCTGCACCGGTCTTTTTGAAAAACTGCTTGATTAGGTTGCCAAAAAAACGATACAGCCATTGACTTAAGTGTTGCTATTTCGCCGGGTCACTCCGGATACCTGAAAAGAATAATCGGAAAACAGGCGGAGTGAAATCAAAAAATCTGTTTTTATTTTTCCGTCTGTCCGACAAAAAATCCGCAAACCGATGATTCCGGTCTGCGGATTTTCATATTTCTTTTGCATTATTATATCGTTCTTTTTATTTTTATTTTTCCAATGCTTATTCACGGATGGTGATGTTTTTTACGAAGAGCGTTCGCATGGCGTTGAGTACGGAAAGAATCATGACGCCTACGTCGGCAAAGATGGCAAACCACATATTGGCAATTCCCAACGCCCCTAAAAGCAAGCACAGAAGTTTAACGCCGATGGAAAACCATGTATTCTGGTTCACGATGGCAAGACATTTCCCGGAAATTTTAATCGCTTTTGCAATTTGCAAGGGATCATCGTCCATAAGCACGACATCGGCCGCTTCGATGGCCGCATCGGATCCCATGGCGCCCATGGCAATGCCTATGTCGGCTCTGGTGAGAACGGGCGCGTCATTGATACCGTCACCTACAAATGCCACTTTCCCTTTTCCTTTATTTTCCGCCAGCAGCTGTTCCACTTTTTCCACTTTATCCGCCGGAAGAAGTCCGCTGTACACTTTGTCGAGCCCCAGTTCGGCGGAAACGGCTTCCGCCACGTCTTTATTATCTCCCGTAAGCATGACGGTCTTTTTTATACCGATTTGTTTCAATGCCCGGATTGCCGCTTTGGACGTTTCTTTAATTTTATCGGAAATGACGATATGCCCGGCATAAACACCGTTGATGGCTACATGGATAATAGTTCCTTTGTTTTCGCAGTCATGCCAGACCGCGCCTACAGAATCCATAAGTTTCGTATTTCCTACGCAAACGGTATCTCCATTGACATATGCTTTAATGCCCTGTCCCGCAATTTCTTCGGCGATTTCCACTTTGCAATCGTCAGATTCGTTGGGATAGGCATTTCTGAGGGACGCTCCCACAGGGTGTGTGGAGTAGCGTTCCACATGGGCTGCCAGGTGGAGTAATTCTTTCGGTGTCAGAAGCTTTGTATGAGCGTCGGTCACTTGGAAAACGCCTTTAGTCAGTGTCCCCGTTTTATCGAAGACGATGGTTCTGACTTTGGACAGGGTTTCCATATAGTTGGAGCCTTTGATGAGAACG
This sequence comes from uncultured Dialister sp., assembly GCA_900547785.1. Taxonomy (GTDB): domain Bacteria; phylum Bacillota; class Negativicutes; order Veillonellales; family Dialisteraceae; genus Dialister. The sequence goes on from URIB01000007.1 coordinate 33,283, forward strand.
CCTGCCTTGCTTGCACCGCCGATGCCCGCAAAAAAGCTCAGAGGGATACTGATAACGAGTGCACAGGGGCAGCTGATGACGAGAAATGTGAGGGCCCTGTATATCCACGTTTCCCAGTCTGCCGGAAGATTCATAAAACTCATCCGAACCAGCGGCGGCAGGAGCGCAAGCGCCGCGGCTCCTATCACTACCGCCGGTGTATAGGTCCGAGCAAAGCGGGAAATAAAGTCTTCCGCTTTTGATTTCCTTGCGCTTGCATTTTCGACAAGGTCGAGTATTTTAGAAACTGTAGATTCTCCGAATTCTTTTGTCGTCCTGATTTTCAAAAGACCGTTGATATTGATACAGCCACTAATGACTTCATCTCCCTCTTCCACCTCCCGGGGAACGCTTTCGCCGGTAAGAGCGGATGTATTCAGCGTAGATTTTCCGCCGGTGATGACGCCGTCAATCGGGATTTTTTCTCCCGGCTTGACTACAATGGTCGTTCCTACGGCAATTTCATCGGGATCGGTTTTTATAAGCTCTCCATTTTCCCCTTCCCTATTCGCATAGTCGGGACGGATATCCATGAGCTCGCTGATATTTCTCCGGCTTTTTCCGACCGCATAGCTCTGGAACCATTCACCGATCTGGTAGAAAAGCATGACTCCGACGGCTTCCGTATAGTCGCCGTCTTCATAGATGGCAAGAAGAATCGCACCGATTGTGGCAATCGCCATGAGAAGACTTTCATCAAAGGCCTGTCTGTTTTTAATTCCTTTAAATGCTTTAATCAGGATATCATACCCGATAATCAGATACGGCACGAGGTAAAGACCGAAACGGACCATCCCCGTCACCGGTGCGAAGTATAACGCCACCATGAGAACGGCGGCTATAATAATCCGCATCAAATTTCTTTTCTGTTTTTTATTCACCTCTGTTCTCCTCTCCCAAAGAAACCAATGGGTACGTTTTAAAAATAGATTTCACAATCATCTTCCACTTTTTTACAGTTTTTATAGACTTCCTGCATGACCGCTTTCGGGTCTGCTCCGTCTTCAAATTCCACATTCATTTTGAGCGCCATAAAATTCACGGAACAATCTTTCACACCCGCCGTGGCTTTGGCCGCCTCTTCCATTTTCAGCGCACAAGCGGCACAGTCGATTTCGATCCCATATTTCTTTTTCATATTTCTCTCCTTTTATTAAATATATGTTCAATTGTTATACTTTTATATTATCCCGTCTTTTCCGTTTTGTCAATCTTTTATCCTGCCGTTTATTGATTTTTTCTTTGGAAATCACTAAAATAGAAGAAAACAAAGAGAAGAGGTATTCTATTATGTCAGAAGTAAAATGTCCGTTACCGCACAATCACGGTGTGGATGAAGAAAAGATTCTCCGCCATCTCCCGTCTGCAAAGACGGTGGAGGATGTTTCGCTTGTATTAAGACAGCTTTCCGATCCGACAAGGCTCAAAATTTTTTGGATTCTCTGTCACATGGAAGAATGCGTCATTAATATCGCCGCCATCATGAATATGAGCAGTCCCGCCGTTTCCCATCATCTCCGTCTGCTCAAGACCTGCGGTCTTATCAACTCCCGCCGGGACGGAAAAGAAATGTATTACGAAGCGGCTGATACGGAAATGGTGAATGAACTTCACCGGGCCATCGACAGTATTGCGAAAATCACATTGCCTGAATAAGAAACCGGCCGGTATCCTGCGGGATATCGGTTTTATTTTGGTACTTTATTTTAAAACCAAAAAATAAAAAAGCCCTGTCATAAAGAACAGAAGCTTTCTTGTAAAAGGAAAACGGACGGATCGTTCCGTCCATTTTATGTTTTCCACCGGTCGGGAATCAGAAAACCGCCTGCTGCGGTGACCGCCAGAATCACATACTTAACCATCGTGCCTGCCATGAAAAGATCGGCGACGGCGTAAAGCAGAAACAACACCAAAGCGAGCTCTTTCCCTCTCGGATAGACTTTGTATCTCCGGAAAACGGCACTTCCTAAAAACGCATAACACCCCGTTGTCATCAGAGAACGCACCGCTCCGACAGAACCCGATTTCCACCCGTCCTGCAACGGAAGCATATATAGTCCTGTCATAACGGCAATTCCAAAACAGAGAATGCCGGCGGTCACCATCAGATAACGCAAAAAAGTATGTCTGTCTATTTCTTTTTTTGTACTCCATCGCCCGTTTTTCAGAGTAAACAGCACCGCTATAACCGCTGCGGCTATATATTCTCCTATGTAAAGCAACTCTATCATCAACGGTTTCATAATCGCCTTTCTTTCCCCCGGTTTCTTCGCAAGAAGCGGGTCGCCTCTTTGATTTTGCGACGTCCGTTTTCTGCGCTGTTCTTCCTTGTATTGTAAATGCCTTTTCTTCGGAAATACAAGTTTCCCCTGTACCGGAGATTTGAAATCTTAAATTAAATATGATATAATAATAATATAGTTAACAAGAAAGGAGTTCTTTTATGTTAAAGAAATTGATTTTAAGTTCCATACTGGCTTTGTCCGTTACAGGTGCTGCCCACGCGGCCGTTTCCGATGCCGTTCGTGACGACGGTTTCGGTCTGCATCTGACCTATCCTGCCATTCATACCCACAAGGGTTCTGCCATGAATACGCTGAACAAATTTGTCCGTTTCTATGTGGACGATGCGATCCGCGTATATGAGAGCAATATGTATGATGAAGTATACATGAATTATGATGTGACTTATGAAGACGCACGGTATGTATCCGTTGTGATTTCCACCACATTCCAGAAGCATTCTCTCGCTCATCCGGAAAACAGAGAATATGCATTCATTCTCGACAAGAAAACGGGAGAAAGAGCCGACCTGTCCCGCCTTTTACCGAATCACAAGGACTTGGTGAAAGCGCTGAAAGAGGAAAAGCTTGTATTATTGAGCGGGAAAAACAAGAAAGTACTTTATGATGATTCTTTCATGCCCGAAAAGGCTTCAGAGAATTATTTCCTCACCAAAGACGGACATGTCGCCATTCTTTATGACCGGGGAGAATTGGCGCCGAGCTACATGGGCAGTACCTATGTCGTTCTTCCCACCACATTGAAATAAGAAATATCTCAAAAGGACATCTTACAAAGGATGTCCTTTTTACATGCCGTTTTTCCGTTTTTCCCGAACCGGCTCCAGTTGTTTTAAAAGATTGGGCATCGTTTTGCTTTTCCAAATCCAATGTGGTGCCGATTCTTCCGCTTTTTCTTTGGCCGATTTCAGATCATAGTAGACTTGCCATTTCGCTTCTTTCAATCCCTCTCCTGTCTGTCTCAGAAGATAGGCGGGATGAAAGGTGGGCATGACGGGTATATTTTTATAGGTAATCCATGTCCCTCTTGCACGGACAATGCCCGCATCACGCCCCAAAAAGAAACGGAGCGCCACTTTCCCGAGGCCGACAATCACTTTCGGCTTCACCAGACGTATTTCTTCTTCCAGCCAAGCTTTGCCGCAAAATTCTCCTTCTTTGATGGTCGGCGTTCTGTTTCCTTTCGGACGGCATTTCACGATATTGGTCACGTACACATGATCTCTTGTGATTCCCACGGAAGCCAGCGCTTTATCCAGAAGTTGTCCTGACGGTCCGACAAGCGGTCCGCCGTATTCATCTTCCACACCTCCCGGTCCTTCTCCGACAATCATAAGCGGTGAATTGGCCGGTCCTGTAGAAAGCACGGGTCCTCGTCCCCCCTCTTCCCGAAGCGGACACTTGCGGCACCCATGAACGGCTTTTTCCAAAGCCTCATAGCGGGGAAAGTGATAAGGCTCTCCCAAAAATTCCGCCCGTATGCGCGCCCTGTATTCTTCGGGATCTTCATTCCCCCACAAATCCATACCTGCTTTTCCTTTCGTTACATCATCTCAGGATCTTCTCTGTTTGTCAGCTCATAGAACAAAGTAAACTCGCCGGCAAAACTCATTTTTACAATTCCTGTCGGACCATTTCTGTTTTTCGCAAGAATGACTTCCGTTTCTCTCTGCCGCGGATCTCCCTCCGGTATTTCTTTATCATAGTACGCCTCTCTATAAAGGAAACATACTAAATCGGCATCCTGCTCGATAGACCCGGATTCACGGAGGTCCGACAGCATGGGCCGGTGGTTCGGTCTTGCATCGGGACCGCGGGAAAGCTGGGACAGCGCAATGACCGGCACATTCAATTCTCTTGCCAGACTTTTCAAAGAGCGGGAAATTTCGGAAATCTCCTGCTGGCGGCTTTCACTGTAGCGGGAATTCCTTCCCGTCATAAGTTGGAGATAGTCGATGATAACCACGTCAAGCCCTTTTTCCGCTTTGAGACGGCGGCATTTCGAACGAATCTGCGCCACCGTCACACCCGGTGTATCGTCAATATAGAGCGGCGCTTCCATAAATACACTGGCCGCTTTCGACAGATTCAGCCACTCTTTTTCTCCCTGGATGCGCCCCGTTTTCAAACGCTGGCTGTCAATCAGAGCGGTAGAACTCAAAAGACGCTGAATCAGTTCATCTCTTCCCATTTCCAAAGAAAAGAACGCCACCGTTTTTCTCGCATGGGACAGACTGATATTCTTCGCTATATTCAGAACAATCGCCGTTTTTCCCATCGAAGGGCGGGCGGCCACAATGATGAGATTTCCTTTTTGCAAGCCCGTGGTAAAACTGTCAAGTCCTGCAAAACCCGTCGGCAGTCCTGTGATCGGTTCATGATTTTGTGCCTGCCTTGTAATATTTTCAAGGCTCTGGTGGACCGCTTCCCCGACGGGAATGAATCCGCCTTTTCTGTCGTCTTTGGTCACTTGTAAAATGGACTTTTCCGCATTGTCCACGATGTCTTCCACGGCATCTTCTTCCGTGTAGGCCGCATCTGCAATCGTTCCCGCCGCATCAATCAGCTGGCGCAATTTCGACTTGCCCGCCACAATGTCCGCATGCCGTTCAATCCCCTTCGTGGTGATCACATGCTCCGGCAACTCGTTGACATACAGGATCCCCCCCACATCTTCCAACCGACCCATGCGGCGCAGTTCTTCCGTCACCGTAAGAATATCCGCGCTTTCTCCGCGGCGGACAAGATTCAGGATCGCCTGATAAATAATCGCATCCTGCTCTCTGTAAAAATCTTCGGGATTCAGCATATCTTCCACGGCAATAACCGCTTCTTTATCCAAAAGCATCGCTCCCAGAACCGCCATTTCCGCCTCTATATTTTGCGGAGGCATACGTCCTATGACAAGTGCCTCCGTACTGTGCTTTTCTTTCCGTCCCCGCCGTTCACTTTTTTCCATATCTGCCATCATTTCCTCATTTCCGTTCTTTCATTGCTTTTTTATATTTTACAACATCCCTCATGTAAAAGATATTTTAGATTTCATCTTTTATTTTCCGGTTGGAAAGAAATGCAAATTTCTTCTTCCTTTTCGTTTTCTCTCATGAAAAAACGCCGGCGTTTTCGCCGGCGGCTGTTTTCTTACATCGTTTTCTCTTTAAATTCTTTATCTTTTCCCCGGGCCTTGCACTCCTTGCAGAATCCGTAAATTTCTATGCGGTATCCCGTCGCCTCAAAGCCATGCTCCACGTCAAGGTGTTTTTCACAGCCCGGCTCCAAAGATACTTTGACGGAAAATATTTTATGGCATGCCAGACAAACCGCATGCTCTACATGATCTTCCCTCGCATATTCGTAGCGTGTAAGACCGTCAGATAAGGTGGTCGACCGGAAAAGGAGTCCTTTTTCCGCCAGAGCCTCGCAATTTCTGTAAACTGTGGAAAGACTCAGTTTGGTGTCTTTTTTACGAACCGCCTCATAGACGTCCCCTGCCGTCACGGGCAAGCTGTCTTCCAATACTTTTAAAATCATAAGCCGCGCCGGTGTCCGTTTCATATGCTTGGACAGGAGAAGCTCTTCAAATTTATCCATTTCATGCCTCTGTCAGATATTTTAAAAATCTTTATATATCTTATCTGATATGCCCTCTTTTAGCAACTTTTATAAGCTTTACGGGAACGGCGGGACCTGTTTCTTATATGCATATTTCCCAAGCCTGTTGTTCGTCAGGTAGAAGAAAGGCGTCAATAATTTTTTCCACCCCGGCAGGAGATGTTTCATTTCCCTTGTGAAATTAATGCATTCCAGATATTGCCAGCGGGGATCGAGACGGACAATTTCACGGCCGTCGGTGACACCCCACTTGAATTCCGCCTGCGTATATTTCACGGCATCATGCTTTTTAGTGAATCCAACCAATCCTTTGTAAAGCAGGTCGAAATGGGCTTCAAATTCGTCCAAGCCGTCGGCCATAAGGCCCAACAATTTCTTCACTTCCTCTTCCTCCAGGTACATAATCACCCCTTCGGAAATGACAAGGAGCTTTTTCCCTTCCCGGTCAATCTCTTTCGGCCACGATGCATCAAGCATGGATTTCGAAACAGAGGTCACTCTCGGATGCTCGCCGATGAGCTGCTTGCGAAGTGTTATGACCTCGGGAAAATCTATATCGTACCAGCGGATTTTTCCGTTATCCACTCTGTAAAAACGGGTATCCAGTCCGCTTCCGAGGGAAACAATGACACCGTCCGGATTCTTTTTGATAAACTTCCGGATTTCTTCGTCCATCAGTTTTGCCCGCGCCAAAATGCCGTAATAAGACATCCATGCCGCGTTGAATTGGGACAAGTCATTATCGATACGCGACAAAATTTCCGCCGCTTTTCTGTCATTGAGAACGGGGTTGTCACTTTCCGCATCTTTGGCACGGACATACAAAGTGATAAGCAGTGTTTCCTCCACACCGGTCAATTTTAATTTCATAATGCCTCCTGTATTGAAAATTGTTATCAATTATTTTTATTATACCCCCCCCGTGAAACAGATACAATAGCAAAAATAAAAAAACACCTTCACAAGATTTTCTCCTGCGGAGGTGTTTTTGATTAAAAATCAGAATACGTCTTTGATGACAATGGTTTCTTCCCGGTTCGGACCGACGGAAACGATACCGATCGGTACGCCGATGAGTTTGGAAATATCTTCCAGATAAGCTTTGCAGAGGGGCGGCAGTTTTTCATAATCCCTGATACCGCTGATTTTTTCTTTCCACCCTTTATAAGTTTTGTAAACGGGTTTGATTTTTTCCAGGAATTTCAAATCCGCCGGATATTCTTCCACTTCTTTTCCTTCATATTCATAACTTACGCAGACCTTGATTTCATCGAGTTCGTCTAAAATATCAAGGCGGGTAATGGCCAGATAGTCGAAAGAATTCAAAGCAGCGGCATAGCGGACTGCCCGTACATCAAGCCAGCCCACACGACGGGGACGGCCTGTGACCGTACCGAATTCATGAGCCAGTTCACGGATTTTATCGCCCGTTTCATTCAGCTGCTCTGTCGGGAAAGGACCTTCGCCGACACGGGTGCTGTACGCTTTGACAACGCCGAAAATATTTTTCATCATATGCGGTCCGATACCGGCACCGATGCACGCACCTCCTGCGGTCGGATGGGAAGATGTAACGTAAGGATATGTGCCGTTGTCACAATCGAGCATGGACGCCTGGGCGCCTTCAAAAAGAACATTTTTCCCTTCTTTGATGAGTTTCTGCACCATGTAATTCGTATCTTTTACAAAGGGGCGGAGCTTTTCGGCATAGCCGAGATAGTCGTGAAGCATCTTTTCATAATCAAAGCCTTCCAGACCGTATAATTTTTCGAGAACCATGTTTTTCTGTTCTACATTGTATTTCAATTTTTCCGCAAATACGTCTTTGTCCATGAGGTCGCAGATACGGATACCGATACGGTTAATCTTATCTGCATAGCAAGGGCCGATTCCGTTTTTCGTTGTCCCGATTTTACGGCTGCCCTTTCTCATTTCTTCCGCTTCATCAATGCGGATATGGTAGGGAAATACAATTTGTGCTCTCGTGGAAATCTGAAGATGTTTCGTATCAATCCCCTGATCTTCCAGGTTTTTCATTTCTTCCAAAAAGCTTTTCGGATCAATGACGACACCGGTTCCTACGATACAAATCGTGCCGGGATACATGATTCCGCTCGGCATCAGACGGAGAGGATATGCCTTGCCGTCGACAACGACGGTATGCCCTGCATTATTTCCTCCCTGGGAGCGGACAACCACATCCGCTTTTGCCGCTAAATAATCTACAATCTTGCCTTTTCCTTCATCGCCCCACTGGGCCCCGATGACCATTGCTGTTGCCATTGATTTCTTCCTTTCTCCACATGCGGAAACTCCGCTATGATTTCCTGTAATTTATGAGCCGGATTTTTATAATCCGAACCGGGCAAATATTTTATCCACATGCACAAGCATGGGCTTGTAATCAAAGCAAGCTTTAATTTCCTCTTCGTTCAGATATTTTCTTACATCTTCATCTTTGCAAAGATTTTCATAGAAATCCTCGCCGTCAAGCCAGCGTTTCATCGCATTCCGCTGTACCCAACGGTATGCCGTGTCACGGTATGCGCCTTTGGAAACGAGAGCCAAAAGCACACGGGGGCTGTAAATGAGGCCGCCTGTCATATTCAAATCTTCCAACATTTTTTCGGGATAGACGAGAAGTTTATCAACCAGTTCCGTTGTCTGCGCCAGGATATAATCAAGCGCTGTCGTCGCATCGGGAATGATAACTCTTTCTACGGAAGAATGGGAAATATCCCGTTCATGCCAAAGAGGGATATTTTCAAACGCCGGAAGAGAGTAGCCCTGAATCAGGCGGGCCATGCCGCAAATCCGTTCCGATTTGACGGGATTTCTTTTATGGGGCATCGCTGATGAGCCTTTTTGTTTCGGGCTGAAATATTCTTCCGCTTCTCTCACCTCGGTCCGCTGGAGATGACGCACTTCAAGGGCAATCTGTGCCAGTGTACCTGCTATCACGCCCAATGTGGTGATGTACTCCGCATGATGATCGCGCTGTACGACCTGGGTCGCTACAACTTCGGGGGTAAGGCCCATTTTTTTGCAGACATATTCTTCCACAAAAGGATCAATGTCCGCATAAGTTCCTACGGCGCCCGATAATTTTCCTACCGCCATTTCTTCGGCAGCCCGTTTCATCCGTTCTATATTTCTCAAAGTGGCACTGTACCAAAGGAGAAGTTTCAGTCCGAAAGTGGTCGGTTCCGCATGCACCCCGTGGGTACGGCCGATGGTGGGGGTGTATTTAAATTCGACGGCTCTTCTTTTCAGCACCTCTGCCAGTTTTTCCAAACCTTTCAGAAGAAGATCCGATGCCTGTTTAATCTGTACATTGAGAGCCGTATCTTTTACGTCCGTCGAGGTCATACCCATATGGATATATTTCGCCTCGTCGCCCACATATTCGCCTACGGCAGACAGAAACGCTATGATGTCATGGTTGATTTCCCTGTCAATTTCATGAATGCGTTCCACATCGAAGTCGGCTTTTTTCTTGATAACTTCCACCGCTTCCTTGGGAATCCGTCCCAATTCGGCATTGGCCTCACAAGCGGCAATTTCCACGTCCAGCATGGTCTGCCATTCATTTCTTTCTTCCCAAATTTTCCCCATTTCACTTCTGGTGTATCTCGGAATCATTGATTTCTCCTTTCGGTTTTCCTTCTCTGGCACAGATTTCCCGTCCTACCACCACACCGGCGGCAGAGGCCTGGGCCAGTCCCCTTGTAATTCCCGCTCCGTCACCGATGGCAAAGAAATTTTTAAATTTCGTTTCCAGCTGTGGCGACAGTTCTATCCGGGAAGAGTAAAATTTCACTTCCACTCCGTAAAGAAGTGTATGTCTTGAATTGGCACCGGGTGCTACCTGGTCCAGTGCTTCGAACATCTCCATAATATCCTTTAAAAAACGGTATGGCAAGACCAGAGATAAATCTCCCGGTGTCGCCGACGGCATGGTGGGACGGACAAGACCGCGGCGTATCCTCTCTTCCGTGGAACGACGGCCGTCCCTGAGATCGCCGAGACGTTGGACAATCGGTCCCCCGCCGAGCATATTGGCAAGAGATGCGATGTATTTGCCGTATGCAATCGGTTCATTAAAAGGTCTTGTAAACTGCTTAGATACAAGAATGGCAAAGTTTGTATTGCCGCTCTTTTTATGGGCAAAAGAATGGCCGTTTACCGTCTGGAGTCCCGCATTATTTTCCGTCACCACAAATCCGTAAGGATTCATGCAGAACGTCCGCACCCGGTCATCAAAAGATTTGGAGAAATAAACGAGTTTCGACTCGTAGCAGATTTTTGTAATCGGTTCATACACCTCTGCCGGCGATTCGACACGGACGCCTATATCCACCGCATTGGATTCCGTATGAAGTCCCAGTTTTTTCGCTTCTCCCAAAAACCATTCCGCACCTTCACGGCCCGGAGCGGCTACGATATACTTGGCACGGTATTCCTTTCCGCCTGCTTCCACGCCGAGAACTGCGCCGTCTTTATCCGCAATAATTCTGTCCACTGCCGTTTTTGTCATGACTTTCACGTTTGCAGGCAGGGAATCTCTCATATTAGCAAGAATTTCACCGTTCACATCGGTCCCGAGATGACGGATACGGGCAGGAACGAGCATGAGATCTGCCGCAGAAGAACGGCGTTTCAGTTCGTGGATTTCATCGGCAAATTCATCGCCGTAAACTTTCCGTCCCGCTCCGCCGTAGCGGCAATAGACGGAATCTACATAGGAAATCAGATGAGCCAATTCCCCTTTATTCATATAATCGTCCAGATTTCCGCCGTAGTCGGTGGTCAGCGTGAGTTTTCCGTCAGAAAATGCACCGGCGCCGCCCCAGCCGCAAACGATATTTTGCCGTCTTTCTTTCGGCGGTGCGGTTCTGTTTTCATTCAACGCCACTCTTTCGCGGATATCCAATCCTTTTTCGATAATTAAAACCGATGCACCCGTATCTGCAAGTTCCAGCGCCGTAAAAATACCGGCCGGTCCCGCACCGATTACAATCATATCATATGATTCAGCCATGTCATCACCCTTTACACAGTAAAGTCACCGTTTCCCTAAATCCCGGTACATACGGAAAGCGGACGACTTCCTAAAAATGACACAAAAAAAGCCCCAAACGGGGGGCGAAGATATAGTACATATCCCTTATTTGATTTTACAGTACCCATGAAATGATGTCAAATAAAAATAACGTTTCCCACTCCCCGGACAAACACAAAAATTTCCGTTTTTTTCTGAATGTCCGCCTCTCTTTTTAATTTGCTATAATAAAATAAAAGTATTCCCTATTTTTATGACAGGAGATGTTTCTATGCCTTACGTACATATCAAAATCACCCGTGAAGGAGCTACGGCGGAACAAAAAGCGGAATTAATCAAAGGAGCGACGAAACTTCTTTCTGATGTGCTGCACAAAAATCCCGCCACCACGGTGGTCACTATCGAAGAAGTCGATATGGACAGTTGGGGCATCGGCGGAGATCCCGTTGTCATTGCACGGGCGAAAGCCAAGAAAAAGGAGCAGGAAATCGAAAAACTGAAAGCCGAGAAAGCCGCTTTGGAAAGACAACTTGCCGCATTGGGCAAAGCGGATCCTCTTCTTTGGAAAGCACCGCCGGAATTTACCATTGATACGAAATCGCTCAAAAAAGAAAAGAAGAAGAAAAAACATAAGAAGTAAAGCAAAAAAAGGAACAGCCTGACGCCGTTCCTTTTTTATTTCCTTTTACCGTGCATACCGGAGTGCCAAACGGTCGCCGCCCGCTTTGATGACGGCGTGACCGCTTTCGGGGCCTGCCAGGAAAAGTACCCTGTATGATTTTTCATAAGGGAAAATATACATTTTGATATAGAGCGGAACGGCAATTCCGTCAACCGCCGCCACGGCACGGACACCTGCCGTATAGATACGCGGGGATTCCTTCAGGCGGTGAAGCTGCTCCGTTTCCAAATAATCGACAGCCACCAGGTTGTAAGGAATATGTACTCCTTTATTTTTTGTCAATTCATTGAGCATCCGCACAGCTCCCACACTCACGCCATTCCATATATTTTCCGATGACAAGAGGATAAGGTTGAAGCGGTACAATTCCTGCCGTGACCGTTCGGGAAGCGGAGTACTTCCGAACATATCCTGCAAAAGATATTTATCTTCTTCCCTCGTAAATTCCGAATGAACGGCCAAAGCAGGTACGAATCCGCCTTTTTGGCGGAACAGGATTTCTCCATAGAGGCCCTGCTCTGTCGCCTCCGGCGGCAAGTATGCGATATCCGGCGGTGTATTTTCCTTTTTCAAAAATCCTTTAGCCCCGGGAGAAAGCAAGGCCTCTCTCAGAACGGACACCATGCCCTGCCCGTTTACCACTTCCCCATGCCCGTTCGTGGGAAGGGCTGACAGGTTCAGCAAAGAAGAAAAATTATTTGTCCCCGTATTCGCCGAAACGGGACAAGCAGCGAAAAGACACGCCGCCAAAAAAGCACCTGTCCATGTTTTCATCATTTCTTTCCCTCCGTCGCTTTTTTGATATAAGGAGTAAAATAAGCACCTGACGGCTGATCACTTATGAAAAGCGTATACACCGTCTCTTTCTCTCCCGGATAGATAAGACCGCCTGCAAAAACAGGAAGCACACAGCCGTTATAGTCAATGGCCGCTTTGGCAAATCCGATTCTGTAGGGCCGCCCCGTTTTGGATATTTTATCCTTCCAGCCTTCTTTCCCGGTAATATAGATTTTGATTCCTTTACTTACCAAACGACTTTGTAAAGGTTCTGCCGCCACCCACTCCTTACTCTTTAAGAAATTACGAAGCACTTCGTTTTTCTCTTCTCCCGGTTTTTTCATTTTTTCTTGTTTCTGATGATTACGGGCAAGCAGTTTCTCCATGACCACTCTGTCTTTCCCTGACAGGGAAGCGGAAACCGCCACGGCTTGGTGAAACGCTTCGGGTGTATACGAACGGAGCTGGTAAATCTTCATTTTATCCGTTATATTCTGCGGTACCGCTACAAGAGAAGAGGAACCGGGAATCAAATCTGTACCGCTTTTTACGATATTTTTTTCTTTCCCGGCGAGTGAATTTCCGGGACGGCTGAAAAAAGATTCCTCCATGGTCCAAACATCGACTTTGTCACCGAAATCAAGCACTTCTCCGCCGGGCAGTTTTAACGTGTCCGCAAAAGCGGAGCCTGTCAAAAGTGACACAAAAAGACAGAACGCGGTTATTATTTTCTTCATACAGCACCTCTTACTTATCATTTCCGTTTTTCTTATTATAGCAAATTTCAAAAACGATTTTTCCGGATTTTCCATAAAAAACGCCGCCCCTGATGAGCAGCGTTTTCTGAATTTTTATTTCATACTTTCTTCCGCCAGTCTGTCCGCCCCGTTTTTCATCATTTCTCTTTCCGCATCACTGGTAACAACGCCGAGAATGCGGCAATTTTCTCCTTTTTTGATGATGTAGGCTCTGAAATAGAGAGGTACCAGAAATCCGTCGACCTGTCCCAAAAATCTTCCGCCAAAAGTGCAGACATTCTTTTCCTTCCGTTGCACCGGTTCTATATCTTTGATTTGCACCGTTGCGAAATCAAGAGGCAGCTTTTCTATCTTGTATTTATTTTCAAGCGCAATTACGCTTTGGAAGGCATCGTTCATCATAGCTTCCGCACTGTAAAGAGTCATGTTTGCACTTGCCATTACCTTTTTTGCCGTTTCCGCAGGTTTCCCTGCCCCGTCGTTTTCAAAAAGTGCTTTCATTTCTGCAGGCACCTGGTTCCCGGGAATGATAAAGTTAATGACAAAAGCCATGGCCGTCACATCTTTTTTTACAATAAGCTCACCGAAAGGCAAAACATCGCCGTCTTTCCATGGCAAGCCGGAGTGTTTTCCCTGCTCATCCGTGACGGCTCCCTCCGGATTTGTATAACGGACAGGTATAAATTCCGCGTCCTTCCCGAGATTCATTTTTTGTTTTAAAAAAGGTTGCGGAGGCGCCGGCATCTTTTGCAGATTTCCGGAAGCAGAAACGGTGCTCTTATCAATTTTTTGATGTTCCGGTCCGTAGCCCCAAGCATTATACGATCCTATTTCAGGCTTTGCTGCATCAACTACGGAAATATAACCCATCCCGTGCTGCACGCCCGCAGCCTGTTCCGTTCCATTTTGTGCTGCCGCTCCGTAACCGCCGGAAACAAGCAGGCCTGCCGTGATAAACGCAGCGATTTCCTTTTTCATCGGATTCCCTCCATTCCCTTTTTCAGAACAGGTTCCATGACTCTTCCTGTCACCTGGTTTGTGAAAATAATCGTCAGACCTGCTTTTTTGTCATCAGCAGTGCCTACCATAAAACCATAAAAGGGATAGCGGTATCCTTCCTGTTCACTGTCAATGTAGAGAGAAATCATCACACAGCTGTCCCCGTTGGGAAGTACAATCTCTTTTCTTTCTTTTTTCTCTTCGTTCCCTTTGGCAAGACTGTTTAAAAAGGCTTTCCTGAAATCCTTTTCCGTTTCCGCCGGAGGATATTTTTCCGGGTCCTTTTTATGAAGAATTGCTTGTGTTTCATTCATTTTTACCCAGTCTTCACGGTCGATTGCCACGGAGACGACAAGTGCCTGGTGGTAAGCATCCGCTTTTTCTGTCTTAAGCTGGTAAAAACGGCCTTTCTGCATCAATTTCCATGTGATTTCCGCCAATTCTTCACTGCTTTTCCCCGGTTCTACAGGAAACAGATCCATGGAATCAAAGGTTTTTCCCAGTTGTTTTTTGATTTCCGGATCGGAAAGCATCCGGGCTACCGGTTCGGCAAAATAAGAATCTTCCCCTCTCTTTACGGTCACCTGCCGGCCCAAAGGAAGTACATGCCCTCCCGGAAGGGGTAAATCATCGGCATACGACGGATTTCCCACGAGCAATGCCGCCATAACGGCAAGAGCTGCTGTTGTTTTTTTCATAAACTTCTCCTTTTCATAGAATGCCCGGAACAAAACCATTCCGTTATTTTTGTCCCAATTCTTTATCAATGATTGTGCTTTTTAAAGTCTGGAGCTGCTGCGATAAATTGATTTCCATCGCATCGGGATTCAGGAATCTTGTGTATTCCGGCCAAAGAGTATCCATCTGGCGATTGGCATAGTCAATCGTTTCCGCAAGGGACGGAAGCTTTACA
The DNA here is from genome assembly GCA_900547785.1 of uncultured Dialister sp. Taxonomy (GTDB): domain Bacteria; phylum Bacillota; class Negativicutes; order Veillonellales; family Dialisteraceae; genus Dialister. The sequence continues at coordinate 48,428 of URIB01000007.1, forward strand.
TTTTTCCCGTTTTGAATTACCGGCTTTAATAATTCTTCCACCCTGTACGTCCCTTTTTTGATATATTTCTTTCTCCATTTAGCCGTTTCCGTTACAAGCATATAGTCGGAACCGTCAGGTGCTTTTTCATCAGCCCGGCAGACAAGATCGGTAATGATTTTTCCCGTCGATTTTTTATAGAAACGGTAGACTGTTTTGATGCCCGGATTCGTCATTTTTTCCACATCATTGGATATTTTCATGACAGGAACAAATTCTCCACTCTCTTCTTTAGCTGACATTTTGAAAACACCACCCAGCGCCGACGTGCCGTCAGCGGTAATTATCTTTGTCCCCACACCCCAGCTCGTAACGGTACAGCCCTGGCTTTTCAGCGACTGGATCGTATACTCGTCAAGATCGTTGGAGCCTGAAATAATAGCGTCCGGCAGTCCCGCTTCTTTAAACAGTCGGGACGCTTCCTGTGATAAATACGCAAGATTTCCGCTATCAATACGGATACCGTATTTCTTCGGAAGCTTTCCTTGTTCCTTCAATTCCTGGAAAATCCGGATAGCATGAGGAACGCCCAAATTCAGAACATCATAAGTATCTGCCAAAAGAATAAGATTGTCATGATATTGCCGTACATATTCACGGAAAGCATCCAATTCATTGTCAAAACTCATAATCCAGCTGTGTGCCATCGTTCCCAATACGGGAATTCCGAATTTTCTTCCTGCCTCCACATTAGACGTACCGTTAAATCCGCCGATCATGGCTGCTCTGGCTCCCCAAAGTCCCGCATCGTGGCCCTGGGCACGGCGGAGACCGAATTCCATCAGTGCATCGTCCGGTGCGACGGTGCGGACACGCCGGGCTTTGGTGGCAATCAGACTTTCATGGTTCAAAATCATGGAGAGTCCTGTTTCAAGAATCATCGCCTCTGTCGTCGTTCCGTGGAAACGGAGCAGCGGTTCTCCCGGAAAAGTGACCGTCCCTTCGGGAATGGCATAAATATCACCGGTGAAATGAAAGTTTGCCAGATAGTCTAAAAATTCGGGATAAAAAATACCGAGACTCTCCAGATAGGAAATATCCTCTTTGGAAAAACGGAAATTTTCTATAAAGTCCTGTAGGTGGGCAAGACCTGCCACTACCGTATAGCCGCCGTTAAAAGGATTTTTTCTGTAAAAGCGGTCAAATACGACTTTCCGTTCATGACCGTGTATCTTAAAAAGTGCATTCGTCATCGTAAGTTGGTATAAATCTGTAACCAAACCGTTTGTCATCATTATCTCCTTTTATAAAATCCTGTCCCGTCAAAACAGAGCAGCCTCAAAATCATACTTCCTGTTTCAACTGCATGACCGCATGCCGTTTTCATACCGCCTGCTGTCTTATTGATTATAACACTTCCCCCCGTTTTTATATTCCGGGAAATAAAAAAAAGACACGCCCTTTCGGAACGTGCCGCTTTGCTAAAGAGAAAATTCTTCTGTTTTTCCCGTGAAATCCGTAATGATAACTTTTCCGAAATCCACGCGGAAAATCGTTTGTTTTCCTTCATTCCGGATATAATCCAAAGACTCCTCACAGCTTTTAATCATCGCCTTGCGCGGTTCTTCCCCTTTATCCTCCCGCAGATGGCAGGCAAAACGGATAAAGGACTTGTCCGGGTGGGTGGCGCAAATTTCCGCACTGTCATTATTCAGGAGCTGACCGTAAATTTCATCTTCTTTCAGAAAAAGGAAATGAATCACATCTCCGCAGACACAGACATCGTGGGCAGGACGGATACAGGGACGGACACCGTCCACCGTGGCCAGATAAAAAGTGCCGCATTGCTTTAAATACTCCGCTACTCGTTCTGAATGAGTCATACTACCACCTCTTTCCTCTGTTTTTATTGTATCACAAATGAAGAATTTTATTCCGCCGCTTTGCGGTCCGGCAATATTTTGACCGTCACATCGTCAAGACCGTTCAAAACCTCAATCACTTCTTTTCTTGTATCTTCCGTCGAATGAATCATGCAAGTCGCCCGTTTCGGATTGATTGTCGTCAAAACGCCGAGATATTCATACCCCTCGAGAATGCGGTTCACATAATTGACATCGGACGGCGCAATTTCTATATATACCCTACTGTCCACGGCCGGGCCTCCTTAAAATGGTATAGGGCGGCAAATCCGCGTCCGTTTCCATGACAAGCTCCTCTAACGGGTGCGGCGCCGCTTCCACAATTTCCCCTTCCCCGTTTCTTAAAGCGCCTATTTGTAAAGGAAATACATCGCCGTGAGGAGTCAGCACCTCTACCGTTTCGCCGGTCTTGAAATGATTTCTCTGCTGGACAATTACCGTTCCCTTTTCCGCCCCCTCTTTCAGAACCAGTCCGATAAAATCATAAGACTGCTCCGGCTGGGACTTCACATACTCCTGGGCGGTATGGTCGGGTTCTTGGTAGGCGAACGCTGTCGTATACGGACGGTGCGATACCTTTTCAAGCTCTGCCCGCCATTCGGGAAGCACTTCGAAATCCGCCCCTTTTTCATAATAAGCATCGATGGCTTTTCTGTAAGCTGCCACCACGGCCGCCACATAATAAACACTTTTCATACGCCCCTCGATTTTAAGAGACGCCACACCTGCGTCGATAAGCTCGGGAATATGGTCAATCATGCAAAGATCCTTGCTGTTGAAAATATACGTGCCGTGCTCATCTTCCTCGATGGGAAAATACTGCCCCGGTCTCGACTCTTCCATAACGGAATATTTAAACCGGCAGGCCTGTATGCACTCCCCGCGGTTCGATTGGCGTTTTCCGTTTGTAAAATAATTGGACAGAAGACAGCGGCCGCTCCAGGAAATACAAAGAGCACCATGCCCGAATACTTCCAATTCCACGTCCACCTTTTTGTGAATGTCCGCCATTTCCTTGACCGATACTTCACGGGCCAGAACCACACGGGACGCCCCCATTTCCTTCCACCGCCGGATTGTCCGCCAGTTCGCCGCACTCGCCTGTGTGCTGATATGGATAGGAAGTTCCGGCGCCGCCTCACGGCAGACATCAAAAACACCCATATCCGCCACAAGTACGGCATCAACATGAATCGACTGCAAATATTTTAAATACTCGTCCAAACCTTCCAAATCTTCATTTCTGGGAATGATATTGACCGTGATGTACACTTTTTTCCCGAGATTGTGGGCATACTCCACCGCTTCTTTCAATTCCTCACGGTCAAAATTTCCGCCATACGCACGAAGGCCGAAAGCCTTTCCCGCCATGTAAACCGCATCAGCCCCGTAAAGAAGCGCCATTTTCATTTTTTCCATATTTCCTGCCGGAGCAAGAAGTTCCATTTTTTTCATATATATTCCTTCCGAAAGCCGTGGAAACCAGGGTACGTCCCTTCACGGCCGCCCTTATTTCCCCTTTTCTTTCCTTACCGAGACGGCAAGACCGTCTCCTTCCTCATAAATCACGGTATCGTAATTTTTCTCCACATAAGACAGATATTCCCGCAAACGGACAACGATTGTCCTGTAACGGTGCTCCACGGTGCCGGACATACGCACCAGACCACGGAAAAGCACATTATCTGCCGCAATGACCGCTTTTCCGGCAAGCAGCGGTTCTATCATCTGCAAATGCTTCAGATACTGCCCCTTCGGTCCGTCAAGAAATACGAAATCATACGGTCCTTGTAAAGTGGAAATCAGCGATGACGCATCTCCGAAATGACAATGCACCCGTTCTGAAAGTCCCGCTCTTTTCATCACTTCCAATGCCGTTTTATACCGTTTTTCATCAATTTCTATCGTGTCTGTCTCCGAAAAAGGAAACCGCTCTGCCAAAAGCAGGGCCGAATACCCCACGGCCGTCCCGATTTCAAGAATTTTCCGGGGTTGTACCAAAGAAGCCGCACGGAGCAGCAATTCTATTTCTGCTCCACGGATAATCGGTATATTCTCAGCCGCCGCTTTCTCCTCGAGCTCCTTTTTTATCTGCTCAAAGTCCGCACCGTTTTCTCTCATGAACTTTCCCCGTAAATCTTTTCCACCTCTGTCCGGTGCTCTTCATAAGTTTTGGTAAAAATATGACGTCCGTCAGGCTGTGCCACATAGTACAGGTATTCCCCCGGCTCTGCCGCAAGAACGGCACGAACCGCCTCTATCCCGGGGCTTCCCACAGGTCCGGGCGGAAGTCCTTTCCTGATATACGTATTATAAGGAGAATCGACCCTTGTATCGGCCACCGTAAGCTCCGGTTTATTTTCTCCCAAAGCATACTGCACCGTCGCATCAATCTGGAGCGGCATATCCTTTTGCAAACGTGCGAGAATGACGGCGGCAATAGGTTCCTGATCTTCCTTAAACTTTGCCTCCCGCTCTACCATAGACGCTATCGTGACAAGGGCATACACCGTCAGATTTTTCTCCTTTGCCTTTTCCCGCAAAGCGGGAGAAATCATTTCATCGGTCCGTTTATACATGAGATCGCAGATTTGTTTCGCTGTATAGTCCTTTGGAATTTCATACGTATCGGGAAATAAAAATCCCTCTCCCCGGAATTGCGGTGCTTCAGGACCGTACATATAGTCAAAAGGTCCGTATGCCCCGGCAGTTTCGGCAAAATCTTTTCCGCCGGAAATTCCCGCTTTTTCCAAAAGCGCCGCCGTCTGGCGGACCGTATACCCTTCAGGAACCGTGACACACACCATTTCACCGCGGCCGCTCTGTAATTCCGCTATGGCATCCCGGACCGTAAGCCCCTGACGGATCTGATAATGACCGCTTTGCAACTTTTGTGACTGTCCCGACAGAAAAAGCATCCACCTGAAAACGGCAGAACTGCGAATCACTCCTTTTCCGGCAAGAATATCCCCGATTTCCCGTCCCGTTGCCTTCTTGGGAATATCGACGGCCACATTCTCTTTCGCCGGACCGTGGTCATACGCATACAGATAAGTAAAGCCGGCAATCACAAAAAGCAATGCCCCAAGCAAAATGACAATAAACGGCTTTTCTTTTATGATTTTTTTCCACGCTGACAATGCTGTCTGTTCTTCACTCATAAAAACTCCGTTTCCTCAAGAAACAAACACATACCGGAAAGATCCGTCTGCATTTTCCCTGTTCCATAACTGAATTATTATACCACATTCATAAATTTCCATACGAAACACTCTTTTTGCTCCGTGATACAATAAAGTAAAAACAAAAGGAGAATGTCTATGGAAATCAAAACAGGCCTGACCGGCTCGGCATCAAAATATGTCACCGACCCTGATACCGCGGTAAACGTAAAAAGCGGCACCCTCAAAGTCCTTGCCACCCCCGTTCTTGCGGCACTTATGGAAGAAGCTGCCGTCAATGCCCTGGCAGAATATCTTCCGAAAGAACAGACCACCGTCGGCGGATATATCGCCGTCCGCCACAATGCCGCTACTCTCCCCGGCCACCGGATCGAAGCGGAAGCTAAAATCACCCATGTGGAAAACAAAAAAATCAGCTTCCACATCACAGCCAGTGATGACAAAGGTCCCGTCGGAGAAGCGGAACATACCCGTTTCATCGTGGACACAGAATCATTCATGGATCGTGTCAAAAATAAATAGTCTTGTCATAACAAACTAACAATCAAAAACTGACCTGCCGAGAGAAAAATTTCTCTCCCCGGCGGATCAGTTTTTAATTTCCACCCAATTCTTTCCTTTCATATATCGGATAAGTATTGAATGCTATATACCAAAACGCAATTCACCTCTGCTGTCATTCTTGAGCGGCAGGCAAAATCGGAATGTCAATAATAGAAAAAACATGATATGACTCTTAGCGAAGAATCCGGCAAGAGATACTCACAAAAAGCGTATTTAACACCCACATTCTTTGCCCAGATTCTTACCGCTCCCGTTGGTCGGGTATGGCGTTTCACTCATTTTTACAGCGTC
>URIB01000008.1 GCA_900547785.1 uncultured Dialister sp.
ACGAAAGCAATCTGTTACAGCTTTTTTGTTTTGCCGGAAACGAAAAAGAGGAAATGATACTGAAAAATGAAATGAACGGTTATAAATGAAATGACAATTCTAAACAGAAATGACATTTTGAAAAGAAAAATAAGTTTCAAGCATTACAGGCAGATAAAAGCGGAAATTTACCTGATTATGAAATGATGGATACGGCAGCAGATAGGATACAATAAATTTGATTGCAATATAAAAAAAAGAGTGGTATAATCATCTTGCTGGGATGCCCCGGCTTTTTTAAGTGGTATTTGTTGACTGCGATAGGGTGTTATGATATACTCTATGAGCATATTACAATGGCTGTGGGCCAAAGAAAGTTGAGTGAGGTGTAAAGAATGCGTGAAGGAATTACTCTTGCATGTCCAGAATGCAAGCGCCGCAATTATCGTACAAACAAAAATAAGAAGAATAATGCAGAGCGTATTGAAATGATGAAGTACTGCCCGTGGTGTCATAAACATACCTTACATAAAGAAACTAAATAATAGTGCTTAGAATGAGGGTGTAAGGATGGCTAAACGTAATCAACCGACCAAAAGAGAGGTTGCAGAAGAAAATAGAAGTGCCTGGACCCGTTTTTTCCGTGAAACAAAAATGGAAATGAAAAAGGTCATCTGGCCGACAAAACAGGAAATGATTCGTTACACGATTGCTGTCATCGTATCAGTCATCTTGGTTTCTTTTCTGATTATTATTGTAGACTTCATATTCATGCAGCTCTCCAGATTGCTGGTGCATACTGTAGGATGAAAGGAGAGGGCATATGCCGGATAGTGAAGTAAAGAAAAAGAAAACTGTAGAAAATGCGACTGTCAGTGCCCCGACTGAAATCGGCACACCGAAAGAAGGATCCGATAAAGATATCCGCTGGTATGTAATCCATACATATTCCGGTTATGAAAATAAAGTAAAAGATACGCTGACCCGGAAAGTCCATTCTATGGGAATGGACGACACGATCATACAAATTCTTCTTCCCATGCATGATGAAGAAGAGGTCAAGGATGGAGAAAAGAAAGTCGTATCAAGGAAAGTATTTCCCGGTTATCTTCTGATACAAATGGAAGTTAATGACCGAAGCTGGTATGTTGTAAGAAATACCCCGGGGGTGACCGGGTTTGTAGGCACGACTACGAAACCGATTCCTCTTTCGGACGAAGAAGCAAAACGTATCATTGACGGTGATAAGAAGAAAGTATCGGTAACAACCGAGGCCAAAGTGGGCGATAAAATTAAAATCACACAAGGTCCGTTTGCCGATCGCAGTGCTGTTGTACTTGATGTGACGGCCGACAAGAGCAAGATTAAGGCGGATATCAGTAATTTCGGCACGACAACAACGATAGAGTTGGAAGCGGGATTTTTTGAACTGCTTCATTAAATAACTCTGTGAGACTGTCTTGTACTTGGCTTGTCTCACAAACGTGGGAGGGTCTGTTACAGCCCGGAAACCACATTCCATAATAGGAAAAGGAGGTGTAACAATATGGCAAAGAAAATTTCCAAGGTAGTTAAATTGCAGGTACCGGCAGGGAAAGCCACTCCGGCACCGCCCGTAGGTCCCGCCCTCGGTCAGGCCGGTGTCAACATCATGGCCTTCGTTAAAGATTTTAACGACCGTACTGCTAAACAGGCCGGACTTATTATTCCTGTAGAAATTACCGTTTTTGAAGACAGAAGCTTTACATTTATCTGTAAAACTCCGCCGGCAGCCGTTCTTTTGAAAAAGGCGGCAGGGCTTGAAAAAGCATCCGGAGAACCGAACAAGAAAAAAGTCGGTAAAGTCACAAAAGCACAGGTAAAAGAAATTGCAGAAACCAAAATGCCCGATCTCAACGCAAACGACGTAGAAGCCGCTATGCGTATTGTAGAAGGGACAGCCCGTTCTATGGGCGTCGAAGTAGTAGATTAATGACTGTCAGTGGTACCGGCTTACCGGCAACCACGAAGGAGGAAACAATGGCAAAACTGACAAAGAAACAAAAAGCAGCCGCAGCCATCGTTGACGGTCATAAACTCTATGATCTCGACGAAGCTGTAAAACTTGTAAAAGAAACGGCAACTGCAAAATTTGATGAAACCATCGAACTTGCATTCAATCTCAATGTAAATCCGAAATACGCTGACCAGCAGCTTCGCGGGGCTATCCTTCTTCCCCACGGCACAGGCAAGTCCAAGAAAGTTCTTGTATTTGCTAAAGACCAGAAAGAAGATGAAGCGAAAGCGGCAGGTGCTGATTATGTCGGCGGAAAAGAACTGGCTGACAAAATCATCGGCGGCTGGTTTGATTTCGATGTAGTCGTAGCGACACCGGATATGATGGCTGTAGTAGGTCGTCTCGGTCGTGTACTCGGTCCTAAAGGACTTATGCCGAACCCGAAGGTCGGCACCGTAACACCGGACGTAACCAAAGCGGTTACGGAAATCAAAGCCGGCAAGGTGGAATATCGTACAGATAAAGCCGGTAATGTGCAGGTTGTTATCGGCAAAGCATCATTTGATGAAATTAAACTGAAAGAAAACCTCGTTGCTATTTATAACACCATTCTCAAATCCCGTCCTGCCAGCGTCAAAGGGCAGTACATGAAAACGGTGACACTGGCATCCACCATGGGCCCCGGTATTCATCTGGATATGGGAACGATAGCAGCTCCGAAAGCTGAATAACCTAACTATTTACACTTAGCTGAAGACCGGCGGTATCTATAATGGGCGAAAGCCCGCCTCCCGAGGCTGAGTACTGGAAACAGTACACGACCTCGCAAATATATGGCGGGGTCGTTTTGGCTAATGTGATAAATATAAGAAATGCAGCTATGTATTTCCTTAACAATTAATAAGCAGAGGAGGTGTATTATGAGAGAAGAAAAGTATGAAGTAAAAATTCGTCCCGAAAAAGTGGCTGTTGTTGACGAAATGAAAGAAAAACTCTCTTCGGAAGGGGTTGTTCTTATTTCCTACAGCAAGCTGGATGTGGCATCTGCCATGAAACTCCGCCGCACTTTCCTGAAGCATGGCGTACAATACAGAGTCGTCAAAAACACATTGACTCGTATTGCTGCCGATGACTTGGGAATTGAAGGCTTTCATGACCTTTTGAAAGGTCCGATGGGACTGGCTACCTGTAAAAATGACGCAGTAGCACCGGCAGCGGCTATCAAAGAGTTTTTGAAAGAAACAAAGAGCGAAGCGATCCAAGTCAAAGCAGGTGTTCTGGACGGAAAACTCATTGATCCCAAAGCCGTACAGGCTCTGGCCGATCTGCCGTCGAAAGACCAACTTCTCGGAATGCTGGCGTCCACATTGCTGGCACCGATTACGGGATTGGCGCGTGCTTTGAACGGCAATATCCAAAATCTTGCGTATGCGCTTGAAGCCGTACGTAAACAAAAAGAAAGTGCATAATGACACATAAATTAGTCCATTGGAGGAAAAACAAATGACACATGAAGAAATCCTTAACGCGATCAGCGAAATGTCCGTTCTCGAATTGAGCGAACTCGTAAAAGCTATTGAAGAAAAATTCGGCGTATCCGCAGCAGCTCCCGTAGCAGTTGCAGCAGCAGGCGCAGCTCCGGCAGCAGGCGCAGCAGCTGAAGAAAAGACTGAATTTGATGTTATCCTTAAAGAAGCTGGCGCACAGAAAATCCAGGTTATTAAAGCTGTTCGTGAAATTACCGGACTCGGCCTGAAAGAAGCTAAAGCAGTTGTTGACGGCGCACCGAAAGAAGTTAAGACCGGCGTAGCAAAAGCTGAAGCTGAAGAAATGAAGAAGAAACTTGAAGAAGCAGGCGCAACTGTAGAATTGAAATAATGGCGGCTCTTCAAAAAATATAAAAAGATGGAACTCTGGATAGAGTTCCATTTTTTGTGTAAAAATTTTACTGTTATTATTTTGAAAATGCCGGAAAATGAAAAATTACAGAAATAAATAAAATAAAAAGAATGTTTTTATATCCCCGCAGGATTGAAAATTTGTTACAATAAAATACAAAGAAAGATGATTCTACAAACGGGGAGGGCGCTATGAAAAAAACGAGATGGATGGCTGCCGGCTTGCTTGTTATGTTGCCTTGGACGGGAATGACGGCAGATCATGTGTATTTCCAAGATAACCGGAATCTTCCCATGATAGTGAATACGGAAGGAATCTATGCTACAGGAAATAGCGGCGTTTTCATGGATCTTTCCTCAATAGAATTGACAGATATATTTACAAATGGAATGGAAGTGAAAGCAGAGTTTCTCCATGTAAAAAATGAAGAACCTCGGGTGTTTACGGAATATTTCCGGTTGGCTGATGACGGTCGTGCCTGGGTTCGGACGGAAGGCGGGTGGCATTCCGTCACGTCCGATTCATCCGGTGCTGAACGCATAGCGGTAAGCCTGATTCGTGAAGATATGGGAAATGAAGAGAAAAGAATGACCTATACTTCAAAAATCACGGCCATATGGGACGCCAAAGTGAAAGCCTATGAATTGAAGAAGGCGGCGGAAGAAAAGGCACGAAGAGAAAAGATGACGGAAGAAGAGATTGCGGCAGAAGAAAAAAAAGAGAAAAAAGAAGATTATCAGGGCGTAAAGCTTGATGAAGTAGAACCGGAAACGGCAGAAAAAAAGAATGCCCGCCGGACTCCAGGGGATAACAGTTTTGCAAACCAAGAAGAAGTACCTGCGGCTACGCCAGGAGCGGTAAAAACCAAAGGGCAGGTACAAAAAGAAAAAACGATGACAGAAGAAAAAAAGGATAAGCCCGAACAAGTGGAAATTGTGATCATATCCGATCCGACGGTGGAAATTATTCCTTCAAACGCCGAGATCGTATAGAAGCGACTCTCATAGATGGCGCATAGTATAATGAATAAAGAAATGAAAAGCAGGGATGGGGGAGAGAATCATATGGCAAAGAGATTGTATACATTGGAAGTGGCAGGGTGCAAAAGGCAGCTTCCTGTGATGAATATTTCAGAAACAAAAGCGATTGCCGCTTTTGTTATTTTGGGCGATGTGGAGATTGTAGAAAAGACGGCACATGAATTGGCAAAAAAAGTACCGAAAGAGGCAGACTATATCATGACCGCAGAAACAAAGGGCATTCCTTTGGCGGCCGAACTTGCGAAAAATCTGGGACATAAGACCTATATGGTAGCGAGAAAATCGGTGAAAGCGTATATGGAAAATCCCATCTGGGTAGAAGATGAATCCATTACCACGCAAGGGAAACAAAAGCTTTATTTATCGGAAAGTGATGTGAACCTGATTCGCGGGAAACGGATTCTTCTTGTTGATGACGTCATCAGTACCGGCGGATCCATGAAAGCACTGTATGAGCTGGCAGAAAAAGCGGGAGCTGAAGTGATTAGCCAAGCTGCGATTTTGGCAGAAGGAGAAGCGATGGAACGGGACGATATCATTTACCTCGCTCCTCTTCCTCTGTTGAAAGCGGAATAAAAGAAAGCGGTTTTGAGCAAAACCGCTTTTTATATGGAGATTTTAAAATCGGTCTGTTTTCCCGTATGCAGGGAAAAAGTATCTATAAATGCAATAATTCTCTATGGTATAATAACGAATAATACATAGAGAAAATAGCCACACAGCTTTATTTTCACAGGAGGAACCGAATGAAGCACCAGGAAATTGTTATTATAATAGATTTTGGCGGGCAATATGCCCAGCTCATTGCCAGACGTGTCCGTGAATGCGGCGTATACTGCGAAATACTTCCTTATAATAAATCGGCGGAAGAAATTCTTGCACAAAATCCCAAAGGAATTATTTTCTCCGGCGGGCCGTCCAGCGTCAATGCGGAAAATGCACCCCGGCTTGATCCCGGCGTATTTAAAGCGGGCATTCCGGTTCTCGGAATCTGCTACGGTATGCAGATTATGGCCAAAGACTTGGGAGGAAGTGTAGCCAGCCCCGAAAAACATGAATACGGTCACACCGACTTCTTCCGGAACGGAAGTTCTCCGCTCTTTGAAGATATTTCCGATAAGACCGCCGTATGGATGAGCCACGGCGATTCTGTTGTCGATATGCCTGCAGGCTTCGGTCTTACAGGACACACCGCTCTCACACCGGTTGCGGCTATGGCAGATGAAGCCAGACGATTCTATGGAGTACAATTCCATCCTGAAGTCGTCCATACTCCGGAAGGAATGCAAATGCTCAAAAATTTCCTTTTCAAAATCTGCGAATGCCAGGGCGAATGGTCTATGGGAAACTATATAGACATCGCTGTGGAAAATATCCGTGAACAGGTAGGAAATCATCAGGTCATCTGCGCCCTTTCCGGTGGCGTGGACTCCTCGGTAGCCGCTGTTCTCGTTCATAAAGCCATCGGTGACCAGCTCACCTGTGTCTTTGTCGATCACGGATTCCTGCGTTTAGGCGAAGCGGAACAAGTGGTAGATACATTTACCAATAAATTTAATATCAAACTGATTCATAAAGATGCATCGGCGCATTTCCTTTCGCTCTTGAAAGGCGTTACCGAACCTGAAAAGAAACGGAAAACCATCGGTGCGGAATTTATCCACACCTTCCAGGAAGAAGCCAATAAACTGGATGACGTGAAATTCCTTGTCCAGGGGACACTTTATCCCGACGTTGTAGAAAGCGGTACAGCCACCGCTGCGACCATCAAATCGCACCATAATGTAGGAGGACTTCCGAAAGATATGAAATTCTCCCTTATCGAACCGCTCCGCGAACTTTTCAAAGATGAAGTCCGCCAGCTCGGAAGAGAACTCGGACTTCCCGAAGACGTCATTAATCGCCAGCCCTTCCCGGGGCCGGGACTTGCCATCCGCATTATCGGAGAAATTACCCCGGAAAGACTGGACATTCTCCGAAAAGCCGATTTCATAGTTAGAGATGTCATCAAACAGCATGGACTTTATAACGATATATGGCAATCCTTTGCCATTCTTCCCGCCGCCATTCGCAGCGTAGGCGTTATGGGTGACGAAAGGACCTATGACTACACTGTAGGTATCAGAGCCGTCACCAGTTCTGATGGTATGACCGCCGACTATTTCCGCTTCCCCTGGGAAGTTCTGGATGAAATGAGCCGGCGAATCTGCAATGAAGTCAAAGGAGTCAACAGAGTCGTCTACGACATCACCTCAAAACCGCCGTCCACGATTGAGTGGGAATGAAAATAAAAGCCTTGATATATTCAATACTAAGTGGATAATCAGGGCTTTTTTTATGATAATAGAAAAATATGCTTTCAGGGAAAGAAGTTCACTTTTTAATTCTTAAAGACCTTTGTTTATTTTGACTTGTAAAATATAAAAGCATTTATAAATATAGCGAATACTGTATTTTTGTCGTGAATCCGTGATATAGTATCATTAAGAGAACATGAGAGGAGCCTCTTATGAGTGTATCTTATAAATAATTATGGCATGTATTACTTGACAGAAATATGAAGAAAAAGATCTGGCGGAAATAGCAGGAGTAAGTACGTATACAATCAATAAGTTGAACAAAAACGGAAATGTAACAATCGAGATTTTAGGGAAAATTTGTACCGCTTTAGATTGTAAATTAGATGACATTTTAGAATTTATTGATGAGGACGGTAAATGATGAATAAAAAAAACAGTGCCAATATCGGTTTTGAAAAACAAATTTGGGATGCAGCTTGTGTTCTTTGGGGACATATTCCGGCGGCTGAATACAGAAAGGTCATTGTCGGACTTATTTTTCTCCGGTATATATCCAGTGCTTTTGAAAAACGCTACAACGAGCTTTTAAAAGAAGGCGATGGATTTGAGGGTGATAGAGATGCATATGCAGAAAAAAACATTTTCTTTGTACCGAAAGAGGCTCGTTGGAGCAAAATTTCTTCTGCAGCCCATACCCCTGAAATTGGAAAAGTGATTGATGATGCCATGCGGGCAATAGAAAAAGAAAACAAAAGTCTAAAAAACGTATTGCCTAAAAATTACGGAAATCCTGATTTAGATAAAAGAGTATTAGGGGAAGTAGTAGACCTATTTACCAACGAAATAAAAATGGATGGAACCGAGGTAAGTAAAGATTTACTCGGCAGAACCTATGAATATTGCATTGCTCAATTTGCAGCCTACGAAGGAACAAAGGGCGGTGAATTTTACACGCCTTCGAGTATTGTAAAAACAATTGTTGCCATACTAAAGCCCTTTAACAATTGTCGCGTGTATGATCCGTGCTGCGGTAGTGGAGGCATGTTTGTACAAAGTGAAAAATTCGTACAGGCACATAGTGATAACAGAGGAAACATTTCTGTTTATGGGCAAGAGTCTAATGCCGATACATGGAAAATGGCAAAAATGAATATGGCAATTCGGGGAATTGATGCGAATTTAGGTGAGTACCATGCAGATACATTTTTTAATGACATTCATAAAACGCTAAAATCGGATTTCATAATGGCTAATCCACCATTCAACCTTTCTAGTTGGGGCGCGGATAAATTGAAAGATGATGTGCGGTGGAAATATGGAACGCCACCGGCAGGAAATGCCAACTATGCGTGGATACAACATATGATCCATCATTTAGCACCAAATGGAAAAATCGGCTTGGTACTTGCCAATGGAGCTTTATCAACTCAAACTTCCGGCGAAGGAGAAATAAGAAAAAAGATTATAGAAGATGACCTTATTGAAGGGATTGTAGCTTTACCGACGCAGCTATTTTATAGTGTGACCATCCCCGTGACTTTGTGGTTCATTACAAAGAATAAAAAACAAAAAGGGAAAACTCTATTTATCGATGCTCGAAAAATGGGACATATGGTTGATAGAAAGCATAGAGATTTTACAGAAGGAATACAAGAAGACGGAAGCCTCGGAGATATTGATTTATTAGCAAAAACATTTGAAGACTTTCAAAACGGAGAATTAGAGGAGAAAAAAGGGTTTTCCGCCATTGCTACAATCGAAGATATAGCGAAACAAGATTATATCTTAACCCCCGGTAGATATGTGGGTATTGAAGAACAAGAAGATGATGGAGAGCCTTTTGATGACAAGATGAAGCGGCTTACTTCAGAGCTATCGGAAATGTTTAAGAAATCTCACGAATTGGAAGAGGAGATTCGCAAAAAACTGGGGGCAATCGGATATGAGATTTAAGACAGAAAAACTTGGCCAATTCTTATATATAAAGGGGAGGATTGGATGGAAAGGACTAAAAAAATCTGAGTATTTAGATTATAGCGAATATATGATAATAAATGGGGAAGTGCTTACCAAAAATGGAATTGATTGGAATAAAGCGGGATATATTTCAAAAGAAAGATATGATGAATCACCAGAGATTATGCTTCAAAATGAAGATATTTTAATTTCCAAAGATGGTACTATTGGTAAACTGGGATTTGTTAAAGATTTACCGTCTAAAACTACTGTTGCATCTGGAATATTCGTTTTGAGAAATTTAAAACCAGAAATTATTAATACTAGGTTCATTTACAATTATTTAAAGTCTAGTTATTTTAGCAATTTTATTGCTTCAAGAACAGAGGGAAGTGTTATTCCACACCTATATCAAAAAGATTTTGTGGACTTAAGTTTTCCTTTACCATCTTTGGAGATACAAGAAAAAATTGTTAGAATTTTAGATTGTATTTCTTTGAAAATTGAACTAAACAATAAGATAAACAATAATTTAGTGGATTAAAGGTCTATTTCGGAGACATCAAGCTCGCCGGACATCAGTTTGGGTAAAATGGTATCTCTAACTTTTTCAAGATAATTGTTTTGAGAAATATTAGTTGAAATTTGCTTATATAACGCTGTCACAACATCATCTAATGGCTCTAGTACAGAAAGGTCATTAGGTAGAACTAACATATAGTCTGGTAATGCTTTTTTGCTTAAATGTAAAACAGTTGTGCCATTAACATATCCAAGACAATGCGCTTTGAATTTTTTATCTTGAAGAATAGCAGCAATAAGAAATTTTGAAATATTTTCTTGTTTAGGTATAACTTTTACTAAATCCATAGAAAAAATAATATCATTATAGCCCGATTTACTCATCACAAGCTCTGCATTACCAATTACTTCCGCATTCTGAGTTAAGTCAGTATGAGCAACTAATGTGTCAAATAATGCTACATGCTGGGACTCCTTTAATTTAGTTGAAGGGACGATTTCCTTATATCCATCTAATTTAAAACCACCTCTACGATCAAAGTTTTTAATTGTAGCCATTGCTATTTTCGATTCGATTAATTCGTTTCCTTTATAAGAATAGCCACTTATGAACTTAGCAATATTCGATAATGAGGTTTCTACCCAGTTTGTTGGCATAATACCCCCAAATGGGGCATAGTCAGAAAGCCAAGCGGTACAAATTGTTCTAATTTGCTGTGCTAAATTATTGTTTATAACATATCCCATAACTCTCGTGGGTGGCGGGGGTTAATATCGGGGAACTTCCGCCCCATAGTCGTTCTCTAAGAATAAAATGAAGGAGAATTGACGGTGAAACAAGATTTTATCAAAGATGTGATTCAAGGAATGTTACCTTACTTGAATAATGCACAATGCGAGAGGTTGAAAGAGATTTTGCAATATGCTCTTGCGGACTATGAAATAACAGAAAAACAACAAGAGAAATACTCGGAGCAAAACTTTGTGGAACTGTTCCTATCGGCAAAACGTATAGAGGGTTGCTCCGAGAAATCTCTTAAGTATTACAAGGCAACTATTGAAGCTATGCTTAATGAGCTGCAAAAAGATGTTAAACATATAGAGACCGACGACATCAGACGATATCTTACAGAGTATCAGGAAAATAAAAAATCAAGTAGAGTAACGATAGACAATATCCGCCGCATTCTTTCCAGTTTCTTTTCTTGGCTGGAAGATGAGGACTATATATTGAAAAGCCCGGTACGGCGCATACACAAAGTCAAAACCGGTACAAATATCAAGGAGACGTATTCTGATGAAGCATTAGAGCTTATGAGAGATCATTGTACAGAATTGAGAGATTTAGCAATAATAGACATGTTGGCGTCAACGGGTATGCGTGTCGGGGAAATGGTGTTGCTTAACAGAACTGATATTGATTTTAATGAGCGGGAATGTATCGTGTTTGGCAAAGGCAGTAAGGAACGAGTGGTTTACTTTGATGCAAGAACAAAGATACATTTACAGAATTATTTAGAAAGCAGAACAGACGATAACCCGGCGTTGTTTGTATCGCTGAAATCACCCTACGAAAGGCTGAAAATCGGTGGTGTTGAGGTTCGCCTTAGGAAATTTGGTAAACAATTAGGTTTGCAAAAAGTACACCCGCACAAATTCAGGCGTACCCTCGCAACGATGGCAATAGATAAAGGAATGCCGATTGAGCAACTGCAACAGCTTTTAGGACATAAAAAGATAGATACAACCTTGCAATATGCAATGGTAAAACAAAGCAATGTAAAGATGGCCCATCGTAAATATATAGGATAGAGAGGTATGCAGTTATGTCAACTTGGAAAGAATATACTGTAGCAGATATAGTTTCCACCGTGATTGATTATAGAGGAAAAACTCCAAAGAAACTTGGCGGCGATTGGAGTGATTCAGGCTATAGAGCCTTGTCGGCAAAAAATATAAAAACTGGCAAAATTGTTCAACCTGATAGTATTAGATGTGTATCAGAGGATATGTATAAGGCTTGGATGAAAGAAGAAATCCAAAGAGAAGATATATTCATTACCTCAGAAGCTCCATTTGGACAGATATATTTTTGGGATAGCGATGAAAAAATAGTTCTAAGTCAAAGACTCTTTGCTATTAGAGTCAATGGGCAATTTTATCCCAAATACATATACTTCTATATGACTTCTTCGTTTTTTCAAGCTGAATTAGATGGACGAGCTACAGGAACAACTGTTGTAGGGCTTCGTCAGCCTGAATTGTTAAAATGTAAAGTTCTTGCTCCTTCTTACGAAGAACAGAGAGTTATTGCTGAGACCTTATGGTGCTTAGAGCAAAAAATCAATCACAATGAGGAGATAAACAATAATTTAGAGCAACAAGCTCAAGCTCTGTTCAAAGAATGGTTTATTAATAATTCTGAAAATGTTGACTGGGAAACAGGTACATTTAACGGTCTAATCCAGTCAACATTAAATGGTGACTGGGGTAAGGAAAGCCCGATAGGAAACAACACCGAAAAGGTTTATTGCATTAGAGGCGCAGATATTCCTGAAGTAAACGCGGGAAACAAAGGAAAAATGCCAACAAGATATATTCTTTCCAAGAACCTTGCTAATAAGAAGCTTGAAGCAGGAGATATTGTAGTCGAAATTTCTGGAGGTAGTCCTACTCAATCCACTGGAAGATGTACCGTAATTACACAATCTTTGCTTGATCGATACGATAGCAGTATGCTTTGTACAAACTTCTGTAAAGCAATAAAACCTCGAACCGGATATAGTCTCTTTATTTATTACTACTGGCAGTACCTCTATGAAAAAGGTGTTTTCTTTTCATATGAAAATGGTACTACTGGCATTAAAAATCTTGATTTTTCAGGATTTATTGAAACCGAACCAATTTTCATTCCCCCAATTGATAAGGTGCAAGCATTTGATGACTATTGCAAATCAATATTCAATCAAGTTTTTGCCAATGGTAAACAAAGCGAACAGATTGCCTTGTTAAGAGAAATTCTCTTGCCCAAACTGATGTCCGGCGAGCTTGATGTCTCCGAAATAGACCTTTAAGCCACTAAATTATTGTTTATGCTAATTGATTATGATACATGGAAGGATGTTCCAAATGAAAGATAAGGTAAAAGATATCGTATTAGCGGTTTGCTATGATTTTGACAAGACGCTTTCTCCAGATGATATGCAGTCACAAGGATTGATACAGGCATTGAAGAAAGAAGTTGAAAGCTTTTGGAATGAGTCCAACCAATTGGCAAGCGACCATAATATGGATCAAAATTTAGCATGGATGTATAAAATGGCCAAAGATTCGAGAGGGAAATTTGTTTTTAATAAAGAGAAGTTAAAGGATTATGGTTCTAAGGTAGAATTGTATCCAGGGGTTGATACCTGGTTTGAGAGAATCAACAAATATGGTGAAGAGAAGGGAATAATAGTTGAGCATTATATCATTTCGTCAGGGTTGAAAGAAATGATTGAAGGGACAAAAGTAGCGAAATACTTTAAAAAAATTTATGCAAGTTCATTTTATTATGATGAAGACGGGGTGGCGGTATGGCCGGCACAATGTATTAATTATACAAATAAGACACAGTTTTTATTCAGAATCAAAAAAGGTGCCCTTGCAATTAACGATACAAAGGTAAATGACTTTTTAAGTGAGGACCAGGTTCGGGTTCCCTTTAGGAATATGGTATATATCGGGGATAGTGATACGGATGTGCCTTGTATGAAACTTGTATCTATCAATGGGGGATATTCTATTGGGGTATACAGTAAAGGGGCTAAAAATAAAGTCTTTAAGATGATAGAGGAGAAGAGAATAAAGTATTTTGCAGAGGCGGATTATCGTTCGAACTCTGAATTAGAGCAATTATTAAAGAACATTATAGACAGAACGGCAATGAATGAAGTATTGGAAATGAAGTATGTAAAATGCGTTGCTGAAATGAAAAGAGAAAGACAAAGCAAGGATGAACAATTTATTCAAAAAGAAGACTTGATAGATAAATTGAGCGAAAGTTCATCATTTTCACGAACTCATGAAATTATAAAACTCATGAGTGCTATCACGAAATGGAACACCAGTCAAATGGAAAGAATATTAGAAGTCGGGGCATTGAACAGTCAAGTAAGATATATTTTAAATGATACAGATATAAAGGCATTTTACGAGAAAATATATCCGGAAATAAATAATGAGTTTGCAAAAAAAGTGAAGGAGCTTATAGAAGGGTAGGAGGAATATTATGCCGGGATACACAGAAGCTTCGTATGAAAATTCAATCATAGAGTTATTTAGAAACAACTTGGGTTATGAATATGTTTATGGCCCTGATGTTGAACGAGATTTTGAGAATCCCTTGTATGAGGAAATTCTGGCAGATTCACTTTATCGGCTGAATAATAAATTGCCGGATGATGCTATTCAAGAGGCATTATTTAAGCTTAAGAATTTTGAAAATGGGGAACTTGTACAGAGAAACTCTGTTTTTATGGATTATTTGCAAAATGGGATTCCTGTCCGGTATTTTGCTCACGGCGAGGAGCGTTCTGCTATTGTTTATTTGGTGGATTACAAAAATCCGGATAATAATTCTTTTATTGTGGCTAATCAGTGGACATTTATTGAAAATAGTAATAAACGTCCGGATATAATTCTCTTTTTGAACGGGTTGCCGGTGGTACTGGTGGAGTTGAAATCTCCTTCCCGTGAAGAAACGGATGTTTCCGAGGCGTATAGACAGCTTCGCAATTATATGCAGGAAATTCCTTCCATGTTCATTTACAACGCAATATGTGTGATGAGCGATCAGTTGATATCTAAAGCTGGTACTATTACTTCCGGTGAAGACCGCTTTATGGAGTGGAAAACAAAGGATGGAAATTACGAAAATACACAGTATGCCCAGTTTGATACTTTCTTTGAGGGTATGTTTCAAAAGAAAAGATTGCTTGATATTATTAAGAACTTTATTTGCTTTTCCAATGAGGGTATTAATACTTATAAAATTCTTGCCGGGTACCATCAGTATTTTGCAGTAAGAAAAGCGATTGAATCAACGAAAAATGCTACTGTTACTGATGGTAGAGGCGGTGTTTTTTGGCATACACAGGGGAGTGGAAAATCGCTTTCGATGGTATTCTATGCTCATTTATTGCAGGAAGCATTAGATAGCCCTACTGTTGTTGTGCTTACTGATAGAAATGATCTTGATGACCAACTTTATCATCAGTTTGCTTATTGTCGGGATTTTTTGAGGCAGGAGCCGATGCATGCAGAAAGCAGAGAGAATCTCAAAACTTTGCTTGCCGGCAGAGAGGCAAACGGCATAATCTTTACGACGATGCAGAAATTCGAGGAGTCTAATGAACCGTTATCTGAACGTCATAACATAATAGTGATGGCTGATGAAGCTCATCGTGGGCAATATGGGCTTGCGGAAAAGATTAAGATAACAAAGAATGAAGATGGCGATGAAGTGGCAAAGCGTGTTATTGGCACAGCAAGAATTATTCGTAATACACTTCCAAACGCTACATATATCGGATTTACAGGGACTCCTATTTCATCAAAAGATCGCAACACTCGCGAGGTTTTTGGTGATTATATTGATATATATGATATGACACAGGCGGTTGAAGATGGAGCAACACGTCCTGTTTATTACGAAAGTCGTGTTGTTAAGCTTAAACTTGATGAAGCTACATTGAAGTTAATTGATGCAGAGTATGATTTAATGGCATTAAATGCCGATGATGCCGTTATCGAAAAAAGTAAGCATGACATGGGAAGAATGGAAGCTATTCTTGGTAATGACAGTACAATTAATTCTTTGGTAGATGATATTCTTGAACATTATCAAAATAATAGAGAGAATTTGCTAACCGGGAAAGCAATGATTGTAGCATATTCTCGTTCTATTGCAATGAAAATTTATAAACGTATTTTGGAACTTCATCCGACTTGGACGGAAAAGGTTGGCGTGGTGATGACTTCCGGTAATAATGATCCGGAAGAGTGGCGACAGATTATTGGGAATAAACATCATAAAAATGAGCTTGCAACGAAATTTAAAGATAACAATAGCGCTATGAAGATTGCGATTGTTGTTGATATGTGGCTGACCGGGTTTGATGTTCCGTCTCTTGCTACTATGTATGTTTATAAACCTATGTCCGGACATAATCTTATGCAAGCAATTGCTCGTGTAAATCGGGTGTTCCGTGATAAAGAAGGCGGGCTTGTTGTCGACTATGTCGGAATTGCTACTGCTCTGAAGCAAGCAATGAATGATTATACTGCTCGTGACAAAAAGAACTATGGTGACACAGATGTTGCAAAGGTTGCCTATCCGAAGTTCTTGGAGAAATTATCGGTTTGCCGTGATAAGTTTTATGGATATGATTATTCAAAGTTTATTAGTGGTACAGATTTTGAAAGAGCAAAAACTATTAGTGGTGCTGTGAATTTTATCATGAGCAGAGAAAAAGTTGATGATAAAGATTCTTTTGTTAAAGAAGCACTTCTGCTCCATCAGGCACTTTCTCTTTGTTCTTCATTGGTTGATGAAGACCGTAGATTTGAGGCAGCATTCTTTGAGGCGGTTCGCATTCTTGTTCTAAGACTTACAAATACCGGTGTCGGTAAAAAGATTTCCTTGCCGGAAATAAATGCAAGAATAAATGAGCTTTTAAAGCAGAGTATTAAAAGCGAAGGGGTTATTAATTTATTTTCTGATATTAAAGAAGAGTTTTCTTTGTTTGACCCGAAGTTTCTTCAAGAGGTAGCCAATATGAAAGAAAAAAATTTGGCTATTGAGCTTTTGAAAAAGCTTATTGCAGAACAGGTGTCTGTTTACCGAAGAACGAATGTGGTTAAATCTGAGAAGTTCAGTGTCATTATGCAGCGTTCACTCAATGCCTATCTTAATGGTATGCTTACAAATGAAGAGGTTATTGAAGAAATGATGAAGTTGGCAAAAGAGATTGCCAAAGCAAAGCAAGAAGGAGATAAATTAGGTCTGAATCCTGATGAAATGGCTTTTTATGATGCACTTACGAAACCGGAGGCAATCAAAGATTTTTATGAAAATGATGAATTGATTGCTATCACAAAAGAACTTACCGATACGCTTCGGAGAAATAAGACGATTGATTGGCAGAAGCGTGAATCGGCGAGAGCAAAGATGCGTATGTTAATAAAGAAGCTTTTAAGAAAACATAAATATCCGCCGGAAGGGATGGATGATGCTGTTCAAACTGTAATGACACAGTGTGAACTTTGGACTGATAATTATAGTTTTGAGGAAGAGAAGGGAGTTTATTTGTTTGATAGTCATATAACGAAAGAACAGCCACTGGTTGCAGAAGATACAGAGGAATATAAGTAATCAAATCTTTTTCGGTAAAGAATGTATGGAAGGGAGTTTACCATGGCAAAAGGAATAATATATTTAATGACTACGGTTGTTTCCGGGCTTGTCAAGATTGGCAAGACCGGAAATGAGCAATTTGAAAATAGAATGAGATTTTTAGAAAGCAATGGATATGCCAATATCACAGGGTTAAAAAGGGAATTTGCTATAGAAGTAGATGGATATGATGAGAAGGAAAAACTTATTCATGATATCTTTAGTAAAAGTAGAATTATCGGAACTGAATTATTTGCATTAGATATAGAGGTTGCCAAATCTTTATTATCCTCTTTAGACGGGAAACAAATTTATCCTAAAGATAAAAGTAAAAAAGAAGTATTCAAAGAGTCTACCAAAGAAAGAGAACTTCAATCTGAGAGCGGATTTGTTCCTGACGGTGAATATATATTGCATCGCACTATCAAAGGTTTTGGAGAGGTCAATGGGAAAGCTGTTGTGAAAGAGGGTGTATTTACTTTGCTCAAAGGAAGCTATTGCGGAAATACCGTAAAAGGATATATACCGTCTATCAGAAGAAATGCAAAAATAAAAGACAATGTTTTGCAGGAAGATATTGTATGTGAAAATCCATCCAGTGCAGGTTGGGTCGTTATTGGAAAGTCTAATAACGGGTGGAAAGAGTGGAAAGATTCTTCTGGGAAATCTATTAGCAGATATAGAAATGTCAATGACTGGT
The DNA here is from genome assembly GCA_900547785.1 of uncultured Dialister sp. GTDB lineage: Bacteria > Bacillota > Negativicutes > Veillonellales > Dialisteraceae > Dialister. The sequence goes on from URIB01000008.1 coordinate 17,828, forward strand.
GTGAAGTTGATTGATAATTGACTTTCGTTATTCTTACAGTAAAAAAGAGAAATAGTACAACTATTTCTCTTTTTTACTGTAAGGTTTGGGAATGTATGGAATGCTTTACCATTCGTAAGAATAGGTGAGTAGTACACTGCGCCTGTCGCCTACGAAGCCTTGGGGAATGCCTTGGTTCTCACGGACGGCCGTGTAATAGTGAGTGTCAAACATATTTTTTATGTCCATTCTTATGGTGTGGTCTTTCGTGCGGTAGCGCAGGGACGCATCGAGAATCCATGCCGGTTTGATGGTATAGGGAGATAACGGATTTTTTTCGATTTTGTCGGTCCATCGTTTTCCGAGGAAGCGGAGACCGATGCCGCCGTTCCATCTTGCGTGTTCCCGGTCTTCCGTTTCGGTATCGAGCCAGAGGGAGAAAGAGTGTTTCGGAACACCGCCGATATAAATAGAGGAAATTCCTTTTTGGAGTCCTTTGTATTTCGTGTCCGTGTAGGCGTAACCGAATGTCATTTCCAAGTTTTTGCTAAGTTCTCCGTGAATTTCCAATTCGCCGCCTTTAGAAATCATCTGGTCGACGGTGGTGTATACGGGGAAAGGATAGGGGTGTTTCGGGTGGAGAATTTCTATCGGGTAATTACGTTTGTCGATGTGAAAGAGGGCGAGGGATGCGTGTAAGTGCCGGTAGGGACTTTCATATTTGAGTCCCATTTCGTTCTGTATGCCTGTGGTGGGACCTACCATGTGCAGGTTTTCATCGTATTTGTCATTGTTAGGGGTGAAAGAGGTGGCGTGATTGATGAAACTGTGCCAGCCTTTGCCGTGTTCATAGGAAATACCGGTTTGCCATGTATTCGCTTTGGAAGATACTTTGGCTTCTTCATTGCTCGTTGTGTATTTTGTATGCCGCATGCCTATGTTCCAACTTATTTTTCCGCGTTCATAAACATTTTGGAGATACAGAGCGTTTTCCCGGGAGGTGGCGCTTCTGCTCATATCAAAGAGCCAGTTTGTTTTGTCATCAATCGTTCCGGGGGAAGTATTTCCTTTGAAAATATCTTCTAAATTCCATTTGGGAAGATTCGCATATTTCAGATAGCTGTCCCAGGACTGGCGGTGACTGTCGAACCCGATCATCAGGTGGTTATGATGTTTTTCATTTTCCCAGTCACGGTAGAAATAGCTGTCGACGCTGAATGCATCGGCATGCATAGTGGTATCAAGGAAATCCCTTGCAAAGTGAGGGGGAATATATTTTTGCCCGATTTGTTTAAGCGGACGGTATTGAATGCCTGTCGATTTAAATCTTGCATTTGTGTCCGTGTAAGCTAAATTTTGGTGAAAAGCCCAATCATTCTTGAGTTTTTGTTCCCACTGGTATCCGATATAACGGTTTGTGATTTGAAATCCCTCAACGCCGGGTACGCCCCAGAAGAGATCGGACGGTATTTTGAAAATGGGATGATCCGGCGCCTCTGAATATATACCGGCTCGTTCACGGAGGGGGAGATCACTCCCGTGAACGGTGTCTTTTTGCCAGTAAGCAAAGATGTCAATCTGTGTTTCGTTTCCTTTTTCCCAATGATAGGCAGGGGCGATATACAGGCGGTCTGTATCACTTTGTTTGATGGGCAGATCATAGCGGCGGTGCACGCCGTTCAGACGAAAGGCGGAGCGGTCGGATAATTTTCTGTTCACATCAAAGGAAAGTCCTTTTTTATTTTTCGTGCCGACCTCGATTTCAGTTTTGTTGCTGTTTTCGAGTTCCGCCCGTTTCAGCTGCAAATCAATGGAGCCGCCGGGAGAGGCGGAACCGTGATGGACGGAAGAAGAACCCTTGACGATAGTGACGGATTCCAGCCCTTTCATTTCAGGACTGTACAGCGTGGTCATGTCGGGAGCAAATTTTGTGTGTCTGTCGTTGTGACCGAACATTTTCATACCGTTCAGGTTGACAGAGGCATGATCGACTTCGAAACCGCGGATGGTACTGTTGTTAAACAGCGCTTCATCGGTGATACTCCCGATGACACCGGCGGTATAGTTTAACGTGTCTTTCAGAGATTCGGCTTTTCTTTTTTCCATATCTTTTTCATTGACAACGGTATATGAGAACGGCACATTTTCCGCTTTATCTCCATATTTGGATACGTTGTAGCGGTAACGAAGTCCTTTGACTACGACCTCATCCAGTGTAAAAATGCAGTCGTCTGTACTCATGGAAGCGGCAGCAGTTCCGGAAAAACTCATGGTCCATATCACAATAGCGGCGGCGAGGTATTTCTTATGATGCATACATAAACTCCTTTGGATTAATTTGCAATTTATTCGCGTATTTTTCCATCATAATCATTTCATTTTGACAAATCAATCTTATAAGTAAAGTCGGAATCAAAAATAATGATTCACTTGCTTAAATAAAAAAATGACAAATTCTTTATATAGCGAAAATAAAAGATAATAGGGTTGATTTTATATAGAATTGGCGGACTTTCAAATAGAGGAAAAATATCATAGTTAAATGTCTCCACTGTTTTTTTCGGTTGATAACTACAAAAAAACATATCTGTTCGAAGAAGAAAATTAACTTTTGGAAAAAGAAATGGTCTTGGAAGTATAGAAAGCAGTCCGTTATTTTGTCATAACAGGCATCATGAAAAAGGAAGTTTTTGTTGATGTGGTGAAAAAATTTTAAAATGATATTGCTATTATTCCAGAGTTAGAATATAATAGATAATCAAAAATGGAGGTACCGGTATGGAATATATGTCCGCAAGAGAGGCTGCCGATAAGTGGGGAATTTCACAAAGGCGAGTGGCTGTCCTTTGTTCTGAGAACAGAATTAATAATGCAACTATGGTCGGTAATATGTGGATTATTCCTGCCAGTGCCGAAAAACCGATAGATGCAAGAAGCATAAGATACAATAAGAAAGAGGAAAAAACTATAAAACCGTTTCTAAAGTGGGCCGGAGGAAAAGGACAACTTCTTCGGGATATAGAAAAATATTATCCTTTTGAAAATGGTATTGTCACAAAATATGCGGAACCGTTTCTTGGCGGAGGAGCTGTCCTTTTTGATATATTGAGTAAATATGAGTTAGAAGAAGTCTATGTCAGCGATATTAATTCAGAACTTGTTAATGCGTATTGCATGATTAGAGATGATATAGATGAACTTGTTACCATTTTAAAAGTTATGCAAGATGAGTTCATAGAAAGAGATAAGGATGAACGAAAAATCTACTATATGACGAAGAGGGAGCTTTTTAATGAGCTAAAGATCAGTGGAGATGAAACTGTAAATATCGAAAAAGCTGCGTTGATGATATTTCTTAATAAGACTTGTTTTAACGGGCTGTTTCGTGTAAATAAAAAAGGCTTGTTTAATGTGCCTATGGGAGCTTATAAAAACCCCATGATTTGTGATGAGGAAAATCTAAGAGCCGTGTCTGAAAAACTGCAAAACGTGAGAATAGAATGCGGTGATTATAGGGAGGCAGCAAACTTTATTGATGAAAAGACTTTTGTTTACTTTGACCCCCCGTACCGGCCTATTACCAATACTGCAAGTTTCACGGCATATACGGAAAATTTATTTAATGATGACAAACAGATTGAACTTGCGAAATTCGTCAATGATATGAATCAAAAGGGTGCAAAGATTGTGGTCAGCAACTCTGATCCTAAGAATTCTGATGGCGAAGATGAATTTTTTGATGATATTTATTCATCTTATAAAATCAAGCGCGTTGAAGCTACCCGTATGATTAACTGCAACGGTGAAGCAAGGGGTAAAATCAAGGAATTGCTTATATCGAATTTTTAAGAAGTCTGTATTGCGGGGAAATGGATAAGCTTTGATAAAAAGGAGAGGTTGATATGGCGAGAAATTTTAACACGTGGTTAGCAAGTTTCCGTGCCAGCATTGCAAATTATGGCTATTATATTGATTTTGATAAGGTTCATCGCAATGTTGATAATATCAAAGTTGAATTGAACATCCTCAACTCTCTTATCGGATCCAAGAATATCAGGGAAGATTTCAAGAATCTGATTGCGAAATATCCTGAAGTTTTGAAGTGTATTCCGTTGCTCTTGGCGGTAAGAGCTAATGAAATATATTGTCAGGATGAAAACGGCGGTCACTTATATCAGTTTGATTTTGGGAAGTATCCGCAGAACAGTCACATGGATTACGAGCGCTATGTCTATTTTATGGAGCACACAGCCTTGTTTGATTTATTGGAAAACCACATTATCAATAATCTTGTTGACTATGTCACCGGTGTTGAAACAGGACTTGATTCCAATGGTCGTAAAAACCGTGGCGGGCATCTTATGGAAGATTTAGTTGAAAGTTTTATTCAGAAAGCGGGATTTGTAAGAGACGAGGACTATTTCAAAGAGATCTATATTCATCAAATTACAGATAAATGGAATATAGACTTGTCTGCTATTTCAAATCAAGGGAAAATGGAAAAGCGCTTTGATTTTGCAGTTAAAACCCCGAATATGATTTACGGTATAGAAACTAATTTTTATGGAAGTGGCGGCAGTAAATTAAATGAAACTGCACGCAGTTATAAAGCACTTGCTTGGGAAGCCGAAGAAATCAACGGATTTACATTTGTTTGGTTTACTGACGGAAAAGGTTGGACAAGTGCACGTAATAATCTTGAAGAAACATTTGATGTTATGCAACATATTTATAACATCAAAGATTTAGAGGAAGGAATAATTAACGAGGTTTTCAAATAATGGTAAAAAAAATAACCGAATGGGAGCCTGAAGATTTTGAGTTGGAAATGACTACGCATTGGTCTTTTCCAAAACGTGGAGGTTGGGCTACTCACGATGCAAAATGGAGAGGGAATTGGTCGCCGTATATTCCTCGTAATATATTGCTCAGATATTCTAAAGAAAATGATTTGGTGCTTGATCAGTTTGCCGGTGGTGGAACTACACTTGTAGAAGCAAAGCTGCTTAACCGGAACATAATTGGTGTTGATGTAAATGATATTGCACTTGAAAGGTGCAAAGAAAAAACAAATTTTGAACATGAAGGAGCTAAAGGAAAGATATATTTACGGAAAGGTGATGCCCGAAATTTAGACTTTATTCCTGATAAAAGTATTGATTTAATATGTACACATCCGCCGTATGCTGATATTATCAAGTATAGTGAGGATATTAAAGAGGATTTATCACGCTTAAAAGTAAAGGATTTTCTTGAAGAAATGAAAAAGGTAGCTGTTGAAAGCTACCGGGTTTTGAAAAGTGATAAGTTTTGTGCTGTTCTTATGGGAGATACACGTCAGAAAGGACATATGATACCGATGGCCTTTGATGTTATGAAAGGTTTTCAGGATGCCGGATTTAAGCTGAAAGAATTGATTATTAAAGAACAGCATAACTGCAGAGCAACGGGATACTGGAAAACAAATAGTGTGAAATATAATTTTTTGCTCATTGCTCATGAATATTTGTTTGTTTTTAAAAAGTGAAAAAATGACGGACTACATTTTCCGGAGCAAAACAACTGTAAAGAACAAATTGAGATGAAGTGATCTGTAGAAAAAGAAGAGTGAAAATAAAATATTTGACAGAAAAAGCCTTGATTATTTCATATCAATTGGATAATCAAGGCTTTTTTGTGATGACAGAGAAACATATTTTCATGGAAGTAACTTGACACGCATATATATATATATATAATGTTATATATTTTTTAATACGAATTAAGAAGCAGAGGAGAGATAATAAAATGGGGCTATTTAATTTATTTGGTTTATTGGGGGGCAGTAAAACAGTTGAGTTGGATAAAGTGAAAAGCGATGAAAACAAAAAACGGATGAGAGAAATTTTTGATACTAAAGTAGATAATGGCTCGGAATATAAAATAGTTTACGCTTATTCAGAAGATATAGGCGGAGCGAATTTCGCTGTACTTCGTACTGTTTCCTATAAATACAGAAGTTTTATACTTGGCTATAGGGAAAATGATTTGAGTGTAGTGTTTCTTGAAGTAAGTCCTGATTTAAATCAGGTTGGTGAAGCGCTTGTATATAGACCACAGGATGTCAAGAAAACTAATTTTATAAAAATGGTAGGTTCATATTATTTACAATATGGCAATTCATTTAAGAAAGAATTTTTCAACTTTTTTGTTCCCGAGACTATTGATGAAATAGTGAATCATGATTGGTATGATGAAGATACATTTACTTACATTGACCAAAGAGATGAACATAGTGGATGGGTAGATTTTTGGAATAAATTTTGCAGATAAAAGGTAATAAATGATGAGTATGCTACCAAATTACATCTTTGCTTCTATATTTACAGTATTTCTTGTTTATAGTTTTATAAATATAAAAGTAAAAAAGGCTAAGGTGAGTCATGGATGTCTTTACGGCATAGGGATTCTTGTTGCCATATTGTTACTCGGAATGTCTATTTACGGGATAATATTTAGCATTCCGTTAGGACAAGTACAGATACTCATAGAGAACAGTTTTAAATAAAGAAATATAGATTTGAGAAACGGTAGATCGAAAGGTTTACTGTTTTTTATTTGCGCAAAATCAGAAAGAGAGGAAAACAGAGAATGAACAATATAAAAGGTTTCCGGAATGATTTACTGCATTGAGGGATTGAATTTTGGTCATCACAGGAATATACAGAATGAATCAATGAAGTGTTCGCTAATATGGCAATAAAAACCACATTCCAAAGGTATCTTTAAATCATCTGACAATCAAATAGAAACCATAAAAAAAGAGAAATAGTATTACTATTTCTCTTTTTTGGTTTGGTGCAAAAATGAAACGTTTTGTCTTTATTTTTCTAAGCCTAATTCTTTTTTGTGACGAGTCATACCGTCTATGCAGAGCTGCATGACTGTACCGGGGTCGAGGCCGAGCATTTGGAAGCCTTGTTTGATGACTTCTCTGTTACAGCCGGCGGCGAAACTTTTGTCTTTGAATTTCTTTTTCAGTCTTTTGAGTTCCATGCCGTCTATGCCTTCGGGACGCATGAGGGCGTAAGCCATGATGACGCCGGTGAGTTCGTCGACGGTGTAGAGGCTTTTTTCCAGATTTGTTGTCGGTTCGAATTCATCGGTGCAAAGGCCCCAGCCGTGCGAAATAATGGCACGGATATCTTCTTCGTCGAGTCCTTCGGGTTCCAGAAGTTCGCGGACGTGATGACAGTGCTCATCCGGATATTTCTCATAATCTATGTCATGGAGGTAGCCGATCGCTTCCCAATGGTCACGGTCTTCATAGTAATAATCTGCCATAGCACCCATAGCGGCACTGACGGCTTGGGCGTGGGTGATAAGGTGCGGTTCGGTGGTGTGTTTTTTCAGGATTTCTTTTGCTTTTTCCAAATTGAGTTTGCTCATGGTAACCTCCTTTGTTTTATCAAATGGTAGTGTGATTTCCGTTCTTTGTCAAATGACGGCGTTTTATAGTAAGATAAAAGAAAAAGCGGTGTAGAAAGGAGATTTCTGATGACAGCGACAGAACAGTTTGCGGAGATGTTGAAAAAGCACAACAGAATTGTTTTCTTTGGCGGTGCCGGTGTTTCTACGGAGTCGGATATTCCCGATTTCCGTGGGAAAGACGGTTTGTACAATCAAAAGAATGATTTGCCCTGGTCACCGGAGGAGATTCTTTCTCATCATTTTTATGTGGAGCATCCGACGGAATTTTTCACTCTTTACAAAGAGCGGGAAGGCATGATGCTTGAGGCGCGGCCGAACCGGGCTCATTATGCATTGGCCGATTTGGAAAAAATGGGAAAGCTTTCGGGTATTGTGACGCAAAATATTGACGGGCTTCACCAGAAAGCAGGCAGCCGGAATGTTATGGAGCTTCACGGCTCGATTTTGAGAAATATTTGCCAGAAGTGCGGAAAAATGGTGGGGATGGAGGAGTTTATCCGTCTTTGCCGGCCGATTCCTTATTGTCCCGATTGCGGCGGCGTATTGAAACCGGATGTGGTTCTTTATGAGGAGCCGCTTGATTCGAATACGATTGATGATGCGATTCATGAAATATCCCGGGCGGATATGCTGATTATCGGGGGAACGAGTCTTGTGGTGTATCCGGCGGCGGGATTTGTGAATGATTTCCGCGGCGATGCTCTTGTCATGATCAATAAGGATGCAACGAATCAGGACGGACGGTGCGATTTGGTGTTCCGTGAGAGTGTGGGTCAGGTTCTTGAGGAGGGTGTCAGACTTTTGAAGGACAGCATGGAGTAATTTCTTTGTCGGGAAATATCTTTTACTTGAATTGACTGTATATCGAAAAAATTTTATAATATAAAATAAGCATTAACAGGTCTGTGGTTGAAAGTCGATGCCAGTCGCAGGCGAAGCGATCCACTTAAGATGTTCTAAAGGACATTGAGCATGGTGCGGCTTAGAAGTAAGTCCTGCCGAGAAAATCGAGAGGATGAGTAGTGAGAGGAATATCACCGGGTAGCGAAAGTTCCAGCAGGCGGGTGTGGGGTCAAAAACCAGGTCAGCTGTTTGTGCTTACCAATTTAAAAGAAAAGCAATGACCAAAAGAAGTAAGCATAGTCTGTTTCTAAAGAGAGGACGGCGGCGGTGGAAGCCGTCTGTAACGGATATGGTGAAATGCCTTTGTGAGCCGGAGAGGGGAAGGAGTTTTCTCTTGTATCCTCTTTCGTGAATCTGCGTTAAGATAGGTGCGGCGTTTTTGCCGGCAGAGTGGAATTACGGGCCACCGTCTCTGTGAGGCGGCGGCTTTTTATTTGTATTTTGGAGGAAAATATGGAAGATATCAGGGTGTATAATACGCTGACCGGAGAGAAAAGTATTTTCAAGCCGGTGACACCGGGCGAGGTGAAAATTTATGTTTGCGGGGTGACGCCTTATAATCACCCCCATATCGGGAATGCCCGTCCTGCCGTAACTTGGGATGTCATCCGCCGGTATTTGGAGCATATCGGGTACAAGGTGGCTTTTGTACAGAATTTTACCGATGTGGACGATAAAATTATCAACAAAGCAAATGCGGAAGGGACGGACTGGAAAACGATTTCCGACCGCTATATTGATGCGTATTTCAAAGTCATGGATGCCATGCATGTAAGACGGGCCGATGTATATCCCCGTGTATCCGACCATATGCAGGATATTATTGATATGGTCAGTACGCTGATAGAAAAGGGACATGCATATGTGCTGGACGGTGACGTGTATTATGATATTTCTACTTTTGACCGTTACGGAGAGTTATCGGGCAGGAAAACAGATGACATGCTGGCCGGTGCGAGGATTGAAGTGAATGAAGGAAAGAAAAATCCCGGAGATTTCGCTCTTTGGAAGGCGGCAAAGCCGGGTGAACCTTTCTGGGAAAGCCCGTGGGGAAAAGGACGTCCCGGCTGGCATATCGAATGTTCTGCCATGTCGGTCCATTATCTGGGAAAGACTTTTGATTTTCATGGCGGCGGCAGCGATCTTATCTTTCCGCATCATGAAAATGAAATTGCCCAGACCGAGGGTTGCACGGATTGCAAGTTTGTCAATTACTGGCTGCACAACGGATTTATTACCATCAATTCCGAAAAAATGAGTAAGTCGCTGAATAATTTCTTCCTCGCTAAGGATGTGCTGGAGTCTTATTCGGGTGATGCACTCCGCTATTTCCTCTTGTCCGTTCATTACAGGAATCCTCTCGATTACTCGAAGGACCGTTTGGACGAGGCGGAAAAGAATATGGAACGCTTAACGGAAGTCATCCGCCGTATCAAAGAGTTGAAAGAAAAACAGGGGGACGAAAAGACCGAGGAATCCCGTATACTTTCGGAAGCGGCGGAAACGGCACTCCGCGTTTTCCATGAAGCAATGGACGATGATTTTAATACAGGTCTTGCTACGGGAGCGATGTTCGATTTGGCTAAGGCTATCAATATTTACGGAGCTGCCGTGGACGGCGGACTTGCAACGGATGAGGAAGCGGTAACGAAAGCTTACGACGCTTTGAAAACGATTACCGATGTTTTGGGAATTCTGGAAACGGCATGGAAAAAGCAGACCGTGGCAGATGATACTTCTTATAATGAACTGATGGACGTGATTCTTGCGGTCCGCCAGGAAGTAAGAAAGGAAAAACTGTATCATATTTCCGACCAGATTCGTGATAAATTAGGGGAAATCGGAATTGTAATCGAGGATACCCCGACGGGAGCAAGGTGGAAAAAGCGTGGAGTTTAAGCGGGTTGTTTTTTTAAAGAAACAAATGGCTCACAAGGTGGGCGGTGAGGAAAAGGAGCTGTCCGAACAGGAAGTTTTTGCGGCGGATGCTCTCACTCTCGCCTATATGGGTGATGTGTGCTGGTCATTTTTTATAAGGGAAAAGCTTATCGGTACGGGCATTTATAATGTACAGATTTTAAATAGTCTTTCTTCGGAAATGGTGTCTGCCCGTTGGCAAAGCCGCATTCTTTATGAAATCCGTGAACTTTTATCGGATCGGGAATTGAAGGTATGCAAGAGGGCAAGAAATACCAGTTCGACGGTGCCGAAGAGTGCGACGGTGGAAGAGTACAGAGAGTCCACGGCTTTTGAAGGACTTCTCGGCTATTTGTACCTGTCCCGCCAGCAGGAACGTCTTGATTTCCTGATGAACCGGTCACTTATGTATTTGGCAAGGGAGTTTGAGGATGTATGACCGCAAGCACGGACGAAATAAAAAAGAACCGGGAACGGTAAAACGGGAAAGGCAGGACCGCAAAATGAAGTCCCGCAGGTCTGTTTTTTCCGGTAGGGAAACTGCGGACAGGGAAGATTTTCTTATCGGCGGACGAAACAGTGTTGCCGAGTCTCTCCGGGCCGGACAAGTGAAAAAAATTTTTGTCAAGGCTGGGAAAAAAGACGGCCGCCTTGAGGAGTTGGTACATCAGGCGGCAGAGAGCGGAATTGCCGTTGCTGAAGTAGAAGAAGACGCACTTTCAGAGATGACCGGCGGAATCCGCCATCAAGGTATTGCGGCGGCGCTCAGGCCTTATGAATATGCCGATTTGGATAAGGTTTTGGCAGAGGTAAAAGAGGAAAATCCGATTCTGATTCTGCTGGACGGGATAGAGGACGTAAGAAATCTGGGAGCGATTGTCCGCACTGCGGAGTGCGGCGGTGCGGCGGCAGTTCTCCTGCCTAAGCATAAAAGCTCGCCTGTCACGGCAGCGGCTATGAAAACGGCGGCCGGTGCCTTTGCGTATCTTCCGGTATGCCAGACGGGAAATATCCGCCAAACCCTGGAGTCACTTAAAAAAAGAGGTTTCTGGGTAGTCGCGGCGGATATGGACGGTGACGTTCTCTATGAATCCGATTTAAAGAGACCGCTTGTGATAGTCATGGGAGCAGAGGGGAAAGGAATCAGTCCTTTAACGAAAAAAATCTGTGATTTCTCGGTCCGTATTCCGATGAAAGGGAAAGTATCGTCTTTGAATGTTTCGGTGGCGGCGGCACTTATTTTATACGAAGCTGTCCGTCAGAGGAGCTGATATGCGTGATTTATATCTGATTGACGGTTATAATGTCATTTTTTGGCTTCCTCATGAATTTGACAGGACCGATTTGGAATCGAGCCGTAAAAAATTGATTGACCTGATGCAGGACTACGGGGCACATAATCATGTGGAAGTCATTGTCGTTTTTGACGGGCAAAGCCGCTCAATGAAAGAAGAAGTGGAAACGGTATCTCCGTTTTTCCATGTGGTGTATACGCCGAGCCGTATGACGGCCGACAGCTACATTGAAAGAGAATCTTACCGCAGAAAAGACGAGTACCGCGCCATTTTTGTTGTCACTTCCGACGGGGCGGAACAAAACCAAATTCTCGGGCACGGGGCATACAGAATGGCCGTGGCGGATTTGGTTCGTTCGTGGAATGAGGACAAGAAAGTACAATCTGCATTTATACAAAATAACAACAGAACAAATCTGCGGAGTGAGATTGGAAGAAGTATCCCCGAAATGGTACAGGAAAAACTGGAACGGCTTCGCCGGTAAAATTCATTGATTTGAGTTGACCGGGTACGGCGGTTGTTATATACTATTGATTGATATTAAGCGTTTTAAATTTCTGTATCTTTCGGGATACGTGGGAGGATGTACAGTGAAATATGCATTAATCGGAATCACTATGGTAGTCGCTTTATTTTTGATCGTTGTTATTGTGGCACAGGAATCAAAACAGCCCGGAATGGGAAGTGCTATCGGCGGCGGTGCGGAAGGTATGATGGGCGGTAAGACTCGCGGGAAAGATGCAGTCCTTTCTAAATTTACCGTTGTGTTCGGTATCATCTTTGCCGTATTATGTCTTGTGCTGGGACGATATATGAATACATTTTAAAATCTTTAAGGGCTTGCGGCGAGCAAGTCTTTTTTATTTACAGGAGCGGAAACATGGAGGATAAATTATCGTATAAGCCCGGCACGGTTCTGCAGGGGGTCTATAAATCTTACGGGCCTAAGTTCGGATTTCTCATCACTGATGAGGCACATGAAGATGTGTATATTTCCGACAGAGATCACCTCGATGCGGTCAACAATGACACGGTAGAGGTGAGAACGAGAAAAAGTCGGACCGGCCGCCACAAAACGGAAGGGGAAATCGTAAGAGTCATCGAAAGAGCGGAAAATTCTTTTGTCTGCACTTATGAAATGACCGCTTCCGGCGGAGAAGCCATGCCTATCGATGAAAAAGTGGACATGGAAATTTATATTCCGAAAGGAAAAGAAATGGGTGCGGCCACAGGTGCCCGTGTCATGGTGGAGGTTACCCGCTGGCCGAAAGACCATATCGGTGCAGAGGGGCATGTTACCGAAATTATCGGCTATAAAGGGGATAAAGGACTGGATATTGATATTCTTATCGCCCAGCATAAACTGCCCCATGTATTTTCCGAAAAGTTATTGGCCGAAGCGGAGCATTTATCGGGGGAAGTAAAAAAAGAAAAGGGCGTAGAAGATTTCCGGGATTTACCTTTGATAACTATCGACGGTCCCGATGCGAAAGATTTGGATGATGCCGTATATTGCATAAGAAAAGACAACGGACATTTTGAGTTGGGCGTACATATCGCAGACGTCAGCCGCTATGCCGTCAAAGGTTCCCTTATTGACGAGGAAGCTTACCGCAGGGGAACGTCGGTGTATCTGGCAGACCGGGTTATTCCCATGCTTCCTGTCCGCCTGTCTAATGATTTGTGCAGTTTAAATCATGATGAAGACCGATATGCCATGTCCTGTATCATGAATGTAAGTCCTGCAGGCGAGGTGACTACGGAAAAAATTACGCCTTCTATCATACGGGTGGCACGGCGGTGCAATTATCCGGAGGTGAATCAGGCTTTGGATGACGGCTTTGTGCCGGATGATTTAAAGCCGTTTCTCTCGTTACTTCACGATTTGAAAGATTGTGCCGATGCACTCCGGAAAAACCGGACGGAACGGGGCGCTCTTGATTTTGATTTCCCTGAATACAAAGTGATTCTTGACGAGGACGGAACACCGCTCCGCATTGATAAACGAATCCGCGGAGACGGGGAAAAAATGATTGAGGATGCAATGATTGCCGCCAATGAAGCAGTGGCCCGCTTTTTAGAAGAGAAAGGGCATACTTCCGTTTATCGTGTCCATGATCATCCTGATGAAGAAAAGTTAAATGCTTTGAAAAAGATGATGCCTATTTTAGGAATCACGGAACGGCTGCCGGAAGCGCCTGAACCGAAAGATATGCAGAAATTAATGGACAGTGTCCGCGGCAAGGATATGGAGGCGGTGGTCCAGGTGATGACACTCCGCTCGCTGCCTCAGGCGTGCTACAGTACAGAAAATACGGGGCATTTCGGCATCGCTTCGTCCTGCTATACTCATTTCACATCACCGATACGCCGCTATCCCGATCTGATGGTACACAGGCTAATCCGTCAGGCACTTCATGAATCGCTGAATAAAAATAAGCTGAAAAGGCAGACGGAATTTTTAATGAGAGCGGTGGAGCATTGTTCGGAAACGGAACAGAATGCGACAGATACGGAAAGAGATGTAACGGATCTTAAAACAACGGAATATATGGCACCTTTCGTGGGTGAACCTTTTGATGCCCGTATCACGGGAGTGACGGGATTCGGTCTTTTTGCAGGTCTCGATAACGGGGCAGAAGGGCTTATCCATATCGATTCCATGGATGATGACGAATATGTCTATCGGGAAGATACGATGACTCTCGTAGGAGTCCGCGGCGGTAAAAGATATGCCCTCGGTATGCCGGTCAAGGTGACATTGGTTAAAGCGGATAAAGAAAAACGGGAATTGGATTTTGTTCTGGGAGAAATTGATTCGCCGCTCAGTCTGGAAAGAAAGATAAGAAAAGCCGCTACTTCCAAGTCTCATTTAAAGACAAAGAACAAGAAAGGAAAAGGAAAACGTAAGAAATAATGGCGAAAGAAAAGACAGCACCGCCTATAGCGGTAAACCGTCAGGCACATCACAACTATTTCATTCATGAAACTTATGAATGCGGCATTGCTCTGACCGGTACGGAGGTTAAATCCATACGGAGCGGGAAAGCAAATTTGCGGGACAGCTTTGCCAAAGTCCAAAAGGGAGAGGTTTTCCTTTGGAATGCCCACATCAGCCCGTATGAGCAGGGAAATATTTTCAATCATGATCCGCTCCGGACGAGAAAACTGCTTCTTCATAAAAAGGAAATATTGAAAATTGAAAATGCCATGAAAACGAAAGGGTATACACTGATTCCCTTAAAATTGTATTTCCGCCACGGAAAGGTAAAGGTGGAAATCGGTCTGGCGACAGGCAAAAAGCTGTACGACAAACGGCAGGATATGGCCGCACGGGCAGCGAAAAGAGATCTGGACCGGCGAATCAAGGAACAGCGGTATGACTGATAAAAAAACGAGTCTTCTTTTATGGAAAGACTCGTTTTTGTTTGCGTTATTTTCTTATAATCAGTTCATTTCTTGTCAGTGTCCGTGTCATATCACTGTGACCGGAAAGTTTTGTGACAGGGGCGCCTTCTTGCAGAAACCGGACTTCTTTCACATCCGGAAATTCGGTCAGCGTATTTACGATAAGGGCGGTAAATAATTCCTCCGTCGTGGCACTGTTTTCCAAGTTTGACAATTCTTTTGAAAAGTCGGCAACGGCCATACCGTCTTTTACGGTGACGGAAAGAGCGGTTAAGTTTTCAGGGCAGATCGGATATTTCTTTTTTCTGTCGCGGGCAATTGTTTCCTTAAGTGCGGCAAGATGAAAATCATCTTTCGTTTTTACTTGTATATGCAAAGGTTTGATTTTCAGGAAATCATCGGTTACCTCATAGACGGTCAGGTCGGCTTTGGAAGTTTCTTCTGATGCAGGGGGCGTTTTTGCGGGAACTGGCGGATTTCGGCCGGAATCGGAAAAGAGACTGCATCCCGATATAACGGCAGCCAATAAAATAACGGCGGATGCTGTAATTATTTTTTTCATCATAATCTCCTTAATCGGCTTGGGTAAAATAATCGACAAGACCGTTGAACAAGCTTTGGGCAATTTGCAGGGGCGCTTCTTTGGAAGTCAGCATTTTGACCCTTTTTTCATTGGTGATATAGCCGAGTTCCATTAAAACGGAAGGCATCGTGGTATGAGCGGTGACATAAAAATCATTGCCCCGGACTCCCCGGTTCGGGAAATCGAGATCCCGCATGGCGGCCCGGTGAAGCAGATGAGCCAGAAGAAGTGACCGATCGCTTCCTATGTGGTAGTAGGCGGTTACGCCGTCAATTTTCGGGTTGCTGATGGCATCAATATGCAAAGAAAGAAAAGCGTTTGCATGGGCTTCGTTGGCGATATCGCAGCGGGCCTGCAATTCGGCGACATCATCGGCATGAGGCGCGAATACGTCCTTGTCTTTCGTGCGTGTCATAACCACTCTGGCTCCGGCGGAGGAAAGCAAATCTCTCAGCGGAAGAGCAATGGACAGCGTGATGTCTTTTTCGTACACTTCTTTTTTGTTTAAGTGTCCGATAGCGCCGGGATCACTGCCGCCGTGACCGGGATCAATGCATATGACCTTTCCCTTTAGAATTTTTTTAGCTTCCGGAGAAATGGAAAAATTTTTCAAGGAAGAAATGGCGGGAGAAACTTTTTTGATTTCCAATTTTTTGCCGGGGGCTTTGAAGTATGTTTTTTTTGCGCCCGGAATCGGAATGTCGATGACGAGGCGGTGAGGCTTTCCGGCCGCTTTATCCGGACGGAGAGCAAAAATACGGATATCCGCCATCCGTACCGGTTTTGTCATGAGAATGTCTAAATAAGTATCTCCTTCTTTTTCGGAGAGCGTGGCAAAATCAATAATGCGGGGATCCATTTCATATTGGGAAGCTACATTTTCTTTTTTTGTATTTCTTAAAATGACTTGGAAGTTTTTACCTTCCGCATCAATAGCCGCTTCCGCTTTGACCGCTTTTGATAAATCCATCGCAATACGTACAAAAGGAGGGTCACCGTCATTTCTGGCGGTCCATCGCAGATCGGAGAGCCGGATCGATGTTTCCGCTGCGGAAGCGGATAATATGCCGGCGAAAACAAAAGCAAATAGAAATGTAAAAAGCAGAACTGTTTTTTTCATGAAAATCCTTTCTACCAGTATCAGGACTATAAATACATTCAGTTAATGCTTTTTCATTATACCATGTTTATAAACGGATGGATTGCCGGACAGAAGAATGAAGCAAGAGTGAAACTGCGGGAGCGGATTTTGCTTTTCATGACAGAAACCGAGTTTTGTAGTAAAATAACAATGTATTTTGTTTTGGAAAAGCGATATAAAGAGAGGTTTTTGATGATATATGCTTGTTCATGGAGACGGATTCTGTGGATGTTCATATCCGTTTTTATGCTTATTACCGTTATAATGACATCCGGCTGCACGGGGACGGATATGTTTTCAAAAAAAGAAAACACGGCGGCGGAAGAAAGAAAAACCGCAAAAGAGGAAAAGACTCCGGGATTTAAGCCGGGAGCCGCTGTTGCGGAAAGAAGTTCCGATGTGGAGTACAGTGTGCCGCAGGGCGTTTCCGTTCTGATGTATCATATGATCGGAGATATGAAAAATAACTCCGCCGTGATGACGGAAGAAAATCTGAGAAGACAGATGCAATATCTGAAAGATCATGATTATCATCCGATTACCATGCAGGAATTATATGATTATGTGGCGAAAGGTGCCGCTTTGCCGTCCCGTCCGGTTTGTATCACTTTTGACGACGGATACGCCGATTCTTACACCGTCGTCTACCCGATGATGAAAGAATTCGGGTATCCTTGGACCCTGTTTCTAATTACCGATGATGTGGAAAAAGGATATAACCGTATGACTTGGGAACAGTTGAAAGAAATGGCGGAGAGCGGGACGGTCACAATTGCCAATCATACGCTCAGCCATCCCCGGCTTCACAATCTGGCTACAAGAAAAGAAAAAGAAAATGAAATCATAGGAGCCAATCAGGCATTGAAATACCGTTTGGGGATTGATAACGAATGGCTGGCATATCCTTATGGTGATTATGATGATGAAGTGATTGACATCTGTATCAAAGCAGGTATAAAAATGGCGGTGACGACCGATGCGGGGCGTGTTCATGTAGGGAGCTATCCCTATGATTTGAAACGTGTATATATCGGAAATAACGTTTCCATGGCACGTTTTGCCGAACGGCTTAATCATGATCACTATGCACCTTTATAAAAGCAGGAGAAAGAATGAATAAAATTTTTCACAGCCTTACTTTCCGGTTCATTGTTGTTACTTTCATATTCTTTATAGTCACTTCACCGGTGATTGTATTATTCGGTCCTTTCGGAAATTTAAAACGGGCGGTTGTCGGAGCGATTATACGTTCCCGCCATCCGCATTACATTACATGGCTGTACACGCAGGACGAATTGAATGAAATATTGGGCGTTGTCAAGACAACGGAACAGACGAAAGTATTGTCTTTTAAACCGAGAACGGATCCGACGTTATCGTTGCAAAAGATTGATACTCCCCGTTTTGTCGGCTATCTTTTGGAAATTCCGAATCCCAAGCGTGTGCAGGTGGCAACGGCGGCGGATATCCGGGAAAAAGGAGATACAACGAGTCATATTGCCAAAGTCAATAATGCGGTGGCTGCTATTAACGGCGGCGGGTTTTATGATCCCAACGGTACAGGTACGGGACGTCTTCCCTATGGATTTATTCTCCACGAAGGGAAATATCTTTTAGGAGAGCAGGTCGATGATGAGGAGCGGGTCGATTTTATCGGAATGACGAAATCCGGCAATCTGATAGCCGGTCATTATAATAAAAAAGAACTGCGTGATTTAGGAGCGATAGAAGGACTTACATTCGGACCGCCGCTCATTATGAACGGGAAAAAAGTCATCCGCTCCGGTGACGGAGGCTGGGGCATCAGTCCGAGATCCTGCATCGGGCAGAAAAAAGACGGGACCATGATGTTTCTTGTCATTGACGGACGACAGCCGGGATACAGCATAGGCGCCACTTTGGTGGACGTGCAGAATATTATGTATGAAAAAGGAGCGTATATCGCCGCCAATTTGGACGGAGGATCAAGTACGACGCTCTACTATAACGGGAATGTAGTCAATAAACCGGCGGATCTTCTGGGTGAGCGGATGATTCCCACCGCTTTTATCGTGAAATAGGAGGTGCCCTGTGAATAAAAAATTAGCGGCTTTTATCGCTTGTTCCGTCATAGGCATCGGTGTGCAGGCCGCAGGTTATCTCTATTTGGATCAATTTCTTTTTGCTCCTCTTTCCGCTGACGATTATGGGGTATCCGTTTTGCAAGGAAAAAACCGGGATGCCTTGGACAAAGCGGGAAAGAAAATATTCTCCCAAGTGAGTGTGAAAGGAAAGCCTTATTATTCCCATGACTATCACTACATGGCGGACGTGACGGAAGATTCGGTGACGATTTACAATGCGGACAGTATCCGCACGCCGCAAAAAGTGGATCTCAAAAATCAGGGCGTGTCTTTTTTTGAATGGATGCCGGATCGGAATTTGGCACTTATGGCGCTATATCCCCTTCACTGGAAAGGGGGACGCTGGGATGTTACTTTGGCAAGATATAATCCCGAAGGCGTCACTCACGAATCGGATGCACCGATTCAAGACCTGCCGAGAAATTCTAAAATTATTGATGTCGCTTATTCAACGGCAACCAATGCAGTATATATGAAAATGGAAGTGGGACAAGGGCTACACCGCATTTACAGAACCGATGCCAATTATGATACGCGCCGCATTTATGTCCAGACATCTCATATAGGAAAGATAGCGGTTTTCTATGATGAAGATAAATTTTTCTATGATGACAGCCAAAGAGGCATCATGTACCTCTTTGACGGTGATGACAGCGGCTGGCGCGTAATTTCTCCGCCCGGGAAATTCCGTCTGATCGGACTTGGACCGGATAAAACGATTTACGCGGTGAAAATGAATCAAAAAGACGAAGTGACAGGCTATTATACAGGTCGTTTGAGAGTCGGGTTCGAAGAAGTGAAATCGTTAGAAACTCCGGTGGACTTTAATTCAGTCACCGTTCATATGATTCAAGAGGCGGCGGCATTAAGAGCCAAAGAAGAAAAGGAAATCAAAAAACAATAAAAGAGTCCGGGAAATCCCCGGGCTTTTTATGTGGAGAACGGAAATATTTTTCCGTTATTTCTTTGGTATCTGCTATAATAAAAAAGTAAAAAGGAGGCTTTATGGAAAAAATACATGCCGCAGATGACAGAATCATCATAGCTCTTGATGTTGATCATTTTCATAAAATGAAAGCGGTGGTCGCAGAGTTGGGGGACCGTGTATCTTTTTATAAAGTGGGCATGGAGCTTTATTATGCGGCGGGAAGTGAAACGGTGACCTGGCTTTGTGAGCAGGGAAAGCAGGTTTTTCTCGATTTGAAAATGTACGATATTCCCAATACCGTGGCGAAGGGAATTGTATCGGCGGCCCGCTCGGGCGCAACACTGATTACAATTCATGCAAGCGGCGGACGGCGTATGATGGAAGCGGCTGTAGAGGCGGCGCACAAAGTGGGCCGGGGAAAACAAAGACCGAAAATTCTGGCAGTGACCGTTCTCACCAGCTTTGATGAAATGCTGTGGAAAGAAACGGGAGAAACGCTTTCTGTCAAAGATAAGGTTCTTCATTTAGCAAAGCTTGCCAAAAAGTCGGGCGTAGACGGAGTGGTGGCCTCTCCTCATGAGGCGGAAGCGATACGACAACTCTGCGGCGCCGATTTTGAAATCGTGACACCCGGCATTCGTCCCGCCTTCGCCGGGAAAGATGACCAGAAACGGGTAGCTGCGCCGAAAACGGCACTTGCGGCAGGGGCATCACGACTTGTTATCGGCCGCCCCGTGACACAGGCGGAAGATCCGAAAAAAGCGATGGATATGATTTTAAAGGAAATCAAAGGAGAATAATGATGGAAAAAGATGCGGAATCCTTATTGAGAGAAACAAAAGCGATTTTGGAAGGGCATTTTCTTTTAACCAGCGGACTGCACAGTCCTTTGTATGTAGAGAAGTTTAATGTTCTCCAGCATCCGGAGTATACCGAAAAGCTTTGTCGTATGATTGCCGACCATTTCCGCGGGAAAGGAATTGTTACAGTTATCGGTCCCGCTACGGGAGGAATTATTTTATCCCAGGTGACAGCCCGTCTTTTGGGTGTCCGTTCGATTTTCACGGAAAGAGAAAACGGAAAAATGACACTCCGCCGGGGATTCCATATCGAGCCGGGAGAAAAAGTTCTGATTGTGGAAGATATTGTAACGACCGGCGGTTCCATCCGTGAAGTGGTGGATGTGGTGAATGAAGCACATGGTGATATAGTAGGAATCGGACTGTTTGTGGATCGTTCCGGCGGAAAAGCTGATTACGGCGTGCCGGAAGAAAAAGTATTTCCCCTTGTTCATCTCGCCGTACCGACCTATGCGAAGGAGGAATGTCCTCTTTGCAAAGACGGCGTAGCTGTTACGGAAAGAGGAAGTCATCATTTAAAAAAATAAAAGACGGTCTATACTGCCGCCGGAAATAAAAAAAGGAGGAGAGAGTCTTACATGAAAAGAAAGATTCTCTCCTCTTTTTTTTATTCGCCCGTCAATTCTTGCATTAAATCGGGAACGGTTGTTATTTTATGAATTTTATGGGCATTTTCACCGCAGAAAATCAAGGCGTTGTCCACATCTCCTTTGGCGGCACGGATCAATGCCATGGTGATACAGTAGGGGGTGCTTTGGGGCCGGCAGGTTTTCAAGCAGTGGAAACAATTCGTGATATTTTCCCGGTACGCTCTTACTTTTTTTACAAAGGGATTTAAAATGGCTCGCCCCGGCATGTGAACGGGGCTTTCTACAATGGTGATGTCTTCTTTTTTTGCTTTTACATACATTTCCTTAAAGGCTTCGGCAGCATCACATTCTTTTGTTGCGACGAAACGGGTGGCCATTTGTACGCCTGAAAGACCTAAAGACAAATAGCGGACGATGTCTTTTTTGTCAAACACGCCGCCCCCGAAAACGACGGGGATTTTTTTATTGAATTTTTCCTCAAAACTCCGGACGACAGAAAGGATTTCCTTGATTTCTTCTTCATAACCCCGGTGTTCGTACCGTTTGATGTCTTCTCTGCTGTATCCGAGATGACCGCCCGCTTTCGGCCCTTCTATGACAACCAAATCGGCGGTGGTCCGGTGATGGCGTTCCCATAGTTTTAAAAGCACGCGGCAGGATTTGGCGGAACTTATAATCGGTGCGATTTTGGCTTTTGTATCTTTGACATAGGTGGGAAGATCGGAAGGAAGTCCGGCGCCGGAAAAAATAATATCCGCTCCGTTTTTTACGGCACATCGTGCGTAATCTTCGTAGTGATGTCCTTTTGCCATGATGTTTACACCGAGGATGCCTCTTGGGGCAGTTTCCCTTGCTTTTTCCAGATGATAAGAAAGAGCACGGCAGTTTGCGCGGGCTGTATCGGAACGGAAATCGGATTCTTCGAATCCCGGCTGCGCGGCGGAAATGACGCCGATACCTCCCTCTTTGGCGACGGCACCTGCCAAACCGGATAAACTGATTCCGATTCCCATGCCGCCTTGGATAATGGGGATTGAAGCGGTCAGTTCCCCTATGTGCAGTTCCGGAAATTTCATAACAACCTCCATAAAGAAAACAAAATAATAAAAATGTTTTATAATATAAATAGTAAATCGCAAATATTTTTTGTATTTTAGTTTAAATATAGATAAAAGTCAAGAATTTTTATAAATAGAAAATAAAACAAAAATAAAAATATTTTTTAATATAGTCAAAAGGGTTGAAAAAGAGAAAAATCAGATTCACGCACTTGCCAATATTTATGACCAGGTGATAAAATAATAAAAAATCCGATAAGTTTATATCGGGGAAGATGAAGATATTTCATCAATAGTTCCAGAAGGACTGATATAATTTATTGAGATATGGTATTATCAGCAGGTGATAAATATGAAGAGGAGCAAGCTCAATAAGGAGGAGCGCCGGGAAGCGATAGCGGAAGCCATCCATGAAAATCCTTGTCTGACCGATGAGGAACTGGCCCGCAAATTTTCGGTGTCGGTCGCTACCGTGCGTCTGGATAGACAAACCTTAGGGATTCCTCAAATGCGGGAACGAATAGAGCAGGCAATGACAGCGCCTCCGTCGGGAAGCGGTGAAGATTTCCAGGTCTTGGATTTGGAACCGGAGAGGAAAGGGGTGGCTCTATTTACGACCAAAGAGTTCATGACGGACGGATCCGGTATGGTTGCCGCGGATCGTTTGTATAAGGCGGCGTCCGGATTTGCCGAACTGCTGGCAGGAGAACTTTTATCACCCGTTCAGGTGGGAAATATCAAATACAAGCAGCCTGTCGGACCGGATAAGCTTCTTGTTTTAAAAGGCAAAATCGCATTAATGAAAAATAATAAAAAGTATATTTATATCAGTTTTTTTGAAGAACGTACAGAAATATTCAGAGCGAAGTTCATTATGAAAGCGGCAGAAGAATCGGGTGACAGTCATGAATAAAATTGCGGTAGATGCTATGGGCGGAGATTATGCGCCTGTTGAAATTGTAAAAGGTGCGGTACAGGCGGCAAAAGATTTTAAAATTCCCGTGGTACTGGTGGGCGATGAAGAGAAAATCAGGGCGGTTCTTGCAGAAAATCATGAGGAAGCGGATTCTTTGATTGAAGTTCACCATGCATCACAGGTGATTGAGATGGATGAACATCCCGGTATGGCGTTCCGCAAAAAGAAAGACGCCTCGGTATCTGTAGGGGCAAAGCTTGTCAAGAAAAGGGAGTGCGGGGCTCTTGTAGCGCCCGGATCGACGGGAGCCGCCGTGACGGCAGGACTTCTCGGTATCGGTCGTATATCCGGTGTGGAACGGCCGGCGATTTTGACGCCGATTCCCAATCAAAAAGGAGGGTACACCTTCCTTGTGGATTCAGGCGCGAGTACGCAGTCCAAGGCGGAAACGCTCTGTCAAAATGCGGTTCTCGGATATATTTATGCGAAACAAGTACAGCACATTAGAGAACCGAAGGTAGGACTTTTGAATGTCGGAGCGGAAAGCACGAAGGGGAGTCCTACGGTTGCGGAAGCTTACGAACGGTTGTCCCGGCAAAATACGATTTCTTTTGCAGGGAATGCGGAAGGCCGGGATATTATGTCCGGAGATTTCGATGTTATCGTGTCGGACGGATTCACAGGAAATGTAGTTTTGAAATTCGGTGAAGGGGCGGCGAATATGTTTTCCTCTTTATTGAAAGAAGCAGCCGCTAAAGGCGGTCTGAGGGCTAAAATAGGAGCCGTCTTATTGAAACCGGCTTTAAAAAAATATCTGGTGAAACGGCTTGATTATTCCGAATACGGCGGTGCGCCTTTGATGGGGATTCAAGGGGGGCTTATCATCTGCCACGGAGCGTCCAAAGCCAGAGCCATCAGAAATGCCGTCCGTATGGCAAGTAATTATGCGGAGGCGCATGTGCCGGACGTGATCAGGAGCACATTACAACAAATACAAGAAGGAGCCGGTTTACTTACGGAAAGTAAATAAACCGGAAAAAGGGAAAATATGAAAAAATTAAGTTCTGCAGGTATTTTAGGAACGGGTCATTATGCGCCCGAAAAAGTATTGACGAATTTTGATCTTGAAAAAATGGTGGATACCACTGATGAATGGATACGGACAAGAACGGGGATTGAAACTCGTCATATTGCCGATACGTCGGAAAACACCTCTGATTTATGTGTAAAAGCGGCGGAAAAAGCCATTGAGATGGCGGGAATTTCCGCTAATGATATAGATTTTGTTCTGGTAGCGACAGCGTCTCCCGATTATATCGTGCCGTCCACCGCTTGTATGGTGCAGGACAAGATGGGAATGAAAAAAGCGGGAGCGATGGATATTTCCGCAGGCTGCTCCGGTTATATTTATGCGTTGGCAACGGCGTCAGGCATGGTGAAAGCCGGAATTTGCCGATATGTATTGATTATAGGAGCGGAAATTTTATCCCGTCTGGTAAACTGGAAAGACCGATCCACCTGTATTCTTTTCGGTGACGGTGCCGGCGCCGCCGTTGTAGGTCCTTTGGAAGACGGATTCGGCCTGCTTGCATCCGATCTGGGATCGGACGGAAGTTTCGGAGATATTTTGTGTATTCCCGCCGGCGGAGTGGCGGAACGTGTCACGCATGAAGCCATTGAAGACGGGCGCATTTATGTTCATATGGACGGAACGGATGTCTTTAAGGCGGCGGTCCGTCATATGGAGGATACAACGAAAAAAGCGCTTGAAAAAGCAGGACTTGCAAAAGAAGATATACAGTTATTCATTGCTCATCAGGCGAATAACAGAATTATCCAGGCGCTGGCAAAAAAAATGGAATTACCTGAAGAGAAAGTATATGTCAATGTGAACCGCTACGGCAATACATCAGCAGCCTCGGTCGGCATCGCGCTGGATGAAGCCGTCAGAAGCGGACACGTAAAACATGGAGATATAGTTGTACTCACAGGATTCGGCGCCGGACTTACCTGGGGCTGTGATGTGATGAGATGGATGTAGTTTTTATGGCAGAAATGAAACAGATGAGGTGATATTTTGAAAACGGCATTTCTTTTTCCCGGACAGGGATCGCAAAAAGTCGGCATGGTGCATGATTTATATGAGGCCCATGATTCCGTAAAGCGTCTTATCGAAGAGGCGGATGAAACATTAGGATTTTCTATTTCAAAAATGATGTTTGAAGGACCGGACAGCGAACTCATGAAAACGGAGTTTACACAGCCGGCGATTTTAACAGCCAGTGTATGCTGTTATGAAATATTAAAAGAACGGGGAGTTTTGCCTTCCATGGCCGCAGGACACAGCCTGGGCGAATATTCGGCGCTTGTTGCGGCGGGAGCGATTTCTTTTTCCGACGCTGTCCGCACCGTTCATTTACGGGGCAGATTTATGCAGGAGGCGGTGCCTCTCGGAAAGGGCGGAATGGCGGCTGTCATCGGACTTGATGCACAGCGGATCACGGAAGTGTGCGACTCCGTTGCGGCAGGAGAAAAACCGGTGCAGGCCGTAAATTTTAACTGCCCGGGACAAACCGTTATTGCCGGAGAAACTTCAGCGGTTGCCAAGGCTTGCGAAGCGCTTAAAGAAGCGGGAGCAAAACGAGCGATTATGCTTAAAGTCAGCGCCCCTTTCCATTCCGTTCTGATGGAACCGGCGGCAAAGAAATTGAAAGAGGTATTGGACAAAATTGACATCAAAGATGCGAAGATTCCCGTTATTGCCAATTTCAATGCCAAAGCGGAAGTGAAAGCGGAAGACATCCGGGAAAATCTGGTGGCGCAGGCGGCCCATGCTGTCCGCTGGGAAGAATCGGTACGCGCTCTTCTGGAAGCGGGCGCAGACTATATGCTCGAATGCGGACCGGGAACGGTGCTGTCAGGTTTCATGAGAAAAATTGACAAGACCGTTTCTTGCAGTCATGCAGAAGATATGGAAACGATTGAAAATACAGTAAAAACATGGAAAGGAGAAATGTAATGGATGGAATGGAAAAGACCGCTCTCGTAACGGGAGCGTCCCGCGGCATCGGTCGTGCCATTGCGCTGGCATTAGCGAAAGAGGGGTATGCGGTTGCCGTCAATTATGCGGGAAATCAGGCGGCGGCGGAATCTGTCAAAAATGAAATCGAAAATGCCGGCGGAAGGGCAATTCTCTTGCAGGGGGATGTATCTTCCTCGGACGATGTGGAAAAAATATTTGCGACCATCAAAGAAGAATTCGGATTTCTTGATGTCCTTGTCAATAATGCGGGGATCACCAGAGATTCACTTTTTATCCGTATGAAAGAAGAGCAATGGGATGAAGTCATTGACACGGATTTAAAGAGTCATTTCCTGACGGTAAAAGCGGCAGGCACAATGATGATGCGCCGTAAAAAAGGTGCTATTATCAATATTGCATCCGTTTCCGGCATAGTAGGAAATATAGGACAGCTGAACTACTCGGCAGCGAAAGCGGGGGTCATCGGATTGACAAAGACCGCCGCCAGAGAATTGGCGCCCCGGGGAATACGGGTTAATGCGGTAGCGCCCGGATTTACGCTGACGGATATGACGGAAACGATTCCCGAAGATGTGAAAAACGGCATGCTTCATACCATACCGCTCGGACGTTTCGGGCAGGCGGAAGAAATTGCAAAAGCAGTTGCCTTCCTCGCCTCCGATAACGCTTCTTACATTACCGGACAGGTTCTGAAAGTAGACGGCGGAATGGTTATGTAATATAATTTACATGGAATAATTCCATTGAAAGGTGGTGAAAAGAATGAGTGCTTTTGATAAGGTAAAGAACATCGTTGTGGAACAGCTGGGCGTCAGTGAAGCAGATGTACAGATTGATTCGACTTTTATTGATGATCTCGGGGCAGACTCTCTGGATATCGTTGAGCTGATTATGGCTTTTGAAGAAGAGTTTGAAATCGAAATTCCCGATGATGCCGCTGAAAAGATTAAAACTGTACGTGATGCGGTAGAGTACATTGAAAAACAAGTCCAGTAATAACTGTCAGACAATAGAGGCTGCGGGGGATTTCCCCCGTGACGCCGCTATGAGGAGGATACCTCAAAAAAGCGGACGGCTTTTTTCGGCTATCCGTTTTTTTGAGGTTTTGTCCAATATGTGAAGGTTCATAAAAATATATGGTGAGTGAGGTGTTTCATAATCATGGAAAGACGAGTAGTGATTACAGGCCTTGGTGTGGTATCTCCGGTTGGAGTAGGAAAAGAAGAGTTTTGGAATCATCTTCTGGCGGGAAAGCCGGGAGTCGGACCGATTACCCAGTTTGATACGACAGGGTTTCCTGTAAAAATTGCAGGAGAAGTGAAAGAGTTTGATGATTCGTTGGCAGGAGACAGAAAAACAGTCCGCCATATGGACAGATACACCCGTTTTGCCGTGGCGGCGGCCCAAATGGCGGTGTCGGATGCGAAACTGGATATGACAAAAGAAGATCCGGACAGAGCAGGCACACTCATCGGTACGGGCATAGGCGGCATTCATGTCATGGAAGACACGATTCTTCAAATCGACAAAAGAGGACCGGCGAAAGCAAGTCCTTTTGCCATTCCGATGATGATTGCCAATATGGCTTCCGGGCAAGTTTCCATCGCCTTGGGGCTCCGCGGTCCGGTGCTTACCGATGTAACGGCGTGTGCGTCAGGAACGAATGCCATCGGTCTTGCAGCCAGGCTGATTAAATACGGAGATGCGGATATAATGGTGGCCGGCGGTGCGGAAGCCGCTGTTGCAAAAACACCTATGGCGGGATTTGCCGCCATGAAAGCGCTGTCCTCAAGAGATTGCCCGCCGGAAGAAGCATCCTGTCCGTTTGCCGCGCAAAGAGACGGATTTGTTCTCGGAGAAGGCAGCGGCGTATTTGTGCTGGAAGAATTGGAACATGCCAGAAAAAGAGGCGCCTATATCTATGCGGAACTGGCAGGATACGGTTCCAACGGAGATGCTTACCACATCACGGCCCCCAGACCGGGAGGAGAATTAGCCTATCTTTGTATGGAAAGAGCTTTAAAAGATGCCGGTATCCGGCCGGAAGAAGTGGACTATATCAATGCTCACGGTACATCGACACATTTGAACGACTTAAATGAAACATCGGCGATAAAAGCTCTTTTAGGAAAACACGCATATGAAATACCCGTCAATTCGACAAAATCGATGACAGGACATCTTCTCGGGGCGGCAGGGGCTATTGAAGCGGTAGCATGTGCGCTTTCGATTCAAAATAATAAAGTACATCCCACGATTAACTTGAAAGAAAAAGACCCGGACTGTGATCTGGATTATGTGACCGAAGGTGCCAGAGATGTAAAAATCAATGTGGCCATGTCCAATTCGTTCGGATTCGGCGGCCATAATGCTGTTATTGTCATGAGGCGTTATGAAGAATGAAGCGGGTAGAAATGAAGAATGAAGAGCGGCTTGCGGAGGTTCGGACATTTGCGGAACATAACGGAATCCCCATGCGTAACTTCGGACTTCTTGATGTGGCGCTTACGCATACTTCTTATGCCAACGAACATAAAAATAAAGTCATTCATGACAATGAAAGGCTGGAGTTTTTAGGAGATGCGGTTCTTGATTTGGTGGTAGGCGAATATTTATTTCTCCGGTTTCCCGAATGGCCGGAAGGGGAACTGACACGGGCAAAAGCCAGTGTTGTCTGCAAGCCTGCCTGTGCGGAATGTGCCGCTAAATTTCATGTGGGCGACTATATGCTTCTCGGTAAAGGCGAAGAAATGTCCGGCGGAAGAAACAGGACGTCCATTTTGGGGAATGCGTTTGAAGCGGTAATCGGAGCTATTTATTTAGATAATAATTATGAAGTGGCATCCCGGTTTATTTTGGGCCATATGAAAAAATTTCTTGACCTTGTCGACCGGGGAGAATATGACCATGACTATAAAACAGATTTGCAGGAAATCGTCCAAAAGCATGGTGATGTAGATATACATTATGAAGTTGTCCGTGATGAAGGACCGGACCATGACAAGACGATTTGGATGCAGATTACCGTGAACGGAAAACCGATGGGAACAGGTATGGGTAAAAATAAAAAAGAAGCTGCCCAAAAGGCAGCCAAAGAGGCCATTTCCAGAATACATAACGGAGAGAGTGTTCCCCTTGTGCAAAAATAAAGAGGGATGGAGTGAGAACGAATGGAACCCGGAGCGGCAGAACAACTGAAGGATCCTGTAAAAATTGTAGAACATATCAGAAATATCTATAAATCAAATCACTTTATGGAGGATTATTTTCATATCCGTATCGATGAAATACGTTGCGGTGAAGTGACGGTCAGCTTGGATACCGTGCCGGAAAAACATACCAATCACAGAGGTGTTTTGCATGGCGGTACCTTAGTCGCTCTTGCTGATTCCGTGACCGGTGTTACCAGTGCTTCTGTGGGAGAAGTGGTGGTAACGGCAAGTCTTACCATGAGTTTTATCCGGAATGCAAGACCGGGTTCACGACTTCGTGTGAAGAGCCGGATTACCCATCACGGACGATCCACGATTGTGATAGAAGCCGTCATGCTTGATGAAAAAAACAGGCTCATGGCCAATATATTGGCGACCATGATGATTGTCGATCACTTTCCCGAAATACCGAGGAAGTGGTAATAAAAAAAGCACTCTCATGTGCCGATGACCAAGTCAAAGTAACTTGGAAACCGGAGCGAGAGTGCTTTTTCAGTCTTCAATTCCTTTCCTCTGCGGTACGCCCTTATCATAATAGTGGCGTACTTTTTTCATTTCCGTAATCAAATCCGCCGCTTCCAAAATATAGTAAGGCGCATTCCTGCCTGTAAATACCAGTTCTACCTCCGGATTTCTGGCAGCGAGAATTTTTTTTGTATCCTCTTCTGTCGCTAAATCATACCAGCATGCCATATTATATTCATCTAATATGACCAAATCGTATTCGCCCGACACGGCTTGTACCGCTTGATTGATTCCGTCCAGAATCATGGCGCGGTACTCCTCCGGCGGATGACCGGCGGGATAAATACGTACATGATTACCCCAGGCTTTGATTTCTTCATCAGTAAGCATACCCTCTTTTGCAATAAAATAAGGCTTTCCTAAAGTAGTCAGAGTGATACCGTCAAGCGACTGCAAAACTTTCTGCTCCGAATAGGCAAGAGATTTCATAAACTGGATGATCCGCACCCTGTGACCGGCACCGATACTTCGGATCGCAAGCCCGATAGCGGCGGTGGTTTTTCCTTTTCCGTCGCCTGTATATACCTGAATATATCCTTTAGACATAAAAACCTCCCTGATTCTATAAGGTCAAAAATAAAAAAGCCATAAAAATGGCTGTCAGTCGTCATTATGATACTTATGCTTTCTATATTTCCTTTGCATAAAAAAGCCGCCCAGTGTCATGATAAACAAAATGACAAAACGCATACCGTGTTCGGAAAAATAAATCAAATCATGACCGAGAATAACCTCAACGGCGACAGACGGTATTTTTCCGATAAGAGAAGCCCGCAAATGCTGGCGGGTCGTCAATTTTGTCAAAACGGCAACGGCGGTAAAAAGGATATTGGGAGAATAAGGAATCGCCCGCGCCACCCCCATTGCATAAACGGAACTGTACTTATCCAATTTTTCCAGCATATGCTTTTTCTCAATAAACCTCCGAGCTTCCTTGCGGAGAAAAATACGCCCGATATGAAAACTGATTTCGATTCCGACAACTTCACCGACCCAGGAAATGATGATTCCCGGAAGAATCCCGAAAAGCGCACCGTTGATGGTGAGAAACGGAATGGTAGGAATCCCCAAAACATTGCAGACCACCAAAAGTAAAATGCTTACCGCAAAAGCCCCGTAGCCGAAAGAAGAAATGTAGGCGGAAAGACCGTCCACATCACCGGCCAGGGTGAGGCTGATTGTCATATCATAAAATTCGGGGCAATACATCTTGACGGCAATAAAACAAATGGTGCCTAAAATAAGCAACAAAAGAGTGCCAATCAATTTTTTATAGGAATCAATCATAAGAAATCCTTATATAAAAGCGCAGAAAAAGTAAAAAGTGCGCTGTTGAGTTCTTTTATATTTATATTATTATAAACGAAATCATCTGATTCTGCCAATTTTACGAAATGTAAAGAGTTGAAAAAAACCATTTACAAAATAAATAGAATTAAATTAAATAATCAAGCAATTATATTATAATTACACTAAAATATTCATATAAAAAACATCTATATAAAAATAATAAATTATTGTTGCATTAGAAATGAGGGGGTGGTAAACTGGAAAAGACAAATATAATAAAATTAAATTAAAACTTAAGTGGGGAATTTGGTGAAAATCCAAAACTGTCCTGCAACCGTAACGGGAGTTTTTGTGTGGCAAGTCTTTCACAAAGAGATGCAAAAACGAGGAACGAAGCCGGAGTGCCGCTTATTTTTTGGAGTCTGTGTGGATCTGCAAGGTATGGATCGGATTTCCCTGGTGTTTTTTGAGTGGAAATTTTGATTTGCCTTGCTTTTTTTGTAAAGTGGACATTTATGCTTCTGAGAGGAGGAATAAATCGGACATAAAGGGTTTATTTTAACGGTATTATTTTATTTATTGTTGTAAAGAAAGAGGAGAAATTTCAGTATGCAATTAGAAAGAAAGAAACAGATGCGTCGGTTATCTCTGGGCGTTACCGCCTTTTTGCTTTTCGGAAGCATGCAGGTCATGGCAGATCAGTCGACCAACCCGATCAGTGAAAGCGAAGTATTTACCGCAGACAGACTGGCACAGGTCACCGGTAAGGACAATATGCCTAAGGAAAGATTCAAGAGTGTTGCAGCAGGACTTTTAGGCTATACGCACGACAAAGACTCCATTAAAACAATCAATATCGATATGGCAGGTCATAATTTAACGCTTGACTTAACAAAGGTTGCCGATTTGGGGACTGATTTTTCTGCTTACGGAATCCGGTCGAATAATAAGACGACCATTTTAATTGACAGCAATAAAACCAATCCGGGGAAGAACGGTACAATCACGATTAAGGCAAAAACGCTTTGGTCACCGGCAGGAGACAGCGGCAGCAAATATACTTCTGCTCACGGTATTGCGGTAGGAAACCATGGACAAAAATTTAACAAAAAAGTAAAAGACGACTTGGTAAAAACGACAATCAATGCAGACGTAATGATTGAAGAATTGCGTGGCGGTTCGACAAGAACAACGGGCATTTCCTCTTTGGACTGCTCCGATTTGTCCATCAACGGAAAATTTACCATCAAGCCGGGGGCTATCAGCCTGATGCAGTGGAACCGGGGTGAACAGTCGAAAACTTACGGTATCTATATGATTGGAAGCAATAATACTGTTTCCATTACCACGGCGGATATTGATGACTCAAAGAACGGCTCTCTTTCCGATCTGATCAGAACGGAAGAATCTCTTTGGGGAGGCAAGACAGAAAAAAATATACTCCGTATCGGCGGCGGTACGCTCAAAGTAAAAGAAAATCAGAAAGATAAGAATTTGCTCAATGCCTCTAAAGGATTCAAAGCATTCATCAATGTCAATGAGGACGGCAGTGCCATCGGCACTTCCAAAGCGGACTTGCAGGGAACTATCCGCATGAATGAAGGTGCGGAAGCCTATGTAGGTCTTACCGGTGGTTCCAAATGGGTCGGCGGCACGCAGGCGGATACCAAAGGAAAAATGAATCTGTTCCTTTCAGAAGGCGGGGAATGGAACACACTGAATGCCGGACAGGGCAGCCGGGTAACCCGTTTGACCGGAGATGCCAAAGGCGGTGCGATTTATCAAAAAGATGCAGGGCAGCTTGTCATTGAAAACTACAGCGGTGCCGGAAAGCTTTTCTATGAGCATGAAAATGCAGGAACAAAAGCGGAAGACTATAAAGCCGGGGATACCCATATCGGAAGCGCGGCAGATGGGGCAAAGATTACTGTCATTACCGATAATAAAGGAATTACGACGACAGACAATGACCAAGTCTACCAAGTGCTGAATACTCTGGCAGGAAAACTCTATTACGATGCCTACCAAGTAGGGGAGAAGAAACTGACGGGACAGGTGACCATAGCGGAAGGACTGACTTCATCATCCAAATCTTTAAATATAGAAGATATTTCATTTAAAGAAGCAAACGGACAGGGTTATGTCAAAGAAAAAGCTCCCAAACCGTCGGCAGCACTCAGTCCGATTACGGGAGATGAAACAGAGGATTTATACTATATAGAGAAAAAAATACGCCAAGCAGATGGTACGTATCTGTTTAAAGAGGATACAGAACTCCGGATGACTGACGGACGACCGATGGTTAACAGTGAAAACCCGGTAGTCATTAAAGCGGAAGGGAAGAAACTCACGTTTGCCTCTATTGCAGATACAGAAGATTCTGTTTCCACTGTGAAACAGAATTCCGAAGATAAGCTTAATATCACTGCCAAGGAGCTGGTCGTGAAAGCAGAAAATAAAGGAGGACGTTCTGAAGGAATATCCTTAAGTAATGACGATAAGAGTGTTACCCATATAACAGATATTACCGGAGATGTTACTATACAATCCAAAGGCAAAGGCTACACATTGGGCGCTTATGTGACAGGAAAAGCAAAATTGGATATCCACGGCAATGTGACTATTAAAGGAGATGGTGATACATGGGGGATAGAGAATGCTGCGCCTGAGATGCGTGGAGAGTATGCGCATTACTCTACCTCCGGTCTGTATGCAGGTTCTGTATATAGTATCCAAAAAGGCGGTCAAATTACTGTTGACGGAGACGTGGATCTGAAAGTCAAAGGAACCGGTATCGTGGCTAATGGCGGAGGTTCGACTGTCACGGTTAAAGGCGGCGGACAAGTGGATATTGAGGAAAATGAAGATCATGTACACTATGCACTGGTAGCAGAAGGTGGAATCATACATTTCAATTATGATGATGATACGGCTGAACCGGGAACAAAGAAGGTCATGATAAAAGGGAATGTCGGTGTCGTTAATGGCGCTGCACATATTAATGAACCACAAAAACAGAGTCAGATATTCCTTGGGTTGGGAACAAAGGATTCCACTTGGAAAGGTTTGGCTGTTGATAATCACACCAAAAAACAAAATGAAGAGGGATATGAAGGACAGCTGAGTTTATATATGAAGAACGGTGCAACATGGACCAATGAAGCCTATGGAGCGACACCGAAAAAATTTAAAGGCAGCAAAGTATACTATCTCCAGGGTGGAACGAGCAAGGAACAAGCAGGAGTTATTGTCCAGAAAGATAAGAATCCCCTCTATATCGGAACGTATTCAGGGAATATGAAACTGATCTATGCTCATGAGAATATGGGGACAAAACCGGAAGATTACAAGGCAGGGGATACTCATATTAATTCTGCAGTTGAGCAGTCGTGGATTACGATGATTACGGATGGAGCCAATATTGATACAAATAATGAGGATCAAGTGTATCAGGTGTTAAATACTCTGGCAGGAAAACTCTACTATAAAGAATATATAAATAATGAAAAGAACCTGAAGGGTGAAGTAACCATAGCGGAAGGACTGACTGCATCGTCCAAGACTATGAAAATGAAAGATCTCTCGTTCAAAAAAGAAAATGGCCAAGGCTATGTGGAAAGTAAACCGACGCCGCCGGCATCATTGGACGTAAGTGAACAGATTGTCGATAGCGGTTTGGGAGCAGAAAATCTCTACTGGCGGACGAAGGGATATGAAATCGGTGCGGATGATCATCAATATGTTTTGAAGTCTGACACCACTATCCGTGTTAATGTATCAGGCCCCAAGACATTGCACTACGGAGGAAACCAGGGACGTCATACGGCAAATATCACATGGGGCGATCCGATGTTTGTAGGTGACGGATATATTGATATGAGCGGACATAAGCTGACCCTGATTTCCGAAGCAAACCATCACACGCATTCCGCGTCGGGGATTCTGTCACATGGCGGCGATTTAGAAATCAAGAATGTGGCAGGGATTGACATTGATATTCACGGTAATAAAAACTCCAAAAGCGGTATTTACGTTTGGGGACAGGGTAAACATAGAGCAACACTCACTATCGACAATGACGATAAAGAAGAACATGCGGTAAAGATACGTAACACCGCAGCGGAAAAAGATTCGGCTATTCTCGTAGACGGCAGAAGTGTACAGCCCGGCGGCGGTGCGAAACTGGTCATCAAAGGACTCGTCGATGTGGAAAATGATGATGTCAGCGTCATCCAGGCAAATAAAGGCGAAGCGTATATCGGCGGCGGAAAAATTATAGCCAAAGGAAACAAAGCGTCCAGCTTAAAGATCAATAATGGCGGAAAGATAGTGATTAACGGCGAACTTTCAGACCAAAATGTCCTTACTGCAGGAGCGGTTAAGCATAATGTGCAGATAGAAGGGAATATTCTTTCCGTAAGTGGAAAATTGGGGCTTGTTCTGAATACAGCCAAGTCTTATGTAAAAGGACTTATAGGATCGGAGACCATTAAGACCGGTGATACATACATGATTCTTTCCGGCGGTTCTTCTTGGTACAATGAAGGAAAAGGGGCCCGCACGGACATCATTTCAGAAAGCAGAATCAAGAACCTTGAGGCTGACGGCGGATATATTTTCCAGAAACATGCAAAACCGATCGCTATTGAAAACTATAAAGGCAATGTAAAACTTTTCTACGAGCATGAAAATGCGGGAACAAAAGCGGAAGACTATAAGGCAGGAGATACGCACATCGGAAGTGCGGCAGACGGTGCAAAGATTACTGTCATTACCGATAACAAAGGAATTACGATGACAGACAATGACCAAGTCTACCAAGTGCTGAATACTCTGGCAGGAAAACTCTAT
>URIB01000009.1 GCA_900547785.1 uncultured Dialister sp.
GCGTCTCATTGCATTTTCGCGTCGCTACGCTCCTAAAAATACAATTCGCTTGCCACCGAGTTCGGGGGAAGCTGACGCTAAGGAAAAAGAAATTATAGTTTTATTATCTTATATACGCATTTTTCCCGGTATCCCATGGCGGATCCTTTGCTGATGCACCTATCATTTTGAATATTTATTTTCGCTTGTATTCTATTCACTGCTCAAGAATGATGGCAGAATTGAACTGCGTTTTGCCATTATATTTTTTCCATCCTTATTTTCAATTCATGTCATGATTATTTTATTTACAAATGAAAATGAACCGTGCAATTAAAAAGTCCTTGCCGTATCAGCCGGTAAGGACTTTTCACTTTGGAGCGGATGATGGGAATCGAACCCACCTCTCAAGCTTGGGAAGCTCGCGTTCTACCAATGAACTACACCCGCACGGTGAATTTATTTCGTATGGATAGATAATATCATATTTTCAACGGGTTTGGTAGTATTTATCCCTTTATTTTTAAGAATCAAATCGGCCGGCGGGACGAAAAGGAAATGGCGGGCGTCCGTTTATGTCATCGGTGACGGTTCATATCCATAAGCGTTTTTTGCCATTTCTTCCATCGCATTGACCATAAATTGAGAGTAGCTCATTAACCAACGCGCGTCAATGATATAAATTTGGCGGTTTTGAACGGCTTTGATAGAACGGAAAGCAGGGTCTTCATAAATTTGCCGGGCCGCCATGGCATTCACAGGGTTGTTTTTTTCGGAATACGCATCAGAAGGGACAAAAATAATATCCGGATTGATGGAAAGTAAGGCTTCCCGCCCGGCATAATCGTTTTGTGTCAATCCGTAATCCGCCGATCCGTTGATTATCCCCGCATGTTTGCAAAGGGTATCGAATGTGCTGCCTTTGCCGCCGCCGATTCCGTTCGGGTGTGCCAGTACGGCGGTAAGACGATCTTTTTCAAGAATTGTTTGTAAGAAGTGATGTAAGTTTTGAATCCGCTCTTCCGTTTTTCGGGTAAGAGCGTTGCCGTTTTCCGTTTCTCCCACCAAATCGGCGAGTTCATGAATCATTTCCATTGTTTTTTCTGTAGTAGCCGGCGTCCGGTAAACATAGACGGGGATGCCGAGGGATCGTATTTCATTGACATAGTCCGCGTTTTTCCAGTCGGGCACAACGACCAGATCGGGCGAGTATTGCAAAATGGATTCGGCAGAACCGGAAATGCGGCCTTTGATTTCTCCGGCTTCTTTTTCCAGATTCGGCATAAGGTCCGCTATCGCGACAATCCGTTTCGTTCCGAGCAGGGAAATCAGTACGTCATCGGTGGAGACGCCTACAGAGACAACTCTTTCCGGATGAAGAGGAATGCCAATCTCCGTGCCTTGGGCATCGGTGACGATGCGATTTCCGCCGCTAGGGAGGGTACCGCTTGCCGAATGACAGCCCGTGATACACAGGCTGAACCACAAAACGAGGATGAAAAGAAAATAGGACCATTTTGCTTTTATCGCCATAGAAACCCCGCATAGATAAGAAAAAGAAAGAGGAAATAGGAAAACAAAAAAATCGGCATTCCCGGTTTCTTTTTATTTCATTTTTATTTTTTAAATTATAGCATATCAATAAATAATAATACTCAAATTTTATAGCCAAAACCCCAGTACCGGTTGTCCGGCAAGGAGGGGATCCGATTCTTTTTTATACCGGAGTTTCTTTGAACGGAATAATTTCAAAATCGTCGGACACAACTTTTTTCAGTTTCTCGTCAAAGGACCAAAGTAGAATGGCAGGATCGCCGTGATAGGAAAAAAGGCAATTTCCTTGATCCACCACGGCACTTTTTGCCATTGTCATATCCATCTGGCGGTGGGCGCCTGTCTGATTACAAACGCACACGGGACAATTTGTCCACAGAGATGTTCTTTTCCAAACCGACACGGGGTCTTTGCAGCATTCTCCCGGCGGCCAGGCGGCGGAAACCAGGACAAGTTCTGCGCCTCCTTTTTTTAACATACCGCAAGAGTCTTCATAGTAGGCATCAGCACAGACAAGAAGTCCGGTTTTTATCCCGCTCAAAGAGTAGACTTTTGCTTCTTCTCCTAAGGAAATCCATGCTTCCGCTCCGCTTTGATGGGAATGCATTTTTCTGTGTACTCCCGTTTCTTTTCCGTCCGGGGGGAGTATGAAACAGGAATTATATATTTTTTCATCCTTGGTTTTTTCCGCAGCCGAAAGAAACAGAGTGATTTGTTTATGTCCGGCGGTTTCAAAAAATTCTTGAAAGTCTTTTTGTTTGCGGATACTCATTTTTCCCGGAACGGTCGTGTCATTTTTGTAGAAAAAATATCCGTCCCATGCCGTTTCGGGGGTGACAATCCAGTCGGCGCCATGGGCAGACGCTTCTTTGATGCCTTGCAGCAATTTTTTCTTGTTTGTCTTTCCCGGACCGTTGGCTAAATCAAAATGCAGCAGTGCTATTTTCATTTTTCCGTCCTTTTATAAATGGATAGGGTTGGTTACCTGTGAAAAGTTAAAATGATTTTATCATAATATATAAATTATACACCTGTAGGATGGCCAAAATTTTCTAATCCGCTATGTTTCGTTTCACTAAATTTCTATTTTCTTTGTACAAGGGTATAATGTAAATGATTTCATAAAAAAAGATAAAATGATGGAATCCATTGAGGTTTAAGAAAGTGTAAGGGTGCTTATGGTAACGTATTATGATATCGGACTCAATTTATTTACTTCTTCGTTTCCCGATCCGGAGAAGATGATTTCCGACGCGGAAGCGGCAGGGGTTTGTTGTATTCTGACCGGTTCGGAAGCGGCGGAAAATGAGAAGGTGAATGATTTTGTAAAGACCCATGCCGTGTACGGTACGGCGGGGATTCATCCCCACAGCGCGGATCGGGCGGAAGAGGGGGATTTGCGCCGTATCGAAGAAATCGTGTCGACGAATCCCAAGATGGTGGCGGTAGGCGAGTGTGGGCTTGATTATGACCGTATGTATTCGTCAAAGGAAAACCAGCTGTATTATTTCAAGAAGCTGATTGCCTTGGCGGAGAAATTGAAAAAACCGTTGTTTCTTCATGAGCGGGACGCGGCGGAGGATTTCATCGCCTGTTTTGATGGGCATGAGGAAATTTGCCGGCGTTCTGTGGTGCATTGCTATACGGGAAATAAAGAAGTGGCGGAAAAATTGGTGGATATGGGGTTTCATATCGGAATTACCGGCTGGATTTGTGATGAACGGCGGGCCGGTGATTTGCGGGAGGCGGTGAAATTCATTCCGCCGGAGCGGATTCTTCTGGAAACGGATGCGCCATATCTTACGCCCCGCGGGATTCCCGGGCTGAAGCGGACGAATGTGCCGCAAAATATCGTGTATGTCGCCAAGGCGCTTGCGCATTATATGGGAATGTCCGAGGAGGACGTCATTCGCTATGCGAAAGCAAATACGGAGCGGCTTTTCGGCATTTGATGATGCACATAGGGGTGAAACAAAAAAGAAAGGCAAAGAAACCAGTTTCATTTTCTTTTTTATGGAAGAAACGGAACTTGTTTTTTGGTGAAATATGTTTCCGGAACGACAGGCGGGAAGAAGATTTATGGTGTATCAGGGAAAGTGGGTATGCTATAATAAAATTGGTTTTATATGAGAAAATTTTATCTGTGTGACAGATGGATATAGACATTTTTCACGGGTTCTGTTCATCGCTAAGGAGGAAGATGGAGTGGAAAAGAAAGATTTTATTTGGAAAATGGGAGGCCAGCAGGGGCAGGGGGTCGAGTCCTGCGGGGAAATTTTGGGGCGTGTTCTTGCCCAGGAGGGGTACTCGCTTTTCAGCCAGCGCCTTTTTGCGTCCCGGATCAAAGGCGGCCACACGACGATTGCGCTCCGTATTGCAACGAAAGAAATTGCAACGATCGGCGAGAGGGTGGATTGCCTTGTCGCTTTGGATCAGGAAACGGTCGATCTGCACGGAAAAGAAATTTCCGAGGGGGGCGTTATTATTGCCGATGATGCTTTTCATCCGAAATGGGAAGCCCATACGGGACGTATTTTTTTGCCTCTTCCCATTACGGAACTGGCGAAGAAATACGGTTCCATGCAGATGAAAAATATAGCGGCTCTCGGCATGAGCGCCGGTCTTTTGGGATTTCCGGAGATGCCTTTTTACCGCTTCATTGCAGAACGGTTTGAGAAAAAAGGGGCGGAAGTCATTGCCAAAAATAAAAGTATTTTCAAAGAGGGCTATGATTTGGCCATCAAAGCCATGCAGGGTGTAGAGCT
Organism: uncultured Dialister sp.; assembly: GCA_900547785.1. Taxonomy (GTDB): domain Bacteria; phylum Bacillota; class Negativicutes; order Veillonellales; family Dialisteraceae; genus Dialister. The sequence goes on from URIB01000009.1 coordinate 4,299, forward strand.
GGGAAAACTTCCGGAGCCGGCAAAAAAAGAACAGCTGTATCTTTTGGGAAATGAAGCGGCGGCATTGGGCGCCGTGACGGCAGGTTCGCGGTTCATGGCGTCTTATCCGATTACGCCCGCTTCGGAAATTATGGAATACATGATCCAGAATATCCATAAGATTCACGGTACGGTGGTGCAGACGGAAGATGAACTGTCTTCCGTGATGATGGCGATGGGGGCAGGCTATGCAGGCGTCCGCGCATTTACGGCTACGGCAGGACCGGGACTTTCTCTGATGGCGGAATCCATTTCCATGGCGGCGATGGCGGAAATTCCCGTCGTCATTATCGATGTGATGCGTGCCGGCCCTTCGACAGGCATGGCGACAAAAGTGGAGCAGAGCGATATCCGTTATGCTATCGCTTCCGGTCACGGCGATGCGGAAAAAATTGTTCTTGCCGCTTCTTCCATTGAAGATTGTTTCTATATCACCCAGGAAGCGTTTAACCTGGCGGAAGAATTTCAGACACCGGTCATTCTGTTATCGGATTTGCAGTTCGGCATGTGCAAGCAGTCTGTCCCCGTTTTTGACAGAAACCGCATAGAAATCAAAAGAGGGAAATTGATACGGGACGATCTCCCCGATTTAGACAGAAAACTGAAAAGCTATTTCCACCGCTTTGAAGATGTGGAAGACGGCATTTCACCGAGAACGATTCCGGGCGTGAAAAACGGGATGTTCCTTTCCACCGGACTGGAACATAATGTATTCGGCAAACCGGCGGAAGCGCCGGCAGACCGGGTACAGCAGATGAATAAGCGGCACCGTAAATTTGCAGGCGTTTCCCAAGCGATCCGGCCGTTTAACGCGGCCCATGAAGATACGGAGTGCGATTTGCTTCTCGTAGGCATTACGTCCACCAACGGCGCGCTCGAAGAAACAAGAGAAGCGCTGGAAGAAGAGGGAAAGAAAGTGAATCATCTCCAGCTCCGCCTGCTTTCTCCGTTCCCCACGGAAGAACTTCGTCCTTATGTAGAGGGGGCTAAGAAAATTTTATTTGTGGAAGAAAATATGACGGCCCAGCTCCGTGAATTGTTTGAAATCCGTTTCGACTGTCACGATAAATTCCTGTCGCTTCTCCAATATGACGGAACGCCGTTCCTGACTTCCACGATTTTGAATAAGGCAAAGGAGGTTCTCTGATGATGGGATCACCGAGAGATTATAAAAATACGATTGTGCCGAACTGGTGTCCCGGCTGCGGAGACTTCGGCATACAGAATGCGATTGCCGCCGTTTGTGCGCAAAAAGGGTGGGCCAATGAAGACATCACCTTGATTTCCGGAATCGGCTGCTCTTCCCGTATCGGCGGGTACCAGTACTGTTACGGCGCCCATACCGCCCATGGACGTTCGCTTCCTTTTGCGCAGGGCATCAAATGTGCCAATAAAGATACTCATCTGGTGGTTTGTTCCGGTGACGGAGACTCCTATGCGATCGGACTCGGCCATGCTCTTCATGCGATGAAAAGAAATATGGATATCACTTACATTGTTTTTGATAACCAGGTGTACGGACTGACGAAAGGGCAGACAAGCCCGGCCTCTTCCAAAGGATTTGTTACCAAAACAACGCCTGACGGAAATCCGCTGACCCCGCTTGACGCACCTTCCATGGCACTGGCGGCGGGAGCGACTTTTGTGGCTCAGGCGTATGCGATTGACAGCAAGAGGATGATTGATGTTTTAACCAAAGCGATGGATCATAAAGGATTTTCCTATGTCAATATTTTTACTCCCTGCGTGACTTTCAATCACATGAATACCGTGCAATGGTACAACGAGCATCTCGTCAAATTGGAAGACCTGCGGGAAAACTATGACCCTCATGACAGAGCCGCCGCTTTCCAGCTTCTGGCGGAAACGGAAAGTCTGGTGACAGGCGTGATTTATGAGGAAGAAGGATCCCTTCCTTTCGGGAGCATCGTGCCTTCCGCCGATATCAATCTGGTGGACTTTGTGGAAAAGCCGTCCGAAGAACTTTTCGATGAATTGTGCAGAGAATTTAAATAAAAAAGCAGTTCAAATCCATGACGAAACCCGGGAAAAGGAACACAGGGGACGTCAAGATTTCCGTATGACGGTTTGCAAAAGAAAATCCGTATAAAAGAGGTGTGATATGGCATCGGACCGGATGATGGAATATTATTACTCCATGGGTCAGGAAAATTTTTCTCATAACCATTTGGAAGAAGCAATCACGTATTTCCGTAAAGCCGCCAATTTGGGGGCGGCGGAAGCGGCTCATGAAATCGGTGTCATAGGACACCGGTTTGAAACGGGAGAAGGCGTTCCCGCAGATGAAGGGAAAGCCGCCCGCTGCTACAGATTGTCTGCCGACTTCGGCATTAAAGAAGCCTGGTATTATTTGGGGCGATTATATTTCCGCGGGGTTAACGGAGAAAAACCGAATCCGAGGAAAGCAAAACGCTCTCTGGAAAGGGCGGCGGAAGCGGGGATGGATGAAGCGGCCTTGCTTCTTGCTAAAATTTATGACGAAGGAATTATGGGAAAAGTCAATCACGATATGGCATTCAAATATTATCTCCGGGCGGCGGAAGCGGGAAACGGGGAAGCCATGCTCATGACGGGACTGTTTTATGCCCAGGGAGAAGCCGTGCCGAAAGATACGGAAAAAGCGGAAATGTGGATACGCAAAGGAAAAGCGGAAGGAAATCCTGACGGAGAAGCCACGCTCCGGGCCTTTCTTTCCGTCGCCTGCACGGAATATGTGACGGGAACGGCCGGCGTGATTGACACGGAAAAAGCGATCGCCATGGCAAAAGAAGCCGAAGCGTTGGGAGACAAAGAAGTGTTTTACCATCTGGGATGCGCATTCCGGAAAAAAGGCGGAAAAGGACATGGAGAAAAAGCGTTTGACTGTTTCAAAAAAGCGGTGAAATATAAAATGCCCGAAGCCTTCTCGTCGCTGGGACTTTGCTATGAAGCCGGCATCGGCACGGAACCGGACATCAAAAAAGCCGTTTCCTGTTATAAAACCTCCGCCGAATCGGGAGAACCTTTCGGCATGGCCCACTACGGATACGCTCTTGCCAACGGAGAAGGCGTGAAAAAAGACGAAAAAGAAGCCATGGAATGGCTTGTAAAAGCCGCGATGAAAGGCGATGAAGGAGCCATCCTGATTCTCAAAGAAGACTACAATTATACCCTGCAATAAAAAATGAGACTCTGTTCTTTCCGGCGGAGTCTTTTTGATTGCTCCGGAAAATCCTGACCGTCAAACAAGAAACATGATACAATACAAAAAAGGAGGAAATCATGCTGATTCCCTACATATCCGTCAAAGAACCGTGCCAAATGGAAAAAGAAATCAAAAAATCCCTCTTCATAGCACAACTCATTCCGGTCAAAACGGAAAAAGAAGCGGAAGAAATGCTGATGAAAATCAGGAAAACCTATAAAGATGCCACCCATAACTGCTGGGCCGTGCGGACGGGCACAAACCGCATTTATGAAAAATCGGGAGACGACGGAGAACCGCAGGGAACGGCAGGCCATCCGATGCTCCGGGTACTGCAAATGAAAGAACTCACCTGCGTACTCGCCGTCGTCACCCGCTACTTCGGCGGCATTAAACTCGGTGCAGGAGGGCTCACCCGTGCCTACAGCGGAACACTGGTGGAACTCGCCGCTAACGCCCCGCTCGTCAGATATACACCCCATACAGAAATCAAACTGACACTTCCCTATACGGCGGTCGGAACGTTTGAGCACTACATCGGAAATACGGACATACGGATCAAGGACAGAACATTTGCCGATGCAGTCACGGTCAAACTGCTCTGTCTTCCCGAAAATAAAGAAAAACACATGCGCACATTCCGCGATATGACAGGCGGTCAGGCGGAGATGGAAGAAACAGGAGAAACCTATGTGGCTGTGGATATGGGCGGCACATAAAAAAAATACTCTTTTCCCAAGGGAGCAGAGTATTTTTTTATGCCTGTTATGAATCGGAGAAAGCTTCTCAGAAGGCGGGAATGAGGGTGACTTGGAAGTTGTCTTCTATGTATTTTCTGGTGGCGTCGGTTTGGAAGACTTCGACGAATTTCTTGTATGCCGGATTGTCTTTGTCTTTTTCGTTGGCGGCGATGATATTTACATAGGGGCTGGTGTTGTCTTCCTGGGCGATGGCGGTTGTCGGGTCAAGGCCTGCCGATACGGCGTAGCCGCCGTTGATGACGGAGCCGTCGCAGTCTTCCAATGCCCGCGGGAGTTGGGGCGCTTCCAGTTCGATGAGGTTCAGGTGTTTTGGATTTTCCGCTATGTCGGAAATGACGGCTTTGACGGGGTCCGTTCCTTCTTTCAGTTTGATGAGGCCGTTCTTTTCGAGGAGAAGAAGGGCTCTGCCGCCGTTGGAGGGGTCATTGGGGATAGCAATCGAAGCGCCGTCGGGAAGGTCATTGACGGATTTGTATTTGTTGGAAAAAAGACGAAGCGGTGCGAGGTAGGTATTTCCTATAGCTACGATGTGAGTGCCGTTCTTTTCGTTAAAGGCGTTAAGGAAAGGACCGTGCTGGAAGGAGTTGAGGTCGGTGTCTCCCTGGGCGAGAGCCTGGTTGGGAGTGACATAGTCGGAGAAGGGAATGATGACGACTTTCAGGCCTTCTTTTTCCGCTTCTTTGGCAACAAATTCGACGACCTGTTCCGAATAGCCGGGGGTGGTGCCGACTTTGATTTCCGTTTTTTCTCCGGCGGTATTTTTTTCATTCTGCCCGCAGCCCGTGATGACGGCGGCGCAAGCGAGAGCGGCGAGGGAAATTGCGATTGTCTTTTTTAAATTCATGATGAGTTCTCCTTTTTGAATACAATGATGAATTTGAAATAACTTATGCAGAAATGCGGAGTTTCAGGAAATAAAAAAACTCCCTCCCTGTAAAGGGACGGAGATCCGTGTTACCACCCAATTTCGTCTATATGTCACCACATAGACCTTTGTAGGTACGCCGGCTAAAGCCTTGATACCGCATCTCTGTAACGGGAGATCCCGGGCTGCTTCACGATTCGGCATGCCAGACTCCAAGGCCATGTTCAGTCATTTTCCCTGCGCTCCTTTTCACCGGACGGAGCTCTCTTTGGCAGATACGGTGACTTACTCTTCTTATCATCGTCTTTATGTAAGTTGAGGTAACTATAACACGGGTGTTTCCTGATTGTCAAGACTTGGCACATTTTATTTCCAAAATGTTTTATGGTGCGTTTTCAGGCTGTGCGCATGTAAAAGCAAAGGAAAGAACGGCGGAACGATGAGTTCCGGGAAAGAAAATTAAAATGAATAAAACAATTGATTTAGGTATTACTTACAATTATAATAAGTACAAAGCGAATTTTATAATTATGAGTATAATAAAAATCAAGGAAAAGGGTGTATGAAGGAAAAGGCGGAGTTTGGGAAAGGGTGGAGAAAATGACATCAGGGAAAGAAGATTACTTAAAGGCGATTTACATAATCAGCGAAGATCATGATTTAGTATCCAATAAAGAGTTATCCGACATGCTCCATGTATCGCCGCCGTCGGTCAGTGAAATGATTACGAAGCTGCAAAAGGAAGGGTATGTGGACTACACGGCGTACAAGGGCAGCAAAATGACAAAAAAAGGGCGACGGGAAGCGGGAAAATTATTCCGTTTTCATGCGCTGTGGGAAGTTTTTTTGGTGAATGAATTGAATTTCTCATGGAGTGAAGCGCATGAGCAGGCGGACGGTTTGGAACATCATACGGGAGAGAAGCTGGCGGATCGTCTGGACGAATATTTAGGACGTCCGAAGCATTGTCCTCACGGAGATCCGATTCCCGACGCTGACGGAAACCGGGAAAGACTTACGTTCCGGTTGCTTTCCGATGTGGACGAAGGAGAAAAAACGCAGATCCGCCGTATGGTGGAAGATTACAATCTGATGGACTATTTGCAGAGCAAGGGGATTCATACGGGTATGCCGGTCGTAATGAAAGCCAAAGAACCTTATGAAGGACCGATAACGGTGGAAACGGATAGAGGAGATATTTCTATCAGTTATAAAGCGGCGCAGCAGATTTTTGTCGACGATTAAAAGAAAAAGAGCCTTGACGGGCTCTTTTTTTATCGCTTGGGCATAAAAATGTTTACTTTTTAGTCATTGATATATTTAAAATTTCTTTATAGGAAAGGAAATGTTACAAGAAAGAGAAATACGTTGCATTTAGAGTTTTCTACCATTTGCGGACATGATTTTTGGGAACTTGTTCCGCTCCCAGGCGGAGTACTTTTTCGGAATTTCCGCTTTCTGTAAGGAAATAGAGGAAATCTCCCTGACGGAGACGGATATCGGGGTCGGGAATCATGCTTTCTCCCTGACGTTTGATATTTACCAAGACGGTATGAGGCAGGCGGGGAATTTCTTCCACCGTTCTGTTTTCCAGAATAGAACCGCTTCCTACAGGCACTTCCATGATATTTCTTTCTTCTTTCAGCACCGGTGTATTTCCGGCGGCAAGAGATTTTTTCAGGAGGGCATCATAAATGGGGCTTCCTTTAAGAAATTCGGCGGTCATGTATGCGACGGCGGAAGAAAGGGAGAGCGCCATGAGATGATCGAAATCACCGGTCATTTCCAAAATGAGGAGTGTTCCCGTAATGGGAGCCCGCACACTGGCGGCAAAAAAAGCGGCCATGGAAATGATGATGATATTCGGGGTGTACATATCGGCGAGAACCCCGGAAGAAACTAAGATACAGGCTTCCGCCGAACCCATAAGCGCCCCTGTCACGAGAAGGGGCAGGAAAAATCCGCCCGGGACACCGCAGCCGTAGCTGATGAGAGTGAAAAGGTATTTGCCCAAAAGCAAAAGACAGATAAATCCGAGATTGTATCTTGTTTCTGCCAGCGTGTCCACCAGTGCATTTCCCCCGCCCAAAACCTGGGGAAGAAAAAGACCGAGAAGAGCGGCGGTAAAAAGGGCGAAAAGAATTTTCACCGACTGGTTTTTAAATACGGGAAGACTGTAAAATGTATCGATATGGAGCAGGCCATAGTTAAAAATGATACCACCGATACCGCAGGTGAGGGCAATAAAAATCACATAGCCCAGATATTCCGCAGGCAGACGAACCAGATTAGGGAAAAGGAAACTTGTCGCCGATCCGAAAAAGAGACGGGACACAATAGTGGCGGAAACGGCGGCGGCCATGGTGGGAAGAAGAACGGCGCCCGAAAAATTCCGGTGCAGTTCTTCCAAAGCAAACATCATACCTGCCACGGGCGCATTGAAAGCGGCGGCAAGACCGGCACCGGCGCCGGCGGTAATGAGATACCGCTCTTCCATGCGTGTCCGTCCCATGAAACGGCTGAGTCCCTGTGCAGTCACCGCGCCGATTTGGATAGACGGGCCTTCCCGCCCCAGCGAGAGACCTGCGCCTATACCGGCGGCACCGGCCGCGATCTTGACCCAAAGTATGCGGAGCCAGTCCATTTTAAAAAGACCGAGAATGACACCTTTGACTTGCGGTATCCCCGATCCTGACGCCATGGGAGCTAACCGGCACATTTTATAAAGAGCGGCGGCGATAAAAAGAAGGGAGCAAAGCCAAAGAAATAAAGGGAGCAGGGAGACGTTTTTTATAGCCGGGCAGATGATATTTTCATAGCCGTACAAGCGCAAAGCTTCCGCTTTTATCAGCAAAAAACGGAATATGCCGACAGAAAGACCGCCGGCAATACCGACCAGAATGCCTTCGATAAACAGACGGAGACGGAAACGGTGCCAGTTATCCAACGCCAAATACGTTTTAAACAGCTGTCTGCTGAATTCTGCATCAGAGACAGAAGATTTTTCTTTATAGTCTGACAAAATAGCCTCTCGGGAAATAAAAATCACAGATCGGATTTTTTAATCATAAATGAACCTGATACGTTAAAACCGCTTCTATGGCGGAAATCGCATTTTCCCAGGCGGCAAAAGATTCTTCCGCTTCATGCTTGTAAAATTCATCGTGCATATATTTCACATTGATCTGTACATTCAGTTTGGCGCCGCGGATACAGGAAATCCCCGCTTCTGCCGCCATAATGGCATCGGTGATGACATTTTTGTTGGCGTGAAGTAAAAGTTCGGTCATGGCAGGCAACAGGTCGCTCATCGTTTGTGCCATCTGCATCGGCGCTTCCGCCGATTTTTTAAAAGCTTCTTCCAGAGCGGATTTTCGTTCCTCCGGCGCGCCCTTTTCCGGGGATTGCAAAAGAGCCATTAGCGCCTTAAAGTTCTCGGCATCCTCGTCCATGAGGTCTAAAAAGATGGAACGGGCCATCATGAAAAGTTCTTTGTACTTTCCCGCTTTCTCTTTAAAGGACGGGTCTGCCGGTTTATTTTCCGTCAGGCGGGACACCATTTCTGCAAGAGCGCAAGCCTGGGCGCCTGTCAGTGCCGCCGCCGCGCCGCCGCCCGGTGCGGGCGCTGTAGAACCGAGAAGCGTCAGATATTCATTAACGGTCATATTTTGGAATTGAGTGGACATAGAACCTCCGTAAACCATATATAAAGTATAAAATAAAAAAAGCGGACAAAATAAAATGATTATTCCTGTAAAATAAGAAATATTTTTTATATTATATAAATAAAAAAAATAATTGTCACTTATAAATACAAATATAAAGGAAAAGAGAGACGGAATCAAAGCGGGAGAAATATTTGACTGATAAGAACGGGCATGATATAATACATTCCGTTATGTGGCATGTTCCACATAATGCCTGATGTGGCGGGTGTGGTGAAGCGGTTAACACGGCGGATTGTGGCTCCGTTATGCGTGGGTTCGATCCCCACCACTCGCCCCATTTTTTTTACAACAAAACGGAAAGAATCCTTTTATGGGGGTATGGCCAAGCGGTAAGGCAACGGACTTTGACTCCGTTATCGGTAGTTCGACTCTACCTACCCCTGCCAGACATTGCGTACGACTTGCAAAAGTCGTACTTTTTTTATGCTCCGGCGAAAGATTTTTTCTGCGTATATCAAATCACAAGCGGGGAGAACCATAGTAAAAAAGAAATGAAATGTGAAAAGCACAGGGGAAGAGGAAAACGGAATTTTGTAAGAAATATATAGTGTATGTTTATTTTGGGTAGAACCGGGCTTCTCAGCTACTTTTGAGTTTGACTTTTTGGATAAAAAAGTATACTATAGTTTTGAATATAAGTAATAGAGTATACTTTTATATTTTCTTTTATGACTAAGGAGGTCATGATGGATACAAGAGAAAGTGCTTATGTATTGTGGTTTGACGAACTTCGCAGAGCGGATGTGGGATTGGTCGGCGGAAAATCGTCATCTTTGGGAGAACTTACGTCTTCCGTTGATGTGCCCGTTCCCTACGGCTATGCAACGACAGCCCATGCATATCGTTATTTCATGGAAGTGACAGGACAGAATAAAAAGATTCATGAGCTCCTTAAGGAATTGAAAGATGTGGAGGATTCCGTAGAACTCCATGAAGTCTGCACGAAAATCAGGGAAAGCATCTGCAGCGCGGAAATGCCGAAGGACCTGGCTGATGAAATCGGTGCGGCTTATGAAAAATTGGCGGAACGGGTGGGAGAAAAAGATCCGTTTGTAGCGGTCCGTTCCTCCGCGACGGCGGAAGATTTGCCGGACGCCTCCTTTGCAGGACAACAGGATACCTATCTCAACGTGACCGGCAGAGATATGGTGATCCGGAAAGTGAAAGAATGCTATGCATCCACGTTTACGGATCGTGCGGTGTATTACCGGACCAAAAAGAATTTCGATCATGAAAATGTAGCGCTTTCCGCGGCTGTCCAGATGATGGCGGATTCCAAAGTTTCGGGCGTTATGTTTACCGTCAATCTTGCCACCGGCGCTGATGACACGATTATGATTGAAGGGTCTTGGGGACTTGGTGAATATGTCGTACAAGGAACGGTAACCCCCGATAATTTCGTGGTGGATAAGGAAACGCTCACCATTCGTGACCGCCGTATCAATGAAAAAGCGGTACAGCTTGTCCGCAAAGAAGGCGGCGATGTGGAAAAAAGACGGGTGCCTGAAAAACTGGCGAAAGCACAGGTTATGACGGACGAGCAGATTGCTACATTGGCAACATATGCGAAAAAGATAGAAAAGCATTACGGATGCTATATGGATATGGAATGGGCATTGGATCACAAAGACAGGCTTTGGATTCTCCAGGCTCGTCCCGAAACGGTTTGGTCGAAGAAAAATAAAGATAAGAAAACGGAGGCAAAAATCAATATGACAACCGATCATAAGGTACTGGTGAAAGGTCTTCCGGCAAGTCCGGGCATGTCGGCTGGAAAATGCCATGTTATTACCGATCCGGCGGATATCGACCAGTTTAAAGAAGGCGAAATACTTGTCACCACGATGACGTCCCCCGACTGGGTGCCGGCTATGAAAAAAGCGGTTGCCATTGTAACCGATGCCGGCGGAATGACCTGCCACGCCTCTATTGTTTCCCGCGAACTGGGGATTCCCTGTGTAGTAGGAACGAAGAGCCGCAGTGTGGAAGCGACTTCCGTATTGAAATCGGGGCAGAATATCACGGTGGACGCGCAAAACGGCGTTGTCTATGACGGTATCGTAGCCGATCTTGTAAAGCCGGAAAAACAGGAACAAGCACAAGGCGCGGCAACCGCCGTGGCTGAATATTTCCCGCCGACCGGCACAGGCGTCCTCATGAATCTCGGAGATCCCGACCTGGCAGGGAAATATGCATCTCTTCCCTGTGACGGCATCGGACTCATGAGAGAAGAATTTATTTGGACCACTTTCATTCATGAGCACCCGCTGTATCTCATTGAAACGGGGCGTCCGGAAAAAGTGGTGGACATGCTGGCCGAAGGCATCAGTAAAGTATGCCGTGCGTTAGCCCCCCGCCCCGTCGTTCTCCGTTTCTCCGATTTCAAATCCGGAGAATACAGAAATCTCAAAGGCGGCGACAAATATGAACCGGAAGAACCGGCGGATCTCCTCGGTTGGAGAGGGGCTTCCCGTTATTATGACCCGAAATATACCGCCGCTTTCCGTCTGGAATTGAAAGCGGTCAAGAAAGTCCGTGAAGAATTCGGACTGAAAAACCTGAATTGCATGATTCCTTTCTGCCGGACCGTAGAAGAAGCGGAAAAAGTAACGGCTATCATGAAAGAAGAAGGATTGGAAAGAGGACCGGATTTCAAACTCTTATTGATGGCTGAAATTCCTGCCAATATTCTTCTGGCAGACCGGTTCAACCAATTTGTGGACGGATACTCCATCGGGTCAAACGATCTGACCATGCTCGTGCTCGGTTGTGACAGGAACAATGACACCGTGGCATCTCTCTTTGACGAAAGAAATCTGGCCATCAAGAGAGCCATCCGTCACCTCATCAAAACAGCGCACAAAGACGGAAAAACGGTTTCCATCTGCGGACAGGCGCCGTCGGTATACCCGGACTTCACGGAATTTCTTGTAAAGAGCGGCATTGACTATGTATCCGTCAATCCCGATATGGTCAAGAGCACCAAACTGAATGTGGCAAGAATCGAACAACGCCTGATTCTTGACAAAGCGACGGGAAGAGGCGTTGTAGATACGGAAGATTACGAATTATAAAAAAGATTGCCGTTTGCATAAGTTTCCTGCCGAAAAGGATTCTTAGCGGGCGATTCGATGTGGACAGTGACGACCGGGGCATTGAGGAACCCCGGATCGTCATATTCCGCTAAAGTAAAAGAGAGGAAGGAAATCATATGCAACTGACCGGACGCCAAAAGGAAATCACAAGCATTGTTCGTGAAGACGGACCGATTACAGGGGAAAAAATTGCAGAACGCCTTCATGTGACAAGAAGTGCATTGCGCGGGGATTTAGCGGTACTGCTTTCCGGAGAAATCATTGCCGCACGGAGAAGGCTCGGATATTACTATCTGGGCGGCGGAGAAGATCCGGCAGCGGCACAAATCAAGTCCTGCACGGCGCAAGATTGCATGTCCCGGCCGATTCTCGTCAGTGCTGAATCCAATGCCTATGATGCGGCGGTACTTCTTTTTACGGAAGATATAGGAACCATTTTTGTCGGGAAAAAAGATGATATCCAAGGTGTCGTTTCCAGAAAAGACCTTTTAAAAGCGGCTATGGGACGGGAAGATTTGGCGAAAGTGCCGATTTCTATGGTCATGACATCCCGGGCGAAGATGATTTATGGCGAGCCGGAAGAAGATCTCGTATCCATTGCACAAAAAATGATGGACTATGAAATTGACTGCCTTCCCATCGGAACGTTTAAAGACGTAAACGGCGACAGAAAATTTATTCTTGTCGGCCGTGTATCCAAAACGAATATCACCCGTCTGTTTCTGGAACTGGGAAAAGGCGGCAGGGGGTAAGAAATGAGCAAATTACCACAAATCTATGTCGTCTCCGACTCTCTGGGAGAAACGGCGGAAAGCGTGGCGAAAGCGACCATCAGCCAGTATGATGCGGATATGGAAATCCATCGGGTGCCTTTTATCCGCCATACGGAACAAATAGAAAAAATCATAGCCGAAGCGGCATCGCAAGGGGCGGTCGTATGCCATACCCTCGTGAACCGTGAACTCCGGAATGACTTTGAACGGCTGGCGAAAGAAAAAAATCTGCGCTATGTTGATATTTTAGGACCGATGCTGGATATGGTGACGGAACAATCGGGTATCACGCCCCGTATGAAACCGGGGATTATCCACCGCCTTGATGAAGAATATTTCAAAAAAGTGGAAGCCATTGAATTTGCCGTCCGCTACGATGATGGAAAAAATCCGTCAGGATTCAAAAAAGCGGACGTCGTCCTTGTCGGTGTTTCCCGGACATCAAAAACGCCGCTGTCCATGTATATGGCGCATAAAAAATTCAAAGTGGCGAATTTGCCTCTCGTTCCGGAAGTGCAGCTGCCTCATGAAATATTTGAAGTGCCGCCTTACCGCCTGGTCGGACTCATTATTGATCCGTATAAATTAAACTCCATCAGAAGCGAAAGAATGAAAGCCCTCGGCTTTTCGGGAACGGCGAACTATACGGATATCGACCGCATTGAAGATGAACTCGCCTACGCCAAAGAAGTCATGCGGCAGCTTCATTGCCCGGTCATAGATGTGTCCAATAAAGCGATCGAAGAAACAGCAAGCCGCATCATGGCTATCGTTCAGCGAAACAAAGAAATTTATGGCGATAAATATTGACATATTGAAAAACAGAACTGAAACCTCGTTTAGGCCGAAGTTTCAGTTCTGTTTTTTCATGTTCAGACAGTTCACAAATCTTGAATTACATTTTGAGACAGCAGTTCTCATAACAAGCTCTACGGATGAATTAAAATCCCTTATCACGTATCCAGTCTTCTTTTATTAAAAAGAAACTGCATTTCTTTTCTCCGTCCCACCGATGAATTAAAAATGTAAATTCGCCCTTACTTAAACTAATGGAGGTAGCTTTACGGGACTGAACGGTCGAAGTATATCTTTCATCAATTTTCCATCCCCGGGATAAAAGTTGTTCTCCGTATCGGTCAAATTCATCGTCAGTTAAATCCCGTTCAAATTCTTTTGTTCCCAAAATAGAATAAGTCAGCCACTTTTGCTCTACACCATAATCATTTTTATGGGATGTATAGGGTCGGAAATCTGTTGATACATTTCTACCATCTGATCTCTCGTTTCTATTCGATAGTCATAAGTAACGTACCAAAGAGTACCAATATAGAAGCAGAATATCAAAAGAGCCGTGCCTGCCACAATGCCCACAAAATCATAATATTCTAAATTATCCCAATCTATTTTCTTCATGATTGTGCCTTTCTATAATTTTGAGACAGCGGTTCTCATGGCGGGTTTCATTAAAAGCCTTTATTATTCTGAGCCTTGACCGGTTTATGATTTGTTCACCTTTGCGGTGTACAGGTTCGTTTTTTATTTTTACTCTTCCGGCGGGATATTTTTGAAGTGGAAGGATTTTTTTCCTTTCGCATAGTCGCCTGCGGTGTGTCCGTCTCCGAAGAGTTTGTATTTGTAGGACATGAGCCCTTCCAGACCTACGGGGCCGCGGGCGTGGAGTTTGCTTGTGGAAATGCCTACTTCCGCACCGAAACCGTAGCGGAATCCGTCGGCAAAGCGGGTGGATGCATTTCTGTAGACTCCGGCGGAATCGACGAGAGCCATGAAAGTTTGTGCCGCTGTATCGTCTTCCGTAAGTATGCTGTCCGTGTGGTGGGAGCCGTAACGGTTGATGTGGCGGACGGCTTCTTCTGTGCTGCCGACGAGTTTTACGGCGAGAATCAGGTCGGTATATTCTTTGTGGAAATCATCGTCGGAAATGACTTCGACAGGTATAATCCGGGCGACTTCTTCTGTTCCCTTGAGGGTCACCTTTTTTTCGGCAAGAGCGGCGGCCAGCGGGGGAAGGAGTTCTCCGGCAATATCTCTGTGAACGAGGAGTGTTTCCACGGCGTTGCAGGCAGCAGGGTACTGTGTCTTTGCGTCGATAATAACGGGAATGGCTTTTTCCTTGTCACATGCTTTATCGGCGTAGATATGGCAGATGCCTTCCGCATGGCCCATGACGGGGATTTTCGTGTGGTCCATGATGTAGCGCACAAATTCATTGGAGCCCCGGGGAATGAGCAGGTCGACGAGTCCGTCGCATTGGAGTAATTCATCTATTTCACTGTGCTGTTCCGCCTGGAGCCATGCTTTTTCGGGAAGTCCGGCGGAAACGGCGGCTTCATGAATGAGGGAAAAGAGAACGCGGTTTGTTTCTTTTGTTTCTTTTCCGCCTTTCAAAATGGCGCAATTGGCACTTTTGATGCACAGGGCAGAAATCTGGACGAGCGCATCGGGACGGGCTTCAAATATGATTCCGATGACACCGATGGGACAGGTGACACGGTAGAGTTTCAGGTGTGTATCGAGTTCTCTTGCCAGTGTGATGTGTCCGACCGGATCGGGAAGGCGGATCAGCTGTTCCAGGCCGCTTACGAGGGACTCCAGTTTTTCTTCGTCGAAGAGTAGACGTTTCATGACGGCAGGGGCGATATGGTCGCGGCGGGCCGCTTCCCTGTCTTTGCGGTTGGCCTCAAAAATTTCTTCTTTGCGCGATTTAAGGGTTTCTATGATACGGCGGAGTGCTTCGTTTCTTATTTCCTCTTTTGATGAGGCGAGAAGCGGTGCCGTTTCTTTCATTTGGGTGACTTCATTCCGTATAGACATGGTATCTCCTTTCGGTTTCATTATCTACTATGATAATTGTCTTTTCCGAGGGGGTCAAGAAATTGTATTCCCGTTTTATTTTCCTTATAATAACAGTATCATTTCACGCGGAAGGAGCAGGGGGATATTTTGGATAAATTGCGGATGAAAGGATTCGTTCTTGCCGCGGCAGGTTCTGTTTTGTGGGCAACTTCGGGAATTGCGGGGCAATATCTTTTGGGGTATGCCCGGGTGTCTCCGGAATGGTTGACGCTTTGCCGGTTATTTCTGGCAGGATTGCTGCTGCTCTTTTATGATGCCCTGACTCACAAAGGTGATATTTTTTCTATCTGGAAGAATAAAAAGGACGGCATCGAGCTTTTTTTATTCGGTGCTTTAGGTATGCTTTTTACCCAGTACGGCTATTTCGTGGCCATTAAGTACAGCAATGCCGCGACGGCGACGGTGTTGGAATATCTGATGCCGATTCTTATCGTGGCGTGGTATTGTCTGAAATATAGGCGCCTGCCTTATAAAAAAGAATTATTTTGTTCTCTTTTTGCTGTGGCAGGAACGGCACTGATTGCCACGCACGGAAATTTCCAAAGTCTTGCGATTTCCCCGAAAGCTCTTTTCTGGGGACTTTTGGCGGCACTGGCCTGTGCCTTTTATACGGTGGAACCGAAACGGATTATACAGAAATGGCGGGCAACTCTTGTGATAGGCTGGGGCATGCTTGTGGCAAGTATCATGATAGCACCTGTCACGTTTTACGTGCCTGTGACGGGAAATTTGGGATGGGAAACGGCGGCGGCTTTTCTCTATGTCGTCATTTTCGGCACGGTCCTGTCTTTTTCCATGTATCTGGGAAGTGTGAAATACATCGATCCCGGGGAGACAAGTATCATCGCCGCTTTGGAGCCGCTTGCGTCCATTTTGTTCTCTGTTGTCATTTTCAACATGACTTTCGGATTTTTCGAGCTTGCGGGCATGCTCTTTATCATCGTGGCGGTTATGGTTGTCACCAAGTGAAATTTGATTCATGAAAAAGAAATAAAGCGGGCAGATTTTTCTGCTCACTTTTTTATTGCGTTAATCAGACAGAAAAACCTCTCATTTCAGTCGTTGCGTGTCTGCTCCAACTTGCCCCTTCCGACGGCTCCGCCGCCACCTTCCCCGTGTCCGGGGACGGCTTTCGATTTGCATTTTATCGTTTCATGGTAACAATCGAGTAATACATTTTAAAAACTATGAATTCTTTTTTCCTTAGTGGTTCGCTTCCCCCGAATGCGGAGGGAAGTGCCGAGCCTTGCGAGGCGATAGGGGCAAGCTTGCGTACACAGGTCAGAATATTTAAATCTTGCAACCTTTGCCCGGATTCTTCACTCTGAGTCAATATCCTTTTATTACATTACAGTCATACCTATTTTTACGACCGTTCAAGAATGACAGGCAAGCAGTTAATACTGTTCTGTAAGAAACGTTTCTTTCATTTCTACTCACTCTTGCCCCTTCCGTCAACCTGACGGTTGACACCTTAGCCAAGGCAAAGCGTCTCACACACTTTTACAGCGTCGTTTTGCTCCTCGAAAAGTGGTTCGCTTGCTTCCCGACAAGCGGGGACGGCTTACATTTCCTGTGCTTTTCTTTTTGGGCCAAAAGTTATTTACTGCTTCTCGAAAACGAATTCACTCGTGCCGTCATTCTTGAGCGGTGGACAGAATCGGAATGACGACAAGAGAAAAAACATCATGTGACTCTTAGCGAAGAATCCGGCATAGGTTATCGGAAAATCCATTTAACACCCACATTCTTTGCCTAGATTCTTCACTTCGTTCAAGAATGACAGGCCGGTATTTAATACCATTCCGTAGGAAACCATTTTTTGTGTCTGCTTACACTCGCCCCTTCCGTCAACCTGACGGTTGACACCTTCCCCGTGTCCGGGGACGGCTTTTTTGCGTGAGGCATTTCGTTATTTTTCGCTTTTGCTCATAATTATTATCTATTTTTACGTGTCTGCACACTTTTGCGTCGCTTGCTTCCCGTCATTCGGGGACGGCTTACATTTCCTGTGCTTTCCTTTTTAGGCAAAAGTTATTTACTGCCACTCGTAAACGCATTTCATTTGTGCCGCCATTTTTGAGCGATGGATGGAATCGGAATGACGATGAAAACAGGATTCTCGGAAAGGTAAAAGAGATGTGCTTTCGGAATATCACGGCGGAATTGTGCCGGAACGGCATATCCGTCAACGAAGGAGGGAAAGCTTGTTTTGTACTTAAAAAATATTTAATTAAAAAAATTAAAAGAAAGTGATTAACAATATATGCGGATGGTGATATAATATTTGCTATACTATCTATCAGACAATAAAAATACAGATTAGCCGGTGTATTTTATATGGGACTTAGATGGTAGATATTTACAGTCTGCCGGTAGGAAGCAGATCACATCCATAGACAGGTATGGAAAAGAAAAAAGGAGGCGTTCCTATGAAAAAATCTAATAATGCATTCGTTGCTATCGGACTTATGCTGTTTGCTCTGTTCTTCGGTGCCGGGAATTTGATTTTTCCGGTCTTTATGGGTCAAAATTCCGGGCTAAATACCATTCCGGCTACCATCGGATTCTTGATTACCGGCGTGGGACTTCCTCTTTTGGGTGTGCTTGCCATTTGTTACTCCGGCGTGAATTTGCGTGAATTGGCTTCCCGTATCCATCCGCTTTACAGTTTGTTCTTTTGTACGGCTTTGTACATGACAATCGGACCGTTTTTTGCCGCTCCCCGTACGGCAACGGTGGCTTATGAAATCGCAGTGGCACAGAGTCTTCCGCCGGAGATGAGGACTGTCGGACTGTATGTATTTGCCGCCCTGTTCTTTATTATCACTTGGTGGCTCGCCATTTCTCCGTCAAAAATGGTCGACCGGGTCGGAAAATTTATGACACCGGTACTTCTCGTATTCTTATTTCTTTTGATTATCAATGCCGTTCTTTCCCCTATGGGCGCATGGCAGGCACCGGCTCCTGCGTATGATACGTCCGTAAAAGCGTTTACCCAGGCGATTGTCGACGGTTATAATACGATGGACGGGCTGGCGGCTCTGGTATTCGGCATCATTGTTGTCGAATCGGTGAAAATGTACGGCGCGAAAACAAATGAGGAAATTACAAAAAATACGCTCCGTTCCGGACTGGTTTCCACCTTTTTCATGGCGCTTATTTATGCGGCGCTTTGCTATCTCGGCGCTAATTCCGTGTCGGCTATCGGCGTGCAGGAAAACGGAGCGCCCGTTTTGGTGAAAACGGCTCTGTACTACTTCGGCGGTGCAGGAAGTGCGGTTCTCGGCATTATCGTTATCTTTGCCTGCCTGACTACCAGTGTCGGACTGGGAGCGGCTTGCGCGGCGTATTTCAATCTGCTTTTCCCGAAAGTGTCCACAAAAACATTTGTAACGATCTACGCGGTGCTGTGTTTCTTTGTCGCTCTTTTCGGACTGACGACGATTATAAAAAATTCGATTCCCGTTTTGCTCTTACTGTATCCGCTCGCAATTTCCCTGATCGTCTTGGCTTTCATGGATCCGTATTTCCACGGACGTCATTGCGTATATGCCTGGGCGACGGGTCTTACGGCGATTCCCGCACTTTGTGACGGTCTTCACGGTTTCGGATTGAAACTGGGACCGGTGGATGATATTCTCGCCGCACTGCCCCTGGCGGAATACAGCATGGCATGGGTATCGTTCTTCCTCACCGGTCTTGTGATCGGATATGTCTGGATGGCAGTCACTAAAGAAAAGAAAGAAATAGAGAGCGTATAAGAAATAAAATACCGATTCCAATGAAATCCGTCTTCTTGAAAAGAGGCGGATTTTTTGTTTGGTAATAGGGAAAGGACCCGCACAATTTGCTTCAACAGCGGCAGAATTTTATTTTTCGTGTTGACATCTTTCTTCCGAATTACTATAGTAGATAAGGAATACTATGCGTGAAAGGAGGAGCGGCCTATGCTTGTTGCTTATAAACATGATGAAAATCATGAGCTTCGTGAAGTGGCTTTAGATGCGATAGATAAAGGATCATGGCTGAATTGCGCCGCTCCCGCCGCGGAGGAATTGGAAAAGTTGCAGGTATTGACGGGTATTCCCGTAGATACCTTGCAGACGGCACTTGACCGGGAAGAACGTTCCCACGTGGAACTGGAAGATGACTATATGTTTGTCGTTGTGAATACGCCGGTCGTTTTGGAAACGGATGCGTATGATGCACTGCCGCTCGGTATTTTTATTACCAAGCAGTATTTCGTTACCGTGTGTCTGGAAGAAAATTCGGTGATTCGTAAATTTGTGAGAAACAGCTATCCCTCGTTCCAGACGTATAAGAAAACGAGATTTCTGTTCCAGATTTTATCCGCAGCATCGTCGGCGTTTTTATATTTCCTGCAGCAGATTTATAAAAAGACGGATTTGATTGAAACGCAGGTCCGTAAGTCGCTGAAAAATAAAGAGTTGTTCCGCATGCTGGAACTGCAAAAATCTTTGACGTATTTCAATTTCGCTCTTCATGCCAATGAAAATGTGATGGAGCGTCTGATGCGTCTCCGCAACAGTCCGGTGCATACGCTTCTCAAAATGTATGAGGAAGACGAGGATTTACTGGAAGATGTCATCATTGAAAATAAGCAGGCTTTGGAAATGGTGGAAATCTACACGAACATTTTGATGTCCATGATGGATTCTTTTTCATCGATCATTTCTAACCGCTTATCACAAATCATGAAATTTTTGACGTCAGTGACGATTCTTTTGGCAGTCCCGACTTTGATTTTCAGTCTCTGGGGCATCAATGTGCCCGTTCCCTGGGAAGGAACGGATATCGGATTTTCCGCCGTGGTGCTTTTGGGAATGGCGGTCACGGTGGCGGCGGCCGTCGTTTTGTGGAAACGGGATATGTTATAGAAATTTGATTTTATGACCCTTCGGGGTCTTTTTTATTGGCAGATTGGCAGACAATAAAAAAGGACAAACTCTGTATGGAGATGTCCTTTGGTTTGTTTATTTCAAATAAGGTACGACGGCGCTTCCGTGGGGAATCAAATTGACAGTGTAGTCCGTTTTGCCTTCTTTTTCCAGCTGTTTTTGCGCGAGTGCCCAGGCCTCTTCCAGTGTGGCTACGGGAATCTGGTGCGTTTTTTCACGGATGAGATCAAAATTTTCTTTTCGTGTCACGAAGTATACCGTGTGAGTGAGAGCGGTCTGCAAATTGCAGAAAGCGACGAAGAAGGGAATGGTGAAGCAGGCACGGAGCGCTTTTTCCATAGATGCCGTATCGGGGTATTTGAAACTGTCCAGATAGGCCGGCGGTTCATAGACATCTTCCGCTTCCATGAGCGTGATGATGATGCCGCCTTTTTTTGTGGCCATTTCCGCTGAGGTGTAGCATTTCGTTCCCTGATACAGATTCGTGTCTTTCGGATAACCGCCGGCACTTACGATAGTGACGTCCGCTTTTTGTTTCATCGGCACCTTTTGCATTCTGTAAATTTCTTCCGTTCCTTTGTGCCACGCTTTGTAAGGATCGCCGCCGACCATGCCGGACACTTCACCGTCCGCATTGATGAGAGAGTGGATAAGGAAACAGGGGGCGACCATATCACAGCCTTCCTGCATATCTTCACTTACAGGATTTCCTTCAATTTTCAAAACGCGGGAGTCGGGATTGAGTCCGGAACCGATTTCATCACCGAGCGCGTGGCAGTGATTCTGCTGAATCGTATCCCACCCTGCCACGCCGGGAAGAATGAGTTTCCGTCCGCCGCCGAAACCTGCCATGTCGTGGGTGGAAACGGCATTGATCAAAATCACTTTGTCAGCCGTAGCCACACGGGTATCGATAAAAACTTCCGTTCCCCGGCTCGTCGTTCCTATGTAGGTGAGCTTGTCTTTATCCCTGCAATCGTGCTGGTACATGCGGATTCGTTTCGCCACTTCTTCGCCCACGCATTCTATATTTTCCTCTTCCGTGTGGGCCCTGTGAGTTCCCTGGGCAAAAACGATATAGATATCTTCATCGGGAATGCCTGCCGCGTTCAGTTCATTGACGATGTGAATCATGAAATCCCGAACGTGATTCCAGGCACGGGTGATGTCGGCAGTGACGAGACAGACTTTATCGCCGGGCTTTACCTTTTCGGAAAGCGGGAGTGATCCTATAGGGCGGCGCATACAGGAAATCGTCGCTTCTTTGATATTGCACGCCTTTGTGGGCATGCCTTCAAGTACGTCGGAAATTCGTTCTTCCGGAAGCATTACCGTCTGAAAACCCCGCCCGTACGGGAAAGTATATTCTTTTAACGCCATAAAATCCTCCTCGGTGATATGAAAGAATCCTGGGAAACAGGAAAAATAGAATTGCTTTTCAATTTCTTTCATTATATCTGTTTTCCTTATGAAATAAAATAACAGATGGCGGAAACATATGGAGAAAAAATCCATTCTTGATGGAAAACTTGCATAGGTTACGTGATTTCGTTATAATAATTCTTGTTTTTATTGAACGGAATGAATGGAGTATAGGGTGATTGAAGAAATCAGGAAACGCCGGAGTACAAGGCGGTTTATACGGAAAAATGTGCCCACAGAAGAAATACATGCCGTTTTAGAGGCGGCATCGTGGGCACCGTCAGAGCATAATGAACAGCCTTGGAAATTTATCGTGATCCGTGGCGATGCAAGAAAAGAAATGGTCCGGGCATTAAAAGCGGGCATCCAAAGAAACAGAAATAACAAATCGGCGGAATTTGGAGAAGGCTATGAAAAATTAATTCCCGCGGCGATTTACACCGCCCGCGTGCTCGAGCAGGCACCGGTCATTGTTTTTGTCATGAACACAAAAGGAAAAGATTACAGAAAAGAAAAACCGCTGGCGGAAAAACTGGCGGAATTGGCAGATATCCAGTCGGTGAGCGCGGCCATTCAGAATATGTGTCTGGAAGCGACGGCACGGGGGATCGGAACGCTTTGGACATGCAATATTTTCTTTGCTTATGAAGAATTGAAAGCATGGCTGGCTACGGAAGGAGAAATGGTAGCGGCAATTGCCCTCGGATATACCGATAAAGACGGGAAGGCCCTGCCGAGAAAACCGTGGGAAGAAACGGTTTTTTACAGAGGAAATGCGAAAGAAGAATAAAAGGACCGCCGGATTCGGCGGTTTTTTTGTGCCGGTTTATCAATAAGGTATAATATAAAAAAGAAAGGAGACGGTCATGAAAATAACAAAAGAAGCCCGCGTAGGAATCATCACCGCCGTTCTACTTGCCGCAGCGGCTCTCTTTTATTTCACCTTTTCTTTTTTACCTTTCTCCCGTCCTCACGTGATGCACATCACCGCCGTATTTTCTTCCGTGCAGGGCATTAAAAAGGGAAATGAAGTCCGTTATGCCGGTGTCCATGTGGGAAATGTGGAAAAAATTACTGTAAAAGAGGGGAAAGGTATTTTGCTTCTCGGCATTGACAGAGAGGTGAAAATTCCCCAAGATGCGGAATTTCGTATAGCCCAGGACGGTTTGGTGAGTGATTACTATATACGGATTCGCGGGGGAAAAGCAGACGGAAATTATCTCACCGATGGTATGACGGCGGCAGAAACGAAATCCGATCCGCTGGGAAATTTGACGAAAAAAGCGGAAACGCTCGTGAAAACAGTGAATGAAACAAAGGAAAATTTCCAAAAAATGAAAGCGCCTCCCGAAACATAACGGGATTTTATGGAATGAAAAGGGAAAAGACTTTGACAGACCTCCTTTGCCGGATAATCGGTAAGGAGGTCATTTTTATGCGTTGCAGTTCTGAATGTAAAGTAAGTGTGGTGAACGGTACCGGAAAGGCAAGAACAGGATTTTAGGCAGTTATAAGCAGGGATGGATCTATTGGGCAGACGGCAAAGAGGAAAGGCGTTTACCGGTTGTAAAATGTCTTTTGCACTCTTATAGATTTCATTTTCTCTTTGAAAGGCCGGGTTTATGCGGCAAGTATAACTGATTGAGATAAGACGCCGTGTTATCTATATATAATAGGCATAAAGTATAGATAATAAGTGAAATAATGGTACAATAAATAAGAAAGAAAAATAAAATTGTATTTATTAAAGGGGGACACTATGAAACATTTGAAAAAAGCGGCACTGGTACTGGCTTGTGCTTCAGTTTTCTGTATGGGACTCACCGGCTGCGGCGGCGATAAAAAAGCGGATACCGCAAAAGGAAATGCCGGCGGCGAAAAGGTGCTGACCGTCTATACGGCACGGAGTGAAAGTTTGAATAATCTCGTCATTCCCGCTTTTGAAAAGGAAACTGGCATTAAAGTCAATGTGATTGTGGCAGGGACAGGTCCGCTGGTAAAGAGAGTGGCTTCCGAAAAGGACAATCCCCAGGGAGATGTCCTGTGGGCGGCTGACCAGACAATGCTGGAATCGCAAAAAGAATTGTTTGAAAAGTATGTATCGCCTGAAGATGCGAATATGCTTGATGCCGCTAAGAATAAGACGGGTTATTTCTCGCCCGCTTTTGCGGATCCCACCGTATTTATCGTCAATAAAAAATTGGCAGGCGATATGAAAATCACAAGTTTTGCGGATTTGCTGAATCCCGCTTTGAAAGGGAAAATCGCTTTCGGCGATCCCGCCAATTCCAGTTCGGCGTTCCAGTGTCTGACGGCTATGCTTTACGGCAACGGGAAAAACGGAGATCCCATGTCACCGGAAGCATGGGCGTATGTGGATAATTTCATTAAGAATCTGGACGGCAAATTGCTGAACAGTTCCGGCGCGGTTCATAAAGGAGCGGCTGACGGAGAATATACGGTGGGTCTTACTTGGGAAGATCCGGCGGCTACGTATGTCAAGAACGGCGCCGATGTGGCGGTTGTATTCCCCGCAGAGGGCGCGATTTTCCCCGGTGAATCCGTACAGATCATCAAAGGGGCGAAGCATATGGAAAATGCAAAGAAATTTGTAGATTTCATGTTGTCCAAGAAAATCCAGGAAGAAGCGGGAAAAACGCTGACGGTTCGTCCGCTTCGCAAAGGCGTTGCTTTGGCGGATTATATGACACCCCAGGATACAATCAAGTTGTTCCCGAATTATGATGAGGGCTGGGTATCGGCGCATAAAAAAGAAATTGTTGCGGAATGGAATAAGCATCTCGAAAATTCCAGACAGTAAGAGGAGTGTCTGAAAAATAGAGGGGCGTGGAGCGTTTAACGCTCCGCCCCTTTTTTGGTAGGAGAGTATCATGAGTGTTTCTATTCAAATTGATGAAGTGGTCAAAAAGTATGGGGATCATGCCGTGGTGAACGGATTGTCTCTGGATATACGGCCGGGAGAGTTTTTTACCCTACTGGGGCCGTCAGGCTGTGGGAAAACGACACTTCTTCGTATGATTATCGGATTTAATTCTATCGAAGCGGGAACGATTTATGTGGATGGGGAAGCGGTGAATGAAATTCCGCCGGACCGGAGAAATATGGGCATGGTTTTTCAAAATTATGCCATTTTCCCGCATATGTCCGTCAAGGATAATGTGGCGTTCGGTCTTCGCATGCGTCATGTGCCTGAAAAGGAAATTGGGGAACGGGTGGATCATATTTTGAAAGTGGTCAAGATTGATCATTTGAAAGACCGGATGCCTACCGCTCTTTCCGGCGGACAGCAGCAGCGTGTCGCGCTCGCGAGAGCGATTGTCATACGTCCCCGTGTGCTTTTGATGGATGAGCCGCTTTCCAATCTGGACGCCAAGCTCCGTATTGAAATGAGAAATGCCATCAAACGGATTCAGCGGCAAGTGGATATTACGACCGTCTATGTCACTCACGACCAGGAGGAAGCCCTTGCCGTATCGGACAGGATTGCCGTTATGAACGGCGGCGTCATCCAACAGATCGGCGAGCCGCAGGAGATTTACAAACGGCCGACCAATGTGTTTGTTTCCACGTTTATCGGGCTTTCCAATTTAGTGAAAGCCGTCTATAAAGATAAAAAAGTTTCTTTTACGGGAACGGACTATGCCGTTTTCATGGATCATCTGGCAGAGGACTTGCAGGAGGGGGAAGAGCTGATTGTTTCTGTTCGTCCTGAAGAATTTATCATGAAACGGGGCACGGAAAAAGGCCTTCACGGAAAAATCATGTCTTCCGTTTTTCTCGGGCTTTCCACCCATTATTTCCTGGAAACGGAACAGGGGGAAGAATGGGAAGTTCTGCAAACGGGCTCTCACGATATTTTGCCTGACGGTACAGAAGTGACGCTTACGGTCAAAGAAGATTGCATCAATGTGTTCCGGAAAGAAACGGAGCATACGGTCATCAAAAGGGAGTCGTTATGAAAAAGAAACTGACGGTTTGGAATGTACTGAGCCTTTTGATTCTGTCGGCGTTTGCTCTTTTTATCATGTATCCGCTTTTTCTGATTTTGTATAAGAGCGGGATTCACGGGGATACGGGAGCGATCACGATTGATAATTTCTCCCATTTCTTTGCGAAAAAATTCTACTGGGGCACAATGGTCAATTCGCTCAAAGTGACGGTTGTGTCTACCGTGCTGTCGGCGCTTGTCGGACTTCCGCTGGCTTATCTCATGCGGAGCGTGAAAATCAGAGGAAGCGGACTTTTAAATATTTTCATTGTGATTTCTTATTTATCTCCGCCTTTTATCGGCGCCTATGCGTGGATACAGATGCTCGGGCGAAACGGGGTGGTGACGCACTTCATCAATGATCTTTTCGGGATTCATTACGGCGGCGTATACGGATTTGCCGGCATTGTCCTCGTCTTTACCCTGCAATCCTTTCCGCTTGTCTATATTTACGTATCCGGCGCTTTAAAAAATCTCGACAATTCACTCAATGAAGCGGCAGAGAGTTTGGGATGCAGCCGGACGGGGCGGATATGGAAAATCATCGTGCCCCTTGTGATGCCTACGCTTCTTGCCAGCTCCATGCTTGTCTTTATGCGCGTCTTTGCCGATTTCGGGACGCCCATGCTGATTGGCGAAGGCTACCAGACGCTTCCGGTACTCATTTATAACCAGTTTATGGGTGAAGTTTCCGGGGATGACGGGTTTGCCGCGGCGATCTGTTGTATCGTCATCGGACTTACGATTGTTATGTTTTTTGTCCAACGCTTTCTGGCGACGAGAAATACCTATGCCATGACCGCGTTAAAGCCGATGGTGGCGGAAAAAGCGAAAGGGCTCAGAAATATACTGGCCCACCTTGCCGTTTATCTCACGGTGGGACTGGCCGTTCTTCCCCAGTTTGTCGTTATTTATACGTCTTTTCTTGCCACCAACGGCGGGCAGGTATTTACCGGCGGCTTTGCTTTGCAAAGCTATGAGGCGACACTCTTTGCCAAGGATAATGATGTCATCTGGCATACCTATTTCCTCGGGCTATGTGCCATTGTTATTGTTATTGTTGTCGGCGTTTTGATTGCCTATTTATCGGTGAGAAAGAAAAATACGTTAAACAGTGTCCTCGATGTAGTCACCATGTTTCCCTTTATCATTCCCGGATCGGTACTCGGTATCGCTTTTGTCTTTGCCTTTAACAAGTCGCCCGTCATTTTGACCGGAACGGCACTCATCATGATTATTTCCTTTGCGGTACGGCGTATGCCTTATACGGTCCGCTCTTCGGCGGCGGTTTTGGGAAATATCAGTCCCAGTATTGAAGAGGCCGCTGTTTCTCTCGGTGCATCGGAAATGACGACGTTCCGCAAAATTACCGTTCCCATGATAGCGCCGGGCGTTCTGTCGGGGGCGATTATGAGCTGGGTGACCATTATCAGTGAATTATCATCGTCCATCATCTTGTATACCAATTCGACACAGACACTGACAGTATCGATTTATACGGAGGTTATTCGCGGCAATTACGGAAATGCTTCCGCTTATGCGACGATTCTCACACTCACATCTGTTCTTTCTCTTCTCATTTTCTATAAAGTGACGGGAAAGAGAGATGTATCGGTATAAAGCTGTTCATAAAGAAACCGTCTTTTCCAAAAGAAAGGGCGTTTTTTTATGTGACTGACATATGGGAAGATGCATTCATCATATAGATTTTGAAAAGCGGATATGAATGGTAAAGAAGAGAGGGATAACCAACAATAATCATTTAAATTGAAAAAAATAAGGATTTTACCAACCAATGAGTGTATAATAGATAAAATAAGCTTTTTTACTTATGAAGAAAAGAGGTGGCGCCGGATGAACTATGAACCGTTATTTAAAATATACAGAAAAGAACCGGACCGGTTTGAAAAAATTTATAGAAATAGATTTGATAACGAATTTTCAACACGTTTGGGTATCTTTATTAAAGAATACCGGCATCAGAAGGCTTACGAAGCGTTTTTCTGCAATCCCGGTGAATTGACTCACTTGTTAATTCGCATAGAGGAGGAAAAATTTGCATTTAACCGGTATATTTCAACCTTACCGCATATTATGGTGAATCATCTGATGAACAGTTTTTTGTTGGATGAAATACAGGCAAGCAATGAAATTGAGGGGATTCACAGCAGCAGGAGAGAGCTGAAAGAGGCTTTTGAAAGTATTTCCACCAATGCACCTAAAAGATTTAAGAGTATAATTATCAAATATCAAAAAACACTCAGTACAGGAGAAGAACCTTTAGCATTCGGACAATGTCCGGAGCTCAGGAACTTTTATGATGAGTTCTTGGGAAGTGAAATCAACGAAGAGGATTTGCCGGACGGAAAGATATTCAGAAAAGAAGGTGTTGACGTAACCACATCTTCAGGGAAAGTGATACATCAGGGGCTATATCCGGAGAATGAAATTGTGAAAGCCATGAAAAAAAGTCTTGATTTATTACATGATGAATCAATTCTCTTGCTTATCCGGATTGCACTGTTTCATTATCTCTTCGGATACATTCATCCTTTTTATGACGGAAACGGAAGAACATCAAGGTTTATATCTTCTTACTATATATCATCTTATATTCATCCTTTAGTCGGGCTGCGGTTATCAAGAATCATCAAGGGGAACCAGACTCAATATTATGAAGCCTTTAAAATGACAAACTTGGAAATTAACAGGGGAGATCTTACCTATTTTATCATTGAATTTTTAAAGCTGTTATCGGTAACTATGCAAAATACCCAGGAGTTGTTGGAACGGCGGTTGAAAAATTTAAAAACTTATGAAGAGAATCTGGAAAAATTTTTTATAAAGAATCATATAACGGATGAATTGACACGAAAGATTTATTTTATATTGCTACAGGAAAGTTTGTTTTCCGTAACATCCGGTGTGGTGAAAAACGGGCTGG
The DNA here is from genome assembly GCA_900547785.1 of uncultured Dialister sp. GTDB lineage: Bacteria > Bacillota > Negativicutes > Veillonellales > Dialisteraceae > Dialister. The sequence continues at coordinate 32,936 of URIB01000009.1, forward strand.
TATTGGCGACAAAGAAGACCAGGAAGACAATTGATCAGCGCTTTAAATCTATTCCGGAGAATCATCTGGTTGTAAAAAAAGTGGGCAGATTCCTGCATTACAAATTGAATACCGGGATCTTGAAATTGTAGAAATCATAAGAAGAGATCAAATGATAAGAGGAAATACGGAAGCCGGCGTTTTTGATAAATGATGGAGAATAAAGGAATGCGGCGGACTTTCTTTTTGCCGGGAGGGAATATTCGGAAATAAAAACATATAGCAACATGCAAAAAGCGTTCCTGCTTATACGGGCAGAAACGCTTTTTTGGTTAGCGGTGCAGATTTCTTCTGTAAAATAAATTGTGGGATTTTCCCTGTTCCGTCGGAATGAGTAGATCTCCTTTTTGATATATGTATTTGTCTTTCAAGAGAGAGCGGCAGACTTTCCTTGTAAAATTCTCCGGCCATTTCATGTGGGTCGCCAGATTGGAAACCGCATTTTCACGGGCGGCCGCTTCCGTTTTATCATGGAAGAGGAGATGTTGGAGAAGCGTTTCCCGTCCGAAAGAAAATCTTTGGAGCTTTCTCCGTCTGAAAGCGGCTATAAGTCCGGTGGAAGGGGCTATGCAGAGGGAGAGTACAAATAAAAGTCCTAAAACTGATGCCATCATGCCCGCCAGCGACGTGTCGAGCCAGATGGCGCCGACAATACCTGCGACGGAACCGAAGGAACCGATGAGACAACTCAGTAAAAGCCGGGACACCATTGTTTTCGTCCAAAGGGAAGCAGTCATGGCAGGAATAATCATGAAAGCAATGACCAGAATGGAACCGATGGATTGGAAAGCGGTGACAGCGGTGAGAGATACAAGTCCCATAAGTCCGTAGTGAATCAGTGCAGGCGAGAAGCCGAGTATTTTAGACAGAACGGGATCGAAGGTGGCAAGCTTCAGTTCTTTATAGAAAAGAGTAATGATTGCCGCGACGATGATAAAAACAATACCGCTCGTGTATATGCCCCTTGCTCCGTAGTCCGTACCGTCGATGATCAGGCGGTCGAAGGGGGCAAAAGCGAGTTCGCCGAGAAGTACGCAGTCCGTGTCTATGTGGACGTTGCCGGCGTAGCGGGTGACAAGAATAACGGCGATACTGAAGAGGAAGGGAAATATAAGTCCGATGGCCGCATCAGAAGCGACAAGACGGCTTCTGTACAGCGATTCCACAAGCCAGACGGTGAGTACGCCCATGAGCGTCGCACCGACGATAAGAAACGGGGAATCCAGACTTCCGGTGAGAAGAAAGGCGAGAATAATCCCTAAAAGTACGGTGTGGCTGATTGCATCGGTAAGCATGGACATTCGCCGGAGTACAAGGAAGTTTCCCGGCAAAGCACAGCTGATTGCCGTAAAAAGGGCAATAACAAGTATTTCAGCAAAAGAATTCATAGGACGCCTCCTTTTTTAGCAGGAGCAGCCAGTCTTTTGTGATGTAAATACTGACTTACCAAACCTCTTCGCGGAGCAAAAAGCAGACTGGTGATAACGATGACCGAGGCGGCGACGACGATAGCGGGCCCTGTCGGCATTTTGGAAATGGACGAGCTTGCTATCGTGCCTGTTGCCGATGAAACGGCCCCGAAGAGGGCAGATAAAAGAACCATCGGTTCAAGCCGTCTTGTCCATTGACGGGCCGCCACAGAGGGGGCAATCAGCATGGCACTCATGAGAATGATACCTACCGCCTGGATAGACAGTAAAACGGTCATCATCGTCAGGAAAGAAAGGAGAACATTTAATTTTCCTCCCGGCAATCCGAGCGCTCCCGCATAGTCGGGATCAAAGGCCATGAGTTTCAATTCTTTCCAGAAAAGTACGACCAGTAAAAGAACAATCAAGGAAAGGCTCGTCGTGAGAATGACGTCTCTGTAGAGAATGGTAGAGGCCTGCCCGAAAATAAACCGGTTAAGCCCTGCCTGATTCGCATTTCCCGAATGCTGGATGATAGCGGACAGTACAAGACCGGCTCCGAAGAAACCGGAAAGAACGGAAGCAAGGACACCGTCAAAAGGAAGACGGGTGTATTGCCGTGCCATAAGAATCAGTCCCGTCGCTACCAGTGCGGAAATAAAAGCACCGAGAAGAAGTCCGTCCAGACTTTTTACGCCGAGAAACATAAAAGCAAGCATGATGCCGGGATACGATGAGTGGGCAATCCCGTCACCCAAAAGCGCTTCTCTGCGGAGAACGATGAAAGAACCGAGGACACCGCAAAGAATGCCCAGTATGGTTGTTCCTGCAAGGACTACCCGGAAGGTATAGTCGCTCCAAAGGGGAGAACTAAGTATTTCCATCAGACTCACTCTCCTTAGACAGGGGAGAAAATGTTTTTTCTATATTTTCCCGGGTAAAAATATCTGCGACCGGTCCTTCGGCAACCAGCTGCCGGTTAATCATGGCAACTCTGTCGAAATACTGTGATACGGTCTGGAGAGCATGGTGGACGACGACAATCGTTTTTCCTTGGGACTGCATTTCTTTCAAAAGAGTGACGATGACTTTTTCCGTCTGGGCATCGACTCCTTTAAAAGGTTCGTCCAAAAGATAGACACTTGCTTTTTGCGCCAGTGCCCGGGCAAGGAATACACGCTGCTGTTGTCCGCCGGAAAGCTCATTGATTTGGCGGGACTGATACTCTCCCATGCCGACACGGAAAATCATTTCCTCGGCAATCAGTTTATCGCTTCTGCCCGGCCGGCGGCACCAGCCTGTATGGCCGTAGCGTCCCATGAGGACGATGTCGGAAACAGTAGCCGGGAAATCCCAGTTCACGGAACCGTTTTGGGGGACATAGGCGATTTTCTTTCTTGCCTTTTTGGGAGATTCTTCCCCGTCGATAGAAAAACGGAGCCGTCCCGAAACGGGAATCAATAAATTCAGAATAATTTTTAAAAGTGTAGATTTACCGGCACCGTTAGGACCTACAATACCCATCAGAGTGCCTTTCGGGATGTTTAAATCCAGATCCCAGAGAACAGGCTGCCGGTTATAGGCGGCCGTAATATCTTCCAATTCAATAACGTTCTGCATGGATGTAATCACCTCTTTCTCAAGCTGAAATGTATAAAAGGCAGGACCGACAAAAAAGAAATCGCCCGGTGTATAAAAAAGAAGAGGAACCTTCCCGACTTAGATATGTCTTGCTCGAAAGGTTCCCCTGAAACGGAAATCCCGTTATCGTTATCGGAGCGCTCCGGTAATGGTTTTGATATTGTGTTCATACATACCGATGTAGGTGCCTTCTTTTGTCGATGCATCGCCGAGAGAGTCGGAGAAGAGTTCGCCGCCGATGGAAACATCAAATCCGTTGGCTTTAACGGCCGCCTGGAGAGATTCGATGGTCTTGTGCGGAACGGAAGATTCTACAAAGATTGCTTTGATTTTGTGGTCTGCGATAAAACGGGCGAGTTCGCTGATGTCGGACGTGCCCGCTTCGCTGGCGGTGCTGATGCCTTGGATACCCTTAACTTCGAAACCGTAATCTCTTGCGAAATACGCAAATGCATCGTGGGCGGTGACAAGAACGCGGGCATTTTCGGGAACGGCCGTTACTTCTTTTTTGATTTCCTTGTCCAGGTCGTCCAGCTTGGCAAGGTATGCGTTTAAATTGGATTCATAATAGGATTTATTCTGCGGATCTTTGGAGGAAAAGCCTTTGCAAACTTCACCGGCCGCTTTTTTCCAGTTATTTACAGAGAACCAGATGTGCGGATCTTTTGTTTTCTCGCCGTCTTCTTCAAAATCAAGAAGTGTGGAAGCTTCAATGCCGTCGCTCACACGAATCATCGGCTTTTTATTTTTGGCAAGATTATCAAAAATGGAACCCATCTTTCCTTCCAGATGGATACCGTTGTAGACAACGATATCCGCTTTATTCATGGCATCCACATCACCGGCGCCGGCCTGATAGAGATGGGGATCGACACCGGCTTTCATCAGTCCCGCCACTTCGACCTTATCGCCGCCGATTTCTTTGGACAAATCGGTCAGCATGGTGGTGGTGGCGACAACTTTCATTTTTCCCGTTTCTTTCGGGGCGGTCTCTCCGCTTTTGCCGCAGCCGGCAGACATACAAACGGCCCCGATGAGCGCCAGAGGCAGGCAAATCCATACTAATATCTTTTTAAACATGATAGTCTCCTTTATGTAATATTTTGCAACGGAAAATGTATGATTTCTTTCGTTGCTCTCGCTATATTACCACATAAATTAGACAATGTAAATATTTTAAATCGGCATACCTAAAATAAATAATTACATATATGATATAAAAATAAAATGGTATTCCGTTAAAAATAAGAGGTGAAAATTTAAGCCTACCTTACTTTTATAAAAGAGAGGACGTTTTGAAAAAGAGATGGAAATTTTATATAATGAGTAGACTAAAAAGCAGAAGAAATTTTTGCGATGCAAGGAATTGAAAAGAAAGAAGGATTTAAATTGTATCTCATAGATACGTATGACGTTATAGTTGTCGGCGCAGGCCATGCCGGCTGCGAAGCGGCTCTTGCGGCGGCGCGGATGGGTTGTAAAACGCTTCTTACAACGATTTCTCTCGACAATGTAGCGATGATGCCCTGCAATCCCGCGATCGGCGGACCGGGTAAAAGTCATCTTGTCAAAGAAATAGATGCGCTCGGCGGAGAAATGGGAATCGCCGCAGACAAAACGGCGATTCAGATGCGCATGCTGAACCGCGGAAAAGGACCGGCGGTGTATTCTCTCCGCGCCCAGTCGGATAAGGGCGCCTATCACCGCTATATGAAACAGGTGGTGGAAAATACGGACAATCTCGATTTGCGTCAGATGCAGGTGACGGATATCCTCGTAGAAAACGGACGGTGTGTCGGGATTACCACGGAACTTCATGAAGAATACAGAGCCAAAGCGGTCATTCTTTGTACCGGCACGTATCTGGAAAGCATGATTATCATCGGAGATGTCATGTATTCCGGGGGACCGAACGGAATGCGGCCGTCCATAGGGCTTTCCGGGAACTTAAAAAAGCACGGTATTTCCATGCTTCGTTTCAAAACGGGAACACCGAGCCGTGTTGATATGCGGAGTCTTCACAAAGAAAAAATGATGCCGGAAGAGGGCGATCCGGAAAATCATGCGTTTTGCTTTTTAAGCGAAAGAAAAGACAGAAACGAAAAAATTTGCTGGCTCACCTATACCAATGAAGAAACCCATGCCATCATCAGGGACAATATCATGAGAGCACCGAAATATGCAGGGAAGATTCACGGTGTGGGCGCCAGATACTGTCCGTCTATCGAAGATAAAGTCATCCGTTTTGCCGACAAAGACAGACACCAGCTTTTTGTAGAACCGGAAGGAACGGACACGACGGAAATGTATGTGCAGGGCATGTCCACATCACTTCCCATCGACGTGCAATATGCATTTTTAAGAACGATTCCGGGTTTGGAAGACGTAAAGCTCATGCGTCCCGCCTATGCCATCGAATATGATCTTATTGACCCGCTGCAGCTCTACCCCACACTGGAACTGATTCACCTGGAAGGACTGTATTCGGCGGGGCAATCAAACGGGACGAGCGGCTATGAAGAAGCGGCGGCACAGGGACTCATGGCGGGCATCAATGCGGCGCTCAAAATCAAAGGAAAAGAACCGTTCATTCTCGCCCGTCACGAAGCGTATATCGGAACGCTCATTGACGATCTGGTGACGAAAGGAACGGACGAGCCGTATCGTATGATGACAAGCAGGAGCGAATACCGTCTGATTCTTCGCCAGGACAATGCGGATCTCAGGCTCACTCCGAAAGGCTATGCAATCGGACTTGTCACAGAAGAACGGTACAAACATTTCAAAGAGCGGAAAGAAAAATTCGAAGAAGCCCTTGCCTATATCAGGACAAAGCGGTTTACACCGAAAAAAGAAATCAATGAAGCATTGGAACGGATCGGTACGGCGCCGCTTACAACAGGAACGGGAGCCGATCAGATTCTCAAACGTCCCGAAATGACTTACCGGAAAATGACAGAATCCTTGGGGTGTCCCGTTTTTGATGCGGAAGCGACAGAAGAAATGGAAATCACCGTGAAATATGAAGGATACATTGCCCGTCAGGAATCGGCAATTCGTAAAGCGGCCCGTATGGAAAGTGAAAAAATGCCTGCCCACATGGACTATTTAAATTTGGAGGGAATTTCTACAGAAGCCCGGCAAAAATTGGATAAAATCCGTCCCGTATCACTGGGACAGGCGTCCCGTATTTCCGGCGTATCTCCGGCGGATATGTCGGTCCTCATGGTGTATCTGAAACAGAAAAAAGGAAATACAGAAAAGAAAGAATAGAAATCAAAAAAAACTCTGTCTGAAAAAGACGGAGTTTTTGCTTTGGCTCATTGCATTATTTATTCTTACACGTCTGCTCCAACTTGCCCCTTTCGTCAACTTAACGGTTGACACCTTAGCCAAGGCAAAGCGTCTCACTCACTTTTACAGCGTCGCTCCGCTCCTTGAAAAGTGGTTCGCTTGCTTCCCGACAAACGGGGACGGCTTTTTTATAGGAGTCATTTCATTATTTTTCGGTTTTCTTATATAAAAACTATAATTCTTTCTTCCTTGTCGTCAGCTTCCCCCGAGCACGGAGGGAAGTGCCGAGCAAAGCGAGGCGATAGGGGCAAGCTTGCATACACAGGTCAGAATATGTAACACCTGTATCCTTTGCCAGATTCTTCACTATGAGTCAATTTCCTTTTATTACATTACAGTCATAGCGATTTTTACAATTGTTCAAGAATGACAGGCAGGTATTTAACACTGTTCCGTAAGGAATCGTTTTTTCGTATCTGCTCACACTTGCACCTTGCGTGAATCTATCCGCTGACACTTTAACCAAAGGCAAAGCGTCACACACACTTTTACAGCGTCGCTCCGCTTCTCGAAAAGTGGTTCGCTTGCGTCCCGTCATCCGGGGATGACTTACATTTCCTATGCTTTCCTTTTTAGGCAAAAAGTCATTTATTGCTTCTCTAAAACGCAATTCACTTCTGCCGTCATTCTTGAGCGGCGGATAGAATCGGAATGATGGCAGGAGAAAAAACATCATGTGACTCTTAGCGAAGAATCCGGCAGCGTGATAAATATAAAAATATGAATTTCTTTTCCTTAGTGTCAGCTGCCCTGTTGACGGTGATAGGGGCAAGCTGGCGTACATGAAAAATGATTGTTTACCAAAATAAATTTATTTTTTTCTTAAAATCAAGTGAAGGAACGCTGTCTATTTGATATACTTATGGTAGTATATGGTGCGGCATGAAGGAGGATATAATGACCGTCAGGGAAATGATAGAGATATTAGGTCTTGCGGCCGGTGAGGAAGCTGCGGAAAAACTGACAGCCTATAATTTGATGCTTATGGAGATGAATCAAAAGGTCAATCTTACGGGCATTAAGGACAGGGAAGAAAGTCTGGTTAAAAATATATATGATTCAATGACCGTCTACGATGAAAAATATTTTCCCCAAGAAGGACGGATTCTTGATTTAGGGACGGGGGCCGGGTTTCCCGGGATTCCTCTTGCCGTTTTGCGGCCGGATATGCATGTAGTGCTGATGGATTCGATCTTGAAAAAGTTGAATTTTATTGAAGCCGCTGCCGGAAAATTGGGGATACGGAATATTAAAATCATGCATATGCGTGCCGAAGAGGGCGGCCGGCGGAGAAAAACGAGAGAGTCTTTTGATGTGGTGACGGCGAGAGCGGTGAAAATGCTTCCCGTGATTGCCGAATGGGCGATGCCTTTTGTGAAGGTCGGAGGTATTTTTGCGGCGATGAAAGGACCGGGCGCGGAAGAAGAACTTAAAAATGCGGGAAAGATTCTGCATGAACTCCAAGGGGAACTGATTGAAAAGAAAGATTTCGAGTTACCCGGCGGAGAGAAGCGGTCTATTCTTTATTTCCGAAAAACGGGACCTTGCCCCAAGACGTATCCGCGTAAGGTGGGCATTGCAGAAAAAAAGCCGGTCATAGGAGCGGTGTGACGGAAAGCGGGCTGTCTTTATGACGGTCCGTTTTGTAGTGGAAAAAGAAATCAGGCGGGGATTTCCTGTTTTTGTGGTGACGGCAGGATAAAATTGCGCAAGAGGGGGCTGTATGAAATTGTATGAGGCAACCAATCCCGAAATGGCGGTACGTTACATTTTGCAATCCGCCATTTCGGAAAAGGTAAGCGATGTGCACCTGGAACCGGGAGAGGACGGGGTGTATGTCCGTTTTCGCAAGGACGGAAAGCTCAAGGAATTTGGAAAGTGGCCGTTGTCGATGGCGCAAGGGCTTTCCGTGCGGATCAAAGTGCTGGCGGGAATGAATGTCGGAGAAATGAGACTTCCCCAGGACGGAAGTTTTTCTGAAACCAAAGAGGGAGTTTCCCGTGATTTCCGTGTTTCCGTTATGCCCACCATTAGAGGAGAAAATATCGTTATCCGTATATTATCGGGGTCGGTCGCTTTTATTGAGAAGAATGAACTGGGAATGACGGAGTTTCAAAAGCGGGTGTTTCAAAAGAGATTGCTGCGAAAAAGCGGTATGATTCTGACGACAGGACCGACAGGAAGCGGAAAGACATCAACGCTTTATGCGGCGCTTAAACTGGTGCTTACGCCTGAAATTTCCGCCATTTCCATCGAAGATCCCGTGGAGTACCGCATTCATGGAATGACACAGGTACAGGTGAATGAAAAAGCGGGATTGACATTTGAGAAAGGATTGAGATCGCTCGTCCGTCAGGATCCCGATGTGGTGATGATCGGAGAAATACGTGACGGGGAAACGGCGGAAATAGCGGTGCACGCCGCTTTGACAGGTCATCTGGTGCTGTCGTCGCTTCATACGAATGATGCGGTGTCCGCCGCCGCACGGCTTATAGATATGGGAATCCCTCCGTATTTGCTGGCCGCTTCTCTTTCCCTTGTGATTTCACAAAGGCTCGCTGTCAAACTGTCTGCGGAAGAAAAACGGGAATTTATTATCGGTCCGGAAGAGATACGCCGTGATTTTCTTCCGCCCGTTTTTTTGGGTAAAAAAGGATATGCAGGAAATGAAGAGGGCCGGATCGGTATTTTTGAAATGATGGAAATCGGAAAAGACGAAAAGAAAGCGCTCCATGAAAAGGCGGAGAGTGCCCGTCTTTCGGAATTGATGAAAAAGCAGGGACAGAAAACGATGGGGGAAATAGCGATCGAACGTATGAAAGCGGGACTTATTTCGCCCAGAGAAGCGGCTTTTCTTTATGAAACATGGTGAGGATACAGGATGAAAACGTTGAGAAAAATATTGGACACATTTCCCAAAGCGACGGATATTCACTTTACGGAAAACGGCCCCGTTATGATTCGTGAAAACGGACAGCTTGCCGTAGCGGAAAATATAGACGGATCTCTTTTGGAAAAAGAAATAGGGAGCGGGCTCGGCGAAGAAAAAAGGAACGCTTACACCAAAGAAAAAGTTTGCGATATGTCCGTCGAAGAAAACGGAATCCGTATCCGTGTACATCTCTACCGGGCAGGCGGACGTTCCTGCGGAGCGCTCCGGATTCTTCCCTCGCTTGACAAAGTGGATAAAGACCCCGATGAAGACTGGATAGAAGAAACAGCGCGGCTTGAAACGGGCCTTGTCATTGTTTCAGGACCGTCAGGGAGCGGGAAAAGTACAACACTCGCAAGAATACTGGAGAAAATAGGAAAAGAAAGAGCCTGCCATATCGTGACGCTTGAAGATCCGGTAGAGTATAGGCTTTCCCCGTTCCGTTCCCTGATTCACCAGAGAGAAGTGGGAGAAGATGTGGCGGACTTTGCAGAGGGGATTAAAGAATCGCTGAGAGAAGATCCCGATGTCATTGCTATCGGAGAAATGCGGGACAAAGCGACCGTGCAGGCGGCGCTTTCGGCGGCGGAAACGGGACATCTCGTTTTGGCTACACTGCACAATGGAGAAGTAAAAGAAGCGTTGGGACGGATGATTCACACATTTCCCGGAGAAGAGCAAAAGGAAATACGAAACATTCTTGCCAATGTATTGCGTTCCGTTTCCGCACAACGACTGTGGCGGGGAAAGCAAAAAACCATTCTTCTCCGTGAGATTCTTTGGAATACGCCGGCGGTTTCTAATCTGATACGAAAGGGACGGGAAGAACAAATCGTTTCCTATATGGAAACGGGGGCGAAACGGATGCGGACGCTTCGGCAGGCGGTCTATCAGATTCAAAATGTGACGCCCCAAGAAAGAAAAGAAATACTGGGTGATATAGAAAAATAACGGGCGGTGACGAGCATGTATTTCCGGTACAAAGCGTATGAAGAGGGCGGGCCTGTCCGTGAGGGGATCATAAGAGGAACATCCGCCCAAAAAGTTCGTGAAGAAATCAGAAACAGCGGACTGCATGTAGTATCGATCGAAGAAATGAAAAAAGCGAAGCCGGTTTCTTGTTTCACACGAAAAAAACTGGCGCTTTTTGCAAGCGGATGGGCGGCGCTGATTTCTGCCGGGATTCCCGTGACGGAAGCCCTTTCCGTTTTGCAGGACGGCAGGAAGAAAAAAGAAAAGCAAATGCTCGAAAAGCTGCAAAATACCATAGAAGCAGGACACGGCATCAGTGATTCTTTTGCGGAATCCGGAGCGTTTCCCGCTTTTTTCTGTGCGCTTCTGAAAGTGGGAGAATTGTCGGGCACATTGCCGGAGCAGCTGATATCCGCCGCCGCTTACTACAAAAAAGAAGACGAGTTTTTACGGAATTTGCAAACCGCGCTGTTGTATCCGCTGGCGGTACTTCTTTTTGCACTTCTCGTTTCCGTTCTGGTGCTCGGCTTTCTTTTGCCGTCATTTGCCCTTTTATTTGATGCGCTTGCCGTTCCGCTTCCGCCGATGACGAGAGCGGCGCTGGCATTCGGACTGTTTTTACAAAGAAACGGAATCGCTATACTCATTTTCATTGCCTTGCTCTTTTTGGCGGGTTTCCGCTGGATAAGGACAGAGAAGGGCAAAGAAAAGACAGACCGCCTGCTTTTTCGTTCCGCTTTTGTACGCCAATTGATTTTGGCACGATTTTCACGGGCGTTATCGGCACTTTTGGAGAGCGGAACTACCCTGTCGGAAGCGCTTAAGGAAACGGCGCTTATGGAAACAAATAAAACGGCCCGTCAAGACATATGCCGTTGGGCGGCGGCTGTCGAAAAAGGCGGAGATTTTGCCCGTCTTGTCCATGACGCCGGTTGGACGGGAAATACATTTTCACGGATGCTCCGTATCGGCATGGAAAGCGGACAACTTCCCCTGTTTTTGAAACAGGCGGACCGGTGGCTGACGGAAGAAGTGGAAATGGAACTGCTCCGGTTCCGTAAAATGGCAGAACCCGATCTTTTGCTGATAGCGGGCGGCATGGTCGCCGCACTCGTATTTTCCGTTCTGATTCCCGTGTTTCAGGCGGCAGGATCGGGATTGGGAATATAAACATAGCCGATCATAGAAAAACGGGCGGCCAAGAAACGCCGGCGCCGTCAAAATATGCGCGGCGCAGAGACTTGGGGTTTTCCATGACAAATCCCCTTTTAAAGAAGAAATAAATTTGTTATACTCAAAAGTGGAAAAATAGGCAAAGGAGGCGGCAGAATTGGGACTGTCCATAAAAGATATACTCCTGCTCGATTATTTTGACGGCAAACCGGTACACGCCAGGATGCCGTCTTATTTGCAGTCCACGTATGGAAAAGATGCGCAGGTGCGGATAGACCGGCTCTATGCGGACGGCTGGATCAGAGAAAGCAAGCCGCAGGAAACATTGAATATGCTTCCCGACAAAGCGCTCTCCGATTTTTTGAAAAAGCACGGACTTTCGGCGGACGGTTCGCATGCCGAGCTTGTCCGGCGGATCATTACCCGTATTCCGGAAAAAGAATATGCCCACGGCGTGCCTAAAATCTATGTAGCGGAACCGAAAGGGAAAGCGGAAATCGGGCACCACATGGCGTATATACTGAACGTTCGTGAAAAATACGGATTGACGGAAGGAGAAATCGGGGAATCCAAGTCATCTTTGGCGTCGAAAGGAAATCCCTACACCGCCAGAGATATTCTCGAGCGCGCATTTCACCAAAAAATTTCTCTCTATACCATGGCGGGCGAATGGTCGAAGCTCCGGAATTTGTACTACATCATTGCCAATTTCCATCTCCGCGGCGGTAAACAGGATAAAACGCTCGCCTATCTCTTCCTCGTTTTCTTTCTTGATATGTCGGGCATGGGAAATAAAAATACAGTCACTCCCTATGAGAACCTCTTTCCCACCCAGAAAGGCATGATTCTTTTGATGGACGAAATACGGCACAAAGAAAAAATGACCGTCGAAAATGTGAGGAACGCCTTTCTCTCTTCCATCGCCGGTATGGCGCCGCGTCTTCCGTTTTCCTATTTCTCTCCCCAAGTCATGGCGGACCAGCTCATAGAAAGACTGCAAGGCGTTCCTTTTAACGGAGCGAAGTACATGGCGGAAAAAAACGTGCCCGATGCCTCTTCCAAGTCTTACCACTACGTACCCTGGGGAAGAAACGATGTGAAAAAAGAACAGACGGTTCCTTCCTTTACGGTGCCGAAAATCATGGCGCCGCCCGTACTGAGAATGCCCGCTTTCACCGCGCCCGCTCCTTTTGAATCCACGGAAGACAGGAAAAGGAGAGAAGAGAAAATGAAACGGACGGTGAGTATGAAAAAAAGACCGGTCCGGGAAAAAGAAGAGAAAAAAGGAATCTGGGACCAATTCAAAAAATGGTTCTGAAAGAGTAAAAAAATAGAAGAAGATATGCTACAATAAATTTCATAAGCGTCTATAGCTCAGCTGGATAGAGCAACGGTTTCCTAAACCGTGTGTCGGCAGTTCGAATCTGCCTAGGCGCACCAGCATACACGGACTTTTCTGTCAAAGGAAAAGTCTTTTTTTATGACCGATTTGGCGTTTTTTCCGGTCATATTGTTGGATAAGAAAAAAGAAACACATTTTTCTGCTGGGAAGTGAATCCGGATATGGCTTGACGGAAGCCTTTGATGGCGGTCCTGCTTTTGGGACGGCAAGATAATTTTATTGGACCTGCGATGATTTTTTAAGGCGGAAAGGAAAAGAAATGCGGAGCGTGGAAAATAAAATGAAAGGACGATATAAAAAGATAAAAAATAGCAACAAAATAAATTGATATTGTATTGACGAAAAAATATC
>URIB01000010.1 GCA_900547785.1 uncultured Dialister sp.
ACGGCACTTTTCTTTTGTCAAGTTTTTCTTTCCCTCTTTTTTTACTTTTCTTTTTCCATCTTCTGCCGCATATATAGATAGCAAAAATAAACTCCTGACATGGATTTATTTGAATATTTATACTCCCCTACCAGTTATACATACAAAACCAAACAGGAGGATTTTCATATCTCCTCCTGTTTTTTATTCTTCGTACTTTATTTCTAATTTTTCGTAATTTTCTTCACGATATCATTTCTTCTTTTTTGATTTTTTCGTCTTTTTCTTTTTTTCCTTCGGCTCATTTTGAATTTCTTTTGCAATTTCTTCCACCGCTTCTATCTCCGCCAGTTTTCCGGAATCTCCATCGGCCGCTTCTTGTTTAGCAAGCACTTCGTTATCTTCTTCTGCATTCACATCTTTTTCGCTCATGACGGGAAGCGTAACTGTAAATGTGGCTCCTTCTCCTTCTTTACTGGAAATATGCAAAGTCCCTTTATGTTTTTCTACGATATGTTTGCAGATGGATAATCCGAGTCCGCTTCCGCCTGTCGCTTTATTTCTACTTTCTTCGGCCCTATAAAATCTCTCGAAAATCCGTTCCTGCTTTTCTTCCGGTATCCCGATCCCCGTATCGGAAACGGTCAGCACCACTTGATCGTCCGATTTAGAAAGTGAAACCGTAATCTGCCCGTTTTCCAGGTTATATTTAACCGCATTATCCATCAAATTCATAATCAATTCGGAAAGAAGTGCGGGATTGCCATACACATAAAGAGGTATCAGGTTAAGACTCATGGTAATCCCTTTTTTCATAGCCTGAGGGGTAATCAAGTCGCAAGCATATCTGATAAGGCTGGCGATTTCCACCGGTTTCCATTTGATTGTCGTTTCCGTTTCTTCCACTTTGGACAGGTGCATAATCATATCCACCAAAGACATCATACGATGTGATTCCGTTACAATCCGGCCGGCAAACAGTTTGACATCCTGCTCATTTTGGTACATGCCGTTCGCAATAATTTCCGCAAATCCGCTGATGGATGTGAGGGGCGTTTTCAGTTCATGGGATACATTGGCGGAAAATTCCCGTCGCATCTTCTCCGCCATATGGTAAGCGGTCATATCATGAAACACAAGCAAAAGTCCAGTTTCTTCATCCGACAATTCCGTTTTTGCCGTCGACATGCGGAAGGGGCGTCCAAACAGATTCATTGTATATTCATGCCGTCCTTCAGAATGATAGGCTCTGCTGACGGCACGTAAAAAATCTTCATCATGGTATAAGAAAGAAATCCGGCGGAACCTTTTGTTTTTTTCTACATGAAATATTTCTTCCGTTTTTATGTTGTAGTCGACAATCTCTCTTTGGCTGTCCAGCAAAATAATGCCGTCGGAGATGGTATCAATGACCGTTCGTATCGTATTCCTTTCTTCTTCTATGTCTTCCAGGTAATTTTGAATTTCACCGTGCTGTTCCTTGACTTTATTGATAAGCGGTCGTAATTCGTCATATTCTACGGGTAATTCATTCACCGAATCACCGGACATGATTCTTTGTATCAAGTCGCCTACATCATGAATGGGTTTCAATATTTTTTCCGTCCGTCGGTCCGCCGCAGCGAGGCAACCCACAAAAAAAACAAGGAAGAAAAGAAATATTTCCGGTATGAACCCAGACAAAAAAGCGAAAGAAACCGGTTTGCTTCTTGAAAAGCGGAGAATCGTGTGATCCGCCGTACGGCACGCTACATAACTTTTGGGGTGTCCATCCGACGATTTCTGTACGATGCCTCCTGCTCCTTCATGAATTGCTTTTTGTATTTCCGGCATGTCAAGATAATTTCTTCCCAGCGTGTCATCCGTATCATAAAGAATACTTCCTTTTTCCGTCAGCCATACGATATGGATTTCTTCATTATTGGCGGCATAGATCACATCCAAATACGTTTTGCTTTCTTCTTTTTCGTCTATAGATACGGCAGCTGCCGCCGTCTGCACCATTTGTGACAATTCTCTGTTATATTGCTCCTGCAATCCCTGGTAATGCAGTACGGCGGAGAGAATAAACGTCAAAATAATGGAAATAACTCCCATTGCAAGGAGACTTTTATAAATTTGTGTCCTCATAGCTCACCTTTTTATCATTTTCTATCACCCAAACGGTATCCCACACCGCGAACCGTACGTATCGCCGCTCCTTCTTCTCCAAGCTTTTGGCGAAGACTCATGATGTGCATGTCAATCGTACGGCTTTCCATTTCAAAGGGGGAATCCCAAACCGCCTGCATGATCTGGTCCCGGGAAAGAACGATTCCTTTATTTAATATCAAATAACAAAGCAAGTCAAACTCTTTTAGCGTGAGCTGTATTTCTTTTCCTCTGACGATGACTGCATGTTGTTCCTGATTCACATAAATCTCTCTATATGACAGATTTTCCGCTTTCTTTTCTACCGTTTTTTTACTTCTCCGCATGACGGAACGGATACGGGAGAGAAGCTCCATAATCCCGAACGGCTTCGTCACATAATCATCAGCGCCGATGTCAAGTCCTCTTACCACATCAAATTCACTTGTCTTTGCGGTCATCATAATAACGGGAATGGATTCTTCCTCCTTATGCGCTCTTATTTTCTTTAAAATAGTCAATCCGTCTTCGCCGGGAAGCATGATATCCAGTAATATCAAATCAGGAATGGCTGTTTTCAATCCTTTATAAAATTCTTCCGCTGAACGGAATCCCTCGACTTTATAGCCTTGTCCGCGAAGTGCATATCCCACCAATTCACGGATGCTTTCATCATCTTCTACGCAGTAAATAAGTGCCATATTCTCCCCCTTGCTCATGCCCGCTTCCATACAAATAGGCTAAAATCCGGCAGGGATAGGTCCGACTGCCGGTATTTCATTTTATTCAATTATACTACAGGTTTAACCAAAATTCCCTGACACATAACGAATGGTTCTTTCTTTTTGAGGATTTTCAAAAATCTGTTCCGTTTCTCCATATTCAACCATTTCTCCCAGATAGAAAAATGCTGTTTTATCGGCGATACGTTGTGCCTGCTGCATATTATGGGTGACCATGATCACTGTATATTTCTTTTGTAATTCTTTTGCCAATTCTTCGATATGAGCTGTGGAAACGGGATCCAGCGCCGATGTCGCTTCGTCCATAAGAAGCACTTCCGGTTCGACGGCAAGTGCACGGGCTATGCAAAGACGCTGTTGTTGTCCGCCGGAAAGTCCCAGCGCCGATTTTTTCAGACGGTCTTTTAGTTCATCCCAAATCGCCGCCTGACGGAGGCTCGTTTCTACGATTTCATCCAAATCGTCTTTTTTGGTAACCCCTTTCAGTCGCGGGCCGTATGCTACATTATCGTATACGCTTTTAGGAAAGGGATTCGGCTGTTGGAAAACCATGCCCACATGACGGCGAAGCACAATCGGATCGATCTCTTTATATGCATCGACGCCGTTCAATAAAATATGACCTTCCACACGGCAGCAGGGAATCAAATCATTCATACGGTTCAGCACTCTTAAGAATGTGGATTTACCGCAGCCTGAAGGACCTATCAATGCGGTAATTCTATTCTTTTCAATCCGCAAATCTACTTTTTTCAGGGCCTGAAAATTTCCGTAGTATAAGTCGACGTTATTGCAAGAAAAGCTGATGTCGGAATACATGGAAATGGCAGGGCTCTGTGCCGGTATCGTCATTGTTGCCAAATTATCGTGGATCATTATGCTTTCTCCCCCTCGGTTTTCTTTGTCACATGATGACTTACATATCTTGCCCCTATACTGAAGGCAAGGACCATAATCATTAAAACGGCCGATGCTGCAGCAGCCACATCCGCCGCATTAGCTGCCGTGGCCTCTGTACGGGAAGCCCATACCTGGAGAGAAAGTGTTTCTCCCGGGCGGAACGGATTCAAAGGGCAGACCGGTGATGTCACATCCCAGACCGTCCATACGATATCCGTACTCATACCTGCGGTATACAAGAGAGCCGCCGCTTCTCCAAATCCTCTTCCTGCCGCTAAAATCACTCCTGTCATAACCGGTGCTACGGAAGCGGGAAGCATGACGTGCCAAATGGTTTCAAAATGAGTGGCTCCCAAAGCAAGACTTCCTTCCTTATACCCGGCAGGTAAAGATTTCAGTGCATCATAAGTCGTTGTTGTAATGAGCGGCAAAGAAAGAATCGATACCGCCAATGCTCCGGCAAAAAGATTCCACTGTGCGTGAATCATGATGATGAATACCAAATATCCGAAGAGTCCGACTACGATAGAAGGAAGAGATGACAGTGTTTCAATGGCAATCCGCAGCGAATCGGTCATACGTCCCGGAGAGGCATGCTCTGCCATATAAACGCCTGCCGCCACTCCGACAGGTACCGAGATGATAAGCGACAAGATGACCAGGTAGACCGTATTGAAGAACTGGTTTCCGATTCCACTCGGACCGAATGAAAATATGTCCGGGCTGAATGCTTTAACGCCGCCCCATATGACATACCCCGTAAAAGCAATAAGAAGTAAGACAAACGCACCGGATATGAGATAAAAGGCAGTCGTTGCGGCTTTATCGGCCCATTGTGCATGTTTCAGCGAAGAGTCCACTTCGCGGAGACGGTTTTCATCTCCGTTAGCATAGGCTTTCATCAGGCAGCGGCCTCCTTTTTAGCTGACAAAGCGTGAATAATCAAAATAAAAAGCAGGGAAATTATAAAAAGGAGTAGTGCCATAGACCAAAGTGCCGCATTAAATTCGCCGCCGTCCATAGCACCGCCCATATCCGAAGCAATCGCAGCGGTCAAATTATTTGTCGGCGCAAGCAAACTTTTCGGAAAGGCTTTCATTTTTCCGATGACCATAGCCACGGCAAGCGCTTCCCCGAATGCACGGGCAAGCCCCAGCACAATAGCGGTTAAAATTCCCGGAAGTGCCGCCGGAAGTAATACCCGGTAAAGCATCTGCCACCGGGTCGATCCGAGCCCGTAAGCACCTTCAATATATTTCTGATTGACACTCCGTATCGCATCTGCTGAAACGGAAGTAATCGTCGGATAAATCATGACAGATAATACAACCGCCGCCGCTAAAACGGATTGTCCGTGAGGCAAATCAAATATTTTTTGCAAAAACGGAACCAATACGACAAGCCCGACCCAGCCGTAAACGACAGAAGGAATACCGACAAATATTTCTACAGCGGGACGTATAATTTTTTCTCCCAGTGACGGGGAAATTTGAGTCATAAATATGGCCGTCGAAAGACTGAACGGCACAGAAATCACTAAGGCGACCGTGCAGGTTAAGATGGATCCCCAGATAAAAACAGCCGCTCCTACGCGGCCTCCGCCCGTTTCCGTATCTGACGGCTTCCAATCGGAAGAAAACAGAAACTCCGACACGGAATGGTCAAACTGAGTAAAAGTCTGCATGCCCTTTGCAAGCAGGAAAGCCCCTATGGCAATCGTCAATACAATGAGAAAAAGTCCGCATAATGTGGAAATACTTTTCCCAAAATATTCTCTCTTAAACATCTGCTCCTGCTTGACATGACCGCCCATACAATCTCCTTTTTGTCCCATATACCGGAAAGGCAGTCGTATGCATACGGCCGCTTATTTTCCGGATATATTCTTATTTAAACTTCTCTTATTTTTGTTTCATCTTGCTGCTTACACCGTAGCCCTGTTTTTCGATTTCCACACCGTACTCATCAGAAACTACATAATCGAGGAATGCTTTCACGGCACCTGTGGGTTCTCCTTTTGTATACATATGTTCATATCCCCATACCGGATAGGTACCGTTGTATGTATTTTCCAAAGTCGGCATTACACCGTCAATTCCGATAGCTGCTACGTCTTTGTTATTCACCAGATAAGAAAGTGCGATATAGCCGATTGCACCCTTAGTTTGGGAAATACTCTGAAGCAGTGTACCGGAATCATCGGTTTCCAGTGATTTATTCGATGCCTCTTCCTTTCCTGCCAATGCCAACTCCGTAAAGAGTGCACGTGTGCCGGATGTGGAAGGACGGGTCACGAGGATGATTTCCTGGTCGGGACCGCCGACATCTTTCCAGTTGGTAATTTTAGCCGTAAATACACCCTGGAGCTGTGCTTTGGTCAGACTCTTTACGGTTGCTCCGATATCCTTATGAACAATCGGCGCTACCGTCAATACACAAACCTTGTGATCGACCAGGTCTTTTGCCTTGTCTGCAGGAAGTTTTTTAGAAGCTTCTACATCAGAATTTCCAATATTGACCGTACCTTCTGCCACCTGCTTCAATCCTGTCCCCGAACCGCCACCATTTAATGTGAGAGATACCTCCGGATTTTTCACCTTAAATTTAGCAGCCGCATCTTTGGCAAGCGGAAGCAGTGCGGAAGAACCTGAAATAGTAACCGAACCTGTAATCTTACTTCCTGCCGAAGATTTTCCGTCTTTCTTTGCCGTGTCACTTCCTCCGCAACCGGCAGCCGTTAATAATACAGCAGATGTTACTGCTACGAGAGTCAACTTCTTTACATTCATTTTCTCCTCCTTAGGAAATACATTTTACTGTATCTCCAGTGTACGGAACGTGTGTAAAAGTTCTATAGACAAGATTGTATACTTTTCGTCCAGTTTGTAATTTTTAAGTAAAACGTACCGTAAGATTTACATGCCTCTTCATAAAAATATTTAAACTATGCTGCCCATATATCCATAAAGCAAAAGACACCTTTCTACACAAAAAAGATGTCTGTAACAGAGAACATGAAAAGCCATGCATATATTTAATTTTTGCTTTATTTTTCAAAATTTCCGGTCTTTATTTTAGAGCTGCACTCATCCTGCCACACCTTGTAAACGCAACATGCCTGCCCTATGGCATATGGCAAATCTTACGTATTATTTCCCGTAATCCTCCCCCATGAATAAAAAAATAAGCGCAACCCGATTCTTTCCGGTTACGCTCTTTCTTTTGTCTTACATTTCATTATAAATAGATGCCACGGCATCATATTCTTCATCAGTAGGCGGTACGTACTCCGCTTCTCCCGATGCATCGGTTTCTATTCTTGCCAAAATAATTTCCGGGTCGGATTGTTCCTCTTCCGTCTGCGGAACAGCTACAAGAACGGCAAATTGCTTGCCTGCAAAAGGAATCATGATATCCTGGACATATTCTTTTTCTTCTCCGTCCGGCCCCGTCACTATAATGATAATCGGTTCTTCTTGTTCACTCATTGTATTATCCTTTATTTTTTAACGCCAAATGTTGCAGATATCCTTCTAAAATAGCCACCGCCGCCATTTTATCAATTACTTTTTTTCGCTTTTTCCGGCTTACATCGGCAGCAATTAATTGCTTTTCCGCCATCACCGTTGTCAGCCGCTCGTCCCAAAAATGATAAGGAATATCCGGAAAAGCCGCTGCCAGTTCAAGAGCAAATTCTTCGGTCTTTTCCGCTCTCATTCCTTTTGTCCCGTTCATATTGAGAGGCATTCCGATCACAAACTCTTCCACCTTATATGCATCAGTCAGCTCCCGAAGACGGACAAAATCTTTTTCTCGTGTCGTATGACGGATTGTTTCCAATCCCTGGGCGGTCCAGCCGAATACATCACTCACGGCAACGCCGATGGTCTGTGAACCCACATCGAGACTCATAATCCGCATATCAAAGTCCCTTGTGCTTTACATAAAAGCGGACCAGTTCTTCCACCAGTTCGTCCCGTTCTATACCGGAAACCAATTTCCGCGCTTCATGCTTACTGGTGATATAGGTGGGTTCTCCCGAAACCAGATATCCTACAAGCTGTACCGTCGGGTTATGACCCGCTTCTTTTAATGCACCGTACACTTCATTCAATATCATGGCCGCTTGGGTATTTTCTCCTTCGTCAGCGCCGCGATCAAATAAAATGGTTTCATCTGAAACTGACATCGTGATATCCTCCTTTATCCTTTCAGGAACGATGAAATGACTGCCACACCTTCATCAACAGCCTCTTGTAATTTAGAGACATCTTTACCGCCGGCCTGTGCGACATTGGGTTTTCCGCCGCCGCCTCCTCCGCATATTTTAGCGGCTGACGAAACTACTTTCCCCATATGAATCCCTGCTTTAACGGCCTCTTCGGATGCCATTCCCACAAGATTGACTTTACCGCCTGCCGATGCGCCTAAAATAAATGCACTTTTCGGCAATTTACTCTTGATCATGTCCGCCACTTTTCTGAGTTCATCCATATTATCTGACGGTACAACGGCACCGAAGAAAGAAATTCCGTTTTTCTCCTGTACATTTTTTAACAAATCATCCATGGCCTCTTGGGTATGCCGGTTCTTTAATTTTTCAATTGTCCGTTCCGCTTCTTTGAGTGCGGATAAATTCTTCTCCATCTTTTCCGGAATTTCTTCCGGCTTGGACTTCAGACGCAATGCCATTTCACGAATCAGATCCCGATCCGCTTTCATCGCTTCATAAGCGGCTTTCCCTGTTACCGCTTCAATCCGGCGGACACCGGAGCCGATTCCGCCTTCGCTTATCATACGGAAAGAACCGATTTCCCCCGTATTGACCACATGAGAGCCGCCGCAAAGTTCCATGCTGAAATCTTTAATACCCACAACACGGACAATATCTCCGTATTTCTCTCCGAAAAGTGCCGTTGCTCCCTTTTCTTTCGCTTCTGCAATAGGCATTTCACTGATGTCTAAAGGAATCGCTTTCCAAATTTGTTCATTGACTGCCTGTTCCACCTCAGCCAATTGATCAGCTGTCAGCGCTTCCGGCCAGGTGAAATCAAAACGAAGTTTATCCGGAAGAACCAATGAGCCTGCCTGATTGACCTGCGGCCCCAGTACTTGGCGCAAAGCCGCTTGAAGCAGATGGGTCCCCGTATGATTTCTGGCAATATCTTCCCGTCTGGTTCTGTCGACGACAACCTCTGCCGTTTCTCCCTCTGCCATCACACCTTCCGTGACCGTACCGATACAATATATAATTCCGTCAGGAAGTTTTTTCGTATCATTTACGGAAATCATTCCGCTGTCACCGATGATGCGGCCGGTGTCACCGATCTGTCCGCCCCCTTCTGCATGGAACGGATTATTTTTCATAATAACGGTCACATCTTCTCCGTCAGCAGCCGACTTGACTTGCCTGCCCTCTTTTCCGAGAAGCAGAATTTCCGTTTTCCCGTCTATATCATTAGACGTCAGTGATTTCATATCCAGCTTGGTCGTATCCGGAGTTGCCACTTTGGCAGACACTTTTGCTCTGGCTGCGCGGGCTCTTTCTTTTTGTTCCGCCATGGATATTTCAAATCCCTGCCGGTCAATAGACAGCCCCTTTTCTTTTGCAATTTCTTCGGTCAATTCCCAGGGAAAACCATAGGTGTCATAAAGCTTGAATACCTGCTCACCGGTTAAAACATTCACGTTTTTTTTCTGTAAATCTTCAATCATTTCATAGAGAAGATCGGTTCCCGCATTCAACGTGGTATGGAATCTTTCTTCTTCTACATTGGCCACTTTCTTAATGAAGGCCTGTTTTTCAAGAAGTTCCGGATAGGCAGGTTTCATCATATCTACAACGACATCCACCATCTGCCCCATAAAAGCACCTTCGATACCGAGTAATTTTCCGTACCGGACTGCCCGGCGGAGAATGCGCCTTAATACATAGCCCCGCCCTTCATTTGCAGGAAGAATTCCGTCAGCAATCATATTGGTGACCGCCCGGGCATGATCGGAAATCACTTTCAGCGCCACATCACTTTCATCGGTTTTTCCATATAGAACGCCCGATAAACGGGAGGCCTCTTCTATAATCGGGTAGAACAAGTCGGTTTCAAAATTATTTTTCTTTCCCTGTAAAACGGCAGATAATCTTTCCAATCCCGCACCTGTATCTATGTTTTTCTTCGCCAGCGGTAAATAAGATCCGTCTTTTTGTCGGTCAAATTGACTGAATACGAGATTCCAGATTTCAAGGAAGCGATCTCCGTCGCCGCCCATCTGATTTTCCGGATCCGTACCGAATTCTTCGCCTTGGTCATAAAAAATTTCAGAATCCGGACCGCAAGGACCTTCACCGATTTCCCAGAAATTATCATCCAGACGGTAAATCCGGTTTTCCGGAAGCCCGATCATGGTATGCCAATAGTCAAAGGCTTCTTTATCATCAGGATAAATGGTTACATACAACCGCTCTTTATCCAATCGGATAACTTCTGTCAGAAATTCCCAGGCCCAGGCAATCGCTTCTTTTTTGAAATAATCACCAAAAGAGAAATTTCCGAGCATTTCAAAGAATGTGTGGTGTCTTGCCGTATGCCCCACATTTTCTATATCACCGGTACGGATACATTTCTGGCTGGTCGTCAATCTGTGGCACGGCGGTTCCACTTTCCCAGTAAAATACGGTTTCAGCGGTGCCATTCCTGCGCCGATCAGAAGTAAACTCGGATCATCTTTAGGAATCAGAGGAAAACTCTTCAGCCTTAAATGTCCTTTCTTCGTTTCAAAAAAAGACAAATATGCCTCACGTATATCATTGCCTTTCATGATATGCCCCCTTAGGATTTGTTTTCATTGTATTTAATCATTATATATGAGTTGCCATAGTCATGCAAACATCGTCACTCCTTAAAACATCGCTGTTTATCCAATCTTATGACGGCCAGCTGCCGCCCCAATTCCTTATATTTTTCTTGATCATACTCCGCATAGAGAATGGTCTCTTCCTCTCCTGCTTCCGCCATGATATTTCCCAAAGGATCTACAAAACGGGAATGCCCGCCCATTGCCATTCCCCGATAAGCACCCGCCATATTGACGGCAGCAATGCAAATCCCGTTTTCTACCGCTCTTGCTTTTGTGAGTATATCCCATTGCCTGATATGCATAGCCGGCCATGAGGACGGCGCTGCGACAAGAGTTACGCCTGATTTTGCCATTTTTCTCCACATTTTAGGAAAATAAAACTCATAGCATACGGCTGCCCCTATTTGTACACCGTCAAATGAAAATTTTAAAAGTTCATCCCCCGGAACCATCAGTTTTGATTCAAGATAACCATAAAATAAATGTCTTTTGCTGTAGGAAGCCGCCATATATCCCCGGTTATCGAAAATAAGCGTTGTGTTTCTGATTTTTTTATTTTCCGCTACAGGGAGCGTTCCTGCAAAAATAACGGTTTCCGTGCTTCCTGCCAGTTCGGATAAACGTCTGCATAAAGAATCTCCCGCACGGGTTGCCTTTTTCTTTAAATCATGGAAGTCGTACCCTATGGACCACAACTCGGGCAAAATAACAATATCGCTGCGGGGTGCCGCCTCTTTTAACAACTCAAAAGCATGACGGATATTTCTATCCTTTTCTCCCGGATATACTTTCATTTGTATCAAAGCGATTTTCATAAACAAACCTCACTTTACGGCATAAAAATAAATGGAGAATATTCCCCATTTATCTCAAAGAACCCGTTTCGCTCCTATATACCGTTCACGCCAATAACCGTCTTTCATCGTCGCCACCGCCACACCGCGGCTGCTTGTCGCACTGATGAAATATCCGTCGCCCAAATACAGTCCCGAGTGGGAGACTCCGGATTCATAAGTGGTGAAAAACACCAAATCACCCGGTTCCAGAAAATTCATTCCGATTTTTTCCCCCTCGCCGAATTGTTCATCCGCACTCCGGGGAAGCGGCACTCCTTTTTTATGAAATACATATTGGATAAATCCCGAACAATCAAATCCTTTCGGTGTGGTGCCGCCAAAATGATAGGGCACGCCCACCAATTTTTTTGCCTCATCGACGATGGCTTTCACCCGGCCCGTCATTTTCCCGGGACGATGCCATTGCACTTTTTTATCGCCTGTTTCTATCCATGACGGATTCTTTTTTCCCTTATGCCCTTTAGCGGTTCGGGACGCTTGTCTTTTTAATTCCTTTCCTGTAAGCGCCTTATAGGTAACAGGTCCTACCACGCCGTCTGCTATAAGTTGTTTCTTCTGTTGGAATTTTTTGACAGCTTTTACCGTCGCCTCATTATATTTACCGTCCGCCCTGACAAGACATCCCGCATGCGTGAGTTGTCTCTGTATCGCTTTTACCGCCTCTCCCGAATCGCCGAGTGAATAATCCGCCGATGCGGTCAACGCCGGGCAAAAGAAAACGGCACTTGTCACAGCCAGTAGTATCCATCTTTTATTCATTACAGACCCCAAATTAATTGAACCGGACTCCATAGGATATCCATTCCGAAATGAGTTGTTGATATTATTTTACCACATTCCGGCATTTTCATTCGGCAGCAACAGATCGGGCCTAAAAAAAGCTCCGTCCCGTCATTGGAACGGAGCTGTCTATTTACTTTTCTTCCGTAAAATCTCCGGGTGCCGAAGTTCCATACACCTTTCCGCTGATAAAATTTCTATCTACTAAAAGTTCCACCTCATAATCAGGATTACTTTGTTTCAATTCCGATACAATCACTTTGTAAATATCGGCATCACTTTTTTCGCACTCTCCCCGAAGTGCCAGTTCGAAAGAAATATAAATCTTTCCGTTTTTCTCCGTAACAAAAAAATCATGATACGAAACGGGGAGCTTCGACCGGTAAATGGCCGCTTCCAAATCCCGCATATATTCCGTTTCTCTCGGATTCGATACCGCCTTGGGATCGGCATGGATCACCGCTTGTATATTAAAATCGGATCTGATCTTTGTCATGACCGCTTCCGACAATTCATGACTTTCCAATAAACTGAGTTTACTGTCCAGTTCTATATGAGCCGTAGCAAAATGATTCTCCGGCCCGTAATCATGAAGAATCAGATCATGCACACCGTAAACGCCGGGCGAATTTAAAATAGACTGTTCCACCTTCCGGTAAATTTCACAATCCGGCATAGTGCCGATAATAGAATTTAAAGCGGTTTTCATAATGCTGTATCCGGTGTATAAAATGAAAAAGGAAATAATGACACCCATAATCCCGTCCACATGATAGCCGGTAAAATATTCAACACAGGATGCCGCCAAAACACCGGATGTGGATAAGAGATCGGACAGTGAATCCGCACTGTACGCCTGAAATGAATCGGAACGCAGTTTTTCACCGGCCTTTTTATACCACCAGGCAAGAAAAAGCTTTCCCATCATACCCAAAATTAATATGCCTGCCGTTAAGGAAGTAAAGAACGTGTCTTCCGGATACAAAATTTTATGAACCGACTCTACAAAAAGTGTAATCCCCACATAAAGAATGATGGCGGACATGACGGTAGAATTGATGTACTCCAGACGTCCGTAACCGAACGGATGGCTTTTGTCAGACGGTTTAGACGCATAGTAAAAGGTCATGATTAAAAGAAGGATAGCTCCTATATCCGTTATATTATTAAATCCGTCCCCCATGATGGATAAGAATCCACTTTGCCAGCCTGCAAATATTTTAATTGTTCCCAAAAGCAAATTCGTAATCACGCCGACTATACAAGCCAAAAAAGCCTGCTTTTCTCTTTTTTTACTGTCAAATGCAAATGTGTCCATGCTTCTCCTTTTTCTTGCCCTGCCAAACTGCCGAAATCCTGAATCCTGTAACTGAACTTTAAGGACTCCCTAAATGATCCGATAATGAGAAAAGGCTCCCCTGCAGGAAGCCTCCAAAATCAAATTCAAATCAATACTTTTCCAAATCCATCGCATTTAAAACTTCTTTCAACTTAATCATTTCTTCTTTTGTCAGCGTCAGCCCTTTTGTCATTGCGTTATGATCATCGCTCCACGACCTTAGATCAAACTTCGGATTTCTTCCGTTCCAGCTTGTATAAGTCAGTTGTTTTTTCCATCCGTTGGACGCAACGGAAAGATCTCCGAGTTCTTCTTCAATTGTAAAAGTAATTTTCGTTGCCATTGTTCTCTCCCCATTCCATTCTTCTATATTAGTTGTATCGTATCACAAGCCCTCTTAAAAAAGCAATCTTTTCCCGCACCATCCATTTACTTTACAAACCTTGGTTTTCCCGCTGCTGTTTATCAATCCATGTTTCCAGCTTGATTTTATCTTCTCGTGATATGTATGTAAACGGCACAGGCATTTCCACAATACCGCCGGAGTACCTTTCTCCAATAAAAAGAAATCTCCAATCTTCTGAAATACCCGCCACCTCGGAATAGTCAAGAGCGATATAAGATGACTTGATACCTGCCGCTAGGTTTCTCCTTTCAAAAAAAGGAGAGCCTGAAATCAGGAGTTTCTTTTCACAAATAACCACTACAGGCTCATGAATCCGATGAATTTGCCATAAAGAAAACAGAAACGGAAGGACTGACAAAAAACGGACAGCCCCTCCTTTAGAATGTAAATAAATAAAAAACAAGACGAAAAAAGCTACATATAAAAGAGATACTGCGGTTGTGTACACACTTGCACGTTTACAAAGCCAAAGAATCTTTCCATGCGTTTTTTCGTCATACGTTTCCATATCATTGGTTCATCTCATTCCGATAAGCTAACGGTTTCCATGCCGACTTACTTCTCGGCGTGCCGAAGACCGCATCATAGACCACCCATTTTCTTATATCTTCTTCCGTCCAACTTTTTTCTATATCTTTAAGCTCCTTTGCTTCCTCCTTAACTGAGATAGCAGACGTAACCGCTCTTTTCCGAGGACTCCTATGCAAATAATCTTGATAAGGGTTTCGTGCGGGAATAGCGCCGGTTGCTTCTTCTTTTGGTTTCTTTATAACCTTTTTTATCACTTTTTTCCGGATAATCTTTTTTCCGGTTCTATCTTCCTCTTTATAAACTGCCTGTTCCATTTCATCGGGAAGATCCATTTCTTCCGGTTTTTTCTTCTCTTCTTTCATGCCCCAAGAGTCAAGAATCCGTTTCCGCAATTCGTTAAAATCATATTCTTGCTCCGTTTTTTGATGAAAAGTGTCACCCTTTGCAGGATAACGTTCTCCTGACGGTTGTTCCGGCCGCTCCGTTTGTTCTTCCGGCATATCTGTTTTTTTCTTTTTTCTTGAAAACATGCCGAAGAAAATAAATCCGCCCCAGAGAAGAAAAAATAAAATATCCGACCCGTCAAATGATCCCATACATCACTTCTTGCTTTCCGGATTACCGGCAATCTTTTCACGCATATCCGTGTCTGCTGCAATATTACGCATATTGTAGTAATCCATAACTCCTAAATGCCCTTCCCGGAGTGCATCGGCCATCGCTTTCGGAACTTCCGCCTGCGCTTCTACCACCTTGGCCTGCATTTCCTGTGTGTAAGCACGCATTTCCTGTTCCTGCGCCACCGCCATGGCACGTCTTTCTTCCGCTCTTGCCTGTGCGATTTCTTTATCCGCTTCCGCCTGGTCGGTCTGTAACTGGGCCCCGATATTTCTTCCTACATCCACATCGGCGATATCAATGGAAAGAATTTCAAAGGCTGTCCCCGAATCAAGCCCTTTACCGAGAACCGTACGGGAAATGTGATCGGGATTTTCAAGTACGTCGGTATGCTTTTCCGAAGAACCGACAGTCGTAACAATCCCTTCTCCTACACGGGCAATGATAGTCGCCTCTCCCGCACCGCCGACAAGACGGTCAATATTGGCGCGAACCGTCACTCGCGCCCTGACTTTCAGTTCAATTCCATTTTTGGCTACTGCGGAAATCGTAGGTGTTTCAATCACTTTCGGATTGACACTCATCTGTACGGCTTCCAGAACATTTCTTCCCGCCAAATCAATCGCTGCCGCCTGTTCAAAGGTAAGATCAATTTGTGCACGGTGAGCTGCAATCAAAGCATCCACTACATTATCGACATTACCGCCTGCCAGGTAATGGGCTTCCAACTGGTTTACATTGATTCCCAGCCCCGCCTTTGTTCCTTTAATCAGAGGAAGCACAATCATTCTCGGTTCCACCCGGCGGATTCTCATTCCCACCAGATTGAACAGTGAAATCTGTACACCTGCCGCTAACGCGGATATCCAAAGTCCTACAGGAACAAAATGAAGCAATACCAATATGGCAAAGATGACAATAACAATCGTAAAAACAGGAATCACCAGTAATTCTTCCATTATATCCTCCTAAAAATAAAATCAAATTTTTTCTACTACCAAATAATTGTTTTCCGCCCGTAATACCTTGACGGTCGTTCCACTCTTTATAAATTCTCCGCCGGAAGCGGCATCAAATACTTCTTCTTTAATTCTTACTTTTCCTGACGGCCGGAGAACGGTCATTGCCACCCCTGTTTCTCCTTCATACACTTTTAAATTCTTGGGAGAAGATACATAGCCTTCAGTAGCCGACAAAGACAACGGCAAGGTGATTTTCTTCCAAAGCCGGCTTTGCGGCAAATGTTCCGCCAAGAAATAAAAACCCACACCGGCAAGAATCATGGCCAGCGATAAAACCCATACAGCCGTCACATCTGCTCCGAGTGTCATAAAAAGACCGCCCGTTACGGATATCAAACCGATTGCCGTTCCGATTCCCGACAAGAGCAAAAATATATCAAAGAGAATCAGCGCTATGCCTCCAAAATAAAGAAGAAATTCGAGCCAGTCTATATGTCCGCCATGCCAATTGGCGCCTAGAAGAACTCCGCCCGCTATCACGGCGACCACCCCTCCGCCGGAAAACCCGGCTGTTTTGATTTCCGCCACAATCGAAATAAATATGATGGCCGCCAGAATGGCTTCCACAAAAGGCATCTGATACCATTCCGGCTCATAAATTCCGTTACCGGCATAACTATGCAAAGGACTGAAAAATGTACTCGCTCCCGCAAAGCTTCCGAAACCTAAAACGTTCAGCAAGCTTACTCCTCCTTTCCGCCAAATACAAAGAAATCATTTTTTGATTTTATTATACTATATCTTTCTTATTTTTCAGAAAAATAAAAACCTTTTTGCCTAAAAATCCGACACAAAAAGGTTTTCACTTATAAACGAATTATTCTCCCTTAGAGCTTTTGAACCCGTCTTTTTTTCCAATCACTTCAATCCCGTTCATATAAGGCCGCAGTACTTCCGGCACAAGAATGGTTCCGTCTTCCTGCTGATAATTTTCCATAATGGCCGCTACCGTACGGCCGACTGCCAATCCCGAACCGTTTAAGGTATGAACAAATTCAGGTTTATCGCCCGGATGACGACGGAAACGGATATTCGCACGGCGCGCCTGGAAATCAAGGCAGTTGGAGCATGACGAAATTTCTCTGTATTTCGCCTGTCCGGGCATCCAGACTTCTATGTCATACGTTTTAGCAGAAGAAAATCCGATATCTCCGGTGCAAAGACAAACCACATGATAAGGAAGTTTCAGCAGCTGCAAAATCTTTTCCCCTTCCGCTGTTAAGCTTTCCAGTTCTTCCCAGCTGTCTTCAGGTTTACAGTATTTCACCATTTCCACTTTGTGGAACTGGTGTTGGCGAATCAGTCCGCGGGTATCTTTGCCTGCCGATCCCGCTTCTTTACGGAAACAGGGAGTCAATGCCGTCAGATGAACGGGAAGGATAGACGCATCCAGTATTTCGCCTGCAAAATAATTGGTCAGCGGAACTTCTGCCGTCGGAGTCATATACATGGATTCTCCTTCGACTTTGTACATATCTTCTTCAAACTTTGGTAACTGTCCGGTTCCTCTCATGGAATTTTCATTGATAATATACGGAGGAATCACTTCCGTGAAATCTCCCTGCTGGGTATGGACATCAAGCATAAAATTATAAACCGCTCTTTCCAACTTTGCCGCCATACTCAGATAAAAGTAGAAACGTGCGCCCGCTACTTTTCCCGCTCTTTCCGAATCTAATATGCCAAGCGCTTCTCCCAATTCATAGTGTTCCTTAGCAGGAAACTTAAATGCCGGTTTCTCTCCCCATTTGCGAATTTCGGGGTTGTCCGTATCATCTTTTCCTACCGGAACCGATTCGTCCGTCATATTCGGAATGCGGAGCAACAAATCTTTTTGCTTTGTTTCCACCTGATCCAACTCTTTATCAATCCGGGAAATTTCATCTCCCACTTCACGCATCGCCGCAATAGCCGCCGAAGCATCTTCGCCTTTTTTCTTGGCGATGGCAATGTTTTTACTTTCTGCATTACGCTTACTTTTCAAAGATTCCGTCTGTTTCAGCAACTCCCGTCTTTTTTCATCAAGCTGCAAAACTTCGTCCAAATCAAAATCATTATGACGGTTCAATAAATTTTTCCTGACCGCCTCCGTATGTTCTCTTATAAATTTAATATCCAGCATAGCTCCCACTCCTTATCAAAATTTTACGACCCTAATACTAAAAAAGACTTCTCCCTTTCATGGGACGAAGTCATCGCGGTGCCACCCAACTTGCATAAGCCAACTCTTGATAAATAACGGTTATCGTCCGTCCGATTCTTCACCGGCCACTCCGGAGCGGAAAATTTTTCTTTGCCAAGGCTCGCACCGACCGCCTATTCTCTGATGTACATCCGAAAAATATTTTCTCTTTCCCTGTGTTTTATTCATTATATATTCCTCCCTCTTTTTTGTAAAGCAAAACGGTGAAGCTTCATCCGGCTTCACCGTTTTATTTTTATTTACTCTTTTAAATCATACCAGGCATCTGCCAATGCGGCATATTCTTCCAAGGAGAATGTTTCCCCCCGCCTGCTTCCGTCAATGTCCGCAGCAGTAAGAATTTTCTTTCCCAACTCCGCTTCAATGCCGCCTGCTTTCATGGCATTGGTAAATACTTTACGACGCTGTCCGAATCCCATTTTGACAAGACGAAAAAAAAGATGTCTGTCCTTAACCTTTACGGCCGGTTCTTTTCTTCTCCGTATTTTCAGCACCGTCGATGTAACGGCAGGGCGGGGCAAAAAGGCATCGGGGGCAATATTTAAAACCCGCTCCGCCGTACAGTCAAATTGGACGGCAATGGTCAATGCGCCATAATCCTTTGTCCCCGGGGCTGCCATAATACGATCCGCCACTTCTTTTTGCATCATGAAAACAAATAAAGAAAGGGGAAGATCCGCCCGGATCAAATACAACAAAATAGGCGTCGTAATGTAATAAGGAAGATTGGCCGCCACATGCCAGTCTTTATTTCCAAGCCGTTCTTTCAGATTTGTTTTCAGTATATCTTCATATATCACTTGGATATTGTCGTAGGATTCCAACGTATGGGACAATACTTTTTCCAGACTTTGGTCAATTTCAAAAGCCGTGACATCAGCTCCTGTTTCCGCCAAGGCTTGCGTCAATGTCCCTATGCCCGCTCCGATTTCCAGGACGGAGCTTCCCTTTCCTATTTCCGCCGCTTCCGCAATAGCTGTCACGACGTCGGGACGGATTAAAAAATTTTGCCCCAATCTGTGCTTTGCCCGGATTCCAAAACGGCGGATGATATAGGTAACAACCTTTTTATCCGCCAGATTAGCATCTTTCATGGTTTTCTCCTAATTGTTCCAGCGCTGATTCCCATTCTTCTCTCGTGACTCCGAAATGGTTGAGCCTTTTTAAGAACTGCTTTCCGTTCCCGAATCCGATTCCCAACACGGCTCCCACATCAGCTCTCTTCACGGAAGCATTCTCACTTCCTATCAGACCGGCTTCCCATAAATCGGATATAGTAAATACCCCGGATGCCTTTTGATACAAAAGTCTTACCTTTCCGAGCGCCGCCTGAATCGCTTCCAGCGAAGCATCTTCTATCCCCACATCATCAGCAGTGGACGCTTCAGATTTCGGCACAAATGCATGAAGCGCGTCAGGAAACAAAGAAGCCAGACGTGCCCGGATTCTCTCTCCCGGTCCGTCAGGGTCTGTCAAAATAATAATTCCTCTTTTGTGATAAGCGGCGCGAATGTCTTCTATAACAGCAGACCGGAGGGCAAAGCCTCCGGTCGCAATGATATCCGCTTCTACCGCCTGTTTGACACGGGCTATATCCGATTTGCCCTCAACAACGATAACTTGACGGATCATATCAGTCTCTGGCTACATATCCGATACCGCGCACTGTATGGATATATTTCTTTCCTACTTTTTCATCAATCTTGCTGCGGAGATAACGGATATATACATCTACAATATTTGTTTTTCCCGCATACCCGTAACCCCATACTTTTTCAAGTACTTCTTCTCTTTTTAACACACGGTTCTTATTTTTTGCCAGGAATAAGAGCAAATCAAATTCCTTCTTTGTCAAATCAATCACTTCATCGCCCGCACGAACCTCATGACGATCCGGATAAATGGCAAGATCGCCGATGGTAAATGAAGGATCAACTATAATTTTCGGCTCTTCATGACGACGGAGTGCCGAATGAAGTCTGGCAATCAATTCTTTCGTCGCATACGGTTTGGTAATATAATCATCCGCCCCGGCATTCAATACTTCCACTTTCGTATCCACACTGTCATCGGCAGATAAATAGATCACCGGAAGAGAACTGATTTCCCTTACTTTTTCAAGGATTTTTTCTCCATCTTTCATGGGTTCATCCGGATCAAGAACAATAATATCCGCCTGGCGTTGTCCCGCCAAGTCCACCACGGAATCTCCCACATTATCAATTAAACAGGAAAATCCTTCTTCCTCCAATTTAAGCTGCATAAAACGGCTTACGCTCGGATCACTTTCTACAATCAGCACACAGTTTCTCATAATTCGGTTCCTCCCCGGATAACAAATGAATCATAACAAAATAAAAAGCCGCTCTTTTATTATTATTTTTATCACAATCATTTTCTATTGGCATATTATTATTGTTTTACCCGTCATTTTATTGATTGTGTAAGAGCTTTATTCTTTTCAATTTAATAATAACATAACTTTATTTAAATTCAAGCGTTTTATTCTGTTTTTATTATAATAAAATTTGCTTTTTTGGTATTTTTTATTAATAAATAAGGTGTTTTATTTTCTAAAAGAAAAAATTTTCTGTTGCATTTTTGAAAATAAAAACTGTCTAATTCATTATAAATACTAAAATTTCTACACTTCTCTTTTTCGTGACAATGATTTTTTTAATAGTTTTTTTCTTTTCCGATTTACATTTCTCTTTCTTCTATACATATACCCCCTATATGTATAGAATTTTTCTATGATTCCTTTTTCGTTCTCTTATTGCAAGCAAAAAGAAATTCCTCCTGAAAGAAGGAACTTCTTTTATTCGTAAATTATTCAGCTTTACCGAGGTGGCGCATTCTGTGATTCAATATACCGGAACCGTAAACCGCATCCGTATCAAGCAATTCTTCTATACGAAGCAGCTGATTATATTTAGCCACTCTTTCTGTACGTCCCGGTGCTCCGGTTTTAATCTGACCCGCATTAAGCGCCACTGCCACATCCGCAATGGTTGTATCCGCCGTTTCGCCGCTCCTGTGCGAAATAACAGCCGTATAACCGCTTCTTTGCGCCATTTGCACGGCATCAAATGTTTCTGTAAGCGTTCCTATCTGGTTAAGTTTAATTAATATGGAATTGGCCACGCCTTGATGAATCCCCTTGGATAAACGTTTAGTATTGGTAACAAAAAGATCATCACCTACAAGCTGTACTTTCGTTCCTAAGGCTTCTGTCAATTTCTTCCAACCGTTCCAATCTTCTTCTCCAAGACCGTCTTCAATGGAAATAATCGGATATTTCCGCACCAATTCCGCATAAAATTCAACCATTTCCTCTGCCGTTTTCGCCGCATGATCACCGGTCAAATGATAAAGACCGTCATTTCCGAGAAGTTCGGAGGCCGCCACATCTGTTGCAAGAGCAATATCTTTTCCGGGTGTGTACCCCGCCTTTTCAATCGCCTCGCAGATGATTTCCATGGCCGCTTCATTAGAAGGCAAGTCCGGAGCAAATCCGCCTTCATCGCCCACGGCGGTAGACAGTCCTTTCGATTTTAATACGGCTTTCAATGTATGATAAATCTCGGCGCACATACGAAGTCCTTCCGAAAAAGACGGTGCACCGACCGGCATAATCATACTTTCCTGAATATCCACATTATTATCCGCATGCGCCCCGCCGTTGATAATATTCATCATCGGCACAGGCAAATTATGGGCATTCACGCCGCCCAGATATTGGAAAAGCGGTAATCCTGCCGAATCGGCGGAAGCATGAGCCGCCGCAAGGGAAACGCCTAAAATGGCATTGGCGCCCAAGCGGCTTTTATTGGGCGTGCCATCCAGATTAATCAATATCTGGTCAAGTCCTCTCTGGTCAGCGGCTTCCCAACCGATTACCGCATCAGCGATTTCTCCATTGACATAATTGACCGCTTTTAATACGCCTTTTCCATCGTATCTGTTTTTATCTCCATCTCTGAGTTCCGTAGCTTCAAACATGCCCGTGGAGGCGCCGGACGGTACTCCTGCCCGTGAAAAAGTTCCGTCTTCCAAAAAAATTTCAACTTCTACTGTCGGATTTCCCCGGGAATCCAAAATTTCTCTTGCATGAAGATCAGTAATTGCTGCCATGATTTCTCCTTATACTTGTTTATAAATAGAAGCAAGCTCTGATGCTTTCAGACTGGCTCCTCCGATAAGTACACCGTCAATATTTTTTCCTTTAATAAATGCAGAAACATTTTCCGGATTCACCGAACCCCCATAAAGGATACGCACCGATCCGGCCGCCTTTTTTCCGGCCAGTTTTTCCAGGCTGCGCCGTATAAAGACCGCCACCGATTCCGCATTACCGGCTGTCGCCGCTTTTCCCGTACCGATGGCCCATATAGGTTCATAAGCAATAACAAGTTTCTCTATATTTTGCTTATCGATACCGGAAATCCCTTGCCGGAGCTGCGTAAAAATCCGTTCTTCCGTCTGCCCGCCATTCCGTTCATCCAAGGTTTCTCCAACACAAAGAATCGGAATCATTTCATGAGCAAAAACAGACTTCACTTTTTCCCCTATCAATTGATCGGTTTCCTTAAAAAGTTGCCGTCTTTCGGAATGTCCGCAGATGACATATGTACATCCCAAATCCTTCAACATCACCGGCGACACTTCTCCGGTAAATGCCCCTTTATCCTCAGGATATACATTTTGTGCTCCCCATTGAATTGACGATGTTCCCAACATAAAGCGGGCTAAAGGAATATCGGTAAACGGAGGACAAATTAAAAGTTCGGCTTCTTTTTTTATGACTTTGAGTTCTTTAAAAAAACGCTCCGCTTCGGAAACGGTATGGTTCATTTTCCAGTTGCCGGCAATTAAAACGGTTCTCACACCCATCACTCCTTATCCGCCAGGATAGATACGCCGGGCAAAATCATTCCTTCCAGCATTTCCAGGGAGGCACCGCCTCCTGTAGACACGTGGGAGAACCGGTCGCCGATTCCCAACTGATCCACCACGGAAGCCGACTCTCCTCCGCCGATGACGGTAGTAGCATCCAGTTCCGCAATCGCTTTTGCAATGGTAAATGTTCCCTTGGCAAATGCTTTCATTTCAAATACACCCATGGGTCCGTTCCAGACAACCGTTTTCATTTTCTTCAGAGTGTCCACATACAGCCGTATTGTTTTAGGTCCGATGTCAAGTGCCATCCACGGGTCGGAAAAATCTTTTGCTTCCAACACTTTTGTATGTGCCTCTTCCGCAAAAGCATCTGCTGCCATAAAATCTACGGGTAGCATAATCGTGGATCCCATTTCTTTTGCTTTTTTCATTAAATTCCGGGCAAGTTCAAACCGATCCTTATCCTGCAAGGATTTCCCCATGTCATATCCTTCAGCCGCCACAAAAGTATTCGCCATTCCGCCGCCAATCAAAATCACATCTGCTTTTTCCATCAGATTGGCAATCACCTGGATTTTATCGCTGATTTTAGCGCCGCCGATAATAGCCGCAAAAGGACGTTCCGGCTTTTCAATGACCCCGTCAAGAAAATCAATTTCTTTCTTTAACAGAAGTCCGGAAACCATAGGTAATAATTTGCCCACTCCCACAACGGAAGCATGGGCACGATGGGAAACGCCAAAAGCATCATTCACCGCCACCTGACACCCTTCCACCAGAGACGCGGCAAAATCTTGACCGTTTTTTTCCTCTTCTTTATGGAATCTCAGATTCTCTAAAAGAAGAATTTGTCCCGAAGTCAGAGAGTGTTTCATTTCTGCTGTTTCCTTGCCGACACAGTCATGAGCGAATTGCACCGGTCTTTCTAAAAGCTCCGACAACCGTTTTGCCACCGGTTCAAGTGACAATTCCGGTTTGACTTCTCCTTTCGGGCGCCCCATATGGCTGGCTATAACTATGCCGGAAGCCCCTGCACCGAGAATATACTCAATTGTGGGAAGCGTGGCGCGAATCCTTCTGTCATCAGTAATATGTCCTTCTTTATCCATCGGCACATTATAATCCACACGAACATATACGGTTTTTCCCGACAACTCAACGTCATAAATCGTTTTCTTGTTCATTTCGGACGCCCCCTCGGATTAAAGTCCCTTTGAAGCGACAAAGGCCACCAGATCAATAATTCTCATGGAATATCCCCATTCGTTATCATACCAGGCAATGACTTTGACCATATTATTATCCATAACCATTGTCAGCTTGCTGTCTATTGTGGAACTTACATCGGTCGTTTTAAAATCACTGGATACCAGTTCTTCATCAGTGTACGCCAAAATCCCCTTGAGTTCCCTTTCAGAAGCTGATTTTAATGCTTCATTGACCTCTTCCTTGCTTACCGTTTTATTTAATTCCACCGTTAAATCTACAAGAGAAACATCAGGAGTTGGCACCCGGACTGCCAGTCCGTTCAATTTTCCTTTCATTTCAGGAATGACAATGCCGATCGCTTTGGCAGCCCCCGTACTGGTGGGAATCATATTTTCCGCAGCGGCTCTTCCCCGTCTTGCATCTTTTTTATGTGCTTTTTCAAGAATGGCCTGATCATTGGTATAGGAATGAATGGTCGTCATAAGACCGCGTTTAATCCCGAATTTTTCATTGAGGACTTTACAAATAGGAGCCAAGCAATTTGTCGTACAGGAAGCATTGGAAATAATTTCATCCTTGTCCGGATTGTAAACGGATTCATTGACACCCATAACAATGGTAGCGTCTTCATCCTTGCCCGGTGCTGTGATAATGACTTTTTTTACAGTTCCTCTGATATGCTTGCCTGCACTGGCACGATCCTTTAATTTACCGGTCGACTCAATGACAATCTCAACGCCGTACGCACTCCAGTCCAGATTTTCAGGATCACGGTCATGCAAAACCTGTATACGCTTTCCGTCAACAACCAGTACATCGCCGTCTATTTCTACTGTCTTGCCCAAACGCCCGTGCACTGTATCATATTTCAAAAGATAAGCTGCCGTTTCCGCTCCGCTCGGATTATTGATTGCCACAATGTCCAAGTCTTTTCTGTCCAGAAGTCCGCGGAAAACAAGTCTGCCGATTCTTCCAAAACCGTTAATTGCTACTTTTGTCATGCTCGTACCCTCCTATGTGGTTAAAATACCGGAACACCTGCATTTGCAATTTACGAAAATGCCCCCTTCAGGACACCGGATTGCAAACAAAAATCCTGACGTACTCATAAAAAACCGTGCCGCAAAATAAATTTAAAACGTTCTGTACCATCAGGAATCTTTTACTTTATATAGTATATCATGCACCGTTTTACACCACAACAACTATAGTCATTAGTATAAAAAGTATACACTTATCGTGATCAATTGCCATTTGAATTATCTATTTTTTCTTTTCCTCTATTTTTAAAATGAACCGGAAAGTAAAGTCGGAAAATTCACATATCTGTTTTGTTTTATTTTTTTAGACCCCATAGTATAATGATTATAAATCATTATCATTTCGTTTTTTATGACTTTTTCTTATCATTCATGATGAGTTTTTACCGAGGAGGATTCTGATGACATCTTGGAATACGAAACTTACGAAGCTGTTGGATATTTCGTATCCGATTATTCAAGGCGCTATGGCTTATATTTCTGACGGTCGTTTAGCGGCCGCCATGAGTCATGCCGGAGGAGCGGGCGTGATTGCGTCAGGCGGTTTTACTCCTGATGAAGTCCGCCGGGAGATCCGTTCTTTTAAAGATATGGCCGGTTCTCATAAAATATATGGCGTCAATCTTATGTTGCAAGATAAAAATAAAGAGGATGTGGCGCAGATCATATGTGATGAAAAAGTCCCGTTTGTAACTATCGGAGCGGGAAATCCTATCCCCTGGATGAAAGAACTCCAGCCTCATCACATCAAATGCATTCCTGTCGTTCCCACAGTAAAACTGGCGCAAAGAGTTCAAAAATATGGTGCCGACGCTATCGTCATTGAAGGCATGGAAGCAGGCGGTCACGATGGAAAGCTCACATTGATGGCACTCATGGAAAACGTTCTTCCTTTGATTGATATTCCCGTTCTGGCTGCCGGCGGAATCGTTGACGGCCGTGCGGTTGCCGCCGCCCTTCTCATGGGAGCGTCAGGCGTACAAATGGGTACCCGATTTTTGCTTGCTGAAGAATGTCGCCTGCACCCCAATGCAAAAGAAGCGATTATCAAGGCCGGCGATACCGATTCCATCGTCACCGGTTTCACAAGAAATGACAGTGTACGGGGTTTAAGAAATCAATTTTCCCACAAATATCTGAAAGCGGAATACGGAGGAGCCGATGCGGAAGAATTAACCGCTCTTTCCCGGGGAAGCAATAAAAAAGCCGCGGTTGACGGCGATGTGGAAAACGGTTTTGTTTTAGCTGGCATGTCACTTACGCACCTGACAAAAGTAGAATCCGTCAGTGATATTATGAACCAACTCGTTACAGAAACGGAATCGGCACTGAAAAAAGGCCCCTCTCTTATTTAAAAGCGTCTTTATCATCTCTTTTTGTTATATATGCATGCACAACCTGTCTTATGCGCAGCTGTCATGATATTGTATAATTAATATATAGAATATCATCAATATCAATTACAAGGAGGATTCCTATGTATACATTCCAGAGTACTTCTTATAAAGGAAAGAAACCGCAAATTCACGAGGACGCTTTCGTGGCGCCCCAAGTTTCCCTCTACGGAGATGTCCGTGTCGCCAAGCACGCCAGCCTGTGGCCCGGCGTCGTTGCCCGGGGAGATGTCAATTATATTTCCGTCGGCGAATGCTCCAACGTCCAGGATTTGGTTTGCCTTCATGTGGCTGACGACAATCCCTGCATCATCGGCGATTATGTAACAATCGGTCATTGCGCCTGTGTTCACGGCTGCATTTTAGAAGATCATGTCCTTGTGGGAATGAATGCCACCATTCTAACAGGCGCCAAAGTCGGAAGAGGCTCTATCATTGCCGCAGGCGCTTTGGTTTTAGAAAACCAGGTTATTCCGCCGAACTCTCTGGTTGTGGGTGTTCCCGGAAAAGTTATTTCCACTATTGATAAAGTGAAAAATATCCATGGACAGGCATTGAAATACAAAACCGAATGGGCCGTCGACTACGGGGTCAAACCTGACATTGAAGGTGAACTCTATCACGGAGAAGAAATTATTTAAACTTCGCGCGTAACTTGCTGTGACATCAATTTTACATACGCAACAGATCTATCATCTGCTGCGTATTTTTTTATATTGCCCCTCTTACTTATAGATTATTTTCTTAATTTTCTTATTCAAAAAACGAACCTTATCCATCCAATCACCAAGGTTCGTTTTTGTAATTATTTCTTTATATGCAGTTCCAGTCCGGGGAAATCCAAAGTGGCAAATAAGTCGGAAAGGGTTTCATCTCTTCTGATTTGCTTAATCTCTCCGTTTTCGGAAATCATAATTTCTTTATGCCGCAATCGCCCATTATAATTGTAGCCCATACTGTGGCCGTGAGCACCCGTATCATGAATCACAAGCAGATCGCCTTTTGTAATTTCGGGTAATTCTCTTTGAATAGCAAACTTATCACTGTTTTCACACAGAGATCCGACCACATCGTACACTCTGTTCTTTTCCGCCCGCTCTTTTCCGACAACCGTAATATGATGATAGGCACCGTACATGCCGGGACGCATCAGATCCGCCATGCAGGCATCGACTCCTATATAATCTCTGTAAATATTTTTATAATGAACCGCTTTGGTTACCAGATATCCGTACGGTCCGGTAATCGCACGGCCGCATTCAAAACAAATCCGGGTATTCTCAAATCCTTTCATTTTTTCTTCAAATAACCGTTTAGCTTCCGTTCCCAACGCTTCCAAGTCTACAGGGTCCTGCTCCGGACGATATGGAATCCCTATTCCTCCGCCGAAATCAATAAATGAAACGGTTACCCCTTGCTTTTCTCTGATATCCGCCGCCAAATCAAACATCATTCCGATCGTCCCCAGAAGTCCCGGCAACTCAAGTTCGGCGGAAATGACCATTGTATGGATACCGATATAGCTGATTCTTTTATTTTTGGCCCATGCCACACACTTCATCAGCTGGTCATAGGTCATACCGTATTTCGCTTCTTCCGGTGCGCCGATAATGGAATTCCCTCTGGCTAAATCAGGGCCGGGATTATAACGGAAACAAATTCGCTGGGGAACGATTCCCAGCCGTTCCAAATCATCCAGATTCGATATATCATCCAAGTTTATAACGGCTCCCAATTCATGAGCTTTGATAAATTCTTCATCCGGTGTATCATTCGATGAAAATACAATCTCCTCGCCGGATAAACCGACTGCCTCCGCCAGAATCAATTCCGCCATAGAACTGCAATCCGCTCCGACATGAACGGAACGCAAACTTTTCATAATCCACGGATTCGGCGTTGCTTTCACCGCAAAATATTCATAAAAATCGGGATGCCATGAAAATGCCCGCTGCAGGCGCTTCACATACTCCAATATCCCTTTTTCGTCATATAAATGAAAAGGCGTTCCGTATTTCTCCGCAATTTCACTAATTAACCGGTCACTGAAAGGAATCTTTTTTTCGCTCACTTCGTATCACGCCTTTCCCTCTGTCTTCTAATGATTGAATAAAATATCAATTATTATATCATGGACCCGTCCTCTCCGCATGCGGGACAATCATACCTATCATATATTTCCACACATTTCCATGAATTTTATCCGTCCCGATTTCCATTTTCTCCTATTTGCACATACGTACAAAAAAAGCTCCCGGCGATGAAATCAATCCCCGCCGGAGAGCCGTTTTTCTATTGACCTGCATTTCCCAATGCTTTCCTGCTGTATTCATCTGTCCATTTTTTGAAATTCTCATTCTCCGTATTTTTTTGAATCACCCTGTTTACCACATCCAATACATCCGGATTTCCTTTTGGCAAAGCCACGGCTGAATTTTTGACGGAATCGCTCAACCGGATATCCGCAAACATCAAATCGTCATTAAATATCAGGTACTGCTGTCCTACAATCCCTTCCACGACAAGACCGTCCACTTTCCCCTGCTTCAGTTCAAGCACTACTTCCGGTACATGGGCAAGCGCTACGATTTTAGCGTCTTTTATTTGTTGTTTTGCCAATGTTTCCTGGGTTGTCGATTTTTGCACACCGATTGTCTTTTCGAAAAGATCTTCCACTTTTTGGTAAATAGGGGCATCAGATTTATGGATAATGATTTTCTGTTCCGTCGGCAGATAGTCTTGGGAAAAATCCATCGCTTTTTTCCTTTCTTCCGTCGGATTGATTCCCGCTATCGCCAAATCCACTTTCCCTGACGCCAAAGAAGTCAGCAATGCCTGAAAATTCATATCCTTCACATCTAACTTGACACCTAAATCCTCTGCTATTTTTTGTGCAAGTTCCATATCAATTCCGATGACTTTTTTATTTCCTGCAGAAGTATCTATAAACTCATAGGGAGGGTACCCCGATGCGGTGCCTACAACCAATTTCCCCTCTTTTTTTATTTTCTGCATAAGCGGACTTTCTTTCTGCATATTTACGTTTGTATCCGCCGGTTTTTCATCGCTTTTGCACCCTGCCGATACGGATACAAACAAGGCGGTCATGAATACGGCAATACTTTTTTTAATGATTGTCTTCATTTCAAATCTCCTTTCGTGCAAGCATGATGAATAATACGAAAGCATTTTAGCATAATTATTCATTTATGTCAATAATTATGCTAATTCAACAAACAAGAAACGGATGCCCATTGCTCTGCAAAGAAGCATCCGTTTCCCTAAACACCGCCGGTAAATCATTTCCTTATACAGGATGACTGCGGAATATCGTATTCATTTTATTTTGCTTTTTCCACCGCCAGCCGGCTATACCGGTCTACCCATTGGTCAAAATTTCCGTTTTTTGTATTTTCATCAATCACGTCATTCAGAATTTTTACTAAATCATCATTTCCTTTTTGCAGGGCAATGGCGGAAATTTTCTTGGCATCAGGAAAAGAAATCTCTGCCAATGCCAAATCATCATTAAATATCAGATACTGCTTAGCAACGACCCCCTCCAGAATGATCCCGTTCAACTTTCCGTGTTTCAATTCCAAAACCGCATCGGGAACATTCGCAAGCCCTACAGATTTTGCGCCCTCCACTTTTTGCGCGGTCGCTTCCTGCGTTGTGGATTTTTCAGCGCCGATCAATGCCCCTTTCAAATCGGCGGGCGTTTTATATTTCCCCGCGTCTTCTTTACGGATAAGAAGCTTCTGCTCTGTCGGTAAATACAGTTTGGAGAATGCCATCGCCTTTTCTCTTTCCGGCGTCGGTGCCACACCTCCTACAGCTATGTCCACCTTATCCGCCGTAACGGATGACAGAAGTGCTGAAAAACTCATATCCTGTACTTCCAGCTTGACGCCCAGCTTATCTGCCACCTGCTGTACCAATTCTATATCAAGACCGATAACTTTTTTATCGCCTGCCGTTGCATCTACAAATACGTAAGGCGGATACCCGGAAGATGTCCCTACAATGAGTTTCCCTCTTTCTTTAATTTTCTTTAGTAATTTTCCCTGCTGCTCCGCTCCCGTACTTTGACCGGAGCCGGTCTTGGCGGAATCTCCGCAACCGGTCAAAGCCAACAGGCTGACCGCAGCCATCCCCATCACCGCTAATTTGAATGATTTTTTCATGATAAGCCTCCTAATCTTTTAACAACTTTTATTCAAAACTCTTTTCCGTTTCCATGTCTTACGCTCTCACAGAACGTACTTTCATATGACGCTCCAGAATACGCAGACAGGACGAAACAAAAAATGTCATAACGAAATAATATACGGCGACAATGACAAGCGGAGGGAACGGCTGAAAACTGATCCCCTGTACCGTCGTTGCCGTATACATCAAATCCGCCATGCCGATAACGGATACCTGGGAAGACTCTTTAATCAGTGTCACAAATTCATTTCCGATGACAGGCAAAATATTTCTGATCGCCTGGGGAATGACGATTCTCACCATGGATTCCCATTTAGAAAATCCTAAAGACATCGCCCCCTCGAGCTGTCCGTTTCCGACGGACTGTATGCCCGACCGGACGATTTCACACTGATAAGCTCCGGAATTTAAAATCAAAGCAATCACGCCGGCGGACAGTCGTTCAAAATCGACCCCCATAATTTCAAAAGAGGGAAACTCGATTCCCAAGAAAGGAAGTCCGAAAAAGACAAGGGAAATTTGAACCAGCACGGGCGTTCCACGGATCACTTCCACATATACGGCGGAAA
The DNA here is from genome assembly GCA_900547785.1 of uncultured Dialister sp. Lineage (GTDB taxonomy): Bacteria > Bacillota > Negativicutes > Veillonellales > Dialisteraceae > Dialister. Next base: position 31,687 of record URIB01000010.1, read on the forward strand.
TTGCCTGTAATATTTTTATCCCCGAAATTTTCATAAAAGCCAGAAGTATGCCAAGAAATAAACCGAAGAAACAGGATAGGAAAGAAATAATCACCGTGATTTTAACGCCTGAAAAAAATATATCCTGATATTTGACGGCCGTTTCTAAAACTATATCCATGATTCACTCCTTAAATGTCATTATGCAGTAAACGTTTCAAAAAGTTTTGTGTTCTTTCTTCTTCCGGATGCGTAAAAATCTTTTCCGGATCGCCCTCTTCCACAATATAGCCTTTATCCATAAAAACCACATGGCTCGCAACCGACCGGGCAAATTGCATTTCGTGAGTCACGACAGCCATCGTCATCCCCTCCATCGCCACCTCTTTCATGACAGAAAGTACATCGCCTACCAGCTCGGGATCCAGTGCGGAAGTCGGTTCATCAAAAAGAAGCATTTTAGGCTTCATGGCCAATGCTCTGGCAATGGCGACCCTTTGCTGCTGTCCTCCCGAAAGTTCTCCGGGATAATGAGATGCCCTTTCCGTCATTCCCACACGGGATAATAATTCCATCGCCAAATCTTCCGCTTCTTTTTTATTCATCCGGTTAATATGCACAGGCGCATACATAATATTTTCCACTGCAGTCATCATAGGAAATAAATTGAAAGACTGGAAAACCATGCCTACATCACGGCGCAGCATTTTCACATCCGTTTTTTTATCAATCAGTTTGCCCTCAAACCGAAGCTCACCGCCAGTCGGTTCTTCCAATAAATTCAGACACCGGAGAAATGTGCTTTTCCCCGATCCGGACGGACCGATAATCGTCACCACTTCTCCATTATATATTTGCATATTAATGTCTTTCAGAACTTCCACCTTCCCGAATGTTTTCTTTAGATGCTTGATTTCATAGATTACTTGCTTATTCTGAACATCTTCCATACCATCACCCCTTTGTAATAGACACATAGTAGCATAATTATTCATTTATGTCAATTATTATTCATTTATATGTGTCAAATGATTCTGTTTTCTATTCAGACAGTGCAGATAAAACTTTTTTATCATGGTATAATACTTTTGATATGTAATAATATTTATCTCGTTATCGTTTATCCCGCTATTATATATGTAAAAATATATGGAGAATTTCTGATGAAACTCAATTTTGTATCCCTTCTTTATTTTCAGCGGACGGCAGAAATGCAGCACTTGACAAAAGCCGCCGATAGTCTGCACATCGCTCAGCCGGCCTTATCAAGAACGATCAGCGGTTTAGAAGCGGAGTTGGGTACGATCCTGTTTGACCGTACCGGACGCAGCATAAAACTGACCGGAGACGGAGAAATTCTTTTGAAACATGCCAATATTTTTTTAGAAGAACTTAAACAGCTCAAGGCCGATTTAAAAGAATCAAAAAACAGGCAGCAAATGACCGTCAAGCTTTACATAGGTTCCGCTACACAATTAATTCCCGTTTTTCTGATGAAATTCAAGCAAGAACATCCGGAGGCCATTTTAGAAATACTGAACCGGGAACCTTTTGCCTCTTCCGATATTCAAGCCGATCTTTCTTTATTTTCCAGCAACGCAACCATCGACAATGATAATACGGTCACTTTATTTAAAGAAAATCTGGTGCTCCTTCTTCCGGAAACCCATCGCCACTCCAATATCAAGCAAGGAAATCTGATTGATTTTGCGGATGACAAATTTATTGCCGCTCCCAAAGGTATGTGGCTGAGAGATACAACTGACCGGCTTTGCCATTCCGCCGGATTTGAACCGACCATTGTTATGGAAAGTGATAACCCGAGTACGGTTCGCGAATTTATTCGTGCCGGCCTGGGTATCGCCATTGTTCCCCAACTCACATGGTATGCCGCCAGAGGATCCGGAATTATACCGGTTTTCCTGAACGATAATAACTGTTACCGCTACCTGAATCTGTCTTGGCGTACAGATTCCCAACTTTCTCTGGTGACCGTATTATTGCAAGAATATATCGTTGATAATTTTTGGTCATTTATACAAAACACCGCTAATTTAAATCAATAATGGATAGGAATCCCACAAAAAACAAGCAGTCCTTCTATCAGGACCGCTTGTTTTTTGTTTTCCTTTCAACTCCTACTTCTCTTTCTATTTTTAATGTATAACAAAAACGTTATATTTATTGTAATTAATTTAAATTTTATTCTATATATTTTTTATTTATTTCATTTCTACAGATTCTTTATATCATATATGCCATGTTTTTATAATTTACAAAAAATTAGACGTAAATTTTCAAAATATGATAATAAAACATTTTTATGCATTTATAAATTTTCCATCTCCATATCAAATCTGGAATTTTCACTCATTATATTTCGGAAATCAATCATTATTTTAGCAACGCTTCTCTCCATTTATTTATGAATTTAAATTCTATATTATGCATTTATAATAATACCAATTATATTATATTATTAGCTTATTTACAAATTAAATACTTTATATGATATCAAATTTATTTCATTTTGATTTTGCAAAAAAATAAGTATTGGTAGCTCTTGTCTTTTTTCTATATCATGTAACTGTAAAACAACAGTCCCTTGCATCCTATGCAAAAGTGGTCTGACGAAGTGCACACGACATTCCATGGATACTGTTGTTCATTATTCGTTATTAGGAGGTCATTCCAGTGAAACGTTTAAAAATTGCTTATTCAGAAAAAGCTCTGGAAATTTTCGGAGCTGTCCCCAATCGTGAAATTATCCACACCTGCGAAACGGACTATACGGATGTTGCTGCTGTAGTCATCACCGAATCCGATGCGGATGTATTAAAGAATGAAATGATCCAGGCATTCAAGATTCCTGTACTGCTTATTAAAGATATTGACACCCACGTCAGCGATGACATCATCGGTCATGTATACCGTGTCATCGACTTGAATGAAACGGATCATGATTTCTATACCAGACAGATTGAAAGTGCCGCTTCCCACTATGAAGAAAACGTACTTCCGCCTTTCTTCAAAGATCTTGAAAAATATGTGGAAAACGGATATTCCCAGTTTGACTGCCCGGGGCATCAGGGTGGCGCGTTCTTCCGCAAACACCCGGCAGGACGTGTTTTCTATGATTTCTTCGGCGAAAACGTTTTCAGAGCTGACCTCTGCAACGCCGACGTGGCTATGGGTGATCTCCTGATTCATGAAGGTCCGGCTCTGACTGCCCAGAAGCATGCGGCACGTGTATACAATGCAGATAAAACATACTTCGTATTGAACGGCACTTCCACATCGAACAAAGTCGTGCTGAATGCGGTTCTCGCTCCCGGAGATATCGTTCTTTTTGACAGAAACAATCATAAATCCGTCGACCACGGTGCTCTTGTACTGGCAGGTGCCACCCCGGTGTATCTGGAAACGGCAAGAAATGCTTTCGGTTCTATCGGCGGCATTCTCGAACATTGCTTTGATGAAGACTATATCCGCAAATTGGTTGCTGAAAAAGATCCGGTTAAAGCAAAAGAAAAACGCCCGATCCGTATGGCAGTTATCCAGCTCGGCACTTATGACGGATGTATCTATAATGCCCGCCAGGTCGTTGATAAGATCGGTCACCTCTGCGATTACATTTTCTTCGATTCCGCTTGGGTCGGCTATGAACAGTTCATTCCGATGATGAAAGACTGCAGCCCGCTTCTTCTTGATCTCACTCCGGAAGACCCCGGCATCTTTGTTTCCCAGTCCGTTCATAAACAGCAGGCCGGCTTCTCCATGACTTCCCAGATTCACAAGAAGGACTCCCATATTAAAGGACAGGATCGTTATGTTCCTCACAAGAGAGTCAACAACGCATTCATGATGCACGCTTCCACCTCCCCGCTGTACCAGCTCTTTGCCGCATTGGATATCAATGCCAAGATGCACGCAGGAGAAGCAGGCAAAAAACTCTGGGTAGATGCGGTAAAGACCGTAATTGAAACCCGTAAGCAGGTTCTCCGTCACTGCCACTATATCCGTCCTCTCGTTCCTCCGACAGTTTATGGAAAGAAATGGGAAGAAGGCGATACCGAAAAAATGGCGAATGACATCAATTATTGGGCATTTGAACCGGGCGCTAAATGGCACGGATTTGAAGGCTACGGCAAAGGTCAGTATTTCATCGATCCCATGAAATTACAGTTCGTCACCTGCGGTATTGATATTGAAAACAATGATTACGAAGAATTCGGCATTCCCGGCAACATTCTCGCCAATTATCTCCGTGAAAACGGAATCATTCCGGAAAAATGCGATCTGAACGACATTCTTTTCCTCATGACACCGGCAGAAAACAAAACGAAGATGGACGACCTTGTTGCCAAGCTGATTCGCTTTGAAAAATTGATTGACGAAGACGCACCGATGGCTGAAGTACTCCCGTCCGTTTACCGTGCAAACGAAGAAAAATACAGAGGCTATACCATTCGCCAGCTTTGCCAGGAAATGCATGATTTCTACAAAGACAGAAAAGTATTCACTTTGCAGAAACACTTATTCCTGGAAGACTATCTGCCTGAATATGTAATGAATCCGCAGCTCGCACAGTATGAATTTATGCGCGGTCATGGTGAACTCGTCGATCTGGAAGAAGCAGAAGGCCGTGTAGCCCTGGAAGGCGCTCTTCCTTATCCGCCCGGAGTTCTGTGCGTACACCCCGGTGAAAAATGGTCCAAATCCTGCGTGGAATATTTCCTTGATTTGGTGGAAGGCATTAACCAGCTGCCGGGATTCGCTCCGGAAATCCAAGGTGTTTATGTACAGACCGGTGATGACGGCAAGAAACACGCTTACGGATACGTTTTGAAAAAAGAATTTGAAAATACCGTAAAATAATTTTAGTTCATAGAATAGACATGCTGAGAGGCGACACTTCCTCTCGGCTCGGTCTATCCCCTCTAACCATTTCCTAAATCTGAAGGAGCAATTATTATGAGTCAAAGTAACAAAATGAGCGTTATGCAGCTGACCATCCTGACAGCTGTCAACATGATGGGTTCCGGCATTATTATGCTCCCCACCAAACTTGCCCAGGTCGGTGCTCTGTCCATCGTTTCCTGGCTTGTTACCGCTGTAGGCTCCATGTGTCTTGCCTATGTATTTGCCAAATGCGGCATGTACAGCAAAAAAGGCGGCGGCATGGGTGGCTACTCTGAATATTCTTTCGGCAAAGCCGGTAACTTCATGGCCAACTATACCTATGGCGTATCCCTGATTTTTGCCAATACTGCTATTGCTATTTCCGCTGTAGGTTACGGATGCGGATTCCTCGGTACAACCTTGGATCCGGTCATGACTGCCGTTGCCACCATCGGCGTTCTCTGGTTGGCTACCGTTCTCAACTTCGGCGGCCCGAAATACACCGGCGGCGTTTCTTCCATTACCGTATGGGGCGTCATCATTCCTTGTATCGGTCTTGCCGTCGTCGGCTGGTTCTTCTTCTCGCCGGATATGTATATGGCCAACTGGAACATCAATGACATGCCTTTCGGCGAAGCCGCTACCAACTCCATTACAATGACATTGTGGGCTTTCCTCGGTATGGAATCCGCCTGCGCCAATGCAGATGCCGTTGACAATCCTGAAGTCAATGTGCCGAAAGCCGTTCTTGGCGGCACACTTTTAGCGGCTGCATGCTATATTGTTTCAACAAACATTATTTTCGGTATCGTTCCCGCTGCCGACCTTCTTACATCCACCGCACCGTTCGGTATGGTATTTGCTCATATGTTCGGCGGCACAGCCGGTCATATCGTTATGGGACTCATGGTTATTTCCTGCTTCGGTTCTCTTCTCGGCTGGCAGTTTACCATTGCCAACGTATTTAAAGCCGGCGCCGATGAAGGATATTTCCCGGCTTTCCTTCAGAAGATCACTTCCAAAGGAGCTCCTATCGCCGGTATGGTTGCTATCACCTGCATCCAATCCCTTTTCGGTCTTATGACCATCAGCCCGTCTTTAAATGAACAGTTTGAAACATTAGTCAACTTGGCTACCATTACCAACATCATTCCTTACCTCTTATGCATGGCTTCCATCATTGTTATCATGAAAGCGGCCAGCCATTTGGGTTCTGAATTGAAAACAACAACTTTCATTGCTTTAGTTGCCTCCATTTACAGCTTATACGCTTGCTATGCTTCCGGATTTGAGGCAATGACCTATGGCGCTATCGTTACCTTCTTCGGTTGGACACTCTACGGATTTGCTTCTGACAAATTCGACCTGTCCAAGGCGAAAGAAGACAACAAAAACGCCGCTTAAATGCATCTTCCAATTATTTAAATATATTTCAAAAGCCCGCAGGCTATATCTGCGGGCTTTCTTTTTGTTCAAATTCTTTAAAAAAGCATTCTCTGATCAAACCGTTTTGTCATATTCTTTCTTCCATACCTGGGCATATACATGATAAGTGCCGTCAACGGCTTTTTCCATATAAACGCCTTGCAGTTCCGGCTCGAACCCGGGGAATTTGTTATACACACTGCAAAATGCCTCAAAATACTGTAACGCCGTCTGCGACCATCTTTCTCCCGGCTGTATACAAATAACGCCCGGCGGATAAGGTACGGCGCCCTCCAGTGCCACACGTCCTTCCGCTTCTTCCAAGTCAACAAGTTCACCGTGTCCGCGCACCAATTCATGATTGGCTTCCTGCGGGCTCATGCTGTATTCAGGAAAATAATTTTTCAAGAACAAGTGCTTTTGCAAAACATTGACTTTTCTCGCTTTATAGAAATCATGAATCTCCTGGCAAAGACGGCGAATTGTATAGCCGTTATAGCGGTTCTGGTACTTATGGTATAAAGCGGGCAAAACTTTAACCAAAGGCGTATCTTTGTCTATGTGATTCTCGAAATGAACCAGTTTGGAAATCAAATTATCCATTTTCGTTTTCGATTCCGCCGGTGTCAGGATAAATAAAATATCATTCAAATCGCATTTTTCCGGAATGACTCCGTTTTCCCTCAGATATTGGGCAACCACAATGCCCGGAATGCCGAACTTCTCATATCGTCCCGTTTCCACATCAATTCCCGGTGTGGTAAACATCAGTTTCATCGGGTCAATATAATACTGCCCTTTTCCATACCCTTGGAAGGAATGCCATTTCCCTCCCGGTTCAAGCGTAAAATAAGCAATATCCCGGACAATTTCGCTGGTATCCCATTCTTCCCACTTCTTACCGTGTACAACCGGCGGAATCATAGGTTTCAAATATTTGCAGCTCCGGATAACCGCTTTTCTCGTATTGACCGCAAGCTCCATACATTCTTTCCAAAGAAGTGTCCCGCCTTCGCCTTCCTGCATGCGGGCATTCATATCCAGTGACGCGAAAATCTGGTAAAAAGGCGATGTCGATGCACTGAGCATAAATGAATTATTCAGCCGCTTATGGGTTACATACCGGTCCTGTCCTTTAATATGGGAATCTTTTTTATGAATTTGGGAAGACATGGAAAATCCCGCCTGATGTTTATGCACCGACTGAGAAACAATAATTCCCGGGTCTTCCGGTCCGAGTTCCAGAAGAAGCGGACTGCAATCCCGAAGCATGGGAATAAACTGTTCATAGCCTACCCAGGCGGAGTCAAAATAAATATAATCGCAAAGATGACCGATCTTATCTACAATTTGCCGGGCATTATAAATGCAGCCGTCATAATTTCCCAGCTGTATAACCGCCAAACGCACCGGTCTTTCTTCCTGTGCTTTCTTTTTATCCCGTTCCGCTACAAGCATACGGATATACTCTTCATTAAAACAATGTTCAAGAATACCGCCAATGGAGCCGAACGGATTTCTTGCCGTTTCCAGATACACCGGCGTCGCTCCCGCCTGAATCAAAGATCCGTAACTGACCGACTTGTGATTATTTCTTTCATAGAGAACAATATCACCCGGCGCCAACAGCGCGTTCAATACCACTTTATTCGCGCCGGACGTCCCGGTCAACACAAAATAAGTTTTATCCGCATGAAATACACGGGCCGCATGCTTTTGGGCTTCCAGTGCGGGGCCCTCATGAATTAATAAATCCCCCAGTTCCACGTCGGCATTGCACAAATCAGCACGAAATGTATTTTCCCCATAGAAATTGTAAAAAACACGTCCCGCCGGATGCTTACGGAAATAAGCGCCTCCCTGATGGCCCGGACAATCGAACTGGGCATTTCCTTTTTCCACATAATCGACAAGATGATTAAAAAACGGGGGAAGCAACTCTTTTTCATAGCGCAATGCGGCCCCCTCAATCTGTCTGGCATATAAATGTTTATCCCCGTCTTCCGGGTCAATAATGCTGTAAGCCTGCCCGATCAATTCGGCTCTGTCACGGGCCGATTCCGTAAGAATTAAAAAAACGGGGATTTCAAACGCATGAATCCTCGGATTTTCCAAAGCCTTTGTATCCTTGTCGGTAATCACCACAGCGGAAACATCGGTAAAATCCGTGCTGAAAACATCCACAATATCCCTTTTGCCGATAGCTCCGAACATATGTAAAGCATGGGAAGAATAAGCGATTTTCAATCGTTCATGCATGGGCTGCAACTCCTCTTACTGAAATATCCACAGAAAATTCATGCTTTCTTATGACGCACAAATCATTCTATACTTCTATAGTATATCAAAATATGCCGGAAAAATCAGTATTTATCAGAAAATAATGCAAACTTCCGCCGCTTATTTTCTTTCGTAAAACGGCTTCCCCTTTTCCGCTCTTTCCACAAAAAATGCCCTGCCCCTTAAGAGGCAAGGCAAAAAATGGAATACAGGGAATCAGCCGTGCAGACCGCGGCTTTGTCTGTCCATATCTTCCACAACGATATCAAAAATTTCACCTAAAGTCGCACAGTATTCCAAAACAAACCACGGCTCGTTGGTATGAAAATGGATTTTCATCAAATTTCCCGTCTGCGCCACAATCAGGCAATCTCCTTTCAACTTTTCATTGAAATGCGCACTGACTGTTTTCTTATCTAAACCATCCCCCTCGATCAGTAATTGGGTATCATATTTAAATTCTATCATTTATTTCTCCTATCACTAAATTTTCTGTAAAAAATCCGCCAAAATATCCGGGGACTCTTTTGCACAAACGCCGACCTCTCTACATGAACACTTTACGTCTCCGTCCGGTATCCATTACTCTTTTCCGTTCCAGCAATACGTACACATCCGGTCCGAATCCAGTCCCGTTGCCGCCAGCATATCGTCCAAACGGTTGAAATTCAAACTGGTGAATCCCATTTTTTCGCAAATCTTCTTTACCATCTTGTGATATCTGTCCGAATCGGGATTCGCGTAGTCGTCTAAAATGATACGATCCACCTCTTCTCCTTCTTCCTCGGCAATAACCTGTCTGGCAATCAGTTCCATTTCCGAATTGGAACGGGAAAAATTCAAATATTTACAGCCGAATAAAATAGGCGGACAAGCCGCACGGGCATGGACTTCTTCAGCGCCACTTTCAAAAAGAAATTCCGCCGTTTCCCTCAGCTGTGTTCCTCTCACAATGGAATCATCCACAAGAACCATCCGCTTCCCTTTAATCAATTCATGGATAGGGATCAATTTCATTTTCGCAATTAAATTTCTCTTCGATTGGATCGTCGGCATAAACGACCTGGCCCATGTCGGTGTATACTTCACCAGCGGACGGGAAAAAGGAACGCCTGATTCATTTGCATATCCCATGGCATGCGCAATCCCGGAATCAGGCACCCCCGCCACGATATCCACATCACCTGCACGGAAACCGTCCCGTTTCGCCATCGCCGTTCCGCAGCGATACCTCATTTCTTCTACGGAAACCCCTTCATAACGCGCCGACGGATATCCGTAATAAATCCACAGGAACGTACAGATTTTCATTTCTTTCCCCGGCGCCATCAGAGTCTTCACATGATCGGGCGTCATGATGACAATTTCACCGGGGCCCAACTCCCTATAATCTTCATACTCCAGATTCAGATACGCCGATGATTCAAAAGTGGCACAATAACCATCTTCCTTTTTTCCCAAAACAAGCGGAATCCGCCCTAACTTGTCTCTCGCGCAATAAAGTCCGTCCGCCGTGAGAAGCATCAATCCCAAAGTGCCGTCTATCCGCTCTTGGGCATAATGAATCCCCTCTATCAAATTATCTTTCTGGTTAATTAATGTTCCGACAAGTTCCGTGGCATTGATACGCCCGCCGCTCATCTCCAGAAAATGAGTGCCGCCCTTTTTTATGATTTCGTCCGCCAATTCTTCCATATTATTGATTTTCGAAACTGTTGCCAATGCATATGTACCGTGATGAGAACGAACAATCAGCGGCTGCGCTTCATAGTCGGAAATACAACCGATTCCCATATTTCCCTGCATATGATGAATATCCCCGTCAAATTTTGTCCGGAACGGAGAATTTTCTATATCATGAATGGAACGGTTGAACCCCTCTTTCCCTAAAAATACCATCCCCCCTCTTCTCGTTCCTAAATGGGAATGGTAATCCGTACCGAAAAATACATCAAACACACAATCAGACTTAAGAGTTGCCCCGAAAAATCCGCTCATTTCTTTTCCTTTCACTCCAAAAACAATAGGAAATCCATATCCTGTTCTTTTATTCTAAAACATATATCCCCTTGTTTCATGAAAATACACATTAGTTTTCTATTAAAAATTCACAAACGTTACAAAAATGGAACGTCTAACCAATACAATAAGCGCCGCAAAAACAAAAAATCACAAGCAGGAAACTCGTAAATTTCATATTTTCAAAATGAATTTTGCACACCGAAAAGCGCCGCCATAAGACGACACCCTTTTATTATTTCTATTTCATTTCCGGCTTTTCTATCCTCAAGAAAGACAAGGCAAGTCATTGAATACTGTTTATTAAAAACTATAATTTCTTTCTTCCGCAGTGTCGGCTTCCCCCAAAAGCATAGAGAGATGCCGAACCTGCGAGGCGATAGGATCAAGCGTGCGTACACAGATCAGCACATCATAGAGAAACAAAAGCACTCTTGCCGTCATTCTTGAGCGGTGGTAATTAGGAGCGATGGCAAGCGAATTGTATTTTTAGGAGCGTAGCGACGCGAAAAT
>URIB01000011.1 GCA_900547785.1 uncultured Dialister sp.
AGATCTACACTCTTTCCCTACACGACGCTCTTCCGATCTTCGGTTACCCAGCGTGAGGTGGCGATGTATATGAAAAATTATGATTTTGAGGACCATGTGCAGGATAATTGCCGCTTATATGCACATCGCCGTGATATTATGTGTGATTCCATAAAAAAATATTTCCCCGAAAATATACATTGTACCTATCCGCATGGAGGATTGTTCCTTTGGGTAGAATTACCTGAAAATTGCGATTCCCGTGAACTCTTTAAAGAGGCGGTCAAGCGAAAAGTTGCTTATGTACCGGGAGACGGTTTCTTCCCCGCATCAGGAAAGAAAAATTATTTCCGTTTAAATTTTTCCTATAATGATGATGATGTGATTGAAGAAGGAATCAAACGTCTGGGTGAAGCAATCCGGACCTATTTACAAAAAAAGTAATGCAATACAAAAGACCGTGTCCGGCAGGATAGGGTCTTTTATCATGAATAAAATTTTAAGGAGAAATCAGTACCCTTTTTCTTTATTGATTTCATTAACCAAGGGAAGCCCAGTGCTAAAAGAAATGAAGTTCTCTTTCAGCAGGTGAAGAATCCGGTCCCATGAATCAGGGGTAAAGGAAGCGACATGAGGCGTCATTATCACATTTTCCATGGACCAGAAAGGATGATTTTCCGGAAGGGGTTCTTTTGAGAAGACATCAAGAGCGGCACCGGCCAGTTTTTTCTCTTGTAAGGCGTGGAGCAAGGCATTTTCATCTACGATGGAAGCTCTTGCAATATTGATAAAAAAGGCACTCTCTTTCATTAAAGAAAACCGTTCTTCATTGAAAAAGTGTTCCGTATCATTAGTGGCAGGTAAAGCGGCAATGACAATATCTGCCAAAGGCAATATTTTATCGATTTCCTCTGTGGTATAGACTTTATCGGCGAATAATTCTTCGGAAATGTGTTTTTTCACAGCGAGAATTTTTGTTTCAAAACCTTTTGCTCTTTGTGCAATGGCCCGTCCGATTCCGCCAAAGCCCACAATAACTATCGTTTTCTTATAAATTGAAAAGCTTTTGGGTCGTTTCCATGTCCTGGCGTTCTGTTGGCGGACGGCTTGAGGAAGTTGTCTGGATAATCCCAGGAGAAGTGCCATTGTGTGTTCGGCGACGGTCCGGTCGTGGATACCGTGAGAATTAGTTAAGATGACAGGACGTTCAAGCATGGACGGAGATAAAAGCCGTTCCACACCGTCAGAAAGCGAATGAATCCAACGGACGTTCGGAGCTGCATTTAAAATAGGTTCCGCATTCTGGAAACCCCACATGGCTATAGCGTCCGCATCTGAAACATGAGGAAGCGCGTCTTTCGGGGACGGGTAACTTTCTACAACGCAACCAGGAACGGAAGCCTGTAAATCGGAGATCCATTGATTCGTGAGTTTATTAATGACAACAAGTTTCATACATATCCCTTCTTTCTTTTTCATTATAGCATTTCATAAAAACGATATATTTATTAAAGAGAATCTGAATCATACATGACGGATTTGATATAATGAAGAAAAAATAATGGAGAGATAGCCATGGCATATAAAAAAAGAACACCGTCCAAGAGTCGGAGCATAAAACGTCGGAATGGGAAAGGGAAAAAGAACGGCGGACATCTGTTTTTGAGCTTGCTGTTTTTTTTAATTATTGTTTCGATAGCGGCTTTTACGGTCAATCACCCATGGGGAGAAGCACTGTATGATGTGTCAGCCAATACGGTCATACATCATGGGGAAAAGAAAAACAAAGAATCTGTTATAGATAAAAAAGTGAAACCGGCTGAACAAGAAGAACATTCAGTGGTTGATAAAATTATGAATACGATAACAGGAAAGAAAGAAAAATACGCAGCCGCTGAAAATGTGGAAGAACAAGATAAAAAAATCAGAAAAAAACAGGCGGAAACATTACAAAGAAATCCGTCTTTGATAAAGAAAGATCCGATACGGGAAGAGGATTCCGGCGGCAAAGTACATCCTGTAACAGGCCGTTTGGCTGTTGTCATTGATGATGCCGGCTTGGATCTGGAATCACAGAGAGTTTATCAAAATATAGGAGTACCCTTTACATTGGCAGTCATGCCTAATAAACTTCACACTTCTGAGGCGGCAGCTGAATGGGAAAACCATGGGATGCCCGTTATTTTGCACCAGCCGATGGAGCCGGTATCCGGAGCAGGAATGGAAGATAAAACTATTTTAGTTTCTATGAGCGATGATGAAATCCGAAAAATGCTCAGCGAATCACTCTCGCAAATTCCTCAAGCGGCAGGAATCAACAATCATCAGGGATCGAAAGCGACGGCAGACTACCGGGTCATGAGTATTGTGATGGAAGAATTATCCCATCGGGGGCTGTTCTTTTTTGACAGCCATACCAATACAACGACGGAAGCAGATAAGGCGGCACCGGTATTCGGGGTGCCGTATGCCAGAAATGATTTATTTGTGGATAACTCATCTGATGAGGCGGAAATTCGTGCCATGATTAGAGAAGGGGCAGAACGGGCAAAAAAACGGGGAAATTATATCATAATCGGACATTGCCGTCCTCATACAGCCGCCGCATTCCGTGATATGGTACCGATTCTGCAATCGGAAGGAATTGAATTTGTTTATGTATCTTCACTATTACATTAGGAGTCGGTATGAACAAAAATAAAGTGGCGGTTATTTCCGGCGGGACATCAGGAATCGGCCTGGCGGCAGCAAAGATATTGTCGGACGAGGGTTGGAAAACAGTTCTTCTCGGGCGGGATAAAAAAAGAGGAAAACAGGCGGAATCGGAAGTCAAAAACAGTTTTTTTGTTTCCTGTGACATAAGGAAGAAAAAAGAAATCAATCAGGCATTCTTGCTGATAAAAGACTTGGGGGATCTTTATGGAGTTATATCGTCCGCCGGCATTTATAAAGAGAGTCTTTTAGAATATATGGCAGATGAAGAAATCAAGGAGCTTTTTGATACCAATGTGTTTGGAACGATACAGTTCATAAAGACGGCATTGCCTTATTTGAAAAGACCGGGCGGAAGTATTGTCACCGTTTCTTCCGACGCGGCCCTTCGGGGAAATGTCCAAGGAAGTATATATAGTGCAACGAAAGGTGCGGTAACCGCTTTTACCCGTTCATTGGCATTGGAACTTGCTGTTGATGGAGTTCGGGCCAATGTTGTCTGTCCGGGCGATGTAAAAACACCGCTTTTAGAACGGCAACTGAAAACTTATGGAGGAACATTAGCGGAGATGGAGAATTGGTATCCCTTGATGCGGATTGCAAAGCCTGAAGAAGTGGGGCAAGTTATTGCATTTCTTTTGTCTGAAAAATCATCTTTTGTGACCGGGGCGGTTTTACCTGTGGATGGCGGTTTGACAGATTGGTAAAATTAACAAAAAGCTAAAAATAAATAATTAAAATTTGAAATAAAATTAAAAATGTTCTATAATAAATGTGGTTTCAAATAATGAAACGGCATTTATTATAGAATGGAGGAATCCTCATGAAAAAAACTTATTTGACAGCTCTGTGCGCAGGTATTCTTGCTGCTTCTTGTGTAGCCGGGTCTGCATTCGCGCATGGCGTTTTCTTTGCAAATCGTCTCGATCAAAAAGCTTTAGTGCTTGGAGAAGGACCTGGAGATAATGCTTACAAGCCCTCATGTGTCACAAAGGTGGAAGCGTATGACAAGAATTTTTCTTCCATGGACATAGAAACAATGACCTATAAGGATCATGTGGCTGTTGTGCCGGACGATCATTTGGGAGTAACGGTGACGTTTTTTGATTACGGATACTTTACCAAAGATGCAGCAGGTACGACCCATGAAGCGATGTTCAGTCAGGTAGCTGATGCAGTGAAAACAACACATGCAATCAAATGGAATGTACACTACTGGAGTGATGAAGTAATGCCCGGCGGTATTTATAATGTGCCGATTCAAATTGTGCCGAGCGTCAATCCGTTGACATTGCGTAAAGGGGACACCTATCAAATCCGTGTATATAAAAACGGACAGCCCTATGCCCATGCACCGCTTATCAAAGATGTTATCAATGATTTAACGAATGAATCTACGACTGATGAAAATGGATATGCAACCGTTACCGTTTCCGCAAACGGGTTGAATGTGGTCGGCGTAGAAGTGGCGGGAGATAAAGAAGACGAACATACAACGCAGAAATATTTCTCATCTTTGTCATTTATCATCGATCCGGAATAAACATATGAAATAATGCAGAGAGCCGTTTGACTTTTAGCAGCGGCTCTTTTTGTATGTTTATGATTGTGCAATCATTTCGGCTTTTCTCAGTATTGGTTACCGTTAAAACAGAGCGGCGCAGGACATAGACAGATGTCAGGATTGTTATAAAGAACGCATGACTATACTCCGGGTCAAAAAATAATAGATAAATGACAGAATATTTAGTATAATAAATACATAGAAAGAATTACAGTTTCTTGAGTATAGTGAAAGGACAGGCGAAAATGATGAGTAAAGAAAAAAAGAAAAATGCTTCAGAGGAAGTAAAGGATACATTACAGGCGGAAGCTATGGATGAAATGCAGGAAGAAACAGTGGAAGCAGGCGTCGAGGTCACTGTTATTGATGACCGTGATAAAGAAGCGGAAAGCTTAATTCGTTGGGGAGCGGCACGTGCCGGTGTGATTGTGGTGGCACCTCTGCTCGGAACGGTTTCTTTAATTGCCAATGAAGTATATATGATTTCTAAAATAGGAAGTGTTTACGGATCGGATATTCCCCAGAAAGCGGTATTATCTTTTATCGGATCATTAGGAGCTACTGTTGTGGGGACGACGATTGCTACATTACTTCCGCTTCCTTTTATACAGGTACCCGTTGCCGTTTCAGTGACCTATGGAGTGGGAAAAGCCGCTGTCAAATGGATCAAAGACGGGATGCCTGATGATACAAGACCTTATAAAGAAATATTTGAAGAAGGAAGAGAAGAGGGCAGCAAGTTGGCTGAAGAAATTAAGGAAGATCCGAATAAGGATATTCCATTAGGCGATGAAAAGGAAGATTTCACGAAAGCGGTAAAAAATAAAATCAATGAAATTTATCCTGATAAAGCGCATGATACGGTTGATAAACTATCGGGACAATTCATTCATACTTTCAATGAGCTGGGAGGGCAGCTCACGGAAGTGTTGAAAAAAGTGGGAATGACAGAGGAACAGATTGAAAAAGCCAAGTATACGACATTAGGAGCTGCAGAAGTTGCAAAAGAGACTGCGGAAAAAGCGGCTAAAGATTTACAGGCGATTGCTAAAGTAAAGGCTAAAGAGTTCAAGAAAGATGCCAAGAAAAAAGCGGAAGAAATGAAAATCCGGGCGAAAGAGCATATGGAGGAACTGGAGAAAAAAAGAAACGAACTGAAAGAGCAGTCGGAAATTCATGCACAACAGGCGAAAATAAAGTCGGAAGAAATGAAAGAACAGGCAAAAGAACATCTGAAAGAAGCGAAAGTGCAAACTGATAAACTGAGAGAAGAGGCGCTGGCTCAAGCAGAAAATGCACAGAATAAGGCAAAAGAAATAAAAGAAAAAATGAATGACAAAGCCGGCGAATATAAAAATACGGTCACCAACATGGTCAACCAAGCGAAAGAAAATGTGAAAAACTATGCGGAAGATTTTCGGGCAAAAGTCGAGGAACGGGGCGCCCGGAAACAAGCGGAAGCCAAAGGAGAAACAGTTGAAACTTCTGGAAAATCTAAAAAAACTTCTACAGATATTTCTGAAGAATAAGAAAACAAAACCTGTTCCTTCCGTAGTTCATTTACACGAAACACAAAAAGACGGATTCATTATGTATACGGTAAGCCCTTGGAAACGGCGGAGATGGCACTTTAGAAGAACCAACCATCCCTGGGTCCGGGGAAGAAAATAAAGCAAAATAAAAGTTCCTGTTTATAGTGCAACAGGAGCTTTTATTTTGCTTTTCCAGACCAAATTTTTTTGATTTTTTGCCAAAATGAAGAAATTTTTGATATCCGTTTGAACGAAGAGACGGTAGTTTTTTTATAAGAAACTTTTGGCAAATTTACAGAGAGATGCTTTTTGTGCGTTTGTGAAGAAGTCACAAGAGTTTTCGGGAGAGGCCTTTTTAAACTTCTGGAATCGGATTTTGTAACAGTGCCGGTTTTCAGATCAAATTTCTCAAATCCCGCTTTTGCATGGAAAGGGTTCTTTTGCTCTTGCCAAGTGTTTTGTAGATTGTCGGGTTTTAATCGGGCAAGCATTCTGTTTTTGGCAGAAATATCAAAAGGGCATTCCTTGGCAGCCCAAAATCCGGATTTCTGTATCTTCCGGCTGTCCAAGTCATAAGACACGGGAGCGCCGCAACGAGTGCATCGTACTTTTCCGTGCCTTCTTTTTATACAGGAATCAAACAGAACGAGTTTTTGTCCGCAGATATGACAAATCAGTGTGGATGCCATACATTCCTCCTTATTTCCTTATAGTATATGCGATATAGGGAAAAGTGGGAATGCCGAAATATGTAATGTTCGGATAGTTTTAAAGTGCGACTGTAAACTTCCTTACAATTGTAGTAGTATATACATATGGAGGAATGCTATGTATGTATTGAAAAAAAGAGTCCGTTTTTATGAAACGGACGGGATGCGTGTTGTATATCACGGGAATTATTTGAATTGGTTTGAAGAAGCTCGTGTCGAATATATGAGAAAGGGCGGAGTGTGCCTGAATGATTTGTTAGAAGAAGGAATCGTATTTCCCATTGTTGAGGTGCATGTGAAATATATGAAATCGGCACACTATGATGATATTATCCTGGTAAAAACATATCTTCGGGAAGTGGACCGGGCTAAATTGGTGTTTGAGTATGAAGTGGTCAGAGAGGATACCGGAGAAATACTGACAACGGGAAGAACGGTGGGAACTTACACAAAAATGGAAACGGGTAAAATCGCAAGGATGCCGGCGGAACGGCTGTCAAAATTGATGGAAATTTCTAAAGAGGATCGAAAGAATGGATAACCGTCCTATTGGAATTATGGATTCCGGGATAGGAGGGCTTACCGTTGCTAAGGTGCTTTATGAAAAATACGGGACAGAAAGAATTGTTTTTATCGGTGATACGGCCAGAAATCCTTATGGAGAACGAACGGCAAAGGAGATAGAAACCTTTGCGGAGGAGATGAAAGAGTTTCTTCTGTCTAACCATGTAAAAATGATTTTAATTGCTTGTAATACCATCAGTTTTAATGTTTCACCGTTGTATTATGCTGCACCGGTGCCGATCATAGGTATGAATTTAGATATACCGATACCGGAAGATACTAAAAAGTTGGGGATATTTGCAACCACCGCTACCATCCGGAGTCACCGTCACAAAGAGCATTTCCAAAAGAAGAAATTTCCGCAGGAGATTATTGAAATTCCTCTTGAAAACTTAGCCAAAGCGATTGAATACGGCGTACCCGAAGAAGAGTGCCTGGCAATGATCCGGGAGGCTGTCAAGAGTTGTGGAGCCCATGATATAGATACGGCAGTTTTAGCTTGTACCCATTACCCTTTAGCGGCTTCCTTGTTTAAGGAAGTATTGCCGCAGGTCAGATTGATTGATCCGGCAGAAAGTACGGTTACGAATGCCATGAAGGTGCTTCGGGAAAAGAATGCTTTGTCAGAAAAACCGGGCAAAAATGAATTCTTTTTTACAAAAAATAAAGAAAAAGCGGCAGCACTTGTGAAGAGGAATTTTGGGGAAGAATCTGTTTTAAAAGATATCGTCTTATAAGGAGTGTCAGTGTATGGGAATTATGATTCTAAAGGGTATCACGTTTTTAATTTTTTTGGTTTGCCTCGGGTTTGTTATGTATTGGATCATTGCCTTTATCAAAGGAGATTGTCATTTAAAAGTTTTAAAAACGAAAATGTCGCCGTTACAAGTGGAAAAAATGGAGATGGGCAGCGTTACTTTGTCGTATACTCTGCCTATTATCAATGTGGGGAGGCAGATTGGCACAATTATGGATGCTTTTGTGCGTACCTATTTGCCTTATGAACAATATGACGGAGCGACCGTGTCGGCAACGCTTACTGCAGCGGATGAACCGCGGAATGATAATTATTGGCAGGCTTTCATTATGCAGATCAGAAAGCCGAAAGTGTTTTTAATCAGAATTAAACTGGACGGAAAATCAGGAAATATACTCCGTGATCTTGAGGATTTTCCGGATATGGCGATGGATGTGATATACCAAGTGGTTGCAAGAAGTGATTACTACTATGACAAAACCAGAATTGTGCTCACGTCGGAAGACTTGCAGACAGCGCTTTATCAATATACATCGGGGGTGAGAAAATAATGGCTGGATTGGAATTAATACCGGTGCATACCAAAATATTGACGGATAAAGATCAGATAGTGGAGGCCATATTGCAATATGCGGGAAAAGATATTACAAGCCGTGATATTGTTTGCGTTGCAGAATCCGTTTTGGCCATTACACAGGGGCGATATATACGTCCGGAAGAGCTTCATGTTTGCTGGCAGGCTCGTCTGATGAACCGGTTTGTGCCGGGGGCGGGATCTATGGCGAGCATTTACGGCATGCAGGCTGCTATGGAAGAAGAAGGGAAATGGAATATGCTTTATTCGTTCTTTCTTGGTGCAGTTTCCAAAATGATGGGGAAACCGGGCGTTTTTTATGCTCGTTGCCGACAGGCGTCTCTGATTGATGATGTTACAGGGACAATGCCGCCTTTTGATAAATGTATTGTTTACGGCCCTGCTGATGCAGACCGGGTATGTGAAGATATAAAAAATGCGACAGGGGCTTACGGCGCCGTTGTGGCAGATGTTAACGATTTGAAACGCGCCGCTGTTTTGGGAAAGAGCCGGGGAATTGATCCGCAGAGAATTGCACAAATTCTGATAGATAATCCTTTTGGGAATGACAATCAAAAAACACCGATTGTTATCATTAAAAATTTTGCTGATCAGTTATAAAAAGAGAGATTTCATTTTGGAAATCTCTCTTTTCAAAAGTATAGGATTCGGGGATATACTTATTCGGATTCTGAATATGGCATCATGGAGGGAAGGAGAAAATAAAAATAACCGGCGGATAACCGGTTATTTCATTTAAACTTCTCTGTTAACTTTATGAGAACGAAGGCAACGAGTGCAGACATTCATTCTCTTAACCTTTCCGTCCACCAATGCACGAACTCTCTGAATATTGGGCTTCCAGGTTCTCTTTGTTTTCAGATGGGAGTGAGAAACGTTGAATCCCGTGGCGGTATGTTTTCCGCAAACTTCACAATAATTAGCCATGTGCTACACCTCCTTGCACTTCCGTAATTGCAACATTCATAATATATCATAAAATATTTTCTTAGGCAAGTATTTTCCCGGGCAGTCCGGGAGAATTTATATGAAGAAAATCCGTAATTATCCAAGGGAGATTCTTGATGAAATTATCTGATTCCGTAACCGAAATAAGCGGTGTGGGTTCTAAAATGAAAGAGAAGTTAAGCAGATTACAAATTTATACGGTGGAAGATTTGATTACTTTTTATCCGAGACGATATGAAGATTGGACACGGATTACGAAAATAGAAAATTTGGAATATGAAATGGAAACGGCTGTTTACGGACGAGTTTTGGAAAGTAAAGAAGTGTATCCCCGCAGAAATATGTCTATCTTGACGGTCACATTGGTTGACGGTACCGGAGCAGTTCATCTTGTGTATTTTAACCAGCCTTGGAAAAAGGAGCAATTTGTACAGGGAGAATATATTCTGGCTTATGGAAAAATAGAATATAACTACCGGAAATGGCAGATATCAAATCCCGATACGGAATCGGTATTACCTGAGAAGCTCGGGGATTTTCAGAAACTCGTTCCCGTGTATTCCTTGACGGAAGGAATCAGGATGAACCAAATGCGGAATATGATTTCTTCAGCATTGGATAAAATAGAAGACGCGCCGGAAAATTTACCGAAAGATACATTGATCAAAGAAAAATTTCCGGGTCGTATGGATGCGATCCGAATCATGCATCGTCCGGAAAATTGGAACAGGCAGAAGACAGCCAGACGAAGATTAGCTTATGAAGAGTTGTTTTATATGCAGGCAGGCTTACAACTTCTGAGGAAAAACAGAGAAGAAAAAACAGCAGGTATTAAATGCATGCCTTCCGGGAAGTTGGTTCGTGCAGTGATAGAGAAGTTTTCTTTTCCCTTGACGAAAGGACAAAAACAGGCATTTGCGGATATAGAAGATGATATGGAAGGGAAAATCCCAATGCAGCGTTTGGTGCAGGGCGATGTGGGGAGCGGCAAAACGGCGGTGGCTGCACTGGCTCTTGCAAAAATTGTAGAAAACGGTTATCAGGGAGTCCTGATGGCACCTACGGAAGTTTTGGCGGCGCAGCATTTTGTGACATTTCAAAAAATATTCGAAGGATTGTCCGTCAATGTCGGGTATTTATCAGGACAAACTAAATCGGGAGAAAGAAAAGAACTGTTGGCATCACTTCAGCGCGGAGATATGGATATTTTGATAGGAACACATGCACTCCTTGAAAAAGATGTTCTTTTTTCTGACTTGGGATTGGTTATCACTGACGAACAGCATCGGTTTGGTGTAAAACAAAGGCGGGCACTGGAAAATAAAGGGGAAATGCCGCATGTACTCATTATGACGGCAACTCCGATTCCGAGAACCATGGCGCTTTCCGTGTATGGAGATCTTGATGTATCCTCGATTAAGGAACTTCCGCCTGGTAGAAAACCGGTGAAGACGTATGCGGTCGGACATGAAATGCTTTCACGCATATTTCGTTTTATGGAGAAAGAAATAGCAGAAGGGCATCAGGTGTATGTGGTGTGTCCGCTGGTGGACGAAAGTGAAAAACAAGACTTGGCGGCTGCCGTTTCCGTGTATAAAAACCTTAAAGAAAAAATATTTCCGCAGTTTGGCGTAGGTTTGATACACGGACGAATGAAAAATATGGAAAAAGAAAAAGTCATGGATGATTTTTATCATAAGAAGTTACAATTATTGGTGGCAACCTCTGTTATTGAAGTGGGTGTAAATGTCCCCAATGCAACGATTATGTTTATATATGGTGCAGACCGTTTTGGACTGAGTCAGCTGCATCAGCTGCGGGGTCGTGTAGGGCGGGGTGATTCACAGGCGTATTGTATTTTATACTCGGATAATCAAAATGAAACAACAAGATTACGATTGCAGCTGATGTGTGACATACAGGACGGCTTTTTGTTATCGGAAAAAGATTTATTACTCAGAGGAGCGGGAGAATTTTTCGGATACCACCAGCATGGAATGCCTGATTTGAAAGTGGCGGATATTGTGAGGGACTTGTCACTACTGGAACTTGCAAAAAAAGAAGCCGAAACGGCGGTAAAACGGGGTTTTGACGTGAAGGAAGAGTTGCGTCATCGTTTTGGAGGACATTTTTTTGATAAAATTTATGGAAATCAGTGATTATTGAGCCTTTTTGTTTTGTGAATCCCTATTACTTTTATAGATGAGAATATCTATATATGGTATAATGTTTGCATTAAAACAATAGATTCACGATGTCTTTTGATAAAGAAATGCATACAAGCAACAGATGGAAATTCATTGATTTGTTGCAGATGATTTAGTGGAGCCTGCTTTTTAATGAGTAATCAATATATTTCGCATTTGGTTTTAGATGTCCGCATACATGCAGTAACGATGAAAGAAGCATTGCTGTGTGCAGAAGAAATGATCCGTTCGGAAAAAACGCATGTGGTAGCAACAGCGAATGCTGAAATGGTCATGACGGCACAGAAAGATGGAGAGCTGTTTAATATTCTTAACCGGTGCAGTCTTGTTGTGCCTGACGGCGCAGGGATTTTATGGGCGGGGGATGTACTCGGCTGTCCTTTTCCTGAACGAGTAGCGGGAGCGGATTATGCGGAAGAACTTTTACGTCTGGCAATCCGGAAAAACTGGCCCGTTTATTTTTTAGGAGGAGCTCCCGGTGTTGCGGAAAAGGCAATCTGTCGGTTCTCCGAAAGAAACGGAAAGATTCCTTTGGCAGGGCTTCATGACGGGTATTTTAATGCACAGGAAGAAAAGCAGATTATAAATGAAATAAAAGAAAAGGGTACTAAAATTTTGCTGTGCGGAATGGGTGTACCCAAGCAGGAAAAATGGTTGTGGCACCATAAGGAAGAATTGGGGCCGCTCATGGGTATGGGGGTCGGCGGAGTCTTTGATGTTATGGCGGGAAATCTTAAAAGAGCGCCTTTGTGGATGCAAAAGAATCGCTTGGAATGGGCATACCGCTTGTACTTACAGCCGGGCAGAATTACCAGAATGTCTGCCTTGCCCAAGTTTATGATCGCAGTAAAAAAATGGAAAAAGGAAAATAAAAATCACTTATGCTGAAAAAACCGATTATATTACCTGAAGGATATCCGTTCATCGGCGGGATGCTGTTTTTGGCAATATTGCTTTCCTATCTTGAGATGATAAAACTGGCGGTGTTGCCTTTTGTACTTGCCGGCTATTTCACTTACTTCTTTCGGTGTCCCCGGAGAAACAATAAAATCCCGGAGGGAGAAAATACGATTGTTTCTCCTGCTGACGGCACGGTGGTGGATGTATCCGAAAATGTAGAAGAAGATATGTATCTGGGGAGCAAGTGCCACAAAATTACTATTTTTCTTTCTATATTTGATGTGCATTGCAACCGGTCGCCTATGGAAGGAACGATTAAGTATCAATCATATACACAAGGACAATTTTTGCCGGCGTATGAAAAAGAAGTAGGGTTTGTAAATGAACGGGGTGCTATCGGGATTGAGGGGAAACATAGAAAAATTTTAGTCATTTTGATTGCAGGAATTTTAGCACGCCGTGTTGTTTCTTGGAAAAACCTGGGAGATTATTTAAAAAAAGGAGAACTCTACGGCATGATTAAATTCGGTTCCTGTACAGAACTCTATATACCCGGTGATGTGGATATTTGTGTCAAGAAAGGCGATACCGTTCGCGGAGGGTTGACTGTGGTAGGGAGGCTTAAATAAAAATGAATAAATCATGGATTGCCAATGGAGTAACGGCGACAAATGCTCTTTTTGGAGGGCTGTCTATCATGATGTCCATTTCTGGCGAATATCATGTGGCAGCCATTTGCATATTGATTGCTATGGCAGCAGATGCCCTGGACGGTCGTGTCGCCAGAGCGTTGCACACGGCAGGACCGATGGGTGTAGAGCTGGATTCTCTTTCTGATGATATTTCTTTCGGCATTGCTGCCGGCGCATTGATGTATTCTTACCAGCTGAAGGAATTAGGGGCGTTGGGATTTGTACCTTGCGCGCTGTTGGGAACGTTTTGCGCCTTTAGACTGGCACGGTTTAATGTCAAAGTAAATGCAGTTCACGGTTACTTTGAAGGTCTTCCCTGTCCTACTGTAGGGGTTATTATTGCAAGCTATGTACTGTCCGGAGTTAAAATATGGAACTGGGCGGCCATGGTTTTTGTGCTGCTCCTTGCATTTCTGATGGTAAGTGAAATCCACTATCCGGATAATAAAGGAGCCGGAGCCGATCAGCTTCATTTAAATGCATTTTTGATTTGTCTCGGCTTTTTTATTGTTTGTACAATCATATACTGGCCCATCTGGGCAGCGGCACTTTGTACTTCCTATATCATGTTTGGAATCATGAACACCTACCTTAATCGT
This sequence comes from uncultured Dialister sp., assembly GCA_900547785.1. Classification (GTDB taxonomy): domain Bacteria; phylum Bacillota; class Negativicutes; order Veillonellales; family Dialisteraceae; genus Dialister. The sequence continues at coordinate 13,760 of URIB01000011.1, forward strand.
AGACGGAAAGTGCGTAGAATGCGTAGAAAAAATATAACAGAGGATGATATCTGATATGAGCTGTCCTTTGGATCTTATTATGATCCCCGTTCAATTGGTCGTGGCTTGGTTCACCATCTATTACACAGTCATTGCCCTATTTGGAATGTGGCATAAAAAAGAGAAAAAAATAGCTGCTCCTAAAAGCAAATTTGCTCTTATGGTGCCGGCACATAATGAAGAAGCTGTCTTGGGGGATTTGCTGGATAACCTGAATCTTTTAAAGTATCCGAAAGAATTGTACGATGTGTATGTGATTGCGGATAATTGTACAGATAAAACGGCTGATGTTGCCGAAAAACACGGTGCTCATGTATTGCAGAGATTTAATAAAGAGTTGGCAGGTAAAGGCTATGCTATGGACTGGGCATTCCCTGAAATATTTAAAACAGGCAAACCATATGATGCTTTTTGCGTGTTTGATGCGGATAATTTGGTGCATCTTGATTTTTTATCCGTCATGAATACAAGACTTTTGAAAGGGCAAAAAGTTTTGCAAGGATATCTTTCTGCGAAGAATCCTGTCGACACATGGGTGTCCGGTACATTTGCCATAGCTTTTTGGACGGTCAATCATCTTTGGCATTTGGGGAAGTATAATATAGGCCTCTCTTCTTGTCTTGGAGGAACCGGCATGTGTATTTCCGCAGATATTGTAAAAGAATTCGGATGGGGCTGTGACTGCCTGACAGAAGATATGGAATTTTCGATGAAATGTCTTTCTCACGGAATTCGTACCTGCTGGGTTCATGATGCCATCATTTATGATGAAAAACCGTTGTCATTTATGGCATCATGGGAACAGAGAAAACGCTGGGCACAAGGACAGTTCGATTGCTCTGAACGCTATATTCCGATTCTGTTGAAAGAGGGAATTAAACGTCACAGCATCATGATTCTGGACGGGATTATGCAACTTCTGCAGAATTACTTTCTTCTTCTGTCCGCGTTTTATTTAGTGATGACATACATAAATATTTATTATCCATGCTTTACCGTTATACTTTACAATGATGTGCTTGTGCCGAAACAGTTTTGGAGTGTTTTGGGGACGATTCAGTACATTTTACCGCTGGCGGTTCTTTTGCAAATTGAAGTGCCGATAAAGATATACTTATATTGGCTGATTTATCCTGTGTTTATGTATTCATGGATACCGGTTACCTTTTTGGGATGGATTCATCGCCATGAAAAGAAATGGGTACACACCATACATACAAGAAGCATGCAGTTTGAAGCTGCCTCTTTGACACGGAAGAAGGAAATTGAATAAATGCACATTTTTTTGACGAATGATGACGGATTCTCAGCCAAAGGGATCCGGTTTCTTGCATGCAGCTTATCTGAAATAGCAAAAATTACAGTCATTGCCCCTGAAACGGAAATGAGCTCATGTTCCGGATCGTTATCATTACGGAAACCGTTATATCTGAAACATCAAAAAAGTTATGGAGAAAATATAGAAGTATACTCTTTGTCAGGGACAACGGCGGATTGCTGTAAGCTAGCTTTTGAATACTGTCTGAAAAATGACAAGCCCGACTTAATTCTCTCTGGGATGAATTGCGGACTTAATACCGGGAGTGATTGCCTTTACAGCGGGACGGTAGCGGGAGCGATAGAAGGGATTTTTTCAAAAGTTCCCGCCATGGCAGTATCGACAGAGCGGTCGGAAAATGCAGACTATCTTATTAAAGCGGCTGAATTTACTAAAGAAACGGTACGGAAATATTTTATAAAAAATAAATACCAAGGCATTTTAAATTTAAACATACCGTTTATGCAGTTTGAAAAGATGAATTGGAATTATGTAAAAGTAGTGCCGTTGGGTGTGCAGCAATATACAAATGTCATAAAACAGGATAAAAAAGACAAAGAAAGCATGGAATTTTATATGAGTGGAAGACCTTTGATGGTGGAAAATGAAAATACCGATGTTTGTTGGGCAAGAAAAGGATTTATTACAGTGACGCCGATCCAATGGAACCAAACACATGAAAGTGATTTAAAAGATATTGAAAGAATAACAAGAGCATTTATTGACTGAACGGCTCTATATGTGATAATATAATTCCCGTCAGCATATGCCGGAGTGGCGGAATGGCAGACGCAGCAGACTCAAAATCTGCCGATAGCAATATCGTGTGGGTTCAAGTCCCACCTCCGGCACCATGTAAACCCCCGATAGTATCGAGTAAAATCTACTATCGGGGGTTTTAGTTTTGCCTAAAGTTTTCATCAATTTTGCTTTTAGTGCAACACTTTTGCACAAAAAATGCACTCATGAGAGAGTGCATTTTGTCTTTTTTTATTTTGCGGTCAATTTTATTTCACTATTTTTGCTGCCAATTGTGCAGCGTCATAATCCATGCCGGGGGTTACATGGGAGTATATATCCATAGTGGTAGAAAAGTTGGAATGCCCTAATCTGTACTGGACGATTTTGAAGTTTATTCCTTGTTCAATGAGGAAGGTGGAGTGAGTATGCCAGAATGAGAATTAAGGAAGACCGGTGGATATATTCATGGTTCTGATAACATGTCGGACGATGAAATTATGGCGCGGGCATTGCTGATATAGTAAATGTAAGACTTGAATTTGGACCGGTTGTTGTGGGTGAGGGAAAAGAGATTTGAAAATCTCTCTTTTCTTCTCCCCTGACACAAAATCTTGGTATAAATGCTTATAAATTATAACCAGTCAAAAGAACAGTCAATCAAAAAAGAGAGACATGGAATGTATCGTTGATGGAGAGCCGAAGGGAAAAAGCAAGACCGCGGTGCAGCAGACGGAGCGGAACGATATATACTCCGGTTAAGACGGCAAAGTATGAAAAAGAGATTCAGCAATCGTTTCTTGCTACCGGTGGGAAAATGATTCCCGATGGAAGCTATGCTGGGATAACGGTAGACGCGTATTTCAAAATACCGAAACCATACACGCAAAGAAAGCGACTGGACTGTGAACAGAATATTAACAGTCCTGACAAAAAGCCGGAATAGATAATATCCTAAAAGTGGTACTGGATGCACTGAACAAAGTGGCGTATGAAGATGACAGACAGGTCATAGAGATCAAGTGCAGAAAATGGTATTCATGCAGTGGGGGTTTCTTGAAAATACATATTTGGTAGAAAAGATGACGGTTAAAGAGTTTCTGCAGAGTGTCCGTAATCAAGACGAGTTATTAAGAGCTTACGAACAGGAATTGGAAGATCTAAGACGTAGAGCATATAGCAATATCCAGTCCGCAACTGGAGGATAAGATACAAGCGAATCATCTCACCACTCTTGACAGATTGTGGAGAAGTTGGAACGACAGGTGGAAAAGGTCAATCAAGCATGGGATGATTTAATTGTGTTGTGTGAAAAGGCAAAAGCCCTTATCCATCAAGAACATGATAATGATTGCCTGTGTATTTTATACCGGCATTACATATTGGGACAGACGTGGGAGCAAATTGCTGTTGAAATAAACTATACAATACGGTGGATATATAAACTGCATGGCAAGGCATTGTAAGATTTGGAAAAAGAGTTAACAAAAGTTCATTATAATTCACTATAAAAGGTGTTATTATGGTAGTGTGAAAATATGGAAAGATATTTTCCTCCTTAGTTAAGAGCCTGTGTACTTAATGTTCATGGGCTCCTGTAAATTACAGCACCTTAACGGATGCTTTTTTGATGGTGTTGTTTGACGCTGTGGTGTTATTCGGGTAGAATAGTAACATAAGGTGGTAAAATTAAAAACGTAAGAAAGGGGTGTTGATTATGTACAGTGTTTTTGACATAGCTAATTATTATTTACAGATAACACCTATGTCGCCAAAGAAAATGCAGAAGATAGTCTATTACGCCTATGCTTGGTTTTTAACTCTTATGAATGAAGATAGGAATCATTTAGATAATAGGCTTTTTGATGAAAGACCGGAAGCGTGGGTACATGGTCCGGTATTTCCGGAACTTTATAAGAAATATAAGTCATTTGGCTACGATGAAATCAAAGAAAGTGAAGAACCACCTCTTTTGTCTAATGATGTAAAAGATATTTTAGATGATGTATGGGGTGTGTATGGAAGCTTTAGTGCGAATGAACTTGAAAGTATAAGTCATCAAGAAAAACCTTGGATAAATGCAAGGGAAAACTATTCACGTTTTGAACCTTGTACCTGTGTTTTAAGTGATAAGGATATATTTGACTGCTATTCTTCAAGGATTGATGTATGAAGAAAAAGGTTATTAATGATAAGCATAAACAAAATTTAATAAAAACAGGTAAAATTAGTGAGAAGCCCTTCAAATATAATGGTATTGGATTTGCCATTGATGTATCATTTGAGGGGTTATATTATGCAATAAATTGTGGAAATTTTATGAATTTTTGTCAAAATGAGCATGATTTTTTGGATATATTCAAGTCGATAAGGGAATTAATATGCAAAGTTTCTACAAAGGATTTCCATAAAGATTTGATTCGGGACAAAGGCATGAAGCATTGCCATTTAGTAGAGGGGAAAACCCGTGAATTGGTTGTACGATGTATTAAGGAGGAGTTATTACGGTACGATGGAGATAAAAATTATGATGATTTTATACAGCAAGTTTTTGAAGGAGAATATATTTATCAAATAGGATTTGAGGGCTCGGTCAGGTTAATAGGAACATATGATTCTATTAGACAAGTTTTTCGTGTTTATTTAATGGATTATCATCATAAAATTTATGAAGATAAAAGGAGAAATTTAATGTCGAAGAAAACGCATAAATTTTGTCCTTTAGAAAAGTGATATATGGTCTTGAGAGACCAATCAAGGCGTGAGGCTGAGGCACTTTTTCATTGGATAGAAATGTTTTTTTATTTTCCCTCTTGACTTTTGCGACCGCAAAATATATTACATTTGCAAGGGCAAAAGTAAAGTGAAGAATATGAGTCCGAAAATGGGACGTCCTCCTAAACAAGGAGAAGCCAGAAATAAAAGTTTGAATCTCCGTCTGACCGAAACTGAGTTGATAAAAATAGAAAAATGTGTTCAAAGGCTTGGAAAAACAAGGACAGATACTATTATGTATGCTATTCAGTTAATTGAGGACAAAAAATAAGGTATCTACGTTCCGTCGAAAAGTTTGCAGACACCTTATTCCTACCGAGGCATAGCCTCTATAAAATATTGTATCATAGACTTATCCTCTTTCAAAAAAGAAAGAGGATAAGTCTATGAATGAGTTAGTAGAAATTCGCGAAAATCAAGTTGTTGTAGCAAGTAGAAAAGTGGCGGAACATTTTGAAAAATTACACAAGCATGTTCTTGATAGTATCAGAGAAAATTTATCAGCCGAAAATTTGGCTAATAAATTTTTCAAGGAAGCATCGTACCTTTACAGGGGGCGCAAACTTTCCGAATACTTTATAACACGTGACGGATTTTCATTATTGGCGATGGGATTTACAGGAAGAAAAGCTTTGCAATGGAAACTTAAGTATATTGAGGCTTTTAACAAAATGGAAGAAGCCCTGAAGCACCCGATGGCAAAACAACTTCCTGAACCGCTGAAATGCAAATATTTCCGTGGTGTTCCCTGTGCGACAATACTTGACCTTGCAGTACTGACAGGAATAAATCGTACCTATGTTCTTCAACTGTTAAAAGCACATCAGATTCCATACCTCATGCTGGCAGGGCAGGATTTACTTGATTACAGAAAAGAAAACAGGGCGTTCAAAACCAATAGCCGGCTAATTATTTTGTCAAAACAATCAGTCACAGAACTTTTGAGCAACATAGGGAAAGATACGGTGGCAATTTTAGAAAGGGTTCAGAAATATTTCTATTCCCCCAAAGAATCGGTGAGAAGACAAACGAGGCTTAATACGGAGCTGACTATCCGCCAGCTCTATGTCTTGAGGAATACATTGCCCTATCTGGTAAGCAAGGAAGACAGGAATGTATTGGCCAAGTACATTGTAGACCGTCTTATGGAGATGGATTTATTCCGGCCGTCGGATTATCAGTGTGAAAATATCTATGATATAGATATCAATTCTGTGGCAGGCTGGAACACTTCTTCATGTATACAAAATGCGCATACGCTGATTGAGCGGGGAGTGCAGGTAACAAGACAGACTTCTGATTTCCAAGGCGGATTACTGGATTAAAGTAATTTTTACATGAAAAATAGAAAGCACGTACTTGGACATGGGTGCGTGCTTTTCTGTCTTGAAATGGTTATAATAATATATAATGTTTATGTATTCATAGGATGGGGAGGGGTGTTTTTGCGGTGGAAGGCGAAAAAACATCATACTCGTTTACATATAATAAAAAAGAATTTTTTAAGATTAAGTGTTAAAACAAGTCACAAAAAACGAGTATTGAAAAGAAAGGCAAAAATAGAAATTAAAATTCCTTGGATTTTTTCTCTATCGGAATCAGAGAATATAGCCAAGACTTTACGTTGTCTTAATGAACTAATAGAAAGTGTAAAGCGTAAAAACCAAGAAATAAGAGTAAATTCTGCTGATGTTAAAACTGTAGACCCGGCGGCACTCATGTATTTAGTAGCTATACTGGAAGATGCAAAAGAACAAAATGTTATTGTTAGAGGAAATTATCCTAAAGACAATGATACAAAAAAATTATTTATAAGATATGGATTTCATAATTTTGTAAGAAATAATAATGGCAATAAAAAGATTTATATCCAAGACGTAGATATGTTACAAATAACAGAAGGTCGAGAAATCTCTCCTGAAAACGGTAAGAAGATTTGCGAGTTTGCAGAAAAACATAATTGTTTCTTGGGTGAAAAGAAGTCATCTAAAGCGAACCTTTATACAACATTAATTGAGATGATGGGAAATGTTCGTCAGCATGCATATAAAAAAAGGGGAAGGTGGCTAACTGCGTGTGAATTTAAAAGTGATGGGCTTGAATTTCTTTTTTTTGATAGGGGACAAGGGATACCTACAACAGTACAAAATAATTGGTCGGATATTGTAATGAAAATTAAAAGAAAAGAAGAATCATATATATTGAAGAGTGCCTTAGAAGGGGAATTTAGGACACAGACAAAAGAAAAAAATCGTGGGAAAGGATTGCCACAAATTTATGAATTCTTGAAATCCTCAATTATAGATAAAGCAATTTTATTTTCAGGGCATGGATATTGTGAAATAGAAAATGGTAGTATTAATATAGATCGAGATTTTAGAGAAAAGTTACATGGTACACTGTATAGATGGAAGATAAAAGGAGTAAAAGCCAATGAAAAACATAGAGATATCAGTAGCTAAAGATTTTTCTCCTGCACCGGGCGGACGGTTTAAGTCTCAAGGGGATCATTCAGGAGAAGAATTCCGAGATGATATACTTCGCCCTAAATTAGATATCGCTATAAGAGAAAACATAACACTTATTTGTAATTTAGATGGCTGTTTGGGGTATCCATCATCATTTTTAGATGAAAGCTTTGGTCAACTTGGTCGGGAAATGAAGAAGAAGGGGATTGATATTTTAAAATATATGACTTTTATAAGTAACGACGAACCATCTTTGGTTGAAGATATTCAACATTATATTCGTGACAATTAAAAGGAAGTTGCTTTTCATGATTTGGATTAATGGATTAATTGTTATTCTAGGTATACTCTGGATAATATATTCGAATTATGGTTCGAATGATAATTATTTCTATGCATCGTTTGCTGATATTATTTCTACGGTTGTGGTTCTTATCGTAGGAGTTACATATACAAAATCCCAGGATAAGAGAAACTATAAAAGAAAATTAGTATAGAAATTTATCTCTGATATCTTAGATATTTTAGAAAAAGAGAATTTAGATTATATAGAATCTACTGATAAATATAACCATGTAACGATATTACAGCGGGCGATTAGGAATAAGATGGAGCTTTTGTGCTCACATCAAAAGGTGTTTAATTATGAAGAAGAGTTAGCTTATTGTATGAAAAATTTTTCTGAGTATTGGGACACTATAAGCGAAAATAATAATAATAATATAGATGCTTTAATCAAAGAACGTCCATTTTTGAAAAGCAAAATAGAAAATATTTCTTTTAAGTTAAATTATATATACAACAAATTAGCTGAATAAAAGTACTCGTGGGAGTGTTTATTAACAGGTGCTTTTTTATTGTCTTGAATTGTCAAGTCAAGTGCAATGAGGTTGAATAATAAACCTCATAAGGAGTTAGGTAGCCTAAGCATTTTCGAGGTCGTCTGTTTAATTCCTCCACTTTACTTTGTATATATTCATCGCTGTACTTTGAAAGATCAGTTCCTTTCGGAAAGTATTCGTGAATTAAGCCGTTAGTATTTTCATTTATTCCACGTTGCCAGGGCTGATGTGGCTGTGGAAAGTAAAATTGCACATTGTTCAATGCGGCCGGGGTTTCTGCATGCTTTGCAAGTTCCTTTCCACAATCTGGAATAATGGAGAATAAGGGCTGCTCTTTAAGACATTTAATCATAATCTTACGCACAAGAGTGGCAGTTTTCTTTTCTGTCTTCATACATAGAAGAAATCGACTTTTTCGTTCTGCGAGTGTAACGAGACAAGTATCATTCTTCTTTCCGGCAACAATATCCCCTTCCCAATCCCCAATACGTGACCGACTATCTGTCTCGGCAGGTCGATCTGAGGGATTGTTGCTAATAACTATTTTACCGCGTTTTTCAGTGTGTTCCTTAGTATGACGAGTTTTCCTTCTATGTCTAAGTTTCCATATCGCACCTCGGTTTCCCTTCGATTTGCGTTCGGCTTTTGTGTCAAATATTCTTGCATAGATGGCTCTATAGATTGTCGAATAACTAAAACTGAAACTCGCATGTTCCAGTTTTAGTCTCTCAGAAATCTGTTCCGGTGACCATTGATGCTCAAGAAACTTTTCTTAAGCATATTTAAAAAGCATTGGCTTAGAGAGTGTATGCTTAGGACGGCAGTTCTTTCTGCGAACTTCGTATACAGCTTGAGCCGATATGACAGAATACTTATTATCCACTGTATTACGAGATAACTCACAAGAGATTATTGACTTATTTCTACCAATGCAGTTAGCAATATATGTAATTGTACAATTTTGTGAATGGAGAAGTAGTATCTTTTCACGCTCCTTTATAAGGTGATGACATGGCACCACCCTGTAAAGGAGCGTGACCTGATTTTATGGCTTTCGCCGGTTTCGATAGTGAAACCGGCGAAACAAAAAACTACCCGCTATGCGGGTAGAAAACAAAAGGTTATACCAAAATCACATCTTTATATAATAAAGGTGCTCAAACCCAAAATAACAAAAGAGGTGATTTATGGCACAAAAGACAAATTCATTATCACATACCAAATGGTTGTGTAAATATCACATAGTCTTTATACCAAAGTATAGACGAAAAATAATATATAATCAATATAGAAAAAGCTTAGGAGAAATAATAAAGCGATTATGTAAATACAAAGGTGTAGAAATTATCGAAGGACATTTGATGCCTGATCATGTACACATGCTGGTAAGTATACCACTGAAACTATCAATATCAAGTTTTATGGGATACTTAAAAGGAAAGAGCGCATTGATGATGTTTGAAAAACATGCAAATTTGAAATATAAATTTGGCAACAGACATTTTTGGGCAGAAGGATATTATGTGAGCACAGTAGGATTAAATAAAGCAACAATAACCAAATATATAAGAGAACAAGAAAAACAAGATATAGCAAAAGACAAGATAAGTGTAAAGGAATATGAAGATCCATTCGAACAGAAATAAAAAGCCCTTTAAGGGCTAAGCCAAAGAGGCAAAAACACTAGGGTTTGAGCAAAGTGACAACCAGCGCCTTTAGACGCCGGTTGTCCATATGGGTTTATAGCCCTTGTGCAAACCACCCGTTATACGGGTGGTTTTGATTGTGTCTAAAAATTTTACCGAGTTTGTATTTGATGAAAACCTTATATACACAGCGCTCAAGGAAGCCGCAAGAATCCAAAATGAAACGGTAAAACAAAGGGAAGAAGAGGCGGCACAGCGAATTATATCCGAAGATTTTGCAGATAAAACGGACATAGAAAAAGACGCTATGAGAAGCGTCCTTGCCAAAGGTATGGAAGATGTAGGCAAATCATGGCGGGAAGCCAAAGAAGAAGCCGTGAATGCATGGATAGATATGCTCGGAAACCGGGAACATGTAGAAACCATACAGAGGAAACAAAAAGAAGGAGAAAGTGAAGTCTCCGTTATTGATTTCGTCGGAGAAGGCGGACAATACGAAACAAAAAGAGTATCCGGCAATGAAGGTTGGTACAGAGATGCATTTAAAAAAGAAGGGAAAATGCCGTCCCAACGTTCTATTATGGACTATGACCATGATGAAACAGTAAGAGAAATGGAAGCCGGGGGAGCGACGAAAGAAGATATAGATGCATTGAACCGGTATAAAGAAAAAGTAGAAGCGTTAGAAGGACTGGAAGATTATGTAAAAACACTGGACAATAAGCATTTAACCGCTAAAATTCTTTTAAGTAAAGATACTTTTGATAAAGTCTATACTCCGTTTGTAGAAGAGTTGGAAAAGGGAAATGAACAAGTAAAAAAGGCTGCCAAAGACAGCGCCCTTATTCTGTCCAAAATGGCGGAAACTTTATCCCGTGCCTATGGAGTGGCGGTAGAAGATATAGCCGCTACGCTTAAAACATCGGATAAACCCCAAAAAATTACAGGAGATGAGTTGTATCAAAGGTTATCGCCGTATAAAGTGAAAAGCTACACGGCTGACGAACTGGAAACAACGGCTACTATAACCGGAAAAGAATTCGGCGAGTATACAGACATTAAAGACTTGCGGGCAAAAGCATTGACGTATTATAAAGAACATTTACAGGGTACTTTTGCTCATAATGACCTTTTAGGGGATATCCGATTAAGCGACGAAATTGTTGCGGCAGAAGAGGTACCGGGTGATGTGAAACTAACCGGACGTGGAAAAAAGAAGATGACTCATACAACCGGAAATATTACTAAATTATTTGTAGTGAAAAAATTAAAGGATATTATAGGGAATGCTAATATAATAGCAAAAGCAGTTTCGAAAAAGGAAAAACATAAAGGGTGGACATTCTATTATCTTCATGGTGCTATTGATACACCGGACGGGAAACAATATGTAGTCGTTACTGTTTCGGATAAAGGCGAAGGAAGTGTCGATTATTACAATCATAACGTATTTGATAAAGATGCATACAATGCAATAGAAAAAGCTACCGGTGAAACTTCCAGTAAGGGCTTTTCAAGAACCCCCCAGAAGTTTCACGAGGTAGCTTCATCTATACATAGTATATATGAAGCGGAAGAAATTTACAAGAGGGAAAAGACATATAATCAGACGGTAAACCGGGGCATAGCGTCGGAAGCTAAACTGACACAGGACGAGGCGGCATTTTCTCATAATGTCGATCTGTTTATGGATGGGGAACTAAAAGGTGGGAATGTAAAGGTAATGACAACCCCTTTGGTGATGAAACTCGTCGGAGCGGAAATTTTGCCGGTATATATCCATCAAAATGTTTTGGCGAAAATTTTAAAACACGGAAAGAAAGTAGATGGCATTCATGGACACGCCAATGAAATGGATGCAGATATCTTGAAGCAGCTGCCTAAAGCGTTAACAGACCCTATGGCTATAGTAGAAAGTAAAGGGAAACCTGTTGTCATAACAAGCCTTGTAGATAAAAATAGGGATACTATTATTGTTCCGTTTGTGTTGGAAAAGAAAATAAAAGAAGAAAAGTATTATACGGCTAACTTAATAGGAAGTGCATACGGGAAAAAGAGTAATCAGTGGATTTTAGATAAAATATTGGGTAACTTGTTATATATAAATAAAAAAAGAACCGATGATTGGCGTATAACCTCGGGGCTCCAATTGCCCATAGAGGCCGCCGAATCATCGGTTCCTTTTGATAAATTTACTGTACCAAACGAAAGTGACCTTGTCAAGCTTAAAAATGCAAATCCGGAATATTATCAACAGAAAGAGGAATATGCAGGTGCTTATGAGGCGGAAAACAATGCTATCCATATCTTCTCGGCAGGCAATGAAAGTACCGCCATTCATGAAGGGGCGCACTTTTTCCTTTCTACTCTTGAAAAGCTTTCACAAGATACTGCCATTTCGGAAGAAGCAAGAGGGAAAATAGAAGAGGACTTATCTGTTATAAGAAACTGGGCATCCTACAGTCCGGACGTGATGAAAGAATACAGAAGAACGGCACTTTCTAAAGAGTTCAGAGAATACGAAAAGGCTATCAAAGAAAATCCGGATGACGAATCGGCAAAAGAAAGGTTTATGCAGGAAAGATTTGCCCGCGGTTTTGAACGGTATCTTTTAACGGGGAAAGCACCGTCTAAAGAATTGCAGGGAGCATTCCGCCGCTTTAAGAGCTGGCTTACCAATTTATACAGGTCTGCTATGAATTTAGGGAAAGCGGATGCACCGGAAGAGATGAAACAAATCTTTGACAAGATGGTGGCCACGGAAGAAGAAATCGAGGCATGGGGAGAAGAAGTCAAGGCGAGAAGTCTTGCGGAAGATATAAACAAGCTGAACAAGGCGGTGGATACAAACAAGAGCGAAGCGGGCAACATCAAGGAATGGCTGGAGAATATCAAAGAAGCCGCCAAAGAAAAGGCACTTGCCCACTTCATGAAGCAATATAAAGGAGAACTTCTTACTCAATTCGACACGGCGGCAGAAGAAAAAGGCGAAACCGGAAGTCGTGATTTTCTTTTTGGAGGGCAGGAAAGACTTTGTCTTATAAAAGAATTCTATGGTAAAATAATAAACATGGATATCCCGGTAGGGTATGAAAGGATATATTATGCTGATACAATGGTTTCCCGGTCATATGGACAAAACCAGAAAATTAATTACCGAACACTTAAAAGCTGTCGATGTAGCGGCAGAACTTTTGGATGCACGGATTCCTTATTCTAGTTCCAATCCGATGATTCAGGAACTTTTGGGAAATAAACCGCATCTTGTTATTTTAAATAAAGCCGACTTGGCAGATCCTGCGCGTACGGCTCAATGGGAAGCGTATTTCAAGGAAAAGGGACGCTCTGTTATATCCATGAGTTGTACCAATGGAAAAGACAAGAAAAAGTTTTTGCGGGTCATCAGGGAAGCCGCGTCACCGATGCTTGAAAAATGGAAACGACGGGGACTGAAGACCCGTTCGGCCCGGATTATGATATTAGGAATTCCCAATGTGGGAAAATCTACGTTGATTAACTTTATTGCCGGAAGGTCAATGGCAAGAACGGCGAATACACCGGGACATACAAGAGGGAAGCAATGGGTTCGTTTGGCAGACGGTTTGGATCTTTTAGATACGCCGGGCGTGCTTTGGCCGAAGTTTGAAGATCAGGAAGCGGCACTCCGCTTGGCGGCAACAGGGGCTATTGCAGGAGATGTTTTTAATTCTTCTGAAGTCGTCATGTCTCTTCTGAAGACCCTGTCGGTTATGGCGCCTGCAATACTTCGGGAAAAATATGATATTGAAGATACCGGTGCCGATCCGCAGCTGCTTTTGGAACAGGCGGGACGGCGGAGAGGTTGTCTTCTTTCCGGCGGTGCTATTGATTATGACCGTGCAGAAATGGTCGTTCTCAATGACTTCCGCAGCGGAAAGCTCGGGAAAATTACGTTAGATGCCGTTCCGGAGGAAAGTCTATGAGTATTTCTGAAATTAAAGCATTACTTTCAGGAGATACGGTAACCGAAAATGCCCTGAAAGAATTGATGAATGACCCGCGAAAAGGAGTACAGCAGCTGGTTGCTTCTTATATCAAGCGCATGAACAGAGAGTCGGCGGAACGACTCCGTGTAGAAGATATGTATGAGCCGGAAAGCAGTTTTTACAAAAAGGGAATGACTCTTATCGCCGGCATTGATGAAGTAGGACGAGGGCCTTTGGCAGGACCTGTGACGGTGGCAGCGGTCATTTTGAAACCGCACACTTTTTTTGCGGGAATTAACGATTCAAAAAAAGTGTCTCCGAAAAAAAGAGAAGAACTGGCAGAGGAAATTCATAAAAAAGCATTGGCCGTGTCTATTGTGTGTTTGCCGGCTGAAGAAATTGATGCCTTGAATATTTATCAGGCAACAATGGAGGCAATGTACAGGGCGGTAAGCGGTCTGAAAACGGCGCCGGAAGCGGTGATTGTAGATGCCATGCCTCTTCATTTCGGTATTCCGTCTTTATCTCTTGTGCACGGCGATGCCCGGTCTGCCTCTGTAGCGGCGGCATCTATCGTAGCCAAGGTGTACAGGGACCATTTAATGGAAGAGTATGATAAGGAGTATCCCGGGTACGGCTTTGCGCAGAATAAAGGATATGGAACGGCTGACCATATAGAAGCGATACGGCGGCTGGGAATTACGCCGATACACAGAAAAAGTTTTGAACCCGTAAAAAGCATGATTATAAGATAAGTATTCTGCTTTATGACAGGAGGATATAAAAATGAAGCAATGTATGGATTCTGAAAATTTACATAGACGCCTGAAAAAAATTATCGGGCAGGTGCAGGCAATTGACCGTATGGTTGATGCAGATATTCCCTGTGAGGACGTGTTGTCCCAGGTGAATGCGGCCAAGTCGGCTCTCCATCGGGTCGGGCAGATTATACTGGAGGGACATCTCCATCACTGTGTTCTTGACGGGCTTGAAAACGGGAATGCCGAAGAAACGGTAGCAAAGTTCAGTAAAGCGGTAGAACGTTTTTCCAATATGAGCTGATATGTATCCTGTAAATATAGAACTCTCAGGGAGGCCTTGCCTGGTTATCGGTGGAGGTCATGTGGCACTCCGCAAAATCAAAGCACTTCTGGAAGAAAAAGCGGCTGTTACGGCAGTGGCACCGGAAGCATGCAGGGAAATCAGGGATTTGGCCGATGGAAATCATATTTTCTGGCGGCAGGAACCGTACAGAAAAGGAACAAGCGGGAATTATTTTTTGGTGATTACCGCATCGGGAAATAAAGAAATTGCCGCATGGGTTGCAGAAGAAGCAAAAGAGAAAGGCTTTTTATATAACAGTGCCGACTTTCCGTCTGTGGGAAATTGTCATTTGCCGGCCCGTCTGAAAAAAGAAGGGCTGATGATTACTGTTTCTACAGACGGGCGGTCACCAGCCTTTTCGAAATATATTAAAGAACAAATTTCCCGTCAAATTCCTGACGGGTATGGCTTTTGGCTCGACAGAATCAGCCGGATTAGAGAAGAATTAAAAGATGATTTGGAAAGTGCGGAAACGAGAGAGCGGTTCTGGAGAAAAGCATTTGATAAAGTGACGATGGAACTTGTGGTTCAGGGAAAATTAGACGAAGCAGAGGAGTGTGTACGTCGTGGTATTAGCAGTTTTAGGTCTTAATCATAAAACGGTTGCCGTAGATATACGGGAGCAGTTTGCGATTTCTGAAGAAAGTGCCGGAGATGGGCTTCATCATCTGAAAGACCAGGAGGCTATCCGTGAGGCGGTTATACTTTCCACCTGCAACAGAACGGAAATATATGCAGTCTTGCAAGATGAAAAGGCAAAAAAGGATTTATATAAATTCTTTTTGACCTTATCGGGAAACAGTGACGCCAAAGAAGAATATTTCTTTTACTATACGGGAAAAGAATGTATCCGCCATCTTTTTGAAGTCGTATCGGGCCTGGATTCCATGGTCATCGGAGAAAGCCAGATTTTAAACCAGATCAAAACGGCGTATACATTGGCACTTTCGGAAAAAGCAACCCGTACCATTTTGAATACTCTTTTTCACCGGGCCATCCGCACGGGGAAGAGAGTACGGACAGAGACACAAATTTCAACATCCGCTGTTTCCGTGAGCTATGCAGCGGTAAAGCTGGCAGAAAAAATATTAGGGACCTTGGAAAATAAAAAGGTTCTTGTTTTCGGTGCCGGTGATGCGGCGGAACTTTTAGTAAAAAACCTGCAGGGAAAAGGACTTAAAGAAGTGGTAGTAACAAACCGTCATCCTGAAAGAGCAGAAGCACTTGCCGAGAAATTCGGTGGAAGCACGGTTCCTTTTCACGGAGCGGTAGAGCAGGCGGAGGATGCGGATATCTTTGTCACGGCCACGGGGGCAACCCAATATATCGTGAAATCCTGGGATGTACGCAATCTGATGATGAAAAGAAAAAATAAGCCCCTTGTAGCTATCGATATTGCGGTGCCCTGTGATATCGAGCCCGATGTGGGAACAATCAGGAATGTAACACTCTGCAATATCGACGATTTACAAGAAATTGTAGAAAATAATATTAAATTCCGCGAAGGCGAGGCATCACGGGCGGAAATGATTATCCGGGAAGAAATGGATTCCCTGGAAGAAAGATTTACCTATTTGAGTACCCGGCCGGTTATGGTTTCCCTTTCCGAAAAAGCAGAGCATATCAGGGAAAGAGAAGTCAGGCGGGCTTTGGGAAAATTGCCGGACCTGACGGAAGAAGAGAAAAAAGGGATAGAGCATATGTCGCATATGATTATCCGTAAAATATTAAGAGAACCGATGATTCATTTGAACCGGTATGCGGGAACAGAAAAAGAATCGGCAGGAAAGTCGGCAGTGACAAGCCTATTCAGCTTAGATGTAAGGAAGGGGGATAAACATGAAGGATAAATTGGTCATTGCGACCAGACAAAGTGTACTGGCGCTTTGGCAGGCTAAGTATATCCGGGAACGGATACAGAAAAAGTATCCGCATGTAAATGTAGAACTTCTTCCTGTTACGACTAAGGGGGATGAGATTTTAGACAGATCACTCCTTGATATAGGCGGAAAAGGACTCTTTATTAAAGAGTTGGAAATTTTACTTTTACAGAAAAAAGCCGATATAGCGGTTCATTCATTAAAAGATATGACGGCAGATATACCGGAGGGACTCAAGCTTGCGGCAGTGACGGACAGAGAAGATCCGAGGGATGCTTTTGTATCGGACAGATACGATTCGCTTGAAGCGTTGCCTCCCGGGGCCGTGGTAGGTACGGCAAGTCTGCGGAGGCAGGCACAGATTTTACACAAACGTCCTGATTTGCACATAAAAACACTCCGCGGAAATGTCCAAACCCGTCTCCGTCAGTTGGAGGAAGGACATTTTGATGCCATTATTCTTGCCGCAGCCGGTCTTAAACGGCTGGGACTTGAAAAAAGGATTACCTCATATATAGAAACGGAGGAAAGCATTCCGGCGGCAGGACAGGGTGTCATGGCAGTGGAAATGCGAGCTGATGATGCAGAAACATCGGAAATTATCCGTTTCCTTCACAATGACGAAGTGGCTTCTTGTATCACTGCGGAAAGAGCATTTTTGGGCCGCGTGGGAGGAGACTGCAAAGTACCGGCCGGTATTTATGCGGTTTCTCAAGATAAAAAAATTTTGGCAGAGGCATTTATTGCTTCTCCTGACGGAAAGAAACTTTACAGAAGAAGCAGGGAAGGTCTTTTGGAAGAGGCCGGGGAGATAGGCGCTGTCCTGGCAGAAGAGCTTTTATCGGATGGAGGAGATCAGATTTTAAAGGATTTACAAAAATTATGATTGAGGAGAATCGTATGAACAAAGGAAAGGTATATCTTATCGGAGCAGGTCCGGGAGATCCCGAACTTTTAACACTGAAAGGGAAACGTTGTTTGGAAACGGCGGACGTTATCGTTGGAGATTATTTGGCGGACCGGAGAATTCTCCGCTTTGCCAATCCCGAGGCGGAATATATTTATGTGGGAAAGCAGTCGGGGAATCATACCATGACGCAGGAGGAAATCAGCTGTCTCCTTGCAGAAAAAGGAAAACAGGGAAAAGTTGTAGCCCGCTTAAAAGGGGGAGATCCCTTTGTGTTCGGCCGCGGTGGAGAGGAAATAGAGGTACTGAAGGAAGCGGGCGTTCCTTATGAAGAGGTGCCGGGCATAACTTCAGCCATTGCTGCACCGGCATATGCGGGAATTCCCGTAACCCACAGAAAAGTGGCAGCTTCTTTTGCCGTGGTGACGGGGCATGAAGACCCTACCAAGGGCAGGTCGGATGTCCACTTTGATAAATTGGCAGGGGCAGTAGATACATTGATATTTCTCATGGGTGTCGGAAGAGTTAAGCAGATTGCGGAAGAATTGATTAAAAACGGAAGAAGTGCCGATACGCCGGCTGCTTTCATACGTTGGGGAACCCGTCCGTATCAGGAAACGTATACCACTACATTAGGAGAAGCGGAAGAAGCGGTAAAACGTTTTGCCATCAAACCGCCTGCAGTTTTTGTAGTCGGTGAAGTGGTAAATCTCAGAGAAACACTACAGTGGTATGACAACAAGCCTCTTTTTGGGAAGCATATATTAATTACCCGCTCCCGTACACAGGCTTCCCGTATGACAAAGGTATTGGAAGATTTGGGCGCATTTTGCACAGAAATTTCGTCCATCAAAATTGAAATCCCCGGAGACGGTTGGAAAAGTATAGATAAAGGCATAGAGCATATCAAGGAGTATGACTGGATTGTTTTTACAAGCCAGAACGGGGTAGATGCCTTTTTCGGAAGACTCAATGAAAAAGGACTGGACAGCCGTGCTTTAGGCTGTGCCAAAATAGCAGTCATCGGTCCGGCAACAGATAAACAGCTCCGCCGTTATGGATTAAAGGCTGATTGTGTGCCGGAGAAATACAAGGCCGAGGATTTATTGGAGGTCATGAAACAACTGATTAAGCCGGGAGAAAAAATCTTCCTGCCCCGTGCAAAAGTGGCGAGAAGCGTTTTACCTGACGGCTTGGCAGAGGCAGGTTGTACGGTCGATGTGGCGGAAGCTTATCAGACAGTTTGCGATGTGGAAAACAAAGAAAAATTAAAAGAACTTCTTATCCGTAAAGAAGTAGATATTATCACATTTACAAGTTCATCTACCGTGCATAATCTTATAGGACAGATAGAAGGGAAGACAGAACTTTTGGAAAATGTATCCCTTGCCTGCATCGGGCCGATTACGGCAGATGCCTGCCGGGAGTATCATTTAAATCCCGATATTATTTCAGATGTATTTACAATTGAAGGTTTAGCCGGTGCTATTGTGAAGGGAGTTGACCGCTAATGAAATTAAATACACTACGTCCCCGTCGTCTGAGGAGAACGGAAGCGATTCGCAGCATGGTAAGAGAGAATACCCTTGCCATTCAGGATTTTGTATATCCTATTTTTGTGGTTCCCGGGGAAAACGTTAAAGAAGAAATTTCCAGTATGCCTAATTGCTACCATCTTTCTGTCGATCAGGCCGTGAAACAGGCGGAAGAAATTTATAAGCTCGGAATTCCGGCGGTAGAAGTTTTCGGACTTCCCGCTTATAAAGATGATACCGGTTCTTCTGCATGGGATATGACAAGCCCCGTACAAAGGGCAATTCAGGCCATAAAAAAAGAAATTCCCGATCTCCTTATCGTCGGCGATGTATGTCTTTGCCAGTACACCAATTCAGGCCACTGCGGACAACTGTGCGGGCATGAGGTGGACAATGATCCGACATTGCAACTTCTTGCGAAAGTTGCAGTTTCCCAAGCTGAGGCAGGAGCTGATATCATTGCTCCCTCCGATATGATGGACGGAAGAATTGCCGTGTTGAGAGAAGCATTGGATGCCAATCAGTTCAAGAATGTATCGATTATGTCATATGCAGTTAAATATGCATCCGCTTATTACGGTCCGTTCCGCGATGCTGCGGATTCGGCGCCCCAGTTTGGTGACAGAAGAGGATACCAGATGGACCCGGCCAATATCAGGGAAGCAATGAAAGAAGTGGAACTTGATATGGAAGAAGGTGCGGATATTATTATGGTGAAACCCGCGCTGGCCTATCTTGATGTAGTTTCCCGGGTACGTGAGAAAATTAACCGTCCTGTCGCTGTTTACAATGTAAGCGGAGAGTACGCTATGGTCAAAGCGGCTGCCAAAAACGGCTGGATTGACGAAAAAAGAATTGTCATGGAGTCCCTGCTCTGTATGAAACGGGCCGGTGCCGATATTATTATTTCTTATCACGCAATCGATGTAGCTAAGTGGCTGAGGGAGGAATACGGAAAATGATTGACTTAACTCTTTCAAAAAAAGCATTTGAAGAAGCCAGAAAATATATGCCCGGCGGAGTAAACAGTCCTGTCCGGTCATATCCTCATATGGATTGTCCGCCTCCTTTTATTGCCTCCGCAAAGGGAGCACATATTACAGATATTGACGGGAATACCTATGTAGATTATGTAGGTTCCTGGGGGCCTATGATTTTGGGGCATGCGTATCCGAAGGTCATCAAAGCGATTCAAAAAGCGGCAGAAAAAAGTACCAGCTATGGAGCACCCACCGAAATTGAAACGGAGCTGGCAGCACTGGTGACAAAAATTTATCCGTCCATTGAAAAAATGCGTCTTGTATCTTCCGGGACAGAGGCTACGATGAGTGCACTTCGCGCAGCCCGGGGATTTACGGGAAGAGATAAAATATTAAAATTTGCAGGCTGCTATCATGGGCATGGAGACAGTCTCCTCGTAAAAGCAGGTTCCGGTGCGGCAACCTTCGGCAGTCCTGACAGTGCAGGTGTCACCAAGGGCACGGCAAAAGATACGGTAGTCGTTCCTTATAATGATATACAGGCATTTTCAAAAAAGATGGAAGAGGAAGGCGATGAAATAGCTGCCGTTATCGTAGAGCCTGTGGCAGGAAATATGGGATGTGTTCTTCCTGTAGAAGGATTTTTGGAAACACTGCGCCGGGAAACGGAAAAACATGGAACGGTTTTAATATTTGATGAAGTGATGTGCGGATTCCGTACGGCACTTCACGGAGCACAGGACTTTTACCATATCAAACCGGATATGACCTGTCTCGGGAAAATTATCGGCGGCGGACTTCCTGCGGCGGCTTACGGAGGAAAACGGGAAATAATGAACTGCATAGCCCCCGACGGATCGGTGTACCAGGCAGGTACTTTGTCGGGAAATCCCCTGGCTGTTACGGCAGGACTGGAAACGTTAAAGGAAATCTGTTCCATTCCTGATTTCCATAAAACACTGGAAGGAAAAACAAAAAGAATTATTGATGGCTGGAAAAATGCGGCAAAAGAGGCCGGAGTATCAGTGGAAATCCACCAATCCGGTTCCATGTTCGGTCTCTTCTTCAGTGATAAGCCGGTATTGAATTATGAAGACTCTTGTGCCTGTGACAGTAAAAAATTCAAAGCCTGGTTTTTGTCCATGCTGAATCAGGGCATTTATCTGGCACCTTCACCGTTTGAAACCCTGTTTGTTTCCTACGCCCACAGTGATGAAGACATAGAAAGAACCGTTAAAGCGGCAAGTGTTGCCATGAGAGAAGCAGCCAAAGTATAAAAAAATAGTAAAATGAAAAAGAGATTTCGCATAGGAATCTCTTTTTTTTACTTATATACATTATGGACAATAAAAAAGACGATGACCGGAGTCGTCGTCTTGCTGACAGAAAATAAATTATTTCTGTTCTTCCAAAGCTTCTTTATAAGCTTCTTTAGCTTCTTCCCTTGCTTCTTCAGCAGCTTCTTTAGCTTCTAAAGCTTTTTCGGCAGCGATAGCAGCATTGACACTTGCGTTCAGACGGGATTTTTTGCGGGCAGCAGCATTCTGATGGAGAATACCTTTACGAGCTGCTGCATCGATGACGCTCTGGGCATTACGGAAAGCAGCGTCCTTCTCTTCGCTGTTAGCAGCAGCAACAGCTTTCTTCATGGCACCACGAATCTGGGAACGGACAGCAGCATGAGCTGCTCTTTTTTTCGCATCAGTTCTCATGGTTTTCATATTGGCTTTAATTTGTGGCAATTGTTTCACCTCCCGTCTGTTTCATTCATACCATGTCATTCTAACATGTTTTTATGGCATTGGCAAGAAATGAATTTCATCGAAATACGGTTTGTATAAAAAATAAGGATTCGCTAAAATATAAAAAGTAACAGAAATAAAATGCAGAGCATATAAAAATACATAAGGAGGAACTTCCGCTATGTATATAGGACTTGATCTCGTTAAAGTTACCCGATGGCAGCGGATTTGTGAAAAATTTCCCGGCCGTCTGGAAAAAATATTTACCGAAGAAGAAAGAAATCATTGTGATGCCAAAGGCAAGTGCAGTGCCGATTCGTATGCAGCACTTTGGGCGGTCCGGGAAGCAGCGGGAAAAGCACTGGGGACCGGAATTTTAGGAAGCGGCTTTGGTGATGCATACCTCACATGGACGGAATGGGGCATGCCGCAGCTTCATTTGCAGGGAAAGCTACGGGAAAGAGCGGAAACGCTCGGGGTTACCGATATAGCGGTTTCCATATCTCACGAAGACGGCATGGCAGCAGCGGTGGTTGTGATGGAGGCGAAGTCATGATAATAACAACGGCGGAAGAATCGAAACGACTGGATAGAGAGGCCATGGAAACATGGGGGCTTCCCGAAAAAGTATTGATGGAAAATGCCGGGGCGTCCCTGACCTCTCTTATGAATGAACGGGTTGTTTGGAAAGATTCCGGGACGGTCATTCTTTGCGGAACAGGAAATAATGGGGGTGACGGATTTGTCATTGCCCGTTATGCTTACGGGTACGGTGCGGATGTTACGGTTTTGCTCATGGGAAATGAAGAACATATGAGTGAAGCCTCTTTGACGTACAAACATACCATAGAAAAAATGGGGATTCCCGTTATCTCGATAGAAAAAGCGGAAGAAGCACTTCCTTATTTCCAAAAAGCAGACATACTTGTTGATGCACTGATCGGCACAGGTATTCACAGCAAAGTTACGGGAGAAAAAGCAAAAGTAATTGCTTTTGTGAATGATGCAAATGCCTTTGTCGTTTCTGTTGATGTTCCAAGCGGTATGAATGCAGATACAGGTGAGGCAGAGGGAATCACGGTAACAGCTGATTTTACGGTAGCATTGGGATCGGTTAAGAGAGGTCATGTGCTGTATCCGGGGAAAGAATATACAGGAGAATTGTTTTATTCTCCTATCGGGATTCCTGATGAGGCGAGAAAAAAATATCCGCTGCGACAAACGGAAGCGGAAGATCTGAGAATGTGGCTGCCTGCGCGAAATCCGGTTTCCCATAAGGGAAATTTCGGTTTTGTCGGTATTATTGCAGGTTCGTGCGGTATGGAGGGGGCAGCTTTACTGGCGGCCCGGGGATCACTTCGTAGCGGTGCGGGAAAAATTTCTTTACTCACCGTAGAAAAAGCGGCAGCGGTTCTGGCAGGTAAAACACCGGAAATTATGGTTTCTGCGGCAGGAAAAAAAGAATACTTTACGGAAAATGATACGGAACATGTTTTGGAGCGGATGCAAAGCTTTGACACAGTGGCGATAGGTCCGGGAATGGGAAGAACGGAAGAGACGCAGAAGTTTATAGCGTCCCTGATTACCCGCTATGAAGGAACGATTGTGGCGGATGCGGATGCTTTATTTGCCATAGCGGAAAAAGTAGAATTGAAAAATTGCCCGGGACAATTAATTCTTACACCCCATGTAGGAGAATTTTCCAAACTGACGGGACTTACGGCAAAAGATATAGAAACCCACAGAATCGACTTTGCTGTCGATTTTGCGAGAAAAAATCAGGTGGTACTCGTTTTAAAGGGGGCTCCCACAGTCGTTGCTTTGCCTGACGGGAGGGCGTGGATCAATCCGACGGGAAATCCCGGAATGGCGGCAGGAGGTATGGGAGACACTTTGACGGGAATCATAGCCTCTTTGGCAGGACAAGGTCTTGGCACGGAAAAAGCGGCGGTGGCAGGTGTTTATTTGCACGGATATGCCGGTGATATTTTAAGAGAATCCGCAGATGATGGGTATACAGCAAGTGACCTGGCCTGCAAACTTCCCGAAGCAAAGAGACGGGTGGTGACAGAGTGATTTCACGGATAGCAAAACTCTTGTTTTTGATTTGCTCCCTTCTTTTTGCAGCCTTCCTTTTTGAAGGAGGCTTTGAACCGGGAGCGGTATTTCATGAATCGGGAAAATCGGAGGGTGAGCTTGTTATCCGTATGCTTGACGTAGGACAAGGAGATGCAATACTGCTTGAAAAGGACGGAAAGTTCGCACTGATT
This sequence comes from uncultured Dialister sp., assembly GCA_900547785.1. Classification (GTDB taxonomy): domain Bacteria; phylum Bacillota; class Negativicutes; order Veillonellales; family Dialisteraceae; genus Dialister. The sequence goes on from URIB01000011.1 coordinate 37,969, forward strand.
GACAGCGGAGACGTAACCGCCCGTCCTAAAATGAAAGCCTATTTAGAGAAATATCACGTAAAAAACATGGAATCCGTTGTAATTACACATCCCCATGCCGATCATATCGGGGGTATGCTGATGGTTTTTGCTAAGGCAGATATAAAACAAATATATGACAACGGTGATCCTATTTCCTCGTATATCTACCACACCTATCAAAAAGTGATAGAAAATAATCATATTCCCCGACGGGTATTACAGGGGAAAGATAAGGTGGAACTGCTTCCGGGGGTGCCCTTTGAGGTCGTCGGTCCTCTTCAGAAAAGCAAGGAAAGAAATACAGGATCGCGGCAAAACAATAACAGTATTGTAGGCAGACTGCAATATAAAGGATTCACCATGCTGTTCACCGGAGATGCGGAAGCGGAAGAAGAAAATTCTATTTTGGAAAGCGGAGCAGATATCAAAAGTATCGTTCTTAAGGTCGGTCATCATGGGAGTAAAACATCAACGACGAAAAGGTTTTTAGACGCTGTATCACCGCGGGAAGCATTTATATCCTGCGGAGCCGGTAACAGCTACGGACATCCCAACCGCAGCGTTCTTGCCCGCATTGAAAAAGCAGGAAGCCGTGTGTACAGAACAGACAGAGACGGAATGATTACATTGCGTACTGACGGCAAACGTTATCAGATAGAAAAGGAGCATTAAGCAATGACCCGTAAAGAACCGCAGACAGGCGAGATATGGAAACATTTTAAAGGAAATTTATATCTCATTCTGACGACAGCGACCCATAGCGAGACAAGAGAATTTTATGTGGTATATAAAGCACTTTATGGCGATTATAAGGACTATATACGTCCTCTTTCGATGTTTATGGAGCCTGTGGACCATAAAAAATACCCGGAAGCGGCACAGAAATTCCGGTTTGAAAAATATAAATGACAGAAACGTACCGTGGAGCTAGCGAAAAAGAGCAAGCAAGCATGAAAAAATATCACTTTTCATCTGATTTAAAGTGTGATAAATTGATGAAATAATAAAGCATATGCTTTATTTAAAAAAGAAAAAATAAAAAAGAAAAAGAGGTAGAATCATGAGTATTAAAATCGGAATTGCCGGTTATGGAAATATTGGCCGCGGTGTGGAAACTGCATTGCTGGATCAGAAAGACATGGAACTGGCAGCTGTATTTACACGGAGGGACCCGGAAACAATAAAAATCATTACAGAAGGTGTTCCTGTGATTTCCGCCGACAGAATCAAGGAATGGAAAGACAAATTGGATGTGCTCATTTTATGCGGAGGAAGTGCGACCGATTTACCGCACCAGACACCGGAATATGCGAAATATTTCAATGTAATTGATACCTTTGATACTCACGCAAAAATTCCGACCCATTTTGAAGCAGTCGACAAAGCGGCCAAGGAAAATGGAAAAGTAGCAATGATTTCCGTGGGCTGGGATCCGGGACTGTTTTCCCTTGCCAGATTATACGGAAACGTCATTCTTCCTGACGGGAAAGACTATACCTTCTGGGGGAAAGGGGTTTCGCAGGGCCATTCTGATGCAATACGTAGAATCAAAGGCGTAAAAAATGCGAAGCAATATACCTGCCCGGTAGAAAGTGCTATTGAAGCCGTCAGAAATGGAGAATGCCCGGAGCTTACCACAAGAGATAAGCATACAAGAGAATGCTTTGTTGTCCTCGAACAGGGAGCGGATCCGGATTTTGTGGAAAAAGAAATAAAAATAATGCCGAATTATTTTGCAGAATATGATACGACAGTCCACTTTATTTCCGAAGAAGAATTTAAAGCGAACCATCAGGGACTTGCTCATGGCGGATTTGTATTCAGAACAGGAAAAACAGGAGCAGAGAAAGAAAATAAGCATGTCATTGAATTTAAACTGACGCTTGACTCCAATCCGGAATTTACCACCCATGTAGTGGCCGCCTATGCAAGAGCAGTGGCACGGCTGGCAAGGGAAGGACAAACAGGCTGTAAGACCGTCTTTGACATACCGCCGGCCTATCTGAGTGCCAAAACTGATGAGGAACTCAGAAAGACACTTTTGTAATGCCTGTAAAAGTATCGTCTTGACAATTGACGGCTATATAGTGTATTCTACTTAAGTCAGCTATGCGGAGCGGTACTCAAGTGGCTGAAGAGGACGGTTTGCTAAATCGTTAGACGGGTCTCCCGTGCGGGGGTTCGAATCCCCCCCGCTCCGCCATGAAAATATAGAAGATATCGGACAAAACGCTATCTTCTTTTTTTATGCATATTCTCAAAATTTTATGAATAATGAGAAAGTGTTCGTACAATCGTTTTATATGAAAATCTTTATTGAAATTCATTAAAGATAAAACGTATAATAAAATCATTTGATGGCAGCGTATGCAAAAAATATAAATTGAATATCGGCACAAAAAAAGACCCTTGGAAAAAATCCGAGAGTCTGTTTTTGTTTATTTAATTTTGTTTAATAAATCCGCTAACTCCTCGGCAGAAGGATCTTCTCTGACAGGAGTTAATATGTTTTGGTCACCCAGCATGACAGTACCGTTCAAAGCGTAGGCTTTTTTATTGTTCTTTCCCTGATGGTAAGCAGCGGCTAAATTGCCCATGACGAAATACTTTCTTTCCGCACTGCTCATTCCGTTAGCCGGGGCGGGAGTAATGAAATCTTTTTTATTGACTTGAACCGTATCGGTGTTCTTTTTTACGGATACATGTCCGCCGGATAATTTTTTTAGTTTTTTTTCATAATTGTCACGCCGTTCTTCATGGGTGGGGTGGTCAGCAGGGGAAAATATTTCACCCAGGAGACTATTGCGGAACTCTCCTTTTTTCTCAAGAACCCTTTGCCACAAAGCGGCACCGGCGCCGGGGTTATATCCTGACTGGTAACAATAATCAAAAGCCAGATTATCCGCTTCCCATTCCTGTTTCTTGGTGATTTGGACATTATTGATTTGACCGACTAAAGCATTCATTGCCATATTGGACAACACAGTTCCGCCTAAAGCACCGGAAGCGATAGAAGCACCCAACATGGTTCTTATTTTCTTTTTAGTACCTTTTACAACATGGTCCTTTTGACCGTGTCCCATTTCATGGGCAAGAACGACAGCAATTTCATCTTCTGAACCGGATAAGTCGAAAATCCCTTCATTAATGGTTAAAACATGACCGAGACCGCAGGCGGCATTAAATTCAGGCTTAGGATTTAAAAAGTACAAATAAGGTTTGTCGTAAATAGAAGGATCAGAAGCGCCTACGCCATCCGTTAAGCGATTCATCATAGAATCCAGGCGCTTTTTTCTATTATAATTTTCAGAGATTCCTTCTTCCTGTTTCAGCTTTTGAAAATATTCCTGACGACCCTCTTCCGTATTATTGACTCTATTCATGTGCTCATCAAGCTCACGATAAACGTAAGTTCCTCCTATGACGGTTCCAATGATACCGATTACATCAGCAGAAGCATAGCTGGGGAGAGGTATGCTGAAGGTGCAGCCGGATCCCAGTATGCCGGCAATAATGAAGAGATAAGTTTTTTTAGCCAAATAATTCATAACAGACTCCTTTAAAAATATATACAATCTTTTATATATTTTACTACTCATTGAACGGAATTACAAAATAAAGCCGATGAAATGAGTACAAAATATAGAGTAGCATCAAAATAAAAATACAACAGAATGTAGAAAAGAAAGTAAAAATAAAAAAGAGCATAAAATCTGAGTAAAAATAGTAAAAAGTGTTTGACAAAATAGAGTGAAATTGCTATTATACATAAAGCATTCTCGCTTTCTGGGAACAAAAAGAAAAGTTCTTGACAGCCCAAAATGAATGTGATATATTATCAAAGTCGCTTAGAGCGATGGTTCTTTGAAAACTGAACAGTACAGCGAACAAATGCC
>URIB01000012.1 GCA_900547785.1 uncultured Dialister sp.
ACTCTTTCCCGTACTTTTTCATGATTCTATTCCTGACCTCTTTTTCACTCCGTTCAAGAATGACGGGCAGGTATTCAATATCGTTCTGTGAGAAACCTTTTTTGTACCTGCTCACTCATACCCCTTTCGTCAACCTTTCGGTTGACACTTTCCCCGACAAGCGGGGACAGCTTACACTCTTCATTCTTTCCTTTTGTGACAACTCCCATTTAATTCCATTTATAAAACGCATTTCATTTCTGCCGTCATTTTTTTACGATTGACAGTTTGCGCATGTTTTGTAAAAGTTTTGTTTTTTTACTATAATGAATCCGTATGATTTCTCTAAGATTTTTATATGCCGCTTTGACGGCGTTAGGAGTTTCTATGAAAAAGGCTATGTATTTTGCTTTGGTCAGTACGGTCGGTATTATTTCCATTGTTTTGTTTCTTTTATGGATAATTGGTGATGCACGGTTTGTTCCCGCTCTGGGGAATCCTCGTTTGTGGGTGTCTGCCGGCATTTTATTTTTGGCTATGTCGGGGTTATTTTCCGTATTCCGGATGTCTTTTTTGCGGAAATATCTCGGGCTGTCTTTTATTTTGCCGCTGATCTGGTTTGCTACGTTTACCTGGGCGTACGGGTATTTATATTTGCCGGAGAATAAGTTTCTCGGTGATTATTACGGTATGATCGCTCTTTTGTTTACGCTGCCCTATATTTTTTATGCTTGGAAATGGAAGTTCCAATTATTTTCTCCTATCTTGTCTTTTTTTGAGGGGTTGTTTGCTTTTGCCATGGCAGTCACGCCGCTGGTGTATATCGGATATTATGTGATTTACAAAAGTGAGATGGATTTGTTTGCCTTGATGGCTATTTCTATGACAAACAGGGCTGAGGCGGTCGAATTTGTCCGCACGGTAGCTTCTCCTCTTTATATCGCACTTACCGGCTGTTTTCTTGTTTTTATTTTTTCTGTCTGCCAGTTGGTTTCTTTCCGTGCTTTGTCTTCTTTGAGGCAAGATGCTTTCCCTTTGCGTTCTCCCTCAAAGCGTTGTCTGGCCGCTCTTGTGGTTATTACGATTTTATTTACCGGCGGTTTTGTCCGGCAGATGATGCATGTTTTTCCCATTCATATGTATCGGGCTATGCATAAAGGCAGCAGTTCTTTTCATCTTTTGCAGACATTGAGTACGCATCTGGATGAAAATGAAAAGGGTATGGTTCTTTTACCCGGGCAAATCGATGTCAAGGGTACGCATATCATCGTCATCGGTGAAAGTGCAAATCGTGATCACATGCAGGCTTTTACTCCTTCTTATCCTGAAAAGACAACGCCTTGGGAGTCTGAAATGGCAAAGTCTCCTGATTTCTTTTTCGCCCGCAAGGGGTATGCCAATTTCCCCACAACGGTCATGTCGCTCAGTTTCGCTTTGACGAGTACCAATCAGTACGGCGATCCGTCATTGAAAAATGCGGCAAGTCTTGTCGATGCGGCGAGAAAAGCGGGGTACCGGACGGATTGGATTTCTTTTCAGAATCGAAGTTCTCTTGCCAGTGCCGGTGTTTCCGTCATCGGTAATCGCTGCGACGCGTCTTATTGGGAAAACAGCCTTGACGGAGAAGCGGTGAATGTCATGAAAAAGCTCCCGCCGGCGGAGAAGCGTGTCATTTTTATCCACATCAACGGCAGTCATTATAATTACGCAAGCCGTGTCCCTTTCGGCTACGGGGCGGATACTTTGATTTCTTCTGACAGTCCTCATTACGATTATGATGTCACCTTGGCTTATACGGATCATATGCTCCGGGACATTTTTGAGTATGCAAAGGAGCATCTTCATTTGCAGACGATGATGTATTTTTCTGATCACGGGGAGGATATGGTTCATTATCACGGAACGTCTTCTTTTTCGTATGACATGGTGCGTATCCCGCTGTGGGTATACGCGTCTCCTGAGTACCGGAATCTCTGTCCGTCTCTATTGCCGACGCTGGAAAGTCATAGGGATAAAGTTTTTACAAATGATTTGATTTTCGATCTGGCTTCGAATGTTTGGCAGGCAAAAACGAATTATTATAACCCTGTCTATGATTTATCTTCTCCCGAGTACGGTCTTGACAGCCAGGCGCTTACCATGCATGGCAGTCTTCTTGTGTCGGATGATCCTATATTCAAAGAATAGTCACAAAAGAAAAGCCTTCCCTCTTTTCGGATTCTCTCCAAAGGGGGTAAGGCTTTTTTTGCGGTATGATAGGGAAATCTTTGAAACCGTAATTTTTAAAAGACATAAAAAAAGAAGCAGCAACGCCGCTTCAAAAGGGGGAGACACTATCGTGTCCCAAATGAGAACTATATAATAACACCTGCATGATGTTATTAATAAAATAGGGGAGTGAACGATGATGATATTCCCTGCTACCATCATCGTTCAAAGGAGATTTCCCGACTTTCTTCACTCTATCCGTGAAGAGAATACAGGAAGTTGGGTATATACACTCCTAAGGAGATGTTTTAAAAAGGGGAACGATGGTACTTCCCTGCTGCCACCGTTCGGAGAAAGTGAACCTTGCGGGTATCCCTGCAAGTATATGTAAAGCCGTTTCCGGCATTTACATCCAATCCAATGATTATAGTCACTTCATAAGAAGAATTTGTAAAAAGGGGAACGATGGTCTTTCCCTTTACCATCGTTCAAAGGAGATGAACCTTGTAAAGAATCGTTGCCAATTCTCTCATATGTAAAGCCCGGAGGCATTACAAGCATCGTTTGGATTTGGAGAATGATGTTTCCCTGTCATCATTCTCCTTATGAAACTCAAGTCCTCACTCGCTGTTCCATAAATAAAACCCACCCCTGCTTTTCAGAAAGGGGTGGTGTACGTCAAAAATATCTGTCACACCGCCTCCCCATCGCTCGCAGGTCAATCAGCAGTAAAAACAGGCAGTTCTCCTGACTTTGCTTCTTCGCTTATCCGGTCTTCCCAATTCCTCAGTGACTTTATCGGATTTACTCAGCATTACAGTGGCGGGACCGTGCCGGTTTCTCACCGGTCTTCCCTATTAAGCTTTTTCAAGCACCTGTTTTTTTTATTCAATTTTTAACTGATCCGCCGGACCATTAAAAAAACTCTTTACACGAACGCAAAGAGAGTCTATAAGAATCTCCTTCCCATCGCTCGTGGGTCAAACGGTGATACCAAACAGGCAGTTCTCCTGACTTTGCTTCTTCGCTTACCCGGTCTTCCCGATTTCTCAGTGACATATTCAGGTTTGCTCTGCATTACAGTGGCGGGACCGTGCCGGCTTCTCACCGGTCTTCCCTATTAAGCTTTTTCAAGCACCTGTTTACTATATTCAGCTGACATCATAATAGCACTACTCATACATTCTGTCAATCTGCCCGCTATTATTTTATTTCATTTTCTATTCAAAATCGTCCTATCAAAATGTCGTGTCAAAAGTTCCTGATTTTTCTAAAAGTTCAATATCAATAGGAGAATACGTTTCCGGGTGTTTTCGCAAGAAATGCTGTTCTTCTTCCGGCGCTTCATAGAAGTTTTCCAATTTTTTGACTTCCGTCTGCACTTTGGGCGGGATCTTCTTCTGCACTTCATTCATCACCAGACAGGACTCACTCATCTGCCGGCTGTTCCCTCTGTTTTGTATGTACGTCACATAATAGGTGATTTGGGGAATATCTTCATTGGATGTAAAATAAATCCCTGTTTTATATTGGGGACCTTCACATTTTCCCTGTACGCCTTCGGTATAGGGATTGACTATTGTAAAAAATATAGACAGCAACGAGCCTATATCTATTTTTTTCGGATTATAAATGACTTTTACGCATTCTACCGCTCCCGTGTGTCCGTCAGCCACTTCTTCTTTGGTGGGATTTTCTTTCCCGCTGTTCGCAAATCCTGCGACAGTTCCTGTCACTCCGTGAATCCGGGAGAATACTTCTTGTATACCATAGTAGGGACCACCGGCGAGATATAATTCTTTCACGGTAATTCCTCCTTTTTCTATAAATTATTGTTTTTACATATACAAATCAAAGGATCAATAAAAATCAAAATAAAGAATCCCCGGAACCATCTCCGGGGATATTCTTCATTTCAAAATAAGGTGCTAAAGGATTTCATTCCTTTACCGGAGAATCATCTTTAACGGCTTGTTTCTTCCAAATGCTTGGCGGACGCTCTGTCCATATCAAAAACTTTGATAAGTTCGGCAACCGCCTGGCTGGGAGAAATCACTCCTGTCAGTACAGCGGCACGGACTTGGGGAATACGGTTTTTGATGACCGGGTTCTCAAAAAACAGATTATGCAGATGTTCGTCAATCATACTGCGTACCCAGGAAAGTATCTGACGCTGCCGCCTGTTTTCAAAGACGCCGGATTTTTTCGTCACCTTTTCAAACTCTCTCATGACCGCCCAAAGCTCCAGAAGTCCTGTCTTTTTTAAAGCGGAGCAGCGGTAAGCATGGGTTTCCCAGCCTTCGGTGGCGGGACGGATAAATTCCACCATACGTTCATACTCGCCTTGGGTCACTTTGGCTCGTTCCAGATTATCGCCGTCGGCTTTATTGACGACAATGGCATCGGCGAGTTCCATGATTCCTTTTTTTATGCCTTGCAAATCATCGCCTGCTCCGGTCAGTACGACAAGCATGAAAAAGTCTACCATATCACGGACGGTGGTTTCCGACTGACCTACGCCTACGGTTTCCACCAAAATCACATCATAGCCGGCCGCTTCGCAAAGAAGCATGGTTTCACGGCTCTTCCGTGCGACACCGCCCAATGTCCCCTTTGAGGGGGACGGACGGATAAAGCAGTTCGGTTCTCTGGATAATGTTTGCATGCGTGTCTTATCGCCGAGAATCGATCCGCCGGTGATGGAACTTGTCGGGTCGATGGCCAAAGCCGCCACTTTGTAGCCTTGCTGGCAAAGCATGGTACCAAAAGATTCGATGAAGCTACTTTTTCCGGCTCCGGGCACACCGGTAATCCCGATGCGCAGTGCCTTTCCCGTCCGGGGAAGAAGTCCCTGGAGTACCCGCTGTGCTCTGTCAAAATCTCTCGGAGAATTGCTTTCAATGAGGGTGATTGCTTTGGAGAGAATCATACGATCCCCTTTCGCTACCCCTTCCACATATTCCTCCACGGACAATTTCTTGCGGAGCGGTACTTTACGAAGCTTAGCCTCTGTGGGATATTCCTTAGCGCCTGTCACACTGTTCATGGCGGTATCAATGCCGCGCATAACGGAGCAGGCAAACTCGGGATTTGCTTCTTTAGGTACCCAGCTTGGTCTTAAGTCATCATCGTTTTGGGCCATATCACTATACCTTAACCTTCCTTGGCTTCCTCTTCAGCACGGTCAACAAGCATGTGGAGCAATTTAATGCAGCATTCCGGGATATTAGTACCCGGTCCGAAGATGGCCTGCGCGCCGTGTTCGTAGAGGTAATCATAATCCTGTGCCGGGATAACGCCGCCGATGCAGACGAGGATATCTTCACGGTTATGTTTTTTCAATTCTTCTACGATAGCGGGCAACAGGGTCTTATGGCCTGCCGCCAGAGAGGAGAAGCCAACCATATGAACATCGTTATCCACCGCATCCTGTGCCGCTTCTTCCGGTGTCTGGAACAGAGGACCTACGTCGACGTCCCAGCCCATATCTGCAAAGGATGTTGCCAATACTTTCTGGCCTCTGTCGTGACCGTCCTGACCCATCTTTGCCAGGAAAATACGGGGACGACGACCTTCAAGTTCTTCAAATCTGTCAGCCAGTTTCTTTGCTTCTTCCAGCTGTCCGGAATTATCAAATTCAGAAGAGTAAACTCCGGAAATGGTGTGAATGGTCGCATTGAAACGGCCGGATACTTTTTCAACCGCGTCGGAAATTTCACCCAGCGACGCACGGTCATGGGCTGCCTGTACCGCCAGTTCAAGAAGGTTACCGTTATCACGGGTTTCCGCTGCTTTGGTAATCGCTTCCAGATCCCGTGCTACCGCATCAGGATCACGAATGCTTCTCAGTTTTTCCAGACGTTTAATCTGGGCATTACGTACGGCCGTATTATCAATGGAAAGAACGTTCAGCGGATCTTCTTTAGCCAGACGGTACTTGTTCAAACCGACAATGGTTTCTTTGCCGCTGTCGATATCAGCCTGGCGACGAGCCGCACATTCTTCGATACGCATTTTCGGAAGTCCGGTGGAAATCGCTTTCGCCATGCCGCCCAGGGCTTCGACTTCCTGGATATGACCCCAAGCGCGGCGGATAATCTGGTTTGTCAAGTATTCTACATAGTAGGAACCGCCCCAGGGATCGATGATCTTGCAGGCTTTGGTTTCATCCTGGATATAGAGCTGTGTATTACGAGCCAGACGGGCGGAGAAATCGGTCGGAAGTGCGATCGCTTCGTCCAATGCGTTGGTGTGGAGGGACTGGGTATGTCCGAGAGCTGCCGACATAGCTTCCATACAGGTACGTGCAATGTTATTGAACGGATCCTGTTCTGTCAGTGACCAGCCGGATGTCTGGGAGTGGGTACGAAGCGCCATAGATTTCGGGTTTTCCGCGCCGAACTGTTTCAGAATCTTTGCCCAGAGAACACGAGCCGCTCTCATCTTTGCAATTTCCATGAAATAGTTCTTTCCCTGATCCCAGAAGAAGGACAGACGTTTTGCAAAGGCATCGACAGGAAGTCCCGCTTTTTCACCGCAGCGGATGTATTCCATACCGTCCGCTAATGTGTAGCCGATTTCCAGGTCGCAGGTAGCGCCGCATTCTTGGATGTGATAACCGGAAATGGAAATACTGTTGAATTTCGGCATATATTTCGTTGTATATTCGAAGATATCACCGATAATACGCATGGACATAGCCGGCGGATAGATATAGGTGTTACGAACCATAAATTCTTTCAGAATATCGTTCTGAATCGTACCGGCAAGTATTTTCTTATCTACGCCCTGTTCGATACCGGCGGAAATAAAGAATGCCAGAATCGGAAGTACGGCGCCGTTCATTGTCATGGAAACGGACATCTGGTCCAACGGAATACCTGCGAAAAGGATATTCATATCCAGCATGGAGCAAACGGAAACGCCCGCTTTACCTACGTCGCCGATAACACGGGGGTTATCCGCATCATAGCCGCGGTGTGTCGGAAGGTCGAACGCAATGGAAAGCCCTTTCTGCCCTGCCGCCAGGTTTCTGCGGTAAAACGCATTGGATTCTTCCGCCGTGGAGAACCCTGCATACTGACGCACCGTCCAGGGGCGGAATACATACATTGTGGAGTACGGTCCGCGCAGGAACGGCGGGATACCGCTCATAAAGTCAAGATGATTGCAGCTGTCATATACATCTTTGGTATAGAGGGGACCTACAGGAATACGTTCCATGGTTTGTTCATAGAGGTCATCATAGGTTTTCCCTGTTGTTTTTTCTAAATCTTCTTTCCATGTATCATAAGAACAATGCGGATGTTCTTCCAGGTTAATTTTTGTAAAATCCGGATTCATTGCCATATTATTTTACCTCCTCTTCCGTAATCTTGATTCCTTTTTTCTTTTGGAGCATGCGGAGGATCTGATAGCAATTTGCTTTGACACTGATAAATTCATCAACGCCCGCCTCACGATATACAGGTTCCAAGTCTTTCGGTGCCGCACCGGCCAGGAAAAGGACGCCGTCTCCCAGTACTTCCTTCAGACGGGGTGCAAGAGCCGGTACATCTTCAGGATAGGTGGCATCTGTAGAGCAGATAACGGCGCCGTCATAAGGAGTGCCTTTATCGTCAATACCGGCTTTCAGCGCTTCTACGCACTTATCCCAACGGGATCCCGGTTTTCCTTCATCATCCTGGAATCCTTCGTTCAGGTGGATATTAAATTCACCGACCTGGAGGAAGCTGGTGGAGAAGTCCGCTCTCGCTTTGTGCTGCGGAATCGGTCCCATATTGGCCAAGAAGATTTCCACATTCTTGCCTGTTTCTTTTTTGTATTCCGCCGTATCCATACGGAGTCTTTCGAAACGTTCCGTCCAACGGTGGGGGTAAATTTTTCTCACTTCGATAGAACCGCCGTCCGATTTTTCGGCTGCTTTGACTTCTGCAATCGTAGCCCCTGCGGAGAAAGCGGCAATCGCTTTTTCTACCAATTCCCCTTCGCCTGCGTTTCCGATATTTGCCAATGTATCTTTCAAGTATTCTTTGTCAATATCGGAGCGGTATTTTTCAACACCGTCGGCCAGTTCTTTTTTCAGCGCCGGCGTATCTTCCGGACGCGGTTCCAAAAGTTCTTCCGTCATATTCGGATACATATTCGTTCCGACAGCGCTGTCCTTGCGGAGTTCGAGAGCCTTGAAACGTTTATTCAGAACTTCGAGAATCTGCTGCTGCGGATATTCTTCCTGCAAGGCTTTTACAATGCCGCCGAGAGATTCGATTTTCTGGAATTCCGCCCAGATTTTTTCCGCCATCTCTTTGGTCAGGGCTTCAATCCCCCAGGAACCGCCGGCCGGATCAATCGGACGAAGCATGCCGAATTCTTCTTGAAGCATGATATGCAGGTTTCTGGCAATACGGCGGGAAAATTCATCGCCTTTACGAACGGTTTCATCATACGGTTCATTTTCATAGGTATCTACGCCGCCGACAACCGCAGAGAAAATCTGTGTCGTATTACGCAACATGTTGACGCCGATATCATACACCGTTTTGGTAAATAAAGCCGGGCGGGCATGAATCTTGGCGGAGCGATCCGCTTCATCAGCGCCGAACGCTTTCATAATATTTGACCATACCTGGCGTGCCGCACGGAGCTTGGCAATTTCAATGTAGAAAATAGCTCCTGTATTAAATCCGAAATTGATAGACCGGGCAATGTCGTGGATAGCAAGACCCCGTTTCTGCATCTGGCGGATGTACTCTACTGCCATAGCAAAGGTATAAGCGACTTCCTGGACTGCATTACAGCCGCCGCGGGAGAATACTTCACTTCTTGCCATGATGGTTCTGAGTTCCGGTGCATTCTTTTTAGCCCAGCGGATACATTCCGCCATATCGTCATAATCCTTATCCAGAGATTCACGGAGTTTTCCGTTCCGGACAAGCTGTGCTACCGGGTTGGCCCCGATCACACCGTGCAGTTTGCTGACATCCTTTCCCTGTGCTTTTAATGCGGAAGCTACGAGTGCCAACAGACGGAGCGAAGACGCGCCGGTATACATCATGAACGGAATCTTTTCCAAATCAAGTCCGTCAAGCAGTGTATGCATATCTTCCAAAGTGGTAATGCTTACGCCGTAATCTCCCGGCTTCTCGGCATCTTTTACATCAATCCCCTCTGCCGTAGCGCTGTCAATGCGGACATTATAAACCGTAGAACCTCTGTCAATTTCATGCTTCAGAAGTTCATTATTTTCTTTAGGCAGTGTTTCATCACAAGCCTGTGCAATGCCCCAGGGAGCGCACTTATACCCGTTCACCGTTGCACCGCGCATATAGTCGCCCATGCCCGGATAATCGTCGGTCGGAAGAATATCTTCTTTCGCATCAGGACCTGTACTCTTGGTGTAAATCGGGCTGAAGGTAATCCCTTCATACGTATCGGTATACATGATTTTATCGAAAGGTTTCCCCTTCAAAAGTGCATTACATGCGTCCACCCATTCCTCATAAGCGGGTGCTGTAAATTCATCAAATTCTACTTGCGGAAATTCGGCTTTTTCATTTGATTTTCTCAAAATTTCTTCCAACTCTTTATCAGTCAGTTGTTTTACCGAATCCTGGGACTTTTGTTCATCCATGAAAACATCCTCCTTATAATAATTTTAGACAATTTCCCAGAAAAATAATGATCCTGCTTTCCGTCCATCAAATACAGATTTTATTCAAAAATGACTGCATCTTCTGATGACGCCAGAACCATTTTTTACATCGCCGATATTTGCACCTCCTTACCACGCTCTCTTATCAATAAAAAACGACTATCTGGAAAATATAACGATAGCCGGACAAGGAAATTTCCAATCCCCTTCCCATCTCTCGCAGGTATAACGGTGATTTTCAGACAGATAGTTCTCCTGGCTTAAGTTCCTCATTTATACCGCCTTCCCGGTTTCCCAGTGACTTTTTTGGTATAAACTCCCTTTACAGTGGCGGGACCGCTCCGGATTATACCGGATTCTCTTTTATGCTTTCGCATCTGTCCGCTGTATGAAATTGTCTAAATAACTACATTTTTAGTATAATTCATTATATTATAAGTGTCAATCAATCTATATCTATTTATCATATATTTTATTCTTATCTTTATATCATGAATTACAATCATTTTATTTGCTTTTTTCAATATTGTTATCATATAATGGTTGTAACATTTAATCTGATATTTTATTTATTCCTTGCCACCGATATCGTTTTATGAGGAGGAAACATATGGCATCCAATGAAAACAACGCATTGACCCGTGAAGCCCTTAAGCTTACCGAACAATTTGAAGAAATGGACGGCCGCCGACCGCGTCTGTTTCTTCCCGAATTAGAAGAAGATGATGATAAAGAATCCCGTAAAATAGCGGCTACCGTTTTTGCCGACCAGGGCTGGGACGTCGACGTCGGGCCTCTGCTTTCCCCGGAGGTTTCCGCACAAACCGCTGCCGATAATGATGTCCATTTCATTTTTTATACCTCAAAAAGTCCTACGATGACAAAAGCGGTTATCCCTATGTCACAAACATTGGCCATGATGGGACGGGATGATATCTTAATTGCTGTCCACCAGGCAAAAAAAGAAGATAAGGAATTGCTTTTCCGCTACGGAATTGTGGCTGCCTTTGATGAGACAGCCTCCTTTGAGGAAACCAGTCTCACCATGCTCCGCCTGCTTATTTCTTTAGCAAAAGAAGCAGAACGGGAACCTGACGCTTATTAATGATTATTAAGAAATATAAAAATGGCTTTAAATATTTTTGACACACCATAAAACCAGATATGCCTGCTGATTGGCCTGCATATCCGGTTTTATCATACTTTTTATATCAGGTGTACGCTGTTTTCGTCAAAACGGAATCACCTTCTACTTCTCCTGCATAGCGTCCATTTTTTCCATCATGACCCGGAGCTGTGCCTCTATCCGCTCAATCTTTTCATTCTGCTTTTCTACGGTGTCCACCAGTTGTGCCTTACTCATTGCCGCATAGGGACTGCTCTTGCCCAGTTTCACGCTGACTCCGAAGTTCACCATATTCTCACCGTTTCCGAAATTTGTCCCCACACTGAACATCATATCGGGGTTGGGACGATAAAATAAACCGATTGCCGCAGCGTTTGAATTGCGGTAATTACCAAAACCGGCGGCAACATCCCATTTGGCGGACGAATCATAGTCCTGAGGGTGTAAAGCGGCTAAAGCGGCCGCTCCCGCTCCTACCTTGTTGACCTTGCTGTCCATGCGGGTAATACGGCTATTGGCAGCTTTCAGATCCGCATTAATAGTATTCACGTTAAACCCTACGGCTTTATTTAGCTGACCTACGGTTACAGCATCTGAATCAGCAGTGCCGTCTGCGACTCCCGTAATTTTCTTATTTCCTGCATGTAGTCCGTCGGCATCAATTTTCACGCCGCTCTCGGTAGTGATACTGGAGATGCCCGTAATTTCTTTGGCAAGCTTGATCTTCAAGGCGCCGCCCTCCGACACCACACCGATATTCTTTTCCGACAAGGCGGCCGGAGGCGCCCCGCCGAGGATTGCCAACTGCTGTCCGTTCGTTTTCGTGATGACCGTCCCGTCGTCCCCGGCAAACTGCAGGGAAGACATACCGCCGCCGGCGCCTGCGGAAGCAGGCAGTTCAAAACTGTAGGTGCCGCCGTCATTGCGGGTGAAAGTAACCGTATTCCCCGTCAATTCGACTCCTGTAGTATATTTATCCGTAAGACCTGCAATGGAAGCAACGGTGCTGGTACCGCTCGTCAGCGTAAGAGTACCGTTTCCGGTCGCACCATAGGTGACAGTGCCGCCACTAATGACCGTCCCGCCTGCTCCGCCGCCGCCTGACAGTGAAGATAAATCTACATCAAAAGATTTTTTAAAAGCATTCGTGTAAAACTCTAATTTACTGCCGTTTAATCTGGCGGATTTTAGTAACTGTCCGAAATTAGCCGCATCCGTTTCAGATTCACCGGCAGACACATACATCAGTCGCCGGGTCGCACCGGAGCTGCCAAAAGAAACGGAATTCACCGCACCTACCGAAGAATTGTAGCCGATGGCCACACTATTCTCCAGATGCGCTCTCGCATTGTATCCGAGCGCCAGTGCATTCTTCTCACGAGCTACCGCATTGTATCCCAAAGCCGTTGCACCCTCTTCCTCAGCACGTGCGCCGCTCCCGATGACAATGGCCTTTTGCTTTTGCGCCTTTGCCGAGTAGCCGATGGCGATGGCCTCAGTTCCATCTGCGGGAATGCCATCCGTCCCTGTTTGTGCTTCAAATCCGAAAGCTACACTGTGGTCTCCCCGGGCGTACGCGAAATGCCCTAAGGCAGATCCTCCGAGGGTCGCATAAGCCCCGTCGCCTACGGCCGTAGCGCTCACGCCCTTCGCCTTGGCCGCATTTCCCAAGGCTGTGCTGGTCTGCCCTGTGGCCTCTGCATCCGCTCCGATAGCAGTAGCGAGGTTCCCGGTAGCCTTTGCGCCTTTTCCTAAGGCCGTCTGCCCGGGATCCTTGGCAGTGCCGCTGAGGGTGATTTCGACCGACCCACTGTTGGTATTTACGCTGATGTTTCTATTATCATCATTAGTAGTCAAGGTGGCAACATTGGCGCTTACCATGCCGTGCCCTCTCAACAGCACAGAAAGCAACAATGCCATTTTGAGGCTTTTTTTCATGAACTTTTCCTTTTTCATCATAAAAGCACTTCCTTTCTTCCCTCTCAATTTCTCAGTTCTCACGGAAAACTACAGCCCCGAAAAAAACGGTTATTAAAGATGATTATAAAATAAAGTCATCTTTGCATTTCATTTTATCATTGTCTACCCCCCCCCATGCAATAGTTGATAATTAATCTTTTAAATATTTTTAGGTAAATTTTTTCTGTCAATTTCATGGATCCTTACCGTTTTCCTATTCATCTTGTTTTTCATTCGCACCGTTAAAAAATTCTGCGCCGCCCTAAAAAAAACATCAAGACCATATTTGCTGTTAAATACGGTCTTGATGAGCGAGTATTCCGAAAGCGGCAATGCTTACAAAAAGATTCGCAGCGCGTTTTATAAAAATGTGATTCTGTAAAAAATGTGGAACATTTTTCTAACAAGCCTTCTTTCCCATGAAAAAAATCGGACAGTATAACGATGTAACGGACGCAAAAGTGTACTTATTTCATTTTAAAAATGAAGCATCAAAAAAAGCAGTGCCATAGCACTGCTTTTTTAATATTAGAATTAGCCCACTGTGAAGAGTGTGTCCCCACCCTGTACGCTCTGGCCTTCAGATACAGGCATGCCTGTAATCTTGCCATCGCAAGGCGACATAATCGGGTTACCCATCTTCATAGCTTCAAGAACCAGAACTTCATCGCCGGAAGCTACTGCATCACCAACGCGTTTGTTGATTTTAATAACTTTGCCGGGCATCGGAGCTTCGATAACTTCGCCTGCGCCTGCGGGAGCTGCTGCCGGTGCCGGTGCTGCTGCAGGTGCGGGAGCCGGAGCAGGAGCTGCTGCCGGTGCTGCTGCAGGTGCGGGAGCCGGAGCAGGAGCTGCTGCCGGTGCCGGTGCTGCTGCTGCAACGCCGCCATCTTTAACTACTACATCGTAATCTTGGCCGTTAACTGTTACGGTAAATTTTCTCATTGTTTTTCCTCCTAATTTTGTACTTTCAACTTTCAATTAGAACTGCTGGTTGCCGGAAACACCTGCGATACGAGCGCCTGTTGTCCAGCCGGTTCTAGCTGCCGGGCGGATAGAAACAATTTCACCGCCGCCCATAGCAACGATTGCTGCGGCAATAGCTGCTACTACAGCACCATTATCTCCGGCTTTGGGAGCTGCTGCCGGTACTGCTCTTTTAGGAGCTGCTGCGGCAGCGGGTGCTGCGGACTGATTGAGAGATGAACGTACTTGCCAGATCATGATCAGGGCAATTACTGCTACTACGGCAGCAAATACCGCGATATACATAACTGTATCGTTATTCATCTATACCCATCCTTTCAAATATCATCAATGTATTAGCTATCTATTACAGCGGAATGTTTCCGTGTTTCTTAGCCGGATGTACTTCATGTTTGGAAGCAAGCATCTTCAGAGCATTGATAACTACGGGACGAGAGTTTCTTGGATCAATAACTGCATCTACATAGCCGCGTTCTGCTGCTTTGTAAGGAGTTGCAAATTCATCCACGTATTCTTTGGTGCGCTGTTCTTTCTCCGGATCTCTCTTGAAGATGATGTTAGCTGCGCCGGCAGGTCCCATAACAGCGATTTCTGCTGTCGGCCAAGCAAATACCTGGTCAGCACCCTGTTCACGGGAGCACATAGCGATGTAGGAACCGCCGTATGCTTTACGGAGAATGAGGGTAACTTTCGGAACGGTGGCTTCGCAGTATGCGAACAGCATTTTAGCGCCGTGGCGAATAACGCCGGCATATTCCTGCTGTTTGCCCGGGAGGAAGCCCGGTACGTCCACTACGTTGAGAACCGGAATGTTGAAACAGTCGCAGAAACGGATGAAGCGGGCAGCTTTATCGGATGCATTGTAGTCAAGGCAGCCTGCCATGAAGTTCGGCTGGTTGGCAATGATGCCGACGGTCTGTCCATCCATGCGGCAGAAGCCTGTGATAATGTTCTTCGCCCATTCTTTTGCCACATCATAAAATTCACCGTTATCAACGATTGATTTGATTACATCATACATATCATAGGGTGCGTTGGAGTTTTCCGGCATAAGGGTGTCAAGAGCCGGGTCCGTACGGCAGGGATCATCACCGGTTTCTACAATCGGTGCATCTTCCATGTTGTTGCTCGGTAAGAAGGAGAGCAGATAACGAATCTGTTTAATGCAGTCTTCGTCATTTTCAGCCGCAAACTGAGCAACACCGGATGTACGGTTATGTGTCATAGCTCCGCCAAGAGCTTCAGCGGTAATTTTTTCGCCGGTGACAGATTCAACTACAGCCGGTCCTGTAAGGAACATCTGGGATGTACCTTTAACCATGTAGATGAAGTCGGTCAGTGCCGGGGAATATACAGCGCCGCCTGCAGACGGTCCCATGATAGCGGAAATCTGCGGAATTACGCCGGATGCAATGGTATTGCACCAGAAGATTTTGCCGTAGCCGGAAAGTGCGTCTACCGCTTCCTGGATACGAGCTCCGCCGGAGTCATTCAGACCTACGCAGGGAGCACCTACTTTAAGAGCCAGCTCGTTTACATGAACGATTTTAGCTGCATGCATTTCGCCCAGGGATCCGCCTTCTACTGTGAAGTCCTGTGCAAATGCAAATACCAGTCTTCCGTCAACAGTACCATATCCTGTAACAACACCTTCGCCCGGAAGATCTTTCTTTTCCTGACCGAAGTTGTAGCAACGGGATTTAACGAGTGCATTGACTTCTACGAAAGATCCTTCATCAAACAGAAGAGCGAGTCTTTCGCGAGCAGTCAGTTTGCCTTTTTCGTGCTGTTTTTCAACACGTTTTTCACCACCCATAGCCTCAACGTGAGCGAGGTTCTTATGGAGAAGTTCAATTCTTTCTGCAACAGTTGCCATTCTTACACCTCCAAAAATATTGGTCCCTTTGCGGGACGTCCCTATTATAGCATAGGGACCGATCCTTATGCGATTAGAAAGACGGGCCGCCGGGGCGTTCGGTCAGTTCCAGCAAAAGACCGGTAACTTTGGGATGCATAAATGCAATGTGGCAGCCGCCGGCACCGATTCTGAACTTTTTGTCAAGTTTAGCTTCATCCGGAAGAGCAGCCAGTGCTTCCACAATGTTGTCTACGCGGAGCGCTACATGCTGGAACCCGTTTTTACCGCCGTTTTTAGCGATGTAACGAGCGATCGGGCCGTCCGGAGTGGTCGAACCTAAAAATTCCAGTTCGCAAGCTTCGCTCTGTGCTGACGGTTTGAAGAAGCTTGTTGTAACATGCTGTTCTTCAACGGTTTCATCCGGCAGAGACGGTTCCAGATTCAGCAAATCTTTCATCTGCTGTTTAATCAGAGCCAAATCATTGACTGCCACACCGACATGGTCAACACACAATACTTTGAATGCCATAATAATTCCTCCTTTGAATTATTTAAATATATTTCCCACGATAGAATCAACCACTGTGAACGGGTCGGTTTCCCGTTCATAGACTTGTTCTACGTAGTCAGCAAATTTACCCGTCTTTACGACACTATCCATGACATGACGGGTGATATGACCGTGAATCATCTCAATCATCTCTGTACGTGCACGTTCACGTCTGCGTTCCTCCAGCAAGCCGGATTCTTCAAGATATTTTCGATGTTCACCTAAGGAATTGACGACGTCTGCCACGCCTTCATCCTTGTTTGCAATCGTTCGTTCAATCGGAGGACGCCAGTTCTGGGCTTCGCCCAAATCAAGCATCATTTCGATTTCTACATTTAAACGATCCGATCCGTCACGATCACATTTATTAATGCAGAATACATCCCCGATTTCAAGGATGCCTGCTTTAATAGCTTGAATATCGTCACCCAGTCCGGGTACGAGCACAACAAGAGTTGTATCCGCATTCTTAACGATATCTACTTCTGATTGCCCTACGCCTACTGTTTCGATGAGTATAACATCGAGTCCGAAAGCATCCATCAGCTTGACTGCATCGGAAGTCTTTCTGGATAATCCGCCAAGACTGCCGCGAGTACCCATACTGCGGATATATACACCTTCATCCAGTGTAAGGTCATTCATTCTGATACGGTCGCCAAGAATAGCACCGCCGGAGAATGGAGAAGTTGGATCGATAGCCACGATACCAACTGTTTTGCCCTGTTTTCTGTATTGCTTGATCAGCGCGTCTGAAAGTGTGCTCTTACCCGCACCAGGTGCACCAGTAATACCGATGACCTGTGCACGACCGGTATGGTGGTAGATTTCTTTCATAATATCTTCCCAACCGTCACGTTCGTCTTCAACGATGGTGATTGCTCTCGCTAAGGCACGTCTGGATCCATCCCAAAAATTTTTCATTGAGAATTCCATAGATACACCGCCTTTTGAAGAGTAAATATAGTCGCAGCGGGACCACAAACAAATGCAGTCCCGTGTGCAACTATTGAGCTTTTATGAATCAGTATTGATTATACGTTAGCTTTGATAAAATCAATAATTTCCTTGGTCGGGGTGCCCGGTGTAAAGATAGCTTTTACTCCGGCATCTTTGAGCCCGGGAATGTCCCCGGAAGGAATTACGCCGCCGCCGATAACAAGAACATCTTCCATTCCTTTAGCCTTCAATGATTCTACCACTTCCGGGAAAAGGGTGTTGTGAGCACCGGATAAAAGGCTCAGTGCCACTACATTAACGTCTTCTGCATCTGCCGCTTCCACAATCTGCGGAACGGTTTGGCGAAGACCTGTGTAAATAACTTCCATACCTGCATCGCGAAGTGCACGAGCTACTACTTTTGCACCGCGGTCATGTCCATCGAGGCCCGGTTTTGCAACAAGAACTCTGATACGTTTATCTGCCATAGTTATATACCTCCAGAAATATTTTAGTTAGGATTAAAGAGTGTTGTGTGCTTTGTATTCGCCGAATACTTTACGGAGAACTCCGCAAATTTCGCCGAGCGAGCAGTAAGCACGTACGCAGTCAAGGATAACCGGCATAAGGTTTACGGATTCATCAGCAGCAGCTACTTCGAGCTTCTTCAGTTCTTCCTGAACCTTTGCGTTATCACGTTCTGCCTTAACTTTAGCCAGCTTGTTCTTCTGGAATTCGCCTGCCGATGCATCAACCTTCAGGAGGCCTTCAACCGGAGCTTCTTCCATGGTGAACTTGTTGACGCCGACAATTGTCTTTTCGCCGGATTCAACAGCCATCTGCCAAGCGTAAGCAGATTCCTGGATTTCTTTCTGGATATAACCTTTGTCAATAGCTTCTACTGCGCCGCCCATTTCGTCAATCTTGCGGATGTATTCTCTTGCTTCCGCTTCGATTGCATTGGTCATAGCTTCTACATAATAAGAGCCGCCGAGCGGGTCAACAACGTCAGCCAGTCCGGATTCGTAAGCAACGATCTGCTGTGTACGCAGAGCTACGGTTACGGATTCGGTTGTCGGCAAAGCGAGAGCTTCGTCGCGGGAGTTGGTGTGCAAGGACTGTGTTCCGCCCATAACTGCTGCTGCTGTCTGAAGAGCAACACGAACGATGTTGTTGTTCGGCTGCTGAGCGGTCAGCATGGAGCCTGCTGTCTGGGTATGAACACGGAGCATCATGGATTTCGGTTTCTGAGCATGGAAACGTTCTTTAAGAATGGATGCCCAGAGACGACGGGATGCACGGAATTTTGCAACTTCTTCAAGTACGTTGTTGTGTGCGTTCCAGAAGAAGGAGAGACGGCCTGCAAAATCATCGATTTTCAGTCCGGCTTTCAAAGCTGCTTCGATATAAGCGATACCGTCAGCAATGGTGAATGCAATTTCCTGTGCTGCAGTAGAACCTGCTTCACGGATATGGTAGCCGGAAATGGAAATGGTGTTCCACTTCGGTACGTTCTGGGAGCAGTATTCAAAAATGTTGGTAATTAAACGCATGGACGGTTTAACCGGGAAAATATAGGTTCCGCGGGCAGCATATTCTTTCAGAATATCGTTCTGGATGGTGCCGCGAAGCTGGTCAGCCGGTACGCCCTGCTTTTCAGCAACTGCAATGTACATAGCAAGCAATACGGATGCCGGTGCATTGATGGTCATGGATGTGGAAACTTTGCCCAAATCGATCTGGTCGAAAAGGATTTCCATATCTTTTAATGTATCGATTGCAACGCCTACCTTGCCGATTTCGCCGATGGCCATTTTGTCATCAGAGTCATAGCCGATCTGTGTCGGAAGGTCGAATGCGCAGGACAGACCGGATCCGCCGTTTGCAATCAGATAACGATAACGTTTGTTTGATTCTTCAGCTGTAGCGAAGCCTGCATACATACGCATTGTCCAAAGACGGCCGCGGTACATTGTCGGCTGAACGCCGCGGGTATATGGATATTCCCCGGGGATTCCGAGATCTCTTTCATAATCAAACCCGTCAATATCAAGCGGGGTATACAGCTTGTTGTGTTTCAGCCCAACTCTTTCCGGAGTCTTTGCGTAGGATTTTGCGCAAGCAGCTTCGTATGCTTCAAGTTTGGCTTTCAGGGATTCGTTTGCCATAAGTTCATCTTCCTCCTAAAAATACAAGTAATTGACGGAAGTTTTCATCCTCTTTTCATGAATAACAAGCGGCGACATTTTTGTTCTTCTCACTTGTAAACTTCCCGGATGATTACCTCCTGTTCTGCGGATTCACAAAGTCCTATCGCTGCGGTGCCGCATTTTTTGTCTTGTCACCGAAGCAGGACCTCTTGCGGAATCCATATATGATTCTGCCTTCAGGCAGTTATCACCATAAATATTATATAACAATAAGAGTTTTTGTAAAGAAATCTATGAAAGTTCTTTCATTATTTCTTAAAAAGCATGGTTCCGTTTTCAGCCAGGCTCTTATGGAAATCAAATGCTTCCGCCAGAAGATGCGGAGTCTGGCTGTTGCCGTTAGCCGCACATGCTCTTTCGAAGTAGTCCATAAGCTGTGCCCGGTAATCCGGATGAGCTACATTATTGATAATAAGCTTTGCTCTTTCTTTCGGTGAAAGTCCGCGAACGTCGGCCACACCCTGTTCGGAAATAAATACATGGGTGTCATGTTCCGTATGATCTACATGGGAGCACATCGGAACAACAGCGGAGATAGCGCCGCCTTTAGCCGTGCTGTGGCAGAAGAAGCAGGAGAGGAATCCGTTGCGTGCAAAGTCACCGGATCCGCCGATGCCGTTCATCAATTTCGTCCCGGATACGTGGGTGGAGTTGACATGCCCGTAAATATCCATTTCCAATGCCGTATTCATGGCAATAACACCAATGCGGCGTCCTACTTCACCGTTATTGGAAATTTCCTGCGGACGGAGAATAATCTTTTTGCTGTATTTTTCAATATTGTCATAGAAACGTTTCAGTCCATCCGGGGACGGGGACAAGGATGTGCCGGAAATCATGTCAATCTTGTCTTTATCAATCAAATCAAACATGCCGTCCTGGATAACTTCCGTATATACGGAAAGATTCTTGAAGTCGGAATTAACAAGTCCGTTAATAACGGCATTTGCCACATTGCCTACGCCGGACTGCAAGGGAAGCAGGTTTTCCGGAAGTCTGCCGTGTTTGACTTCATTTTTCAGGAAATCAACGAGGTTGTTTCCCATTCTTTCAGCGTCATCATCAAGCGGCGCGAGTGCACGGGTTACGTCCGGCAAATCACAGGGAACGATGGCCGCAATCTTATCCGGATCGACCGGGATATAGCTTGTGCCGATGCGATCTCCGGCGCCGGTAATCGGAATCGGTTCACAGAAAGGCGGATTTTTACGCATATAAATATCTGCCATGCCGTCTAATTCTTTGGGCTGTGTAGTATTTACTTCCACAATGACTTTCTTTGCCGTATCAACGAAAACGGGGGAGTTTCCGATAGCCGTTGTTGTAACAAGACCGATTTTTCCATCTCTCTTTACAATCTTGCACACTTCAACCACCGCAAAATCAGGTCCGGTCACACGTTTTCCGTCAGCATCGGTGAAAAATCCCGCACGGATCTGCTGTGCCACATGGCTCAAATGCAGGTCGAAGTAATTAATATCACCGGCATTGATGGCTTTTCTCAGCGTTCCGTTCGTCTGATAAGGCATACGGTTTCTGATACCGTTTACCGCTACGAGTTCTCCGTCAATCTGAGATCCTGTAGATGCACCTGTCCATACGTCCACCTGGAACGGCGTTTCTTTCATGCGTTCCGCTAATTCATGCATCGTGATTTTCGGATATCCGCAAGGAGTAAATCCGCTGATGCCGAGAATGTCGCCGGGCTGAATCATCGCTGCGGCCGTTTTTGCATCGCAAACTTTCGCAAGAAGATCTTTGTCCTCAATCCGGCTAAGGAACTCACTGTCATTGGTGTCGATCATTACTATCATCCTCCCAAAATAAATAAAATATAAAAGTCCGCGGTCCGTGTATATTATTTATTTTAAATACCGCAGAACCTCCAGCCTGATAAGCCGGTCATACGTATTTTGCGCCGCCCGTATCCCCACGTGCTTCACAAAATTTTACGACCATTACCTTTTTAATTATAGCATACTTTTTCAGATCGTGTCGGATTCAGCGCAGTTCTTCTCTCATAAAATCCCTAACAGGTATTATAAATTTTTCCTATTGGACAAACCGTTTTTTATATGAATAGAGAATATTTTATATTCTTTTCTCGCCTTTTTCGCTGTCACCGGATATGCAAAGAGCCGATAAAAACCAAAAGCAAAAGGAAACGGAACGGCTGAACAGGGGATAGTCGCTGATTCCGTACACCGCCGCGGACAAGCATAATAAAATCCCTGCAAGCCCCAATAGGCGTGACAACCCCTGTTTTTCTTTCCACCGCTTCCATGAAACATACCCTTGCCCGAAGAAAAGGATAAAAAAGAAAATCCCTCCCAAAAGACCGGTTTCCGCCGGAATGTGAAGGTACATATTATGAGCGTGAAAAATAATGACATCCGGCTCTTGAATAAAAAAATTATACTCCGGATACGTAAGCCAATAGCTTCCCCAGCCGATCCCAAGCCAAGGATGTTCTTCCATCATAGCCACCGTGCTTTCCCAGAGAGCAAAACGAAGCATTACGGATGTGTCTTCTCCCGAGAAAAGCGACATCATCCGTTCCGTAATTTGACCGTGATAAAAAAACAGAATCAGGGGAATCAGGAAAAAAACGAAGCCGAAACGTTTATTGTAAAAAACGGTCAGCCCCGCTGCAATAGCCGCCAAACCGATCCATGCGCCGCGGGAGTACGTGAGCGCCAGACAAATTAAAAACGCCGATAAAAAGATCCCCCATACCGCTCTTCTGTTTGCGCTGCGGCAAAAAAAGAAAAAGGGCGCCGCCATGCTGATCCCCATCAGGAGATACGCTGCCAACAAATTCGGATTTTCCAGAGTGGAAAACATTCTTCTTTTCAGCAGCGGAAAACGCTCGGGATCGACCCAGGCCTGGGCATTTAAATCCCGGGCCATTTCTCCGATATCGGCATACTGGAAACAACCCCAAAGCATGACGCAGAATGCGCCGGCAAAAAAAACGGCGAGGGCTTTCTTTTTTTCTTCGTCCGTCCGTATATAGGACAAAACAAGTACATAGAGCGCGGCGTACATCAAAGGAAGAAAGCACCAGTTAAAAAAAGAAAACTCTATGTTCACTGATGAAAAAACGGATAAAAATGAGCAAATTAAAAATCCTGCCGCCGCCCATTTTAACGGACCGGATTTCAAGTCCATTTTCTTTTCGGAAATCATATGCCCTGCCGATAATAAAATGGCAGGAATCAGCGCCGCATATAATCCGAAAGCACTGAGCGGGAGCAGAAATATCGTCAAATAGAGGAACACCAGAATATTTTTTTGAGAGCAAAGAACGCCCAACGATTTCATACATCATTCCTCCGTTATTTATTGTATGTATTATATAAAATTGCTCTCTCTTTTGCCACATCCTCTTGTTTTTGCAACCGGAAATACAAAAAAGCCGTTCCTCCGGCTATGGAGGTAACAGCTTTCATTAGTTTTCTTCTATTTTACCATGTATCCGTAACGGCTACACCGGCTCTTCCCGGCAAATCTCTTCTTCAATACGGGAAAGCAATTCTTCTTTTCCAAATCCTGTCAGAGAGGAATAGGCCAGTGCTTTTTTTTCGGACGGCATGCATCGATTCAACAAGTTTAAATTCTTATTCAATTCATTTTTCCCCAGTTTGTCACATTTAGTTCCGATGATTTGCAAACCCGGCGCCGTTTTTCTGAGCCATTCATAGGCTTTTACATCAATAGGAAGTCCGGGGTGGCGCAAATCAACGAGCAGCCCCACCATCACCAAATGAGGAGAATTGCGTATATAGTCATCAATAAACCGTCCCCATGAATCTCTGTTTTCCTGACTTGTTTTCGCAAATCCGTAACCGGGCAGGTCGACAAGATACCACTCCTGCCGTTCTTCCCCGTTTCCCGTATCTCTTCTGGATTGAATGGAATAATAGTTAATGGTTCTTGTTTTTCCCGGCTCCCTGCTGACATGCGCCAGCTTACGGGCGCCCGTGACAGAATTGATCAAAGAGGATTTTCCCACATTCGATCTTCCGATAAAAGCAATTTCTTTTTTGCCGCCAAACTCTCCGTGCTTCACCGCCGACCCGGTATAGGCGGCGGAAAATATGTGAAATGCTTTCATGTCCTTAATTTCCGCCATGTCTTTCTCCTTATTTCAATAAGGCGTGTGCCAGAACATCGTCTACGTTTTTTACATATACAAAATGCATTTTATCTCTTACCGACTTCGGAATTTCTTCCATATCCCGCTTGTTCTTTTCCGGGAGTAGAATCTGTTTGATTCCGAACTGGCTCGCCGCGAGCACCTTCTCCTTTACGCCGCCGATGGGAAGCACTTCCCCCGTCAAAGTAATTTCGCCCGTCATCGCCGTATCTCCCCGTACTTTTCGTCCCGTATAGGCAGATGCCATCGCCGTTGCCATTGTGATGCCCGCCGACGGTCCGTCTTTCGGCACGGCGCCTTCGGGCAGATGAATATGCGTATCCAAAGTTTCATAAAAATTTTCAGTCAGGCCCAATTCTTTGGCACGGCTCCGTATGTAAGTGTATGCCGTTTCCGCCGATTCTTTCATGACATCTCCCAACTGCCCCGTAAGAATCAGATTCCCTTTTCCTTTAATCGTAATCGCTTCCGTGTCAAGAACTTCTCCGCCCGCCATCGTCCAAGCAAGACCGTTGACACGCCCCACCTGTGAGTCATGCTCTTTGGACACCGGCAAAAACTTGACGGGTCCCAGGTAGGTTTCTACGGTTTTGGCAGAAAGGGACGGCAAGGTTTCATCATTTAGTACAATCTTTTTACCGATTTTACGGCAGAGAGAGCCGATCGTCCTTTCCAATTCACGAACGCCGGCTTCTCTTGTATAGCTGCGGATCACTTTCCGTATCACCGCATCGGTAAAACGGACATCTTTATCTTTAAGTCCGTTTCTTTCTTTTTGCCGGGGAATCAGATATTTCTTGGCGATTTGTACTTTTTCTTCATCGGTATAGCCGGACAGCTCAATCAATTCCATACGATCCAGCAAAGCCGGGGGAATCGTGGATACCGTATTGGCGGTCGCCACGAAAAACACATCGGATAAGTCGAACGGTATATCAATGTAGTTATCATGAAATGCTTTATTCTGCTCCGGATCCAGCGCCTCGAGCAGGGCGGATGCGGGATCTCCTCGAAAATCGGATCCCACTTTATCTATTTCATCTAAAAGAATCAGCGGATTTTTTGTTTTCGCTTGGGCAACGGCACTGATGAAACGACCGGGCATGGAGCCGATATAGGTCCTACGGTGCCCCCGGATTTCCGCTTCATCGTGAATACCGCCCAAGGAAATGCGGGCAAACCGTTTCCCCAGGCAGCGGGCAATGGATTGGGCAAAACTCGTCTTTCCCACACCGGGCGGCCCGACAAAACAGATAATCGGCGCTTTTGCTTTCGGTGCAAGCACACGGACCGCCAGGTATTCAAGAATCCGTTCTTTAATTTTTTTCAATCCGTAATGGTCTTGATCAAGCATAAGCTCAGCTTCATGCAAATCCAAAGAGTCTTTGCTTTCTTCTTTCCAGGGAAGAGAAAAAATCCATTCTAAATAATTCCGCGCCACCGCCGTTTCCGCCATCATGGGAGGCATGGTTGCCAGATGCTTGATTTCTTTTTCCACTTTTTTGTGGAACTCTTTGGGGATGCCGCTATGCGCCAATTTTTCTCTGTATTCTTCCGCTTCCTGTTCTTGAGACACTTCGTCTCCCAAACGGTCATGAATGCTTTTAATTTTTTGACGGAGATAGTAATCCTGTTGTTCTTTTTCCATACGGGCTCTGGCAGCTCCCGCAATTTCCGACTCCAGCCGGCCGATCTGGATTTCTTCGTCCAAATACCTCTGTACTGTCATAAGACGTTCCAGTACATCGCCCTCTTCCAAGACCGCCTGTCTTTTCTCGGACAGCAGGGGAATCTGGGTGGAAATGAAATCCGCCATATACCCTGCCTCCTCCGATGCTTTCAGCTGCGCCATCTGGTCATCGGGAATATTTTGTTTTGTATTTTGCACCCATTCGAAAAAAGATTTTATAATCGTCCGGCGATACGCTTCCGCCCGCATCGGATCGGATACTGCCGTTTCCCGCATATCTTCCGCTTCCGCAAAAAGACAATCTTTCTCTCGTATGACACGGCGGATGTAAATGCGGGAAATTCCCTCCGCCTGTATACGGATCAGACCGCCCGGGAGCTGCAGCATCTGTTTTACCTTGACAACCGTACCATATTTGTAGAGATCACTTTCCTCCGGTTCTTCAATGCTTCCGTTTTTCTGCATAACCATCGCTAAATATCGTTTGTCTTCACTCGCTTTGCGAACCGCTTCAACGGATTCTTTTCTTCCTATGTCCAGATTGACCGTCATGTGCGGAAATACGATAATATCCCGCAAAGCTACCGCAGGCAGTACAAACCCCCGGGATTCCCGGTCTTCAAGATTTTCGTTCATATATAAACCTCCATATACGGATTTTTTATCCTATGCATCAATGACTTCCCGCTCTCTTTACAAAACGAAACGGAGTCTTGCTGGCACATTTTCATTATTGTAACACACTTGTATAACATTCTTATCATTTTGCATTTTTAACGCATATTTTTAATTTCATCATTATATCACATCAAAATTCCGGGACTGCAAAAAAGCACCTGCTAAGGTGCTTTTTTCTCATCATTTTTTCGTTTTCTTTTTTCTTTTCAGAACCGGCTGCGTTCCGTTTAAAATATTATCTTCCGTGACGGTACAGGATTCCACGTCTTTCATTCCCGGAATCTCATACATCACTTGCGTCATGATTTTTTCAATGATCGCACGCAATCCCCGGGCGCCCGTATTTCTTTCAATCGCTTTCCGGGCAATCGCATGCACCGCCGCTTCTTCAAAAATCAATTCCACATGATCCATGCCGAGAAGTTTCTGATATTGACGGATCAATGCATTTTTCGGCTCCGATAAAATACGAACCAGCGCCTCTTCTTTCAAAGGATGCAGCGCCACAATAACCGGAAGACGACCTATAAATTCGGGAATCAAACCGAATTTCAGCAAGTCCTCGGGCTGGACTTCCGACAAAATTTTTGCCACATCTTTTTCTTCTGCCTTTTTGATATCCGCCCCGAATCCCATCGTACTCTTTGTGGTGCGCCGGGCAATCACTTTATCAACGCCGGCAAAAGCACCGCCGCAAATGAAAAGAATATTGGACGTATTGATCTGGAGCATTTCCTGATTCGGATGTTTCCGTCCGCCCTGGGGCGGCACGCTCGCTACCGTTCCTTCCAGAATTTTCAGAAGCGCCTGCTGCACGCCTTCGCCGGATACGTCGCGCGTAATGGATGGATTTTCCGATTTCTTGGCGATTTTATCTATTTCATCAATATAAACGATGCCCCGTTCCGCTCTCTCAATATCATAATCGGCGGCCTGAATCAGACGGAGCAAAATATTTTCTACATCTTCGCCTACATAACCGGCTTCCGTCAATGTCGTCGCATCAGAAATGGCAAACGGGACATCCAAAAAGCGGGCGAGTGTCTGGGCAAGAAGTGTTTTTCCGCTCCCGGTCGGTCCGAGCATGATGATATTGGATTTCTGTAACTCCACATCGTCCTCGTCACTTTCATATTGAATCCGCTTGTAATGGTTGTACACCGCCACCGCCAGCGCCACTTTCGCCTCGTCCTGCTCTATGACGTACTGGTCTATGTACTCTTTAATTTCCGCCGGGGTAGGAAGTTCGAAATGAGGAACCGATTTCTTTTTCTCTTCCCGCATTTCTTCTGTCAGTATATTCTCGCAGACTTCTATACATTCATTACAAATGTAGACCCCCGGTCCTGCGATTAATTTTTCTACTTCTTCTCCGGATCGTCCGCAAAAACTGCAAACCGCCGGTTTTTCCTCTTTATTAGACAAGGGACCTCCTTATTTTTCCTTTAACTCCCGGAGTTCATTTCTGGTCAGAATTTTATCAATGATTCCATATCTCAATGCCATTTCTGCCGTCATGAAATTATCTCTTTCCGTATCTTTCATCACGGTTTCCAGCGACTGTCCGCTGTGGTCGGCAATAATTCCGTTCAATTCTTTCCTGAGACGGATAATTTCCTTGGCATGGATTTCAATATCCGTCGCCTGCCCCTGTGCGCCGCCCAAAGGCTGGTGAATCATAATGCTCGAATGAGGCAGCGCATACCGTTTCCCTTTGGCGCCCGATGTCAGAAGCACTGCGGCCATAGACGCGCAGGAGCCGATACAAATGGTTGACACTTCCGGCCGGATATACCGCATCGTATCGTAAATGGCAAGACCGGCCGTGACAACACCGCCCGGGCTGTTGATATAAAAATGGATATCCTTATCCGGGTCCTCCGCTTCCAAAAATAAAAGCTGGGCAATGATGACGTTTGCCGTATGATCATCTACCGGTCCGTCAAGAAATATAATCCTGTCTTTCAGCAGGCGGGAATAAATATCATAAGAACGTTCTCCGTGAGAAGTCTGTTCTACTACAATCGGTACATAAGACATGGTAGCACCCTTTCTTTTCACTAAAATCTGTTTTCTAATTGTACCATAATATGATACCAAAACAAAGACAGAAAGAGACGCCGGAATCCCTGCGCCTCTTCTGGTGTGACATATTTCATCACTATGAAATTATATAAATCGTTTTTTCGGTTATTTTCCGGCTTCCGCAGCTTCAATGGTGGCAATGATGTCCGCTTTTTTGGCACGGGAATCAAGAACAATTCCTTTCTCTTCCGCATACGCCTTTAATTCTTTCACGGTCATGGAGGACCACTCGGTTTTTTCTTCTTTATCCGCTTTTTCTTTAGTCGGCTTTTCTTTCTTCTCCGACGCTTTTGCAGGTGCTTCTTCTTTCTTTTCTTCATCTCTTACGGCAGCGCCGTAGATGAAAGCGGCCGCCTTTTTGCGGAGTACCGATGTATAAAGCATATTGACACGGTTTTCATCTTTAATAATTTTTACGACATCTTTAGGATCTGCATTGAACTGGCGGGACATGCTCATGATTTCCATATTCAAATCCTGATTGGTCACTTCCAGTTTTTCCCGCTCCGCAACAGCCCCGAGGATAAGTCCTTCACGCACCTGTTCTTCCGCCATCTGGTCATAGCTTTGACGGAAATCTTCTTCCGTCTTGCCGATATTTTTCAGATAATCATCAAAATTCATATCCTGCGCGTCAAGATTCAGTCTGACTTCCTGAACAATTTCATCAATCCGTTGTTCAATCATTTCTTTCGGAATATCCACTTCAGAATTTTTAACGGCTTGCTGCACAAGTGCACGGTTGTAAGCATCTTCTGCCTGCTGGATCGCCTGAAGCTGCATCTGCTGGCGAAGACTGTTTTTCAAATCTTCCAAGGTTTCATAACGGCTGACAGACTTTGCAAAAGCGTCATCAATCACCGGAACGACTTTACGTTTTACGTCATTGATGTGTACGGAAAATTCGGAAGCTTTTCCTGCCAAAGCTTCCACACCGTAATTTTCAGGGAAAGAAACTTTGACCGTTACATCGTCGCCCGCTTTATGCCCTTCCAACTGGTCTTCAAAACCGGGAATAAAACTGTGAGAGCCGATTTCGAGGGGATATGTTTTTCCTTCTCCGCCTTCGAAAGCTTTGCCGTCTACATACCCTTTAAAGTCAATCACGGCGATATCGCCTTTTTTCAGGACAGCCCCGTCTTCCGCTTTTTCCAGTCTTGCATTCTGCTGTGCTGCCTGTGTGATCTGCGCCATCACCTGTTCATCTGTAATTTCCGGTTTTACATGACGGGCGGAAAGTCCCTTATATTCGCCGAGTTTAACTTCTGGCTGTTTAACAAAGGTGGCGGTAAAAGCAGCGCCCTCTTCTTCAGAGAAACGTTCCTGCTTAACTTCCGGACTGGTTACGGGAATCAGTTTTTCCTGGGCAATAGCATCATTCAGTGCCTGATTGATGACAATATCCTGGGCTTCACCGGCAACGGCATCCTTGCCGAAATGCATTTCAAGAATACGACGGCTTGCTTTTCCCTTACGGAAGCCGGGAATCTTTACCTGGTTCGCAATACGGGAAACAGCCTGTTTAAAGCCTTTCACCACAACTTCCGCCGGTACGTCGATTGTCAGCTGTACCTTGTGCTGATCCAGCGCCTCTGTTTTTACGTTCATAAAAAATAATCCTCCTTAAACCGGCATTTCCGGTCAAATGATACCGATTTTTTATAAGTATAATAAATCGCAAGATATATTATACTACAGCTTCCGGTAAATCACAAATGATAAAATTCTTCCCTCTATTTTTCCACCTGCCGTTTTTATTTGCTATTTATGTTTTTTTATGATCTATCTTTTTCACCCGGCCGCCCTGGACTTCCTGGACATCAAAAACGGACAAAAAAGCATTTTCATCAATTTGCTGTACCACCGATTTCATTTTTGTCACTTCCAGACGGGAAATCACCGTGTACAACACATCTTTATCATCACTCAGAAACCCGCCCTGGCCGTGTAGTTTCGTGACGGAGTGGTGCATATGGTGCAGAATGGCATCGGTTACTTCATCATATTTAGAAGTAATAATGAAGATTCCTTTGGAAGAATCCAGGCCGGTAGAAACGGCATCCATCATGCGGGAACAGATGAAGTATGTAATGAGCGAATACATGGCACTGTTCCAATTGAAAACGAAGCCGGCACTTCCCAAAATAAAAAGATTGAAGAACAGCACGATTTCACCGACGGAAAAAGCGGAGCGCCGATCAAAATAAATCGCCACAATTTCCGTACCGTCAAGAGATCCGCCGCTTTTAATGACAAGCCCGATGCCCAAGCCGATCAGAATGCCGCCGAAAATGGTGGAAAGAAAAGGATCGTCCGTCACAGGCTCCAACGTCTGGAAAATATGGCTCCATACGGACAAAACCAAAATGGCAAACATGGAGTATGCCGCCAGCCGCTTTCCCAGCTGACGGTATCCCAGAATAAAAAACGGGATATTCAGCGCCACGATAAGGATACTGAAAGGAATGCCGAAAAGTTCCGAAAACAGCAAAGAAATCCCGGTCACACCGCCGTCGATAATATGATTGGGAACCAAAAATAAATTCAGCCCGAAAGAGTAAATCATGGAACCGATTAAAAGACCCGCCACTTGTTTCAACTCATGCAGCATGTCGATTTTCCGCCCGAAAATAACCAAAATAAACCTTCTTTCCGGATAAAAAAAGCCGCAGTGAAAACCACGGCATGTATGGCGGAAGGGATGGGATTCGAACCCATGAACCCCTCACGAGGTTAACGGTTTTCAAGACCGCCTCCTTCAACCGCTCGGACACCCTTCCATAACGCTATTTATTTTAGCGAAAGTTCTATTTCTTGTCAATGCAAGCTCTTTCAGAGAAAAAATTCCGTTTTACCGCCCGTAAATCACTATGAAATCTCCGATTTGTGCTAACATATAAACAGTGGTTTTAATTTTTTTACCGGGAAAGTGAAATATATGCTTGCATTTCAAATTGTATGGAAAGATATTCTTCCACTTTTTATCCTTGTAGCCGCCGGCTATGTTTTAGACAGCCGTTTCAAATTGGATGTAAATACCTATGCGAAATTAACGACCCAGGTCGTGCTGCCCGTTTTTATTTTTTACAGCACGTACCGTTATGTACCCGATTCGTCGACGCCTCTTTTGATTTTTGCCGGACTGGCGCTCCTGATTCTCAACGGACTTGCTTCCTTGGTTTCCGCAAAATTTTTCGGATTTACAGGAAATGATGCCCGTATTTTTCAAGTGCTTTCCACATTCTCCTCTGCGGGACAAACCGGAACGGCGCTCATTCTCCTGCTTTTTTCCGATGTTCCGTATCTCTTGGGAAAAAATGCGCCTTCCCTTCAGGAAGTGCAGCATGCCATGGTGACCTTATGGCTCTTGATGAATATCGCCGTCACCACGCTCGGCGCCGCTCTTTTG
The DNA here is from genome assembly GCA_900547785.1 of uncultured Dialister sp. Taxonomy (GTDB): domain Bacteria; phylum Bacillota; class Negativicutes; order Veillonellales; family Dialisteraceae; genus Dialister. The sequence continues at coordinate 31,489 of URIB01000012.1, forward strand.
GAAACGAAAAAACTTTCAATCCTGAAAACGGTGCGATCCATATTTTCTACGCCCGCCATTTACGCCGTCATCGCCGCCTGTTTCATCAAAAGCGCTTCTGTTTCTTTGGAATCCACATGCCTATGGCCTATCCTCTCTCACTTTACGGGAGCGGCGGTGATTCTCATCACCGTCACCGCCGGCGCTGAATTTCACAGAACTCCGCAAAAACGCCCAAGCCTTATGTCTGCCGCCGTTCTGTTCCACCGTTTCATTCTTTCTCCCTTTTTCGCATTTCTCATTATATGGACGACCGGTATCTTTACCCCTGCCATGGCCCGGACGTTTTTCATCTGCGCCGCGCTCCCCGCTTCTTTGGCTCTGATTCCGTTTGCCCTTGACTGCCGCAGGCTTCCCGATACCGTCACACGATCCGTTCTTTACAGTTTCGCCATCGGCACAATTGCGCTGATTTGCGCCTTCCGGCTGGCTCTGTATCTCTTTCCGGCGGGGGGGGTAACCATGGCATTTCTGCAAATTATCACCGACAATATTCTTCCGCTCCTTATCTTCGTCGCCATCGGTTATCTGATGGATAAGAAATATCATCTGGAAGTCACTTCGCTGACAAAATTGACATTTTATATCATTCTTCCGTGCTTTATGTTTTACAGTATCTATGTGTCTGAAATCGACTTTCATTTATTTCATGTGTTTCTTGTTTCCCTCCTGCTCATGACCTGTTTAGGATTCCTTGCCGCCGCCATTGCCAACATACGCGGCTGGGACGCCGCCAAAAAAGAAATTTTTAAAAACGGAACCATGTTTTCCAATGCGGGAAATATCGGCATCGCTCTGATTGCCCTTGTCTTTTCAAACGCTCCTTATGTAACCGGCGGAGACACTCCCTATCTGGCGGAAGCGGCGGCGGTCAGCACTCTTGTTCTCGTACAGATGAATATGTTTTTAAATACCTTGGGCATGTATCAGGCGGGAAAAGGCAGTCTCTCTCCCCATGACGCTCTCATGATCGTTCTCCATATGCCTGTCATTTATACATTGGTTGCCGCTTTTTTTGTAAAATACACGGGTTTCGATATTTCTTCCACCTCTCTTTTCCCCGTTTTGGAAAACTGCACGTCCGCTCTGGTTCCTATCGTTATGATGGCACTGGGCATGCAGATCCGCCGCTCAAAAATCTCATTCGGCGACTCCGACGCATGGTTGGCTTGTTTCGTCCGATTAATTATCGGTCCCTTTTTTGCCTGGCTTCTCATTCACCTCTGGAACATCTTAGGATTTCCTTTCTCTCCCGTCGCTTCCCAAACGATTTTCATCATGGCTTCCGTTCCGTCTCCGGTCAATTCCGTCCTTTATGCCGTAGAATTTCACAACCATGAAAATCTGGCGACGGAAATCGTTATGATGACCACCTTTCTTTCGTGTCTCACCATGACGGGCGCGATTTATCTCGCCAGAATTTTATTTCCCCTCTGATTCATTTTTTGCAAAACAAAACTGCGGTGACCGAAATCATCGCAGTTTTATTTTTGGAGGCGGTGCCCGGATTCGAACACGGGGATACAGGTCTTGCGGACCTTTGCCTTGCCGCTTGGCTACACCGCCATAGATACAACAAAATAAGTATATCGCAATTCTTCAAAAAAGTAAATCGAAAATTTTCTTTTATCTTATTTGTTGTTTAAATGGTGTACCAAAGATTCGAAAACAAGTTTTTCCGCCTCACAATCCGCCATCGCCCGATGAAAAGTAGTGCACGGCAAGTGATAATACGCGCAAAGCGTCTGTACGGAATATTTCTTTTCCACCTCATTCTCGGGAATCACATGACGGGCAAAACGGTTCGTATCTATATATGCATTGGCAAGCAACGGCTTCCCCAGGGCAAGCAGATTTCTTGCCAATATAATCAAATCGGAATCAATGCCGTGTCCCATGAGGATATCGTTTCCCAGAAACGCTATGAATGACGGCAGAACTTTACCGATGGAGGGGGCATTCCGTACAAGATCCGGTGTAATCCCCGTCATTTCCACAATCCGTTTTTCCATCGGGCCTTTCGGTTTCACGAGGGTATGATACCGTTCTTTCACGTTCCCCTTTTCAATCCTGAGTGCCGCCAGTTCCGTGATGTCGGAATGAATGCCTGTCGTTTCTATATCCAGTATGGTGTATGCATTTTGGGAAATCCGGCAAACCCGTCCCCAATCACGAATTTCATGACTTCGTATATCGGCAAGCAATGTATTTTGACTTTTCTTCATCGTATCTCCCGTTTCCGATTTTTTATCTATTGTATCATTTCCCTTTGCCTACACAAGTTCCTCAGAAAAAACGACACAAAAAAGGACCCCGAAAGGAGTCCTTCTCGTTTCTCTTCTGCAAGAGATTAGAATGCATAGTTTAAAGATACGGTAGCGAGATCATCGTATTTCTTATCTTCGTTTTTAACATCTACATCAAATGCATATTCACCGTGGAGACGAACATTCTTTGCGAGAATAACGTCGGCATTAATCAGCCAGAAATCTACTTCCTTATTCTGAATGCTGTTCAGCGGGAATGCGGTGTAGGTGCTGTTGCCGCCGATATAAGCGCCGGCTTCTGCCTTGACATACTGGCCTGCCACTCTGAAAGAGCCCGGTTTCATCATATCGGTCTGACCAAGTCCGAGACCTGCTGTCCAGAGATAAGGATGACCTTCTTTTTCTGTATTCTTGTAGAAATCACCGAAGAGGTCGAACTGTTCGCCGACGCCTACCGTGAGTCCTGCGCCCCAATAGGTCGCTTTGTTCTTTTCCGCATGAGCGACATCAATATATTCGCCGCTGATGGCTACAGGACCTGCATTGCCGGACAGGCGGGCATACCATGCTTCCGGAGCAGCCCCTTTCCAAATCGGCTTGCCCTGTGCATCTTCACCATCATACATACCAAACAAGCCTTCTGTTGCATTCCAGCCCTGCATACGGCCATAGCCTGCTTCCAAGGTCACTTCTTTTGTTCCCATCATAGCCATAACGCCGTCAAGGTTGTCATCATAGAGAATGCCGGTCTGTCCCAAGGTCAGCGGAGCACGGCCTAAAGTCACGCCGAGGTTATCTCCGAACTGATGATGTACGAAAATCTGATCCATAGAGGTGGAGGCACCGCTTCCGTCTTTGAAGTTCATGGAGCTTACCAGACGACCTTTGACATAGGTGCTGTCATTAATCTGCGCTTTGGCATTGATTCTCATACGACCGTTCCACTTATCTGTGGTTTCTCCTTTTTCCGCATAGTCTTGGTTCCAACGCATACGAGCATCGCCGGACCAGGAAAGGTTTCCGACTTTCTTTTCCAGTTTGGATACACGGACGCCGAGGTTTGCGAGTTCGTCAGCATATTCGCCTGCCAGTTTTTCGAGCATTGCTCTCTGCTGTGCATTCATCTGGTCTTCACGAGCCATCATGCGGGCAACAATCTGTGCCAATTCATAACGGGTGATGTTTCTTTCTCCTCTGAATG
>URIB01000013.1 GCA_900547785.1 uncultured Dialister sp.
ATTTTCGCGTCGCTACGCTCCTAAAAATACAATTCGCTTGCCATCGCTCCTAATTGCCACTGCTCAAGAATGACGGCACGAGTGAATTGATTTTTTCAATGTTTTAGCAGCAAAAAAGAACGATCTCTTTGATGAGACCGTTCTTTCTTTTTGATTCCTTATGCTTTTGCCTTTTCAATCATTTCCAGCTTGCTCAGAATCTCTTGAATCTGTTTCTCTCTTTGTTCTTCCCTTTCACGCAGTTCTTTGATTTCTTGTTCTTGTGCCGTTATCTTTTCTTCCTGCTGCGTCAAGCGGGTTGCCATTTGTACTTTGGAGAGTCCCGCATAGGTGCTGCCGCTTCCCAGTTTTACGGAAACGCCGGCGTTCACCATGTTTCTGGAATCGCCCATCGTCCAGCCCAAGTTCAGCATGGTTCTTTCGTTAGGCCGGTAGAAAAGCCCCACTGCGGCGGCGGTGGCATTTTTGTAATTGCCTACGCCTGCGGCAATATCCCATTTATCATCGGGATCGAAATCTTGCGGGTGAAGAGCAGCGAGCGCGGCGGCGCCTGCACCGACTTTATTCATTCTGTTGTCCAGTTCGCCCACACGGGTTCCCATATCGTAAATGTTATTTTGCAAATTGGTGATATTTGTCGTATTCTGATTGACTTTCTGTTCCACGCCGTAAAGCTGGCTTCCGTTGACGGCGTCTTTGCTGTCTTTGGAAACGACTCCATCGGCAACATTTGTGATTTTATTTCCGTTTGCATTAATGCCTTTGTCATTGATGTAGGTTTTGTCGCCGACTTTGTATTCATTGGCGGTCACACTATTCACATTAATATCTTTGGCAAGGCTAACGGTGTATTCGTTTTTGTTTTCTGTTTTGACAACGGAAATATTTTGATCGCCCGCTTTGACGGTCGTTGTTCCTTGCGCCACCGCTTGATCCATCGCCGCTTTCAGTTGTTCTTCCGTAGCCGCTCTTCCTTTTTTAGCAAAGTCATTACCATCAAGTGTCGTATTCGTCAGTCCTGTGATTTCGCCTTTCTTATTTGTTCCGTCAGTCGTTCCGTCAATGGTGACGTTTCCTACTTTGACTTTGTTGTCCAAGGAAATCTTGTATCCCGTGACTTTATCGCCGGTCTTGATTTCTTCCGCTTTGACGCCGGTGTCCTTATTTCCTTCTACCGTAATCTTAGCGCCTTCAATCTTCTGGTCTATATTGTTTTCAATTGTGGTCACTCTTTTATCAATATTGGTGATATTCGTTGTATTGTCGTTGATTTGTTTTTTGGTGGCTTCGTTCAGGTCTACGGTGATGTCATTTCCATTTACGGTAACCTCTGTATTTGTTCCGTTTTTAAAGTTGACAATGCTGTCTTTCTTGATGATTCGTTCATTTTCCCCGTTGGCTTGGAGTTTCCAACTGCTGACGTCCGTTGTGCCTTGTGTGATGTTATTGACGGTGTTCGTCAGATTCGTAATGTCTGTCTTATTTTTATCCGCTTTATCATTCACGACTTTCAGCTGTGCCACGTTCACCGCGTCAGTGTCTTCACTGCCTGCGGCTACGCCGATAATCTGACGGGTATATTTCTTTTCTTTATTACCTACAGATACCGCTCCCCTGGTGGATTTCCAAATTTCGGATTCATCGTCCTTGCCTGCCAAATATCCTTTGATTCCTTTTTCTCTGTCCGACAAACTGGAGGAGCCGATCGCGACACCGCTTCTTGATTTTGCATCTGCAAAGGCACCGATTGCGACAGAATAGTTATTTTCCGCCTTAGCAGAGGAACCGAACGCCATCGAGTATGCTTTTTCCGCTATCGCTTCCTGTCCGATCGCCGTCGCATATTCCGCTTTGGTTTCCGATGCCGAACCTATGGCAATCGATTGCTCTCCTTTTACAACCAGATTGTTTCCTAAAGCAATGCCGTAATCCTCATCGCCTATAATCTTATTGTGATATCCGACAGACGTTCCCAGACCGAACACTTCCGAATCACTTCCGACAACGATACTGCCTCCGTTGGCGGTATTATTCAGACCGAAAACAACGTTTTCGCTGCCCAATCCGTCTTTCCACTTCGTATAAATCCATTTGTTCCGGTCATTCGGATCTCTTTCCGCTGTATAACCTGCCAGATTGCCTATACCGACGACTGTATTGCGGGTGCCTGCCACTTTCGTCAATCTACGATCAAGATTATTCTGGTATTCCGTCGCAAAGACCGCATTCTGATCCCCTTCAACTTCAATGCTCTGACCGACAACGATACTGTTGTTTCGTGAACCGGTTTTAGCCGTCAAGGTATTATTGTTGCCCAAGACCGTACTGTTGACACCGTTTGAAGTTGAGGAAATCCCGACAACCATACTGTCGTCCGCTTTGGCCCCGTCATTGGCAAAGTTAGAGCCTGCCTCTTGTTTCTTGCTCGCAGCAGAGAAATAATGAACGCCGCTTTTATCCACTTTGTCATTCAAAGCTTTCAGCTGGGCAACATTCACCGCGTCGGTGTCTTCCAAGCCTGCCGCCACATTCATCAGCTGGCGCGTCAGTTTGATATTTCCGAAAGAAACGGCGCTTCCGCCGGAAATCCATGTTCTCTTTTCCGCATCTGTCTGATTATCTATATCGCCGGGAGCCAGATAGCCTTTTATACCTCTTCCCACTTCCGCACGGGAATTCATGCCGATGGCGATACCGCCGGACACATTGGCCTGCGCCTGATATCCCAGTGCGATACCGCTTCCGGTCGCTTTGGCACGGACGCCGAACGCCATGGCATTCAGACTCAAACTTTCCGCTCCGTTGCCGAAGGCCATGCCGCCTTTGGCATATGCTTCTTTGCCGATAGCAATACCGGTCATAGCTTTCGGTATCTTATCCGTCTGTTCATCTTTGTTAAATCCGCCGGCTGTCGCTTTGTATCCGATGGCAATCGCTTCCTGATCCGCTCTTGCATATTGTCCTATCGCTTCTGATCTGTCTTTAGCAAAAGCATTCACACCGAGTGCTACAGACTCCGCATGGGCATAGCTGGCAAATCCCGCCGCCATCGACTTTTCATAAGCAACGGTTTCATTTCCGAGCGCCGTGGAGAATCCGTGACTGGTATAGGCATTGTAACCGGCCGCCATCGAGCCGTAATTCGCATTCATCGAACCGTTGCCCTTATTTTTTTGCGCGCCTTCTCCATGAATATTTTTGCCTGCCAAATCCGCATTGAGTTCTTTTTTGCCGTCGTAAATCACGAGATGTGCCCAATCCAATTCAATATCGGGAACAACATTTTCATTGACGCCGTAATATTTTACGCCGCTTTCTCCGATTTTCTGATTCAGCGCTTTCAGCTGTGCCACATTCACCGCATCGGTGTCGGACGACCCTGCCGCAACGCCGGTGATTTGTCTTGTCCGTCCCGATGTTTCGTCACCGACGGAAAGAGCCGCCAGCTGTCCCTGCCATGCGCCTACGAGATCGCTTACTTTTTTCTGCGCCTCGTCGTAGACTTTCCGTTTGGTATCACTTTCAGCATTCAGTTTTTCATATTCCGTCGCCAGTTGCTGATATTCTCCTTGCGATGTATATTGCTGCGTATGAATCTTGTGCAGTACTTTTTCCGCCGCCACGACTGAGTTCTCCCATTCTGTGCGTGCGGTTTCCAAAGCGGTTCGGTACGCGCCTATATTCGCATCCTTTGTGATATCTGCTTCCGTTGCCGCTTTTCCCAGACCGGGATGGTATCCGTAGCTGCCTTTATCTCTGGTTGCATTCGAGAAAGAACCGATCGCCACAGCATCAGTGATCGCACTCTTTGCACGACTGCCTATCGCCGCGGACCGTTTCACTCTGTCGATTTGATTGACATCTTCCTCTCCCGCCACGGAATAATGTCCGATGGCAAGACTTTCATACCCCATCGCATAGTTGCTCATTCCGACACCGACGGACTTGGTACCGAACGCGTAGTTGCCGTTCCCCAAACCGGACGAATTGCGTCCTGCCGTCACATTGCTGATTCCCAAGGCACTGGATAAATCTCCGGTTTGTACAAACCCGATCGCCTGATATTGCTTTACAAAATTCAGATTGTTTTCCGAACCGATCGCTACAGCTCCGTAGCCGCTCACAAAATTCCGATAGCCGACCGCCTGGCTTTTTCTTCCTTCCGCCTCGTTTAAATTGCCCACAGCGGAACTGTACTGTCCTTTCGCCTGATTGGAAGTGCCGGAAGCAAAGCTGTATGCTTCCGTTGCCTGATTGGCATATCCAAAAGCCGATGCGCTCTGTCCATCGGTGATATTTCTATAGCCCACAGCGGAAGCGGCAAGCCCGCCGCTTTTATTTTCATAGCCCAATGCGGAAGAGTGATTGCCTGCACTGTGGTTTTTGGAACCGATTGCTACGGAGTATTTTCCGGCAGTCTGGTCTTCCCACTTCTTTTCAACCACGTTATATTTATTATTGTAAATCCCGATTGCCGCACTGTTTTCACCGGTTGCATAGTTCCTGAAACCTACAGCGGAAGACTGCTTGCCTGTAGCTGTATTGAGATAGCCGAAAGAAGAAGAACTCTCGCCCTCCGCTTTGTTCCAATAACCCACGGCGGAAGATTTCTTGCCGGCAGCCGTATTGAGAAACCCGAAAGAAGAAGCGTTTTCTCCCGATGCTTTATTTTTTGTACCGACCGCACTGGACGCTTCTCCCGTGGAAATATTCATGACGCCCATCGCATTGGCATATTCTCCGGAGTCAAAATCTTTCCAGTCGCCCTTTCCCTTATTGGCTTCAAAATCATATTTATTATTTAAAGAACCGATGGCGACACTTCCGTATCCTTTGGCTTTGTTATTGCTTCCTACCGCACTGGAGTAATCGCTCAAGGCCTGTGTCTTCGAGCCGACTGCCACGGTTTCCACTCCTTGTGATATGGCACTGCTCCCGACAGCAACGCCGTAATTTCCTGTCACGGTATTACTATTTCCGACCGCCACCGGATTATAAATCGCCTGATTCTTGTCATTTTTCACCAATTGACCCGATTCATCGATACCGACTTTGTTGCCGTGACCGATTGCCATGGCTCCGGCGCCGCCATAGACTTTGTTAGACCAGCCGAATACATTCGCATCACTGGTATAGACGACATTTTCCGATCCGAAAATCCGTCCGCTGTCGACATACCATTCTCCCCCCTTGGACGAGCCGATGATATTATGCCGTCCGACCACATATAAATCAGCACCGACGACATTCGGATTCTCCCCGGGTTCTTTGTAATCCGCGAGCGTATTGACCCTGTTTTTATCCCCCATATAGTACCCGGTCGCGTCAATCGTATTTTCCGTACCGACAGCGAACGCCATGCTCTGGCTCGTATGACCGGGACGGGAGCTGTTTTTTATTTCATTCTCATACCCGATAGCTCCCGTAAAAGATCCCTTAAGTGTGTTTTTCCACCCGTGAATAATCTGGTACGCCGGGGTTCCTCCGCCCGCATCATGTTCATCCCCTTGCAGGAGTTTGTTATTATGTCCGATAATGGCAGAATCCCGGTAGGAAACAGGTTTTCCGTTCCGGTCCGATACCGGCTGGAAATAGTTGCCGTGACCGACGACAACAACCCTGTCGCCGTTAACGGATGTCACCCCTTTTTGGCCCTCTATTTCTCCCGAGCCGATGACAATATTATCCTTTCCTTCCGTCTTCACCGAAGGCCCGATGGCGATACTGTTTTTCGCCAATGCTCCGTCGTTCATCACATTGCTGTCCGCTCCTTTTTCCGTACTGCTCACGGAAACATAGTGCGGCGTTTTCTTTTCATTCTCCAGCTTCTCCAGAACGGCGGTGACAATCTGTTCCTGCTCCTCCGACGTGATGGCCGCCTGCGCGGACACCGTGGTCATAGCAATGAGCGCTGCCAAAATCAAAGCGGCTTTCTTTTTCTTCATACCTTTCCTCCTTACGTCACTTGATGCGACAACAAGCGGATTCCTACAAATCCGCTGCGGGAAAATCCGTCTTCCCCCTTTTCTTTTTGCTCCGGCCAAACAGAGCCGAGCCCGTGACAGCTCACACAAAAAGGCTTGTTTAATCTTAGTTTAGTACCCCCCCCATATTTTTGTCAATATTACGATTATTACTGGAAATATAGTTCTCAAAGGTATACTATCTTCCCCGGTCCAATGAAAAGGGTCTACTCATAAAAAAAGGAAACCGGAGGGAAGCGTGCGTACACAGGTAAAAAGCATTTAACTCTTGTATCCCTTGCCCGGATTCTTCACTCTACTCCGTACTTTTTTACCACTCTATTCCCGACCACTTTTCCCCTTCGTTCAAGAATGGCAGGCAGGTATTTACTACCGTTTTGTAAGAACCTGTTTTTCCGTATCTGCTCACACTTGCCCCTTCCGACGGCTTCGCCGCCACCGTCCCCGTGTCCGGGGACGGCTTTCTTATATGAGCCATTTCGGTATTTTTGTTTTTATTGGTATTTTTGTTTTTATTTATATAAAAATCATAATTTCTTTTTCCTTAATGTCTGCTTCCTCCACATGCGAAGGGAAGTGCCGAGCTTGCGAGGCGATAGGAGCCAAGAGTGCGTACACAGGTCAGAATATTAAATCTTGTATCTTTTGCCTGGATTCTTCACTCTATCCCGTACTTTTTTACTACTCTATTCCCGACCGCTTTTTACGACCGTTCAAGAATGACAGGCAGGTATTTACTGCCGTTCCGTATGAAATCTTACTTCGTTTCTGCTCACTCTTATTTTCATTCTTTTATGTCTGCTCACTCTTGCCCCTTTCGTCAGCTTCGCTGACACTTTCCCCGTGTCCGGGGACAGCTTACGAATGATATTCTTTCTTTTTGTGTCAACTACCATTTAATTTCATCTGCAAAACGCATTTCACCTTTGCCGTCATTCTTGAGCGGCGGGCAGAACAGGAATGATAATAAAAGAAAAGAATATGATATGACTCTTAGCGAAGAATCCGGCATAGGATAATCGCAAAAAGCGTATGTAACACCTGTATCCTTTGCCTGGATTCTTCACTCTATCCTGTACTTTTTTACCACTCTATTCCCGACCGCGTTTTCCCTTCGTTCAAGAATGACAGGCAGGTATTTAATACCATTCTGTAAAAACCGTTTTTTCGGTTTTGCTCACGCTTGCCCCCTTTCGTCAACCTAACAGTTGACACTTTAGCCAAAGGCAAAGCGTTTCACTCATTTTTACAGCGTCGCTCCGCTCCTCGAAAAATGGTTCACTTGCCATCACTTTGTTCAAGAATGACAGGCAGGTATTTAATAGCATTTACAAAACGCATTTCATTTCCGTGATTGTGATATAGTAAAGGCGAAGAAAATTTGAGGCGTATTCTCTTGTATCCGGGAGGGAACATGATAAAAATTTTATTTGTCTGCCACGGAAATATTTGCCGTTCTCCTATGGCGGAGTTCGTTATGAAAGATATCGTCAAAAAGGCGGGCGCCGCCGATTACTTTTCCATTTCCAGCGTCGCCGCCTGTTCTGATGAGTTGGGAAACGATATATATCCGCCGGTGAAAAAACTGCTCTCGGCAAAGCATATTTCTTTTGCCCCCAGAGCCGCCCGGCTTTTTACGCTTGCCGATTATGAGAATAATGACTTTATCATCGTTATGGATAAAGAAAATGAAAATGATTTAATGCGGTATACGGGAAACGACAGGGAGAAAAAAGTGTCGCTTCTTCTTTCCTGGTGCGGGGAAATGAGGAGTGTCGCCGATCCGTGGTATACGGATGATTATGAAACCGCTTATCGGGATATACGGAACGGCTGCTCCGCTTTATTTTCAAAATTGACTCGTGAAAAATGACGATGCTCTATCCTTATTTCTATCCCCGTTTTCACTGCAAGGCCGGTGCGTGCCGCCACTCCTGCTGTGTGTCCGACTGGGACATCGATATAGACGATATCACGGCCGATATGTATCTGACGATGCACGGTTCTTTGGGGGAGGAACTCCGCCGGTCCATGGCTTGCAAAGACGGACAGTATTCTTTCCGCATGAAAAAAGGCGGCGGCTGTCCTTTTTTCAGAGAGGACGGTCTTTGCCGGATTATCCTTGAAAAAGGGGACGATTATCTTTGCGATATCTGCACCATGCATCCCCGTTTTTTCGTCTGCGCCGGAAATTTTGAGCTGTCCGGCATCGGTCTTGCCTGTGAAAAAAGTGTGGAGCTTCTGCTGGCGGACACGGGGCCGCTTTATTTTCTTGAAGCAGCGGGAAAAAAGTGGACGCTTCCCGCTATTTTTCATGCCCTCGGTGAAGAAATCTCCGGAGAAAATCTCCGTTTCACGCCCCGTATCGACCGGTCCTATTACGGTGCGCTGCTTTCCCGCTTGAAAAAGACAGATCCCATTGACGAAGCATGGACAACCCGGCTCGCCTGTCTGGAAAAACATCTCCCTCATGCGGAAAACGCGGTAAAAACCTATGAAGAAACCGTTCCTGTTTCACATCTGCAACGGCTTTATGAATATATTCTGTACCGCAGTTTGGAAAAAATGGAAATCTACGGCGCGGAAGTCCTGCTCCGCTACGCCCGGGAAAGTACGGATTTCATTCTTCTTGAATCTGCTCTGTGCAAAGATTTTCCTGAAAATATCCGCCGCTGGTCGGAGCAAATCGAATACGACACGGAGAATGTGGATATTTTGCTTACGCTTTTGTCCGGCAAATCCTTTCCGGATTCATCCACTGCATACAAGCAAAAGAAAATAACCGGCTTGCCGTTTTAAGTGATACGTGTTCCGAACCGGTTTCCATCCGTTGCCGCCAAAGAGGTTTTTATGACCTCTTTTTTATATTTTTTAAAAAAATTTTCCTTTTCTCTCGTTTCCCCAAATTATCGGATTTTTTTATAAAAATGGGTTATATTTTCCTCATATTATTTTTTCAGTTCTTTGGAAAATACGATGATATCAGACAAATTTCATTGTACATATCTTTGAGATGTAGTATAATGGGAAAAATTTATTTGAGGAGGACTGCTGATGAATTTATCCGTACAAATTTTTGTTTCTCTTGTTCTTTCCGTGGTTGTCGGCTTGTTTTTAGGAGACGCGGCGACAGGCCCGGTAAAGACATGGATCGCTCCGGTGGGAACGATGTTCATTAATCTCATCAAAATGATGATTGTTCCTGTCGTTCTTTGTTCTCTCATCGTAGGCATGACGTCCATGGGAGATATGAAAAAACTGGGGAGAATCGGTATCAAGACGGTCGCTTTTTATATGGTAACGACGGCGATTGCTATCGTCATCGGATTTTCTGTAGCCGGTGTGATCGAACCGGAAATCGGTATGGCGCTTCCTTCCGAAGCGGCTCCGAAAGTCAAAGAAGCACCGAGCATTATGCAGGTTTTTGTCAATATGATACCGAAGAATCCGATCGAATCTATGGCAAAAGCGGATATTTTGCCGGTTATCGTATTTGCTCTTTTTATCGGGGCGGGCATTATTTCCGTAGGCGGTAAAAAAGGAGCCATTCTTATTAATGTTTTCGATTCGGGCGCGGAAGTTTGTTATAAAATCATCGCCATGATTATGCGTCTGGCGCCGATCGGCGTATTTTGCCTGCTTCTTCCCGTGGTCGTCCAAAACGGTCCTAAGGTTCTTCTCCCGCTTCTCTCGGTCATCATGGCTATGGCGATAGGAAGTATCATTCATGCGGTGGTCGTTTATTCCGGTATCGCCGCTGCCGCCGGACATATGAGTCCCGTGAAATTTTTCCGCGGCATGGCGGAAGCGATGGTCATCGCCTTTACGACCTGTTCATCGGCAGGCACGCTTCCTGTCAATATGAAAAACACCCAGGAAAAACTGGGCGTAAAAAGAGATATCGCTTCTTTCGTTCTTCCTCTCGGCGCGACAATCAATATGGACGGCACGGCCCTCTATATGGGCGTCTGCTCCCTCTTTATTGCTAATGTATATAATATTCCTTTAACGATGGATCAGATGATGCTCATCATTCTTACGGGCACACTTGCTTCCATCGGTACGGCAGGCGTTCCCGGAGCGGGGCTTATCATGCTCGCCATGGTTCTCCAATCCGTCGGACTTCCTATGGAAGGCCTTGCACTGGTAGCCGGTATCGACCGCGTTCTGGACATGTTCCGTACCACGCTGAATATTACCGGTGACGCCGCCGTTGCCGTAGCGATTGACGCGACGGAAAAAACGGTCCCCACCACTTTAGACATTCATGAATAAACGGTTTCCTTAATTCTCCAACGTTTTCCTGCAAAAGGAGACCGGAAAAGAAATAAAGTAAGCCTTTTATAAACAAAAAAATAACAAGCATACCTCTGTTATAAAAATCACGGAAAAAAGAACTTAAAAAGAAATCTCATTTCTTCCGTCAAAGCATGATATAAAGTAATAAAAAATAGAATTTGTATGCATAAAAAATATTATACAATTAAAAAAATATCCAGTATAATACATGTACACTAAACTTGGATGATGTATACGGAAAAAGACAATTGTCTGCCGAAGGAGTAACACTATCAGGCGTTCGAAGGGAATTCCCCCGGGTAACACGAAACCGTGTACGGACATAACTCTGGAGAGATCCATATAAAGGACGCCGAAGGGGCAGGGGTGCAGGGAAGAGTAGTCGTTGCATTCTAATCTCTCAGGCAAAAGGACAGAGTCGGTGGGGATAGGGATCATTCCGGCCGGCTCTGCTTTTTTACCCGAAAACAGAGCCGGCTTTTGTGTATGGAAAAGGATTTTGTAAAAAGATGGGAGTGGTACTATGTTAGCTGATGTATTAAACCAAATTGATGCCCTTGTATGGGGCCCGTGGCTTCTCGTTCTCCTGGTCGGAACCGGCGTATACCTGACAATTCGCCTCGGTCTTATCCAGATGATGAAATTACCGCGGGCGTTGAAATTGATTTTCTTCGCCAGAAATAAAGGCGAAGGAGATATTGACAGCTTCAAAGCTCTTTGTACTGCTCTTGCCGCCACCGTCGGCACCGGAAATATTGTCGGCGTCGCGACGGCAATCAAACTCGGCGGACCGGGCGCTCTCTTCTGGATGTGGATCGCCGCCTTCTTCGGTATGGCGACGAAATACGCTGAAGGCTGCCTGGCTGTCAGATTCCGTTCCGTCGATGAAAACGGAAATGTAGCCGGCGGACCGATGTACTACATCGAACAGGGTCTCGGAAAAAAATGGAAACCCCTCGGTATGGCCTTTGCTTTCTTCGGAATGCTTACCGCCATGCTCGGATCAGGGACGACCACCCAGGTGAATGCAATCACCCATTCCCTCAAAGCTTCCATGGATATACCCGTTGTATACTCCGTACCTGTATTAACAATTCTTGTGGGGATCATTATTTTCGGAGGACTTCGCTCAATTGCCAAAGCGGCTGAAAAAATCGTACCTGCCATGGCGGTACTCTACTTCATTACCACCGTATCCCTTCTTGTTATTTTTTACGATCAACTTCCCGTTGCCATCGCTCAGATTATAGACGGAGCGTTTAACGGAACCGCCGCAATGGGCGGATTTGCCGGGGCAGGCATCATGCTCGCTCTCAGAAGCGGTATCGCCAGAGGACTTTTCTCCAACGAATCCGGCTTAGGTTCGGCGCCAATTGTCGCCGCTGCCGCTAAAACCAAATGGCCGGCCGAACAGGGACTCATCTCCATGACAGGCACATTCATTGATACCATTATCATCTGTACCCTCACGGGACTCACCATCATCGTCAGCGGCGCCTGGTTGGGCGATACAAACGGTGCGGAACTCACCCAAGTGGCCTTTGCGACAGGATTCGGAAATATCGCGCCCCTGCTTTTGACCATTTCTCTCACGCTCTTTGCGTTCACCACGATTCTCGGCTGGAACTACTACGGAGAACGCTGCCTCGTTTACCTGGCAGGCGTCAAGGCCATTCCCGTCTACCGCGTTGCCTACGTTGTTATCATTGCAGGCAGTGCCTTCCTCCAGCTTGAAGAAATATGGGCCCTCGCCGACATCGTAAACGGCCTCATGGCTATCCCGAACTTGATTGCCCTCTTAGGTCTCTCCGGCATCGTATTGACTGAAACGAAAAAATACTTCCACCATCTGGAAATCCGTGACAACAAACTGAAAGCCTACAAAGCCAGACAAATCGGCAAAAAATAAAAAAACGGAAAAGAAAACGACCTCTCTAAACAAAACCGGAGGTCGTTTTTTCATGCGGAACGGACAAGATTTCCACATATTTCTCCTGCCGCATGAAATATTTTGCACGCAAAACCCGACACTTTCTCCGTAATTCAGGGCGGCTACCGCTAAGAAAAACGAATTTATAATTTTATCTATATAAACATGATCTCAAAAATAAACATGAACGTAAAAAAACAAAACACCCGCCAGGTGATGACAAGGTGTTTTGTTTGGGGGATACCGTCATAGTGACGATATAAAAAACCGCAGATATCGCCATGAGAAATCTGCGATTTTCAGCAAAAGTTAACTGCAAAGTTCAAGAATGGCCCACGGCGGGGTATCCCGTTCTTCAGATACGGTTTCTCTTTCGATATTTTCCATAATTTCCTTCCTTTCTTTGTTTGTATTGTAGCAAGTGAAAAGAAAAATAAAAAATATCTGTTATACATATATGTCATGCTTTACAGGAAGAACCGGCAAGGAATTATATTTGCTATGAAAAAAGCGGTACTTTTCAGTATCGCTTTCTTTGTTATGAATGGTCCCGCAGCGCCCGTTTTAATATTTTCCCGGTTGCATTTTTCGGAAGAGCGTCCATGGGAATGAAACGGCGGGGGATTTTGTAAGCCGCTATATTTTTCTGCATGTACTCCCGGATTTTTTCTTCGTCAAACGCATAGCCCTCTTTCATGACCACGTAGGCCCAGACCGCTTGACCGCGGAGCGGATCGGGATGTCCGATGACCGCACATTCGCCGACTCCCTCGACTTCGTAAATGCAGTCTTCCACTTCTCCGGGATAAATATTTTCCCCGTTCATAATAATCAAGTCTTTGATGCGGTCGACGATGTAAATATAGTTATCATCGTCAAGGTAGGCGAGGTCGCCTGTGTGAAGCCAGCCGTCTTCGGTCAGCACTTTCGCCGTTTCTTCCGGTTTTTTCCAGTACCCTTTCATCACGTTGTCCCCGCGGACAAGAAGTTCACCTACCGTGCCGGATACATAGGGTCCTTCTTTTTCAGTCAGGATTTTTACCTCTACGCCGGGAAGAGCGGGCCCGGAGGTCAGATACTTCGGTTTCTTTGTGGGAAGCACGGAAACGACAGGTGACGCTTCGGTCAGGCCGTAGCCTTCCTGAATGGGATGTCCGAAGCGTTCAAAGAAGGCCTGTGCCACCGGTTGGGGAAGAGACGCTCCGCCGGATACAAAGGTTTCCACCGATGCCATATCCTCCGGCTTTCCGCGGCGGGCAAGCAGATTATATAAAGGCGGTACCATGATGGCCATCGTCACTTTGTGGTCACGGATCGCATGGATAATATCCGTAGGATTTTTGGAACGGAGAAGAACGGCCGTCGCATGGAAACGGAGCGCCGCCAAAACAACGACGGTAAGACAGTAACAATGGAACATGGGAAGCACGCAGAGAATCCTTGAATGCTCATCGACCGGAACGAGCTGTACATACTGCTCCACATTGCGAATCTGGTTCTTGTGGGTCAGCATCGCGCCTTTCGGATTTCCTGTCGTTCCTGATGTATACACCAGGGCACAAACATCGTCCTCCGACAACTCCGCCGATACATCGGGGGCTGCCGGGGCTTTCTCGGAAAAGGCCTTCTCATTCAGACGGGAAAGCCCAATGAAATCACAAGACACCGTAAGCGGCGTATCGGAAACGAGAAGCTTGGCGCCCGCATCTTTCAGAATGAAATCCACTTCTCTGTCCACCAGAGAATTATTGATGGGAACGATGACGGCGCCGAGTGACGTGACGCTCATATACACATACACAAACTCCGCACAATTTGCCGTATACAGACCCACCCGGTCACCCTTGCGGATGCCCAAAGCATACAAAGTATTTCTGTAGCCCTCCACGGCTTCATTCAATTCTCCGTAAGTCACCGTCGAAGTTCCTACATACGCTAAACGCCGGGGGTCGGCGTTTTTGGTCATTTCATAGATAAGCATACTCCACCTCACAAATACAATATTTTATTATTTTAGCAAAAATGGCATGTCTGCACAAATAAAAAAGAGGAAGGAAATTGAAAATAAATGATATAATGCAAAGAGAATAGAAAGGAGCCGCTATGATCAGAGAAATGACAGAAGAAGATGTAATCCGTTCCGTTCATCACAAATATGAAATTCCTGAAGAAACCGTGAAACATCTGTTGTCGGAAGGTGTCCGCTCCGCGGATATAGACAAAGCCGCTCTGATTTCCTGCCTGTCCGGTAAAGAAATCGGGGATATACTGGCACTCCGGAAAGAACAGCCTTGGGGAAGAATTTTAAAAAATCTGGGGCTCACGGGAACCGTCTATGAAGAAAAATACAACGCCCACCGTGCCCGCCGTCTGCATCGTTTTTACGGGATAGAAGAAGCGAGAGCGAAAAAAGCGTTGGAAGAGGGCTATCCGAATCACTGGATCCGCATGACCTATCTTTTGGAAATGAAAACGGGAAAGAAAACGGAAGATATTCTCGCCATGAAAACCAAAAGTGAGAAATGGAAACCTTGGGCGGAAGAACATCTGGGGATACCCCCGGAAGAGTTGTCCCGGTGGATTCGGGAAACAAGAAACCCGAGCTTGAAACCGAAAACGTAACTGCAAAAAAATAAAAATTCATAAGAACTACCGGCCTGTAAAAAACAGATAAAAACTGACGATACCATGCCGGTAGTTTTCTTTTAAAGTTTTTATAAACCAAAAATAATGAAACCGCTAAATGAGGAAACAGGAACAGCGTCTATGTTTTTCATATAAAAAGCATTTTCCCGGGAAATTCCCTTGAAAACGCTTTTTTGTCAGTCCGTAATCGTGCCGATGCCTTCGTGATCCATTTTTTCCACTTTCACAGCTTCCAGATGATAGAAGGGAGCGGTGATGTGGTCGTTCAGGTGGACTTTGGCTTCTCTCAGTATCCCGTAGACACGAATCCATGTGGAGGCCGGTTCGTAGCCCGTGAAGTCCTGGTCGGAGGTAAATTCAAAGTCTACGTATCCGCCGGTACAGTAGGGACAGGTCGGGCCGTTTCTTCCTACAAAGTAGTGGCCGTTGATGGAAAGGAAGTAGCCTTCAATCATGACGGTTTTGTCTTTGTAGTCGGGGAAGTTCATGAACCAGTCATTGATTTGGGTCATGTACTTTTTGTCGCCGACAACGATGTCTACATTGTTGTAGTCGAAGTTTTGTCTGTCTTCTTCTATGTTATACGGATATTCAAAGTAGGGATAATGTCTTTGCCCCGTTGCTGCTGCCGCATTTCCTTGCGAAGAGGATGGCGGTTGGGGTATGGCGCTTTGTTGCGGCGCCGCAGGTGTTTCCGTTTTTTCGGGCGCCTTATCTTTTTTTGCAGCGTCCTGCACGGTTTTCCGGGTGATGATTTGCCCTTCCTGCGGTGCTTTAGTATCATCTGTTCCAAATCCACAGCCCGAAATCAGAAGGAGCGGAAGCAGAAGTAAACCTATTTCCTTTTTCATTTAAAAGCCTTCTTTCCATTTACGTAAAAGGACGGCCCCGGCGAGAAGGAATATATCGCAGATGACGATACATGCACCGGTCGGGACGGATCCCACGTAGGAAATCGTAATGCCTGCCATGAAGGAAAGAACGGAGAGTACGGCAGAGAGCAGCACGGTCGTTTTGAAACGGGAGCAGAGCTGCATGGCCGTAAGGGACGGAAATATAATCAGGCTCGAAATGAGGAGCGCTCCCATCATACGCATGCCGAGCACGATGGTGACGGCAGTAAGGAGTGCAATAATCATATGGCAGAGTCTTGTTCTTGTCCCTGTGGCGGCGGCAAATGCTTCGTCAAAGGTGACGGCAAAGATGCGGTTATAAAAGAGAACGAAGAGTATAACGACAGCGATGCCGAGTATGACAGAAAGCCATACATCTCCTTTGCTCATGGCAAGAATGCTTCCGAACATGTAGTTACATACGTCGGTATTCATGCCGGTGGTAAGGGAAATCGTCATGACACCCGTGGCGAGTGCGCCGCTGCAGAGAAGTGCTACGGCGGAGTCGCCTTTGATGCGGGCGCTGTCTTTAATCTGGAGCAAGAGAAAAGCGGCGGCCATGCAGGCGGGAATCGCAACGGAAAGAGGCTGTGCATGAAACGCGTAAGCAATGGCAAGCGCGGCAAAGCCTACATGGGAAAGACCGTTTCCGATCATGGAGTACCGTTTCAGAACGAGGCTCGTGCCTAAAAGAGAGGCGCAAAGGGAAACAAGACAGCCCACGATAATGGCGCGGACCATAAAGGGGTATCCCAGCATTTCAGTCAAAAGATTCATATCGCACCGCCTCCCGTAAAGCGTTGGCGGAGCGGACTTTTCAAATAGTCCTCTTTGCTCCCGTAAAAGAGCTGTCCGCCGTCGGCCAGATGGAGAATCCGGTTCGCTTCTCTGAGTGTCCCTTCCACATCGTGGGACACCATGACAATCGTGAGGCCGTATTTTTCAATGCAGTCTCTGAATATTTGATACAGGTCGCGGGTAACGGCAGGGTCAAGGCCTGTGACAGGCTCGTCCAAAAAAAGCAATTTCCCTGCGGCACATAAGGCTCTGGCAAGAAGTACGCATTGCTGCTGTCCCCCCGACAAGTCACGGTAGCACCTGTTTTTCAAAGGGGTGATACCGAGAAGATCCATTTTTTCAAGGGCGTCCTCTTTGTCCCGTTTCCTGTAAAAAGGATACATGCCGCACCGGTTCAGCCGGCCGGAAAGTACGACTTCCCATACACAGGCGGGAAAATCTTTCTGCACCGGTGTCTGTTGGGGAAGATACCCTATATCCCGAGCGGAAAGGCCGGCGTCCGTTATCATTTCGCCGCCGGAAATTTTTTTCATGCCCAAGAGTCCTTTGATGAGTGTACTTTTTCCTGCGCCGTTTTCTCCGATAATTCCCAGATAATCGCCGGTGTTGACGGAAAAATCGATACCCGACAAAACGGTGCGCCCTTCATAGGCCATGGAAACCTGACGGCATGTAAAAAGGCTCATGAATTGAGGGCCTCCTTTAATACACTGACGTTATGTTTCATCAGGTCAATGTAGGTGGTACCATTTTTAAACTGTTCCGCCGTGACATTGTGGACCGCATTAAGCAGTTCGTTTTTGGCGCCTGTGGCTTCCGCAATGGACCGGCTCATCTGTTCATTTGACATTTCGATATGGAATACCACGGGAATACCGTCTTCTTTCACTTTATCGATAAGGAATGCTACGGTAGCGGGATTGGCTTCCGTTTCCTTAGCACAGCCCGGGAAAGCGGCGTAGTATTTCAGGCCAAATTCCTTCACAAAATAAAGGAAGGGGAAACGATCGCCGACGATGATTTCTTTTCTCTTTGCATTGTCGATGACATCGCGGAATTCTTTATCAAGCGCTTCAAGCTTTGCCACATAGGCATCGGTATTCTTCCGGAATACGTCCTTATGGCTTTCATCGAGGGAGGAAATCACCGTATTCAGTGCTTTTACGATGAGAACGGCATTGGCAGGGGACGTCCATACATGTTCGTCCATTTCAGGCTCTTCTTCATCATGGTGATCATGGTCTTTGTCCTCATGATGGTCTTTATCCTCTTCTTTTCCGTCATGATGGTCGTGGTCATGGCCTTCTTCCTGCATACCTTCTGCCAGTTCTTCTTCATGAAGTGTGACAGCATCCATCATCTTGAACGTTTTCAGATGACTTTTATCCAGGGAATCGAGAATACCGTCGACCCATTCATCGGAATCGCCGCCGACGTAAATGAAGAGATCGCTCTTCTGAATCATCTGTATATCCTTCGGGGACGGCTCATAGCTGTGTGCCTCCGCACCCGGCTTGAGAAGCATGGTGACCGTTGCTTTGTCGCCTACGATTTGACGGACGAAATCATAAGCGGGGAAATTCGTACATACGATATGAAGTCCTTCCTTTTGGGACTCTGCCTGCTTCTTTTCCGTTGAGCAAGCCGTAAGACCGTAAATGGCAAGAAAACATGCCATCAGACAAGCTATTATTTTTTTCATTGCATACCTCCTGGAAATATAAATTCTGTCAAGACATTTCCTGTTTGATTTAAATGGAAAGCTTGACCCGGAGGGATACGAGTGTCGATACAGGGGCGAAAAAAATAATAAAGGGAAGTATCATGACCGGATAGGACGGTACCGCTTCGGAAAGAACGGGAGCCGCGCCCGTACCGTCAAGGAGAGAATGGTAGTGGGCAATCGTTTCAATGCACATTTCTATTTCCCCGCAAACGGGACACTGGTCACCTTCGCAGTCATGACTTGCTTTTTCGGCGATACAAAGATAAGAAATAAAAATCGCGACCGCCAGAGCCGTGCTGATGAAAAAGGCTGTCCATTTTTTCACGCTCCTCATCCCCTCCTTTGCCATCCAAAAAGAAATAAAAGGCACTTCACCTGTTGTAAAGCACCTGAAAACTGTTACCGGCAATGTTTGCAGTACCCGTAAACCGTCGTGTGAGACGTATCAATGGAAAACTGATCGGCCGAAAGAACTTTTGTACATAAAATTTCAGAAATTTCCGCGTCCATATGCATCGTCTTTCCACAGGAAAGGCAGGTCAAATGAAGCTTGTTGCCGCAATGATTGCCCGATACATAGCGGTACAGACTTTCCCTGCCGCTCCTTCCCGCACTGCGGAGAAGAAGCCCCGCTTTTTCCATTTTTTCCAGATTTCTGTAAACCGTACTCACACTGACGGACCGGCCGTCACTTTCCTGCATGGCACGAGCAATATCCTTGGCGGACAGATTCACGTCGGGGCGGGATTGAAAAAAAGCGAATAACTTTTTCCTTTGTTCCGTCATGTACATAAAATTCCCACCTTTCCAAAATGCGACTTATTCGCAAATAATTATAGCATGACTCTGTATGAAGTCAACTTCCGATTTGAAAAATGTCCGTGAAAACGGGATTATGGAATCAATCTTTTTTCTTTTGGGAAATCAATATTTCAAGAGCCCGCCGTGCCACCTGTCTGAACCGTTTTTCCGCCAGCTCATAGACTTCACGGGGCGCTACCGATTCACTGTCCGTCCGTTTGGCAACGACACCGCAGACCGAGCCGCCTTTCAGTCCCAGCACCGACGTCAAGGTAAAAAGCGTGGCGTTTTCCATTTCATAATTGGTACAGCCGATATGACGGTAATCCTCAAGTGCGCCGCGCAGTCTGCGGAGGACATATCCGCCGAAACTGTCGTACCGCTCCTGCCCGGGCCAGAAGCTGTCGGTGCTTATGGAAATCCCCGTTTTGAAAGGAACACCCAGTTCTTTCGCCGCCGTTTCCAAAGCCAGTGTCGTTTCCAAATCGGCAACGGCAGGATACGCGAGAGGTGCATACGAAAGAGAAGCGCCGTCTTTTCTGACCGCTCCCTTATTAATGACAAGATCTCCCAAATCCAAATCTTCCTGTATCGACCCGGTCGTACCGACACGGATAAACGTCGTCACCCCGAGGCGCGCCAGCTCTTCCACCGCAAAAGATACGCACGGTCCGCCCATACCTGTCGACATGACGATCACCGCTTCCCCTTTCACATGAGCAAGCCAGCTTGTGTAATCTCTGTGAGAAGAAAGGAAATACGCATTTTCATCCAGTGCCTTTGCAAGTCCTTCCACACGGCCGGGATCGCCGGGAACAAGAGCATAAGAAGCACCGTCAATCTGATTTCCCGAAATGCCGATATGATACATCACTTCATCGGGGCGGGCGTAATTTTTCATAAAATCCTCCTTTAAAAAATCCGTTTTCTCCGATTAATTCTATTATAGCACCGCCCCCTGAAAAAGCAGGAGCCTTTCTATTTTGAAAAGCCTTGCGGGTTTCGCTTCTCTCCCGGGTTTGAAAAGTCATAGGGAAACGGGACGCCCTATGGAAAAATGAATTGTGCTAAAATAAAGGAAAGTTTTCCGTAAAACGGGAGGACAGTATGTACGAGGAAACCACCATCGCAGCCATTGCGACAAGCCCCGGCGAAGGGGGCATCGGAATTGTAAGAATCAGCGGCATTCGTGCGGCGGACATAGGAAACGCCCTTTTCCGCGCAAAAAAAATCAAAGATTTCAAAGAAGCCGAACCGTACCGCATGTATTTCGGCCACGTCATGAAAGAAGACCGCCCCGTCGACGAAGGACTCGCCGTCTTTATGAAAGCGCCTCACTCCTATACGGGCGAGGACGTCGTGGAAATACAGATACACGGCTCGGCGGAAGCCTTGCGGGAAACACTGGAACTGGCACTCCGCAGCGGAGCCGTTCCGGCGGCACGGGGAGAATTTACAAAACGCGCCTTTTTGAACGGCCGCATCGATCTCGCCCAAGCGGAAGCGGTGATGGACATCATTTCCGCCAAAGGACGGGCGGCCCTTTCGCAAGCGGAAAGTCATCTGGCAGGCGCACTCTCCCGTTTCGTCCGTGAATGTATGGACGAGCTGAAAGACCTCATCACCAAACTGGAAGTCACCATCGACTATCCCGAAGAAGATTTGGAAGACCTGACAAGAGAAGAAATCGGCGCCGCTCTTGAAAAAATAGACAATTCCCTGTCCGCCCTTTTACGCCGCTCCGAGCAGGGACGGATCATCAAAGACGGTCTCCGCACCGTCATTGCAGGCAAACCGAATGCAGGGAAATCAAGCCTTTTGAATGCTCTCTTACAAGAAGAACGGGCCATCGTCACCGACGTCCCCGGTACGACAAGAGATACCATCGAAGAAACGATACGCATCGGCGGCGTCCCTCTCGTTCTCATGGATACGGCAGGCCTTCGGGAAACGGACAACAAAGTAGAAAAAATAGGCATAGAACGGACAAAAGCCTCCGTGGAAAAAGCGGACCTCGTTCTTGCCGTCATTGACAGCTCCGTTCCTCTTGA
Source organism: uncultured Dialister sp. (assembly GCA_900547785.1). GTDB lineage: Bacteria > Bacillota > Negativicutes > Veillonellales > Dialisteraceae > Dialister. The sequence continues at coordinate 21,129 of URIB01000013.1, forward strand.
CGATGCGGACAGAATATGGCTTTCTGCTCTGGCAGGGCGAAAGGCCGTTATCATTCTGAATAAATACGATCTGCCTTCCGCCGTCAATGCAGAAGAAATCGGAAAACTCGCCGCCGCTCCCGTTGTTTCCCTTTCCGCCAGATACGGAAGCGGTATGGACGAGCTGGAAGAAAAACTGGCGGAAATGACGACTCATCAGGATATGGAAGCAGGGCGGGAACTCTTTCTCACCAACCTGCGCCATGTGGATTTGGTACGGAAAGCATTAAACGATGTACTCCGCGCCAGAGCGTCTGTCCGTGACGGCCTCATGGCAGACTTCATCGCCGTCGACCTCACCGAAGCCTGGCATACGCTGGGAGAAATCACCGGCAAAACCGTGGACGATGAACTCATTCATTCCATTTTCAAAAACTTCTGTGTCGGGAAATAGCAGATATTCCTGCAGATAAACAGAAAACACAGCTTGCAGCCCGGGATTTACAAAAGACATACGAAACATACAAAGGAAATCCTTATGAAAATCAGACAAAGACTCCGCAAAGACGGTGAAGAAACCAAAAAGAAAATTATCAACTGTGCCGGCCGTCTTTTTGCGGAAAAAGGCTATGACGCCGTAACCGGCAAAGAAATCTGTGAACGGGCGGACGTGAACGGCGCCGCGCTCAATTACTACTTCGGCGGCCGCAAAAAACTCTATCTGGCGGTTCTCTCTCATGTGGAAGACAGCATATTATCTCTCGATACACTCCGCCGATTATATGAAGCCCCTTACACGGCGGAGAAAAAAATGGAAATCCTTATTGACATGATGACCGATATCACCTTTTACAAAAAAGACTGGACCGTCATTCTCTGGATGAAAGAACTGATGAACCCGTCCGAAGCGCTGCGGCAAGTTTTCCGGGACACCGGGCGGCCCAAATTTTCCATACTGGCGCATTTTTTCTCCGACTACACCGGGTATTCCGCCGACGACCCCCTGCTCTACAGCACCATGCTTTCCCTGATTGCCCCGTTCGGAATGGCGCTCATCGGAAGAAACCGGAGTTTCCAAAACGAAATCTCCCTGCAAATCCCGGGCGAAGTCATGGCGGACAATCTGAAAAAGATGAGCCTTGCCCATCTGAAACAATTAAAAAATATCGGCTGATCTATTTCAAAAATAAAGGAGCTCCTATGGAAGAACAAAATATATACCGCTGTCCGATCCGTTACTACAGCATCGTCACCGTACCGAAAGACTTCATTGCCCAAGACACTGTTTTCCCGGCTGAAAATGCGGACATGACGGACAAAGAAAAAGAGAAAACATTCCAAGACATCGAAAACAGGGAGAAAGAAAAATCCACCTGCGCCGCTGTCGTGAACAGTCTCACCCCTTACGCTTTTCTGCTTATAGAAACGGAAACGGGCGCTCCCTACTGGCAATACTTCGACCTGGCGGGATCACTCCAAAAAATCTGCTTCACCGATGAACCGTCTTATGCGGAAGCGGAAAAAGTTACCTATCCCAACGGCGCGTACATGTACCGGCTCAACCGCATTTATCTGCAAAGAAAATAGTACAATACAAAAGTAAGATTTCCCGGTCAACCCGGATTCAGATTTTCGGTATGGAGGTTTTCATTCATTGTCAGGCGAGCGGTTTTATTTTGTTTCACGGGAAACATGAGCCCGCTTCTTCCAGTGAAACCCGGGAATCAGACAAAGAAAGCTTGTAAAAAGACCTGTAAATAACGGATTCAGAGGAAGCGGAAGAAAAGCGGCCGCCAAGGCGAAGGCGGTGCTTGCTCCCATAGAAATGAGGACCCACTTTTTTTCGAGATGCCCGGGGAAAAAGACGGAAAACGTCATGGGCAGAAAAAGTCCGCCACCGCGAAGCCCCATAGAGAGATAATTCCAGAAAAGCACTTGGGATCCCCGGTACAAAATGGCAAGCGCGCAAGAAACCAAGAGCACCGAAAGAACGGCCATGCGTGTCAGGCGAAGCTGTTCCGCATCATCTCTCACGCAAAAAAGAGGGGTGATGATATCTCTTGAAATCATCGTGCCGATTCCGAGAGAAAGACCGCCAATACTCCCCAAGAGAGATAAAATAATGCCGCCCAGCGCCAAGCCGCCGATAAGCGGCGGAACATGACCGGCAAGAAAGGCGGGAAGAACAAGAATCGGCGGTACCGCTTCATCAAGAACCCGCATAGACATACCGATGGCGATAGAAGGAAGTCCTACGGGAATCACAATGAGAGCGGCAATAAAACATCCCATAGCCGCCGTAACCGGCGTGGCGGCTGAAAAAATACATTGGATATAAGTTTGGGTACAGAGTATACCGATGATCACGGCGCCCAGTTGGGAAAGAGAAAGATTCCATGAATCGCCTTTAAGAGAAAAATAAGCGGGAGGAAAAACTTCCCAGCTCCGGGTGCTTTGCAAAAAAGAAAAGGCATACCAGCCGGCTATGCAGAGAGAAATCCAGATAACCGCCATTTTTAAAAGTCCGCCGACCGCCGCGCTTTTCATGCCGCCGAAAAAAGTATACAAAATGACAAGAAGAGTGAGAATGACCGCGGAGATCACGGGAGTAACACCGAAAAGAGAAGAAATCATTTCTATCCCGGGAAGGCAGCTTGCCACGGCGGATAAAAGAATCCCGACAGAAGAAATCACCGAAGAAAGTATTTCCGCTTTTTTCCCATACCGGACCGATAAAAATTCAGGGATTGTTTCCAGTCCCGTCATACGAAGACGGCGGGCATAAAAAAGACCCATAATAATAAAAGCAATTCCGCTCCCCAGCGTGAACCACCAGGCGGAAAGCCCGGATGAATACGCCAGCTGCGCCGTTCCCACCGTTGCACCGCCGCCGACGACCGTTCCTGCGATACTTCCTGCCACAAATGAGGCCGACGAAGAGCGGCCGCCTAAACTGTATCCTGCGGCGGATGAAACTTGACGGGCCGCATAAAAGCCGGCGGCAATCACAAAGAAAACCACGGCGGCAATCACGAATATATGGAAAAGAGTAAGATGCATAAAAACCGGACCTCCCGGTATTTATTATAGCAAAGAAAAAACGAAAACTCATGTTTCCCGTGAAACATGAGAAATGAAAATGACATTTCATTTTGAAAAATCTCGTGAAAATGGAAAGAGAAACAGACATTCCGCATTCCCGTTTCTTTACAGAAAAAGAAACCGATATGTTATAATAAAATGGATTATCTGTGAAAGGACGAAAATCATGGGCCGGATTATCAGTATCATCAACCAGAAAGGCGGCGTAGGAAAGACGACGACAGCCGTTAATCTTGCCGCATTTCTGGCGGACAAAGGATATAAAACGCTCCTCGTGGATGCCGATTCCCAGGGCAACGCAACGAGCGGAATTTCTAAAAACGTGAAAATGACCTCCCATCTTTATGAAGTTCTCATGGGAGAGGCAACAACGGCGGAAGCCATTGTAAAAACGAATGTCAAACGGCTTTTCCTGCTGCCCGCTTCCATCGATCTGGCAGGGGCGGAAATTGAACTCGTTTCTATGGAAAACAGAGAATTTCTTATGAAAAAGAAACTGGACGCCGTGAAAGAAGACTACGATTTCATTCTGATCGACTGCCCGCCCTCATTGGGTCTGATGACGCTCAATACCCTCGTGGCGTCACATCTGGTTCTCATTCCCATACAGGCGGAATTTTATGCCCTCGAAGGACTGTCCCAGCTCATCAAGACGATTCGCCAGGTGACCAGAAAACTGAATCCCGGGCTTTCCGTCCTGGGGATTCTCCTCACCATGTTTGACGGCAGGACAAATCTGTCTCTCCAGGTGGCCGAAGAAGTAAAGAAATATTTCGGCACAAAAGTATTTAAAACGGTGATTCCCCGATCGGTGAAACTTTCAGAAGCACCGAGCTTCGGAGAATCCATACTGACCTACGCCCCGAAATCCAAAGGAGCGGAGGCCTACAAGAAACTGTCTCGGGAGGTAATCCGACGTGTCTAAAACAAGAAAATTAGGAAAAGGTCTGGACGCTCTTTTCGGAGAAAGCGGCGGGGACAAAGAAACGGAAATGATTTCCCTTTCCATCATCGTTCCCAATGAATGGCAGCCCCGGAGAGAATTTGAAAAAAACGCACTGCAGGGACTTGCCGACTCCATCAGGGAGCACGGCGTGGTACAACCCGTTATCGTAAGACCGAAAGGAAATACATTCGAACTGATTGCCGGGGAAAGACGCTTGAGAGCCGCCCAGCTTGCCGGTCTTTCAGAAATCCCCGCCCTTGTCCGTGATTATACCGACCGGGAAACAGCGGAAATCGCTTTGATTGAAAATTTGCAAAGAGAAGATTTAAATCCCTTGGAAGAAGGCCTTGCCTACCGAAGAATGATCGGAGAATACCGGTTTACCCAGGAAAAAATGGCGGAACTGGTAGGGAAAAGCCGTTCTTACGTGACCAATATGATGCGCCTTTTAGATCTTTGCGAAGAAGTCAAAACCATGGTCATGGAAAGAAAAATGACGGCCGGTCAAGCCAGACCCCTGCTCGGACTGGATAATGCGGCCGAACAAATTGCGCTCGCCCGCCGTATTATCAAAGAAGACTTATCCGCCCGGCGGATTGAAGAAATCCTGCGTGCCGGAAAAGAAGGGAAAAGACCCCGGCCCGTCAATAAAGCCGATGCCTATATCCATGAACTGGAAGAACAGCTGGTCATGGCGGTAGGTTCGCGGGTCCGCATTAAAGTCGGAAAAGGAAAAAACAGCCACCGCGGTACGATTTCCATTGCTTTCAAAAGCGATAAGGAATTTGAGCGGATCACAAGACTGCTGAAACAGGGAGAATAAGAAATGGATATGTTTGACTTTACAATCAATTACCAACTCGTACTTTCCGTTGTCGGAACGCTTCTCTGCCTGCTTCTTCTTTTTCTGATCCTTCAATTCATTTGGCTTCGCACCAAAGTAAACAGACTTTATAAGAAATATAAATATTTCATGGCCGGAGAAGACGGGGGCTCCCTGGAACTCAAACTGTCCACGGAACTCAGAGAACTTCGTGAAATGATGGAATCTTCGAAAAGTATGCTTCATCAACAGGAATTACTCGCCACCATGCAGCTTCAGTCTTTCCAGAAAATCGGACTGATCCGCTATGATGCCTTCGATGAAACGGGAGATAAACTCTCTTTTTCCGTCACCCTCATGGACGGGAGAAATAACGGGTTCATTATCTCTTCCCTGGCAGGCAGCGACTCCTCCCGCATCTATGCAAAACAAATCCAGAACGGGCAGTGCAAAGAATCACTCTCATCGGAAGAAGCGGAAAGCCTCCACATGGCGATGAATACACTCATGCCCGACATGGCGCTCCGGGCAAAAGACGCCGTTTACGGAGAAGAACGGGCTGACGACCTGCAAAAAATTGATAGAAAAGAAGTCAAAAAATAAGATTGGCAGGTGCTTATGACTAAGGAAGAAAATAAGGAAACAGGACATCTCACACTGATTTTTACAAAAAAAGAAATCCGCCATATAAAAACAGCCGCCGCTCTGGCAGGCATTTTCTGGATACTCTCCATCGCCGCCGCACTCTGGGCCGTTTTCAGCATGCAGTCCCTCAAAGAAGAAAACGACCTCTACCGGAGCCAGCTCAAACTCGCAGGAGAAAAAATGAACGCCCTTGAGCGGAAAACCCAGGCGGTTGAAAAAATCAGCGGACAAATCCAGGAACTCCTGAAAAATCAGGAACACCCGAAAGGAACCGGATCGGAAACCGCAGGCGGCACAGGCGGAGCGACGACCGTACCGGATATAGAAACAGATAAAACCCCAGGTGACACCGATAAAGAATACAAAACCCCGGGTGACCTTTTGAAAGAAATGCTCCGTCTTGACGAGAGGCTTGACAAGCAACTCAAACTTATTATTTCTTTCCGTCCCGAATTTACAAACCGAACCGGCCGGGCATTTCACGCGATTTACAATGCAAAAACAAATACCCCCGATGCCTGGCCCGCTATGGGAACGATTTCCGACCGCTACGGCTGGCGGCAATCTCCTTTCGGCTACGGGACCGTTTTCCATGAAGGCATCGACATCGCCGGAGACTACGGAAGCCCCATTTATGCCACCGCCGGAGGCATCGTCACACAAGCCGGCTGGGTCAGCGGCTACGGCTATCTCGTAGAAGTAAATCACGGCAGCGGTATCGTCACACGCTACGGCCATAACTCCGTCGTCTTTGTCCGGGATGGGGAAGAGATAGAAAAAGGGACTATAGTGGCTCTCATGGGAAGCACAGGAAACAGCACGGGTCCCCACTGCCACTATGAAGTCAGAATTAACGGCGACTCCGTCGATCCCATGTATTTCCTGCCCGTAAAAAAATAATTTTTCAAAATACAAATCTGTTTTTCTCATAGAAAAGCAGATTTTTTATGCTTAAATAAGATTTATCTGTGTGCTATAATAGGAAAGATAAAATTTCTTATCACGAAAAATAAGGAAACAGGGACACTGTTTTTTGTGAAAGGAAATTTTTCATGTGCCTATTTTATATTTTGAAAGGAGTTTTCTATGAGGAATTGGAAAAGGGAAAAAAAGACAGCCGCACTTCTTGCGGCAGCAGTCGTTTTTTCGGGGGGGGAGGCGCGCAAGCGGCCGGAGAACTTCCCGTTTTTGATTTGGCGGGCGTTGTCGTTACGGCGACCAAACTGAAAGAAGCCCCGGAAAAAGTACCGGCCAGTGTCAGCGTGGTGACCGCAAAAGATATCGAAAGCCGGAATTATACCTCCGTATCCCAGGCGATGGGCCAGCTTCCCGGGATTTATCTGAATCCTGCAGCGGAAGGCGGCATCTCCATGCGCGGATTCGGATCGGCGGATATTCTGGTCATGGTGGACGGACAACCTGTCAACAGCGGCTGGAACGGAACCGTGGATTGGGGTCTGATCCCTGTGGAAAGTATTGAGAAAATCGAACTGGTCCGCGGAGCGTCTTCTTCTTTGTACGGCAGCCGTGCGGTAGGCGGCGTCATTCAAATCACAACGAAAAGCGCAAAAGAAGGGCTCCACGGAAAAGTTCTTCTTTCCACGGGAAGTTATGATACGACAAAGCAAGTTTATGATGCCTCTTTCCGTAAAGAAAAATGGTCCGTCAGCGCCGGGTATGAAAAACGGAAAAGTGACGGCTGGCGCGGATATTATGTGGAAGAGAAGGCGTATAACAAAGATGAAACCAAACTTTCCCCAAAAATAGAAATGGACCTGCCGACATCGGCGAGAAACCGCTACATCGTCGGAGGACGTGGCTCAAAAGCGACAGACGCAGAAAGTACACGGTTCAAACTGGGCTATCATATCAGCGATCAGCAAACCGTGACCTATTCGTATTTCCATTCCAATTATCATTATGTGTATAAAAATCCATTCAGCCTCATTCGTGATAAAGACGGAAAAGAACTGTTTTACGGATCCCTCATATTGCCGAACGGGAAAGGATTCGATTTCTATCCCGGCGACTTTTTAGGATATGTGGGTGCGAAAGAATGGTCGGTCCATAACCTGGCCTACGATGATGAAAAGAATCAATTCCATGCCAGAATCGGTCTGACGGATATCCGAAAAGACGGATATTCTTCTACCGGAGGCCCCGAAAATCCGATGACCGCATCGGAATTATCCACATGGAACGGGAGCGGCGTTCAATCTTTCTACCCCAGTAAAACAAAAGATTTCGACATGCATAAAGTATGGATCTTCGATGCTCATACTTTGCTTGCAGGCATGGCATACCGGGGAGAATCTTTCGACCAGACAAGATATGATTTGAAAAACTGGAGAAACCATGACGGAGAAAAAACAGCGTATGAGCTGCACGGAGGAAAAGATGAATCCTGGTCCGGCTATCTCCAGGATAAATGGCAGGCCAATGAAAAAACCGCCGTCTATGCGGGGATCCGCTTCGACCGGTACAAGAAATATGGCGGCTACGGCGATTATTTATCGACAAAAATCAGCAGAACTTATGACGAGGGAACGTATACGGAATGGAGTCCGAAATTCTCCGTAGAACACAGCTTACGTCCCGATTTGATAATTTACGCCGGCTACGGCCATTCTTTCACACCGCCGATTCTTTCCCGTGTATATAGGGACGAAGGCGCTAAAATTCTAAGTGAAAACGGAAAGCTGGTAGTGAATAAAAAAGGTTCTCTTGCCAATCCCGATTTGAAACCGGAAACAACCGATACCTATGAAATCGGTTTAAAAAAGAAATGGGGAGAGAAAACGACGGGAAGCATTGCCCTGTATAAAGCCAAAACGACAGATGCTATCGAATCTTTCTCTACCAAAAAAGAAACCGTCATGAACGGAATCACTTACAAAAAAGGATTTTCCCAGTACAGAAACTTGGGAGAAGCGTCTAAAAAAGGAGTGGAAGTGGAACTCAAGCACCGTTTCAATCCTTACGTCAGCTCCTATATCAACTGGGCTTGGGAATCCGAAAAAATTGACGGATACAGAAATTACAATATCCCGAAACATCTGCTCCATTTCGGCGTTGAATATGACAAAGACCGCTGGGATATTTTGGCAGACGCCCAATATGTAAGCGCCAGACAGTCTCCGGACGATGAAACGGGAATATACTATTCCGAAGACTTATTCTTCATCGCCAACCTGTCCGTGAATTACAGAGTAACGCCGGACGCCTCTCTGCAAGTTTCCGTCTACAACATCTTCGACCGGGAATTTTTTGCCACCGAAGCGGCAAGCGAAAGAACTTACAACGTATCGCTCCGTTACCAATTCTAAACAGAAAATAATGATTTTATACGGCCAATAAAACCGATGCAGTCAACAAAAAGCAGGCATAAAAATATGTCTGCTTTTTGTGTTGCAAACATCTTCCATAAAAGCCGCCTCGATTTTAAAAAACATAACGATCGCCAACAGGCAAACGGAAAAACAAAAAATAAACACAAACGAAAGATACGTATGCACAAATAGGATAAAAAGTGCAGGCAAGAATAATGGCAGAAATAAAATGCATTTTGCAAATAGAATTAAATACTTATCCGATATATAAAAGAAAAGAATATCAATCGCAAGCTGTCCCCATTCGTCGGGAAGCAAGCGAACCGCTTTTCCATAAGTGAAACGATGCGGTAAAAGTATGATTAGAACAGGAAAGAATAGTAATCGTAAGCTGTCCCCGCTTGACGGGGAAAGTGTCAACCGCCAGGTTGACGAAAGGGGCAAGTGTGAGCAGACACGCAAGAAATATTTTTATAGAACCGTATTAAATATCTGCCCGCCATTCTCGAACGGTCGTAAAAAGCGGTCGGGAATAGAATAATAAAAAAGTACGAGAAAGAGTGAAGAATCCGGGCAAAGGTTGCAAGTATTAAATGTGTTTTCCTGTATTCGATGCCGGATTCTTCGCTATCACTCATTACTCTGCTTTTCCATTTTTATTCATTTGCTACTTCCACCGCTCAAGAATGACGGCAGGAGTGCTTTTTGTTTTTCTATGATGTTCTACCCTGTGTACACCAACTTGCCCCTATCGCCTCGCAAAGCTCGGCACTTCCCTCCGAGTGCGGGGGAAGCTGACACTAAGGAAAAAGCAATCAAGTTTTATATAGCAAAAACAAAAATAAAGAAATGACTCATACAAAAAAGCCGTCCCCGCTTGTCGGGGAAGGTGGCGGCGAAGCCGTCGAAAGGGGGCAAGCGTGAGCAGAAATGAAAAAAGCGGTTTTTAGAGAGCGGCGTTAAATACTTGCCTGTCATTCTTGAACGGTCGTAAAAAGCGGTCGGGAATACAAT
>URIB01000014.1 GCA_900547785.1 uncultured Dialister sp.
GCGCATTCTACCGGCCTGACGAAAACAAGATGATCAGCATCGGCGGCTCTTTCGGAGGCGGAGAAAACATGGTCAGTGCCGGTATTTCCGTCAAACTCGGACAGGGAACGGGCATAAGCACCTCGAAAGCCGCGATGGCAAACGAAATCCGTGAACTGAAAGCCAGAGACAGAGAAAGAGAAGCACAGATGCAGGAAATCATGAGGCAACTGGAAATTCTCCAAAAGCAGGCGGGTAAATAAAGAGTAACAATAAAAAAACAAGAAAAGGGTCACAGCCTATGCACGGTGTGGCCCTTTTTGTATGGAAAAATAGATTTTATACGAGAAGAAACAGAAAATACCGAAATGACGCACAAAAAAGCCGTCCCCATTTGTCGGGAAGCAAGCGAACCGCTTTTCCAGGAGCGAAGCAACGCAGTAAAAGTGAGCGAGACGCTTTGCTTTTGGCTAAAGTTTCAACCGTCAGGTTGACGAAAGGGGCAAGATGAGCAGAAATGAAAAAAGCGATTGATTTCGGAACGGCAGAGGTGAATTTTGTTTTTTTATGATGTTCTAACGTGTGTACGCAGACTTGCCCCTATCGCCTCGTGAGGCCCGGCAGTTCCCCCGTCAGCGGGGTAGCGAACGACTAAGGAAGAAAAAAATAGTTTTTATACGAGTAAAAACAAAAAATATTGAAATGGCTCACACAAAAAAGCCGTCCCCGGACACGGGGAAGGTGGCGGCGATAGCCGTCGGAAGGGGCAAGTCGGAGCAGATACGGATTGTATTAAAAAAGCCGCTCCTGTTTGTCCCGTATGGGCGAGTTGTTGCAGAGCGGTTACGGTTTTTCATCATCGGCGTACAAAAAACTTTTCCTGTCTGTCCCGCAAGGGGGCGGAAAAGAGAAGTTTTTTATTTGCCTGTTTTGTTTTCTCTTGTCCGGCAAAGTCCTCTTTCACAGTTTCTGAGGAAGCGGAGGAGGTGTTCGATTTCGGGAACGGAGGGAAATTCCTGTTCCATTTCTCCGATGGCATCATTTAATTTCAATCCCGAGCGGAAAATAATGCGATAGGCTTTTTTCAGCCATGCTTTGGTTTCAGTAGATACATTGTTTCTGGAAAGGCCGACACTGTTCAGTCCGACGACCCGGGCGGGGTTTCCGTCAACAATGACGAAAGGACAGACGTCCTGGACGATTTTGGACATGCCGCCGACCATGGCGCAGGTTCCGATTTTTACGAACTGGTGGATGCCGCTCATGCCGCCGATGACCGCATGGTCTTCCACGGTGACGTGACCGGCTGCCCCTGAAAAGCTGGACATGACGATATGATCGCCGAAGTTGCAGTTGTGAGCCACATGGGTGTAGGCCTGGAGCATATTGTAAGAGCCGATCCGGGTTTCACAATTTTCTCCGGTGGCTCTGTGGATGGTCACAAATTCACGGAAGTTGTTTCCGTTACCGATGACAACGGTGCTGTATTCTCCTGTAAATTTTAAGTCTTGCGGGTCTTCGCCGATGACGGCATGGGGATAGACATGATTTTTCTTTCCCATTCTTACATTTTTGGCAATAACGGCATGAGCTCCGATTTCCGAGCCTTCACCGATTTCACAGTTGGGACCGACGACCGCATAAGGTCCGATCACTACATTTTTGTGCAGTATGGCAGTGGGATCGACCACCGCTGTAGGATGGATTTCCGGTTCGGCTGTCGCAACAATTTTTAATTCCATCTCAAAATCCCCTTTAATAGCATAGTTTTCTAACTTCTTTATACATATATCGCAGGGTTTTCATTGAATGTAAACAATGAAAATTGCGAAATATGGACGGTTCTTTCTTTTATTCTTTATTTTTCTTCTTCTCGTTCAGTCTTTTAACTTTTTTCGTTGTTTTTTTCTTCCGTTCCGTCGGCAAGGTAGAAAAGGAAATCGGCGGACGCTTTGAGTACGCCCTCCACGGTGGATTCACAGTGGACTTTTCCCATGCGGCCGACGATATTTTTGATGACCGCTTTGGTGACAAGGACGTCGCCGGGTACGACGGGTGAGCGGAAACGGACTTTATTCATGCCGGTAAACATGGGGATAAGTCCTCTGTTTTCTTCCGGATACTGGAGCGCCACGCCGCCGACTTGAGCCATGGCTTCGCAGATCAAAGCGCCCGGCATAATGGGGCGGCCGGGAAAATGACCTTGAAAAAACGGTTCGTTCATGGTAACGCATTTCACGCCGACGGCGTAGTCGAGTGGGACGAGTTCCGTGATTTTGTCTACCAGAAGCATGGGATAGCGGTGCGGCAGTATTTCCATAATTTCTTTGATATTTAATTCCATAGTGTCCTCCTTATTTTCGAAGTGATTCCAGCTTGGCGGCAAGCATGCCGTTCAGCTTGTGACTTCCTAAAACGGAAATAATATGGGCTTCTATCGGGCCGGCGAGGGAAATATCGCCGAGGATGTCGAGAATTTTGTGTCGCACCAATTCATCGGGGAATTTCAGGTTGGAAAGGCATTCCGTTTCCGAATAGACCACTGCATTTTCGAGCGTTCCGCCTTGGCCGAGGTTCATTTTTCTTAAGGCCTCGAGTTCCCATGTGAATCCGATAGTCCGGGAGGGAGCGATTTCTTTCAGGTAGCTGTCACGATCAATGAGGATATCCCGCATTTGTGTGCCGAGGAGCGGATGGGCATTGATGGAAGTGAAGGTGATGCGGAGTCCTTTGTAGGGGAGGGCGCAGATAAATTTTTCATCTTCATAGACGGAAATGCTTGATTCCAGGGTGAGTACGTCCGTCATTTCTTCCTGCGCCACCGTTCCCGCATCAAGAATCATCCGGGAAAAGGTGAGAGAGCCGCCGTCCGCCACGGGAGGCTCGGGAGAATCCATTTCCAGACAGCAGTTGTCGATGTGAAAAGCGTAGAGTGCAGACAGCAGATGTTCTACTGTAAAGACTTTAGCCGTTCCCCGCTCGAGCGTGGTCGCACGGAGCGTATTTGTGATGTATCCGCTTTGCGCAGGCACTTCGGGAGCACCGGGGAGATCGGTCCGGCGGAAAATAATCCCCGTTCCTGCCGGGGCGGGCCGCATGGTGAGTGTGACGGGCTTGCCGGAGTGGAGACCGTTTCCTTCGAAAGAAACCGTTTTCCCTATGGTATATTGATTTCTTTTCAAAATAAATCCCTTTCAAATGTGAAACCAAAATGAAAAGCACAATTGATTTTTCAAATATAAAGTATGATTTAAACTAATAAATAATTATACCGCTTTTTTTATGGAAGTACAAACCGATATGAAAACGGCATTTTAAAAGGAAAGGCACTGTCAACCGGAGAGCGGCTTTTCAAAATGAAATGGGCGGTGAAGAAAGAAACGGCAAAGGCGGCGCCGCTTTTTTTCCGGGAATGGTATACTGATATAAAAAACGGGAGAAGGCGGAGCATGATACAAAGTACGGAGCGAAAGGGAAAAAAATTGACGGTATTATTGGAAACATGCATGCCTTTGGCGGTGGCTTTTTCCGGCGGCGTCGATTCTACGTATTTGCTTCATGAAGCTTTCAAAACGGGAAAAGATAAAGTGACGGCGGTTATCTTGAAAACGCCATCCGTTCCCGGAAGAGAACTTGACGAGGCTGTGACATTTTGCAAAAGCCGGGGCATTCCGTTTCGTGTGCTTTCAGTGAATCTTTTTTCCGCTGACGGATTCACAAAAAACGGGCGGGACCGCTGTTATATCTGCAAGCGTTTTCTTTTTTCCGCTTTGCTGGATTGGTCGGCGGCGCATCATATTCCGTTTGTGGCGGACGGCACGAATGCGGATGATATGCAAGCATTCCGCCCCGGACTGAAAGCTTTGAAGGAACTGAACATACGGAGTCCTTTGGCGGAAGCGGGGCTGACGAAAAAGGAAATCCGCGAACTTTCGGAAAAAGAGGGACTTCCTACATGGAATAAACCGTCTTTTTCCTGTCTGGCCACCCGTTTCCCTTACGGAGAAGAATTGACGGTTGAAAAATTAAGAAGAACGGAAGCGGCGGAAAATCTGCTGGACCATTTGGGCTTTTCCCAACGGCGTGTTCGCGTCCACGGGAATCTGGCGAGAATCGAAGTTCTTCCGGCGGAAATTCCGCTTGTACTGGAACGGCGGGACATGATTTCCGCCCGTCTTGAGGAGCTGGGATTTCTTTATACCACCGTGGATTTGAAAGGGTTCCGCTCGGGGTCAATGGATACGGCGGCGGTTGTAAAAAAATACGGAAGCGGAGGGCATAAAGCATGAAGACGAGAGACATACTTGAAAACTTGCAGAACGGTAAAATTTCACTCGCCGAAGCGGAAGCGGCGGTAAAAGAATGTATCCGTACCGCCGGTTACGAGGACATGGGCTATGCAAAGCTGGATACGGCGAGAAAAGAACGGAGCGGCTTTGCCGAGGTGATTTATTGTGAAGGAAAGCCGGACGATTTCATCACGGATATTTTCAAAACCCTACTGGAAAGAGAGGGAGAAGTTTTCGGGACAAGGGCATCGCCTCACCAGTATGAGCTGGTGAAACGGGAAATTCCCGGCATTTCCTATGATCCGCTTTCAAAAATTATGAAGCTGGAAAGAAAAGGAAAAATCCGTAAAGGGCTTGTGGCGGTATGCACAGGCGGCACTTCCGATATTCCCGTGGCGGAAGAAGCGGCACAGACGGCGGAGTATTTCGGAACGAAAGTGGAACGTCTTTATGATATGGGAGTGAGCGGCATTCACCGCCTTTTGTCGAAAGAAAAAATCATCAGAGACGCCAATTGCGTTATCGCCGTGGCGGGCATGGAGGGGGCGCTCGCTTCCGTCATCGGCGGGCTTGTGAAAAATCCCGTCATTGCCGTTCCCACTTCGGTAGGTTACGGAGCCAGCTTTCACGGATTGTCCGCCTTGCTGACGATGATTAATTCTTGTGCCAACGGGATTGTGACGGTCAATATAGATAACGGGTTCGGAGCGGGCTATGTGGCGACACAGATTAACCGCCTGGCGGAAAGAGGAAAAGAAAATGACTGAAAAATTATATCTTGATTGCCTGTCCGGTATCAGCGGCGATATGTTCGTGGCCGCCATGATTGATTTGGGGGCGGATTTGAAAGCGTTGGAAAAAGCGATTCGCTCCATTCCCGACGAAGGGTTTCATACGGAAATCCGGCGGGTGAAGAAATCGGGGATAGACTGCTGTGATTTTAATGTCGTACTCGATGATCTTCATGAAAACCATGACCATGATATGGAGTATCTGTACGGCCATGACGACAGCCATTGTCACGGAGAGGAACATGACAATTGCCACTGTCATGATGAAGAACACGGTCATGACCACGATCACAACCACGGACACAGCCACAGAGGACTTGCGGAAATCAGGGAAATCATTGCCGCCTGTGACATGACGGAAACGGCCAAAGATATTGCGTATGACATTTTCGATGTGATTGCCGTGGCGGAATCGGCGGCGCACAATTTACCGCCCGAGGAGGTGCATTTCCACGAAGTGGGCGCCTTGGATTCGATTGTCGATGTCATTGCCGCGGCGGTTACGTTTGACAGTTTGGGAATAAAAGAAGTCATCATTCCGAAATTATATGAAGGAACGGGGATGGTGCGGTGCCGGCACGGACGGATGCCGGTTCCCGTACCGGCGGTGGCGAATATTGTTTCCGCCTTTTCGTTCCCCTTGGAAATTACAGAAGCAAAAGGGGAGTATGTGACACCTACGGGAGCGGCGATAGCGGCCGTCCTTTGCACGGAGCACCGTTTGCCCGGAACGTTTACAATTACACGGACGGGCATGGGCGCGGGAAAGAGAGCCTATACGGATCGTCCGGGCATTTTGCGGGCGATGATGATAAAAACGGAAGAAGAGGGCGGAAAAGAAGAAATTATAAAATTGGAAACGGATATCGACGACTGTTCCGGTGAAGTTTTGGGTTACACGATGAAAAAACTTTTGAAAGCGGGGGCAAGAGATGTCCATTATGCTCCGGTGTTCATGAAAAAAAACCGACCTGCCTGGGAGCTTACGGTGATTGCAAAAAAAGACGATGTGGAAAAGCTGGAGAGAATCATTTTTGAAGAAACAACGACAATCGGAATCCGGGAAATGAAAGTGGAAAGAACCTGTCTTCCCAGAGAAGAAAAAGAAGTGGAAACGCCTTACGGAAAAGCTTCCGCCAAAGGGGTGCATTTGAAAAATCGGGTGAAATGGTATCCCGAGTACAAAACGGTGAAAAAACTGGCAAAGAAAAACAAGATACCTTTTTCAGATGTGTTCGATGCTGTGAAAGCGGCGGCGGAAGAAAAAAATAAATAAACAATAAAAAACGGCGGTGTGTGACGAACCGCTGTTTTTTATTGCTTATTTCCTGATTTTTTTATAAAGAATGGTGAGAATCAGAAGGGCTGCCGATACGAGTGCGGTGACACCGCCGGGCGCGGCGCCGATTTCATAAGACAAGAAAAATCCGCCCAGAATACCGGTGAAACTGTAGGCAAGCGAGGCCGTAAGAGTGGTGCGGAATCCTTTCCGGAGCTGCAGTGCGGAAGCGACGGGGAGCGTAATCATCGAAGAAATGACGAGGATACCGACAGAGCGGATGGACACGGCGATGGCGGCGGCAACGAGAAAGGCAAAGAGGTAATTGATGGTTCGTACAGGCACTTTCGCAATTTTGGCGGCGTCTTCATCGTAGGCGATATACATGAGCGGATGATAGAAAACAAGAAGAGAAATTGCGGAAGTAACCGTCAAAAAAGCGGTGACCGCCATATCCGCAGGACTCACGGTGAGAATGCTGCCGAAAAGATAGGCGTCTGCATTGGCGCGGAGTTTTCCGGAAGAAATCAGAGTAAGAGCGATGCCGACGGAAACGGAAAGAACGATGGACAAGATCAGATCTGTATATTTCCTGAAATACTGGCGTAAAAATTCAATGGCAACACCGGCGGCGGCGGTGAAAATAAAAGAGGACAAGACCGGATTCGATCGGAAAAGAAGTCCCAGCGTGACGCCCGCCAGAGAAGCATGGGCGAGAGTGTCACCGATCATGGAATACCGGCGGAGAACGAGAAAAAGACCGATACAGGGACAGAGGACAGCAATGCAGAGAGAAATGAGGAGTGCATTTTGCATAAATTCATAAGCCAGCATGACAGCCCTCCTCTTTGATAAATTCCCGGATATAATCATCAGGGCGGCATAAGTGCCCGCTGCCGTCCATCACATGGTAGAGCATGGAAGAATGGCGGACCGCCGCTTCCAGATTATGCTCCACCGCTATGACGGTCATGTGCTTTTCCTTGTTTAACCACGAGAGGCGTTTATAAATTTCAATCCGGCTCTCCCTGTCTACCCCGGTAGACGGTTCATCGAGAATGAGAAGATCCGGATCTCCCATCAATGCACGGGCGATTAGCACTTTTTGATGCTGTCCTCCCGATAAATGCCCCATCAATTCATTTTCAAATCCCTCCATGCCCGTACGGGATAAAATGTCACGGGCGGATATATTTTTCAAATGAAGAAGTTTCCCGTACGAATCAATCACTTCTTTCACCGTGACGGGAAATCCCCGGTCGCTTTGGGCGGCTTGCGGAACATAGCCTGTCCGGCGGGCATGATTTTCCAAAACACCCAGCGTGGGTTTCAGAAAACCGAGAATTAATTTCAGGAGCGTACTTTTTCCGCTGCCGTTGCTTCCGACGATGGAAATATAATTGCCGGGTTTCACATCTAAAGACAGATTGTGAAGTAGATAAGGCGCTTCTCCTGTATAAGAAAAAGAAATATTGCCGATGTGTATCATAAAATTTCCTTTCAAGGTTCTAAAGAGAATTCTATTTCTATCTTACATGAGATTGTCAATTTGACACACATGATACACTTAAAAAGTGATAATAATAATGTTATTACAATTTAAATAATGTTTAATCGTGAAAGGGGAATAACCAATGAATGCTTTAACAAAATGTGCTTGTGTATTAGGGGCGGCAACACTCCTGTTTACCGCCGGCTGCGGAGGAGAAAAGAAAGCTCCGGCGGCAGCGGAAGGAACAATTCCGGTAACGGTTTCTTTCAACGCCATGAAAGAATTGACTGAAACTATCGGCGGTGACAAAGTGGTTGTGAAAGTCATGGTGCCGGAAGGAACGGAACCGCATGAATTTGATCCGAAAGCGGAAAATCTGGTGCACATGAAAGAATCCAAGGTCTTTGTCTATAACGGCCTCGGCATGGAAAAATGGGCGGAAAAAGCGGTCAAGGCGGCAGGTTCGGACAAGCTGGTCGTTGTAGAAGCGGCAGCGAAAGTAACGCCTATCGAAATCACCGATGAAGAAGAAAGAGAAGAACACGGCGATCACGATCCCCATGCATGGCTCGGGCTGACCTCGGCGGTACAGGAAGCGGAAGCGATTCGTGACGGTCTCATCAAAGCATCTCCTGAGAACAAAGACTATTTCAATAAAAATTATGAAAACTTCGCCAAAGAAATGAAAGCCTTGCAGGAAAAATACAGAGCTTCTTTTGACAAAGCGGAGAGAAAAGAATTTGTCACCGGTCATGCCGCATTCGGCTATCTCTGCCGTGACATGGGACTTTCCCAGGAAAGCGTGGAAGATGTATTCGCTTCCGGAGAGCCGTCGGCGAAAAAAATGAATGAGCTTATCGAATTTTGCAAAGAACATAAAGTCAAGACCGTTTTCATGGAAGATATGGCAAGTCCGGCACTCAGCGAAACGCTGGCCCGTGAAGCCGGCGCCTCTACGGAAGTCATTGACACCATGGAAGGGGAAAGCGAAAAACCGGGTATGACTTTCCTCAGCCGTATGGAAGAAAATCTGAAGAAAGTGGAAGCCAGTCTGAAATCATAAAACCGGATGAAATGCGCAGTCATGAAAAGGCTGCGTATTTTTTTGTGCAAACTTGAAAATAAATAGACTTTTTGACTTTTTAAAACAAAGGAAATCAGCTTAATAAGCAGATTTTCAAAAGGGAAAATAAAAGTAAATAAAAAATTATTAGCACTCTATTGACATGAGTGCTAATTGTGATATAATACAGGTACAGGAAAAGAAATCATACGATTTCCTATCCGGTGAGTGATTGATAAGAAAAGAGGTTATTACTATGCGAGGTTTATTACCTTTTAACGGATTTTTTGGAGATAATGGGTTTGACGACTTTTTCAATGATGTACCGGTTCTGTACAATGATCAGGTGACAGTTCCGAAAGTGGACATTGAAGAAAAGAAAGATGCTTATGAAATTACCTGCGACATGCCGGGATTCAACAAAGATCAGATTCATATATCCTATGAAAACGGGGTTCTCTCCCTGTCGGCGAAGAAAGAAGCGGAAACGGTTACGAAAGAAGATGACCGCCGTTTTATTCGCCGGGAACGGAGCAGCTCCACTTTCCAACGCCGGTTTGCCGTCAAAGGCATTAAAGAAGAGGCCATCAAAGCCGCTCTGCATGACGGTGTGCTGACAGTTACACTTCCGAAAAAGCAGGAAGAAATCCAAAAAGCGCCGCACCGTATAGAAATCGAATAAGCGGTTCTTTAAGAACAAGCAAGAAACAAAGCTGATACCCGTTCAAAAATTCCTCTCCTCTATTTTTGACGGATTTCATACAAGAGAAAAGTCTGCGCTGAAGCAGGCTTTTTTCTATTTGCTTCATTGTTAACCGAAGCAAAAAGATTCATTGACAGAAAAGATTGTTTATTTTATACTTGAAAACAAGATAACAATAAAAAGGAAAGTGGAAAAAGGGGAGTTTGATGATGGAAAGTTCTTGCCATGATGTGATTGCTTTAGCGGAGAAAGTTTTAAACGGCGGAGAAATTACAGAAGAAGAAGCGAAGCGGATTATCCGCACGAAAGATGAAGATACCATGCTGCTTTTAGCGATGGCGGATAAAATCCGGCAGAAGTACGGCGGAAATGCCGTCGATTTCTGTGCCATCATTAATGCAAGAAGCGGGCATTGCCAGGAAGACTGCAAATTCTGTGCCCAGTCGGGGCATTATAAAACGGGATCAAAAGTTTACCGGCTGCTTCCGGAAGAAGAAGTCGTGGAAGCGGCTAAAAAAGCAAAAGCCGCAGGGGCGGTTCGGTTTTCCATTGTTACCAGCGGGCGTAATCAGGGAAATCCGAATGAATTTGAAGAAATCATTGCGATTGTTAAACGGATAAGAAAAGAAGTGGGAATCGAAGTGTGCTGTTCGCTCGGGCTGATTTCCCAAGAACAAGCGGTGCGCTTAAAAGAAGCGGGCATCACCAGAATCCATTGCAATATCGAAACATCGCCGTCCTATTTCCCTGAAATTTGCACGACCCATACGATGGAAGACAAAGAAGACATCATCAGAACGGCGCAAAAAGCGGGGATCCGTGTTTGTTCCGGCGGTATTATCGGGCTGGGTGAGTCTCTTGACCAGCGGGTGGAAATGGCATTCAAACTGAAAGAGCTTCATATTGATTCTGTGCCGCTCAATATTTTGAATCCTGTGGAGGGAACTCCTTTTTATACCAATAAACGTCTGCCGCCGTTGGAAGTGCTCCGCACATTCGCCATGTTCCGCTTCGTTCTCCCGAAAGCATTAATCCGCACCGCCGGCGGAAGAGAAGTGAATCTCCGCAGTCTTCAGGCGCTCGCGCTTACCGGTGGTCTGAATGGGATCATGGTCGGCGGTTATCTCACGACAGGCGGGCGGGATCCGAAAGAAGATCTGCGTATGACCGCCGATTTGGGAAGAAGCCGTACGGCACCCTGTTTATAGCAAAAAGATAAAATAAAACTCCCTCCGGAGCAGATGAGGATATCTGACGGAAGGAGTTTTTTAACGCTTTTCGGAAATACCTGATGGCCGGTCGGTTATGTTTTACAGTTCAAAGCCGTCCGTTTCATCACCCGGCTTGGCAAGGCGGCGGGCGATATCCAGGTAACCGTTTTCCATCTGGTAAATCATGAGGTTTAACGTCGTTCGTATGACGTCGGGATCAAGGCGATCGGGTCTTGTGGTGATGCAGAAATCAAGAAAGGCATTGTTGTCATCTTCAACGATATATTTAAAAACCGACTGCTCCGCATTTAAGCGGCCGATAAAGGCAAGAAATGTATCTCTTGCGGGGCCTGTAGGCGCCAGTCCCAGATGGATACGGAGAAGAGTATACATACTGTTGTTCGTGAGTACCGCCGCCACAAGACGATGATTTCCCTGCGCCGGAATGGCGGTGATGAAAGCCACCGTGTCCATTCCGTCATGGACATCACGGCGGCGGAAAAAATTCAAATCATTTTTTTTCATGTACTCTTCAAAGATAGCCGCCTTCTCGTTTTTACGGGGGATAAATTTTTGATTTGTCATACCATTTCCTTTCTATGAATCATTTGATTGTATCAGCTTTACTTCGTTCAAGAATGACAGATACATACGGAATAAGCGGATTTTTCATTTCAGAACACAAGGAAGATTCATTTTCCTGTTTGATTTGTACTTGCGCTTTCCGGAAGCGCACGCCGCCGCTTGTCCGCAGGAGTGATTTCTTTATTTTTTCTTTCTGCTTTCATTATAACAGGTAAGGAAATCAGGGGCGTGCAAAAGTTTGAACGGGCGGAACTCTTTCTTTTATTATTGAAAAAGGAGGGAAAAAAGAAAAAGCGGACATCTTTATGAATAAAATATTGAATTATGGTATAATATTTAATGAGAAAAGTGAATTTTAATGGCTCGATAATTTGTAAAATTTTTATTTTTGTGACTGTATCGGTAGGAAAACGGGCTGAGCCGGTGTCATTCTTTCGTGCATGTAAATGCGGCAAGGAGGGTATATGAAGGAGATCGAGAAATTCCGCGGCGCCATGATCGGAGGGGCCTGCGGCGATGCATTGGGATATCCGCTTCAGGGTCTCTCCGTCTCCCGCATTGAGCACAAGTATGGACCTTTCGGCCTGCGTACTCTTGTACGGAGCAGGCAGTCCGGGAATGCGGCGCCCGTTACGGGAAATACCCAGCTGGCACTGGCGACCATTGACGGACTCCTATGGGCGGATGCCAAGAAAATGGAGGAGGGCGACGGCATTTACCGCGGGTATATGCGCTGGTTTTACAGCCAGACGGGGGAAGAACCGAGAAGAGGACAAAAGAGCTGGATGCGTCGTCAGCCGCATGAACGGGAAATTTGTCTTGTCCAGGAAAAATTTATGCATTGCCGCAGAAATCCGGAAGAAGGACTTTTGAACGTCTTTACCGGAGATGTGATCGGGACGACGAAAAGTAAGCTGAATGACAGCAAAGGGAGCGGCGTACTTCAAAGAGCGGTGCCGATCGGACTTCTCTATGAAGGGGAAAGTAAAGCGGCTTTTGAAACGGGCGTAAAAATAGGCGCTTATTCCCATTCCAATCCGGTGGCTTATTACAGTGCAGGGGCACTGGCCGCACTGATTGCCTGTCTTGCGAAAGGAATGACACTTCCGAAGTCGCTGGAACGTGTTCACGGCTTATTAAATAAAGTACACAAGTCGGACAGCATTACGACTCTTCTTTCCGCCGCGGAAGAACAGGCGCATGCGCATCCGGCGGGTAAAGAAGAGCCGTGGTCGCATATCGACAGTATCCATTCTCTCGGGAGCGGCGATCAGGCGGATGAAGCGCTGGCGATTGCCGTCTATGCCTGCTTGGCGGTGGATGATCCTTTAGATTCGGTGATTGTCGCCGCTAATCATGACGGCAACAGTTCCGTCACAGCTTCCGTGACCGGTGCGATTCAAGGAGTACGTTTCGGAGAAAATTTTGTGCCCGCCTATTGGAAAGATCTGGTTGAAGGAAAAGACATCATTTTAGGGCTTTCCGATAAACTGCTCCATCTCCGTGAGAAAAAACTGCGGAGGAAAGCGGCGTCCAAAAAAGAGAATGAAAAAGCATAAACGGTACATACCGATAGAAAAAGAATGGCCGGCAGGCGGTTCTTTTTTTATGGACGTTTGCAGAAGAAATCTGTAAACATTCCTGTTCCGGTGATGAAAACTGATATAATAAATAAAATCGGAAAGGGAAAGGAGAAAAAATGGCTGCTGCGGAGTTATTGAAAAAATATTTCGGCTACGATGCGTTCCGTCCTGTTCAAAAAGAAATCATCGATACCATTTCGGCGGGAAACGATGTGCTTGCCGTTATGCCGACAGGAGCCGGGAAATCCGTTTGTTTCCAGATTCCCGCTCTTCTTTTTCCCCACGGCACGGTGATTATTTCTCCTCTGATTTCCTTGATGAAAGACCAGGTGGAAGCGCTTGCCGTCCAAGGCATTCCTGCATCATATGTCAATTCCACCGTTTCCTTTGAAGAGTCGATTGAGAGGCTCCGTGACTTATACAGAGGAACGTTGAAGCTTTTATATATGGCTCCTGAAAAATTGGAGCCTTCCTATTTCACGAGCTGCCTGTCCCAAGTACCGCTCTCAATGGTGGTCATTGATGAAGCCCATTGCGTGTCCCAATGGGGACATGATTTCCGTCCCAGCTACAGAAAGATTAAAACATTTATTGATTCGCTTCCGGAAAAACCGGTGGTGACGGCGTTCACAGCGACGGCAACGGAACTTGTGGAAGAAGATATGAAACGAAGTTTGGGCCTGGAAAAAGCAAAAGTGTTCCGCACGGGACTTGACCGGCCGAATCTGTCGTTTCGTGTCATTTCCGGGGTCAACAAAAAAGAATTTATCGGAAAATATATCCGGAATCATAAAAGAGAAAGCGGGATTGTTTACTGCGCGACCCGGAAAGCGGTCGATGAGATATACGGCGTGTTGAAAGAAAACGGAATGGAAGCCGGCCGTTATCATGCAGGCATGGACGACCGGGAAAGGCGGAACGCCCAGGAAGATTTTTCCTTTGACCGCATTCGTGTGATGGTCGCGACAAATGCTTTCGGCATGGGAATCGACAAGAGCAATGTCCGCTACGTGATCCACTACCAGATGCCGAAAAGCATGGAAGCTTACTATCAGGAAGCGGGACGAGCCGGCAGAGACGGCGCGGCGGCGGAATGTATTTTGCTTTACAGCGGCAGGGATACGAGAATCCAGGAGTATCTCATTGATACGGGAAACGGACCGGAAGAACAAAAGGAGAGAGAGCATGCTCGGCTTCAAAAAATGACGGACTACTGTCTGATGACCGGATGTCTCCGGCAGTATATTCTCCGGTATTTCGGCGAGAAGCAGGAAATGAATTGCGGACATTGCGGAAATTGTGAAAATGCGGCAATCAAGACGGACATTACGGATGTGGCGGTTCTCGTATTCAAAACGATCCGTTCCCTGCACGAAAGTTTCGGCGCGGCTCTCGTGTCGGAGGTGCTGAAAGGAAGCCGGGCCAAAGCGGTTCTTTCCTGGGGGCTGGAGAAAATACCGACTTACGGAAAACTTTCTTTTGAAACGGTACCGCATATACGAGGACTCCTTCACGCTCTTGCGGCGGACGGATATGTAAAGCGGGAAGGACCCTTTCATGTGCTGGGATTGACGGAAAAAGGACTGGAAATTCTTGAAAAAGGCGGCAATGTCTATGGCCCCGCATTCGGAGCGGAACATATCATTGCCGAAGCCGCTGCGGAACATAAAGGAGCCTTTTCAAACCGGGAAAGAACCCTTTTTGAACGACTTCGTGATTTACGGACGGCGGTTGCTAAAGAAGAACATGTGCCGCCTTTTGTGGTTTTCTCCGATGCCACGCTGGAGGATATGGTGCGCCGTTTCCCGCAAACCGAAAAAGAAATGGCGACAGTTCACGGGATCGGTGCCTTTAAATTAAAAAAATACGGAAAACGGTTTCTCGCTCTTTTTAAAAGAGAGGAAACGGAAGACAAAGAAGAAGAAAATCTGTCCGCTCCCGACCGGGCACTGGAAAGAAAAACGATGTTCATGAAACTGTCCGAACTGAGACGTTCTCTGTCCAAAAAAGAAAAAAAAGCGCCTTTCCAAATTTTTTCCGACAACATTTTACGGGAAATCATTGAAAAAATGCCGGAGGAAGAAAAAGACCTGCTTCTCATCAAAGGAATCGGACCGAAAAAAGCGGCGAGGTACGGTCCGGTTTTTCTGGAAGAAATGGAGCGTACAAAAAAAGAAATGGCGCTGTATTATGCAGCGGGAAGAAAAGAAACGGAAGATACATTCCGTCTTTGTTCAGGGAAACATAGTCACGCTGAATAAAAAGCAAAAAGACCAAAGAAAAAAGAGCCTGACGGCTCCTTGGGAGATCCCCGGTTTTTAAGCCGGGGTTATTTTTTATCTGTTCTGTACTTGGTGAGGGCATTTTCAATATCAGCGGGGATATATTTGGCGGACTCTTCGACAAGTTTGAAATTGCCGCCCAGAATACACCAAGTGGTGAGCGCTCCGTGGAAATGCGACATGAGCATTTTCGTCAAAAAAGAAACGGGCGTATCTTCTGCGAGATATCCGTTTTCCACCCCCTGGTCCAAAATGGCGAAAAGACGATGATAGCTGTTCTGAAAATCCGAAGTATTGTCGGTGACTTTTTCAGGATCGCAAATGGAGCGCAGCCACTGACGGATCAGATTCACGCCTACCCATTCCGCCTCGGTCATCAAATGAGTAAAATAAAAAGACAGTTTCTTTTCCGGTGACGTATCCATCGCCAGTGTTTCCGCAAAAATATCCTGTAACTTATCAAAAGCAAGGGATTGGACAAGATCTTCTTTCGCTTTGAAATAATGATAAAAAGTGCCTTTCGCTACGCCGGCATGACAGGTAATGTCTTCTACGGATACTTTGTCAAAGCCTTTTTCGGTAATAAGTTCTTTGGCTGATGTCAATAAAAGATGTTTGGTTCTTTCCGCTTTTTTTGTAAATGCCATGCACAACCCTCCATAATTTTATTCTGACTCCAGTATAAGCAAGAATGGCATAAAAATCAATGACCGGCGGTCATGTCCGGATGACGGCGGGTGAAACGGACAAACAGAAACCGGTCTGCTTATTTTTTATTTTTTTGCTATAATCAAGTATATAAGAAATGGAAAACGATTGACTTTCGGGAGGATTTGCATGGACGACGACTCGATATGGTTGGAGCTTGTCATTATCATTTTACTCGTAATTGCCAACGGTATCTGCTCGCTGGCGGAAATTTCCATTGTCGGCGCCAGAAAAATAAAATTACAGGAAATGGTGGAAGAAGGCAGACGGGGAGCTGTTCAAGCTCTTGCGCTTTCAGAACGAAAGGAAGAGCTTTTTTCCACAATACAGGTCGGAATTACAACGATTAGCATCGTGACGGGTATGTTTTCCGGAGCATCTTTGGCGGGACCGCTTGCAGTCGTATTGGCAGACATTCCTGTCGTGGGAGCCTATCTCGCTCCTCTTAGCATGGTCATTGTCATGGCGCTTGTCACCTATTTCACTCTTATTATCGGAGAGCTTGCCCCGAAATGGATTGCCATTGCCAAACCGGAAGAATCGGCCTGTTACATCGCCCGGATTATGATTATTTTTGCCACCGTTTGCAAACCTCTTGTCATTTTAAGCACCTGGTCGACCAAAATTGTCGTGGAAATGTTGGGTATACGCATGGGCGGCGAACAGCCGGTTTCGGAAGAAGAAATCAGAGTGCTTCTCCAGCAGGGGGCGCAGCTGGGGACGATAGACAAAGAAGAACCGGGGATCATCAATAATGTGTTTCAGCTCAACGACCTCACCGCCGCCGACAGCATGACCCCCCGGCCGCAGCTTATCTGGATCGATCTGGAAGATACGGAAGAAAATATCTGGCAGGATATACAGACATCCGCCCATTTCCGCTTGCCCGTAGGGAGCGACTCTCTGGATGATTTCAAAGGGCTTGCCGACATGAGCAAAGTGCTTCTTGACCAAAAGAACCATCCCGGAAAATCCGTCAAAGCCTCTATCATGGATACCATTTACAAGCCCCTTCTCATACCGGAAACGCTGATTCTGACCAGAGTACTGAGCTTTTTCAAAACCAAAGGGGTCCACGAAGCCGTGGTCATTGACGAATACGGAACACTGGCAGGACTTGTGACACTTCATGACGTCCTTGAAGAAATCGTGGGCGATATGCCCGGAGATATCGAAGACATCTTAGAAGAACAAAATAAATTCATTCCCCGCACGGATCATTCCTGGCTCGTGGAAGGATTATGTACCATTGACGAATTTCGCGCGTATTTCCATATAGAAGAAGAACTGCCCGGCGAAGCGGAAGACCGCTACAAAACACTGGCAGGCTTCATCACCTACCTTTTGGGATACATTCCCAAGGAAACGGAAAAAGTCGGATTCGGAAGATTTACCTTTGAGATTATTGACTGCGACAACCGCAGAATAGATAAAGTATTGGTGACGGAAGGACAGGCTTCCGGGAAGGAGTAACGTATGGAAAAGAAATTGAATGCGGACATGTCGGTGAAAGAAGCACTGGAAGCGATCAGAAAAGGACTGGAAGAAGACAAAGCATTTCTTGAACTCTCACTGCTGGACCCTGACCCCGATGCACGACCGGCGGAAGAAGCAAGAATCCAAAATGTCCTTGTCCTTGCCGGGGTGATGGAAGAAATACTTGAGCATATGACTCCGGACAAAGAAGAACACATGATGGAACATGGAGAAGAAGAAAACCGCCGGTTCGATGAAAATTTGGAAAAACGGCAGACGGAAATCAAAGACGCCTGCGAAGAAGCGGAAACTGCCTACAGAGAAGACTATCATGAAGCGGACGATGAAGACGATTCCGATATTTCCCTCCGCTACGAAACACACACGCTCGGCCGTCATAACAGCGGCGACAATATCGAATACGATTGGACCGTGGACAAGGAAAGAGAATGTTTTATAGAAGGCAAAGGAAAAAACGGAAAGAAAAACAAAAAGAAGAAAAAAGAGAAAAAGAATAAAAAAGAAAAAAGTAAAAAGAAAAGTAAAAAATAAAAAAACCTCCCCTGCCTGCAGGCGGGGATTTTTCTTTGTCAAATTTTTTAATTAAAAAATTTTGACACGGCGGATGAAATATTTCTACGGTTTTTACAGAACGGGTCATATATTTTTTAAAATAGGATATAATTACGAGAATTTTGTATGCGGAAAAATTTCCGTCTATGCTATAATTAAATGTAAATGTATCGGGGCAGGGGCTGTTTCAAATAGAACCCCCGTTTTACCCTGTTTTTTGGAAAGCGGGATTTTTTTGGAAAAGAAAGTTGTGATTCGCTGTACGTCGTCACAGAGAGATGAAACGGGGCGGGCTGAAACGATCACTTTGGATACGCCGGGTGTTTATGGAGAAGCGGAGAATTACCGCTATATTTCTTATGAAGAAACTTCTTTATCCGGTTTGGAGGGGACGAAGACGACCATTCGTCTGTTCGGTGACAGGGTGACGCTTTCCCGGCGGGGAAGTTTTGTACAGGAAACGGAGTATATCCCCGGAGAGGAATTGGAGTCGGAGTACATGACGCCGGCAGGACCGATGCGGATTCTGACGACAGCAAGGGAAGTTGTGGATACGGTAAAAAACGGCACGGGAGAAATCCGGCTGGTGTATGATATTGAAATGGAAGGGCTTTTTAAGCATTTAAATGAAATTGTTATCGAAGTGAGGGAGGAACAGGACGCTTCATGGAAGTCAGAGAAGAACTGAAAGAACTTATTGAAAAGGCCCGGGCAAGGGCGGTAGAAGCGGGAGACCTTCCCGAAGGAGAGTATGCGCCTGTCCAGACACTGGAAATTCCGAAATCAAAGGAATTCGGCGACTATTCCACAAATGCAGCGATGCAGTGGGCAAGAACGGCCCGCAAAGCACCGCGCATGATTGCCGAAGCCGTTGTGAAATATATGGACTCCCCTCTCATATCCCATACGGATATTGCAGGAGCAGGATTTATCAATTTCTTCCTTGCCAAAGGAACAGTGTACCGCGAACTGGAGGAAATACTTGCCAAAGGAGAATCCTACGGAAATCTTCCCGGCGGCCATAAAGATAAAATTCTCGTCGAGTATGTATCGGCCAATCCGACAGGACCGCTCCATATCGGTCACGCCAGAGGCGCGGCTTACGGTTCCGCTCTGGTGAATCTTTTCCGTGCGGCAGGCTATGAAGTTTGCGCCGAATACTATGTAAATGATGCGGGCAACCAGATCGAGCATCTGGCGGAATCGGTGGACGCCCGGTATCTCCAGCTTCTCGGAAAAGAGGCGGAAGTGCCTGAAGACGGATATCACGGCTACGATATCGTGGAAACCGCCAAGTCCATCATTGACAGAGAAGGGGACAAATACCTCGCTCTTCCCGGAGAAGAAAGAAGACATATTTTCAAAACCGTGGCGCTGGAAGAAAAATTGGCGATTCTCAAAAAAGACCTGGCCGATTTCCGTGTCACCTTTGACAATTGGTTTTCCGAAAAATCTCTTTATCCCGGTGAAGTGGATAAAGCACTGGCAAAACTGAAAGAAAGCGGTCATCTCTATGAAAAAGACGGCGCGCTGTGGCTGAAAACGACGGACAACGGCGATGATAAAGACCGTGTCGTCATCCGCACCAACGGCGTTCCCACCTATTTCTGTTCCGATATCGCCTACATTCCCGATAAAATAGGAAGAGGATACAATAAGCTGATTGATATCTGGGGCGCCGATCACCACGGCTACATTATCCGTATCCATTCGGCGATGAAATTCCTCGGATATGACCCTGACGATTTTGAAATCATGTTGCTCCAGATGGTTACGCTCCTCCGTGACGGACAGCCCGTCAAAATGTCGAAACGGACAGGACAGGCGGTCACCTTAAGAGAACTCATGGACGAGGTCGGAAGTGATGCGGCCCGCTATTTCTTCTGCAGCCGTACTTTGGACAGCCAGATGGACTTTGATATCGACCTTGCGAAAAAACAGTCCAGCGACAATCCCGTCTACTATATCCAGTATGCCAATGCAAGAATCCACAGCCTCTATAAGCAGGCAAAAGAAGCGGGCATCTCTTGGGGAGACTGGGAACATACCGATTTCACCTGCCTCACGGAAGAATGTGAACTTGATTTGGTCAAAAAAATGGAAAACTACCGCATGCTTATTGCAGGAGCGGCAGCCGAAAGAGCACCCCAGCGCATTGCGAAATATGCGTATGAGCTGGCAGGACTTTTCCACCATTTCTATAGAGAATGCAGAATACTCGGCGTAGAAAAAGAAGTGACGGAGGCAAGACTGGGACTCATCACCGCCGTGAAATATGTACTCACCCACGCACTCGCCATTCTTGGTGTTTCCGCTCCGGAACACATGTAAAAGGAGGACACATGACAAAGTATATTTTCGTAACCGGCGGCGTTGTATCATCTTTGGGGAAAGGCATTACGGCCGCTTCCCTGGGACGCCTTTTGAAAAACAGAGGATACAAAGTCACCATTCAGAAATTTGACCCGTATATCAATATAGACCCCGGTACCATGAGTCCTTACCAGCACGGCGAAGTATTTGTCACCGACGACGGCGCGGAAACGGACCTCGACCTCGGTCACTACGAACGCTTTATCGACGAAAACCTTTCCAAAGCGTCCAGCGTCACCACCGGTAAAATTTACCAGTCCGTTATCAACAAAGAAAGAAAAGGGGAATATTTAGGCTCTACCATTCAAGTTATTCCCCATATCACCAATGAAATCAAAGACCGGGTACTCCGGGTCGGCAAAAATGACAATGCCGATATCGTTATTACGGAAATCGGTGGCACTGTCGGGGACATCGAATCACTCCCGTTCCTCGAAGCCATCCGCCAGGTCAGAAAAGACCTGCCCCACAGAAATGACGTCACCTATATCCACGTCACCCTCGTTCCCTACATCGAGGCGGCAGGCGAACTGAAAACGAAACCGACACAGCACAGCGTCAAAGAACTCCGCTCTATCGGTATCCAGCCCGACATCATTGTCTGCCGGACCGTGCAGGAACTGTCCCCGGAAATGAAAAAGAAAATCGGCATGTTCTGCGACGTGGAACCTGAAGCTGTCATCAATAACCTTACCGCTTCGAACATTTATGAAGTGCCGCTCCTCATGGAAAAAGAAGGCCTCGACCATATCGTTCTCCAAAAACTCGGCCTTGAAGACCGTCCTGTCGATTTAGAAGACTGGAAAGCCATGGTAGACCGCATGGCCCATACAGATCATGAAGTGGAAATTGCCCTTGTCGGGAAATACACAAAACTCCACGACGCCTACCTTTCTGTCGTAGAAGCACTCTATCACGCAGGCTTTGAGCTCGGCACAAAAGTCAATATCCGTTGGATCAATGCGGAAGAACTGGAAGAAAGAAAACAAAACTGGGATAAAGTTTTCAAGGGTATAGACGGCATTGTCGTTCCCGGCGGATTCGGATACCGCGGCGTAGAAGGAAAAATAGACACCATCCGTTACGCAAGAGAACACAAAATTCCATTCCTCGGCCTTTGCCTCGGCATGCAGGCGGCAGTCATTGAATTTGCAAGAAACGTATGCGGCATGAAAGAAGCAAACTCCTCCGAATTTATTCCCGAAGGAAAATACTCCGTCATCGACCTTATGGCCGATCAGGAAGACGTCACGGAAAAAGGCGGCACCATGCGCCTCGGGATTTACCCGTGCAAACTCAAAGAAGGAACGAAAGCCAGAGCCCTTTACGGCAATCAGGAAATCGTCTACGAACGCCACCGTCACAGATACGAAGTATCCAACGAATTCCGTCCGCAAATGGAAAAAGCGGGCCTCATTATCGCAGGTACCAGCCCTGACGGTCGCCTTGTAGAAACCATAGAACTGAGCGACCACCCCTACTTTGAAGCCACACAGGCGCACCCGGAATTCAAAAGCCGGCCGAACAGACCGCACCCCCTCTTCCACGGCTTCATAGAAGCGGCATTGAAAGAGAAAAATAAATAAACCGATAAAAATATCCGCCCCACAAACAGGGCGGATATTTTAATGTGCGAAAAATAAAAACACGGCACGAACGGACTCTAAAAAGTTAGACCAAGAAGCTAATTTAAGGAAGTCGATTTTTGTTGAAAATTTAAGCCTTGATATCCAGTTCTTTCAGTAAATCATCAATATGGGTGGCGGCTTTCACATTTCTGTATTCCTTGACCAGCATTCCCTCTTCATCAATGATAAAAGTGGAACGCTCGATGCCCATATATTTCCTGCCGTACATGCTTTTTTCTTTCATGACGCCGTAAAGATGGCAAACCGTTTCGTCCTCATCGGAGAGAAGCGGGAAATTCAATTCATTTTTATCACGGAAATTGCAATGCTTTTTGATACTGTCACGGCTGACACCGAGAACGACATAGCCGTTTTTCAGGAAATCCTCCTGATGATTCCGGAAAGCCTGCGCTTCCAGCGTACAGCCGGACGTATTATCTTTCGGGTAGAAATATAAAATGACTTTTTTTCCTTTGTAATCGGAAAGAGAAATTTCTTGACCGCTGTCCGAGGGAAGCGTAAATGACGGAGCGGCCTTACCGATTTCAAGATGTTCCATAAAAACCTCCTATAATATATTCAAAAAAATAGATTAACTTCATTATAATATGAAACAGGACAACTGTAAAACCGACAAGCCGGACCGAACAGAAAAGGCAAAAAGAAAAGTTTATATATTTTTTATTTTTACGGTATGCACCGAGTGGACAAAAAACAAAAAAATTTTGTAAAAATCAGAAAATTCTCACGAAATCTCTTTTTTTCACAAGATTTCAATGTCAAGAGGGATAAAAAAGAAGGATAAAGAATTATCAATTCGGAGTTTTTGAAAAGTTATTCACAGTATTCACAGTCGGAGGAATGATTTTTTTAGAGTCAAAAAAGTAATGTAGAACGGTGCTTCAGCCATTCTCAATACGGCAGTCCGAAAAAGATATTCACAGTTTTTCACAAGTTCAGGTGTGCATCGGGAGTGGACAGTCGTAAAAAAGGACTATAAAACCGTTATTTTCCATAGTTTTCACAGAAGTTATCCACAAGGGTGTGTATAACTGTGAATAAAGTTGTGAAAAGAGTGAAAAACTTTTGATTTTACGAGCTTTTACAAAAAAACAGGATTCTTTACAGAAAAAATGTTCCCTCCGAAAATCCCTTGATAACACGCCATCTTATTTATAATGAGAGAAATGCACCGGTGAAACATAAAAATTTCCGTCATTCTCATTATCAATTAGAGGAAAAAATCATATTTTAAAAATATATTACTTGATTGTTGCTATAAAATGATAAAATGCAAACCGTAAGCCGTCCCCGTTTGTCGGGGAAGGTGGCGGCGAAGCCGTCGGAAGGGGTAAGTATGAGCAGAGCGGTAAAAAGATTTTATACAGAACGGTATTAAATACTTGCCTGTTATTCTTGAACGGTCGTAAAAAGCGGGCGGGAGTAGCGTTATAAAAAAGTATAGGGAGAGTAAGAATCCAGGCAAGAAGTTGGAGATATTAAATGTATTTTCCTGTGTACGCAAGCATGCCCCTATCGCCTCGCAAGGCTCGGCACTTCTCTCCGTATTCGGGGGAAGCTGACACTAAGGAAAAAGAAATATAGTTTTTATTATTTATAAATACGCGTTTTCCGATACCCTATGCCGGATTCTTCGCTAAGAATTAGATTATGTTTTTTCTTCGATCATCATTCCGATTCTGCTGACTGCTCAAGAATGACGGCGGGGGTGAAGTTGCTTTGTCTGTGGTATGGAATGATTTTGCCGCTGGCACCCTGATGAGATTTCCCGCTTTCTTGTGGCGGGATTTTTTGCTAAAACAGGCTAAAACATATAAAATAAGAAAGATGAATCTTGATAGAATTATGAAAACAGAGTAAAAGAAACGTTATAAAGGAGATGTTCATCATAGAATTTCATACATTTGAAATCAAAGACAGGGATTATATCAACAGTTTTTTTAAAGTGCATCATTATGAGGGGATTGATTGTTCTTTCAATACATTGTTTTTGTGGCAAAATGCTTATGATACCCGTTGGGCGGTGGAGGACGGTATTTTATTTATCCGTGCCGGGAAAGACAGACCGTTTTTCATGCCGCCGTTTGCGGGAGAGGGCGCTTCTTTTGCCAAAGGATTGGAGAGGATTCATGATTGTCTGGAGGCGGCAGGAAAACCTTTTATATTGAAATCCGCTTCGCCCTGGGTGACGGAGCAGATTGAAAATCACTGCCCGGGAAAATATGATTTCCTTCCCAACAGGGACGGGTGGGAGTATATTTACCGCACCGCTGACATGATTCAGCTGCCGGGGAAAAAATTCAGAATGAAGAAAAATCATCTGAACAGCTTTCTCCGCCAATATTCAGATTATGTCTATGAGCCGATTACCATGGAAAATATGGAAGATGCAAAAGCGGGAATTGTCGAGTGGTTTGAGAGTCACGGTCATATCGAAGAAGAAGAAAAAGCATTGCAGCTCTGTTTCGACAACTGGGAAGCTTTGCAGATGAAAGGGGCAGTGATTCGTATTTACGGGAAAGTCGAAGCCTTTACCAACGGCAATCTCGTAAATCCCGACATGGCGCATATTTTCTTCGAAAAGGCCAATCCTGAAATCCGCGGTCTCTACCAGGCCATTAACCGGGATTTCCTGATTCATGAATTTGCGGATACGGAATTTGTAAACCGTGAAGAGGATCTCGGACTTGAAGGACTGCGGCAGGCGAAAATGGAATACAATCCCGATCACTTTGCAGAAAAATACGATGTGGTTCTTAAGAAATAACAGCAGGGGATTTTATGAATATACGAACAAGCACGGCAGAGGACGAAAAGGCGGTCAAAGCACTTTGGGCGTATTGCTTTGAAAAAGAAAGCGACCCCTGGTTCCGTTGGTATTTTGAAAGAGAATACCGAAAAGAAGAAGTATTGGTAGGGGAAGAAAAAGGAAAAATTGCCTGTAATCTCCACAGAAGGCCGTATACGCTTTCCGTTCGCGGTAAAAAAGTGAAGACCGACTATATTGTAGGAGTGGCGACCCATCCGGCGGCAAGAGGCAGGGGCTATGCAAAAGAACTTTTACGCCGGTCGTTCCGTGAAGCAGTGAAAGAGAAAAAAGGCGTTGTCATTCTCATGCCGTCTTCGGCGGATTATTACTATCCCAAAGGATTTTCTTTTTATGTTCACCAGTGGAAACGCAAAACGTCTCCCCTCCAGTTGGCAAAGCTCGGCGAAAAAACGGAAGCGGCAGGCCTGCTGGGAGACACGGAAAAGTGGACCGTTTTGAATGATATATACATGAAATATGTATCGGAGAGAAACGGCTACACTTTGCGGGATGAAGAGTCTTGGAAAAAACATATGGAAGCCCAATTTTGTGACGGCGGATTCATTGCCGTCGCGGAAGATGAAAAAGGGCCGGCCGGCTATATTTTCTACCATATCGAAGACAGAAAAATGATGGTTTCCGAAATGGCATTTACCTCTGAAAAGGGACGGAAAGGGCTCTATGCCTACATGGCAGGCCACGAAGGTTCTCTGGACGAATGTGAATGGTACGAGCCGCTTGATGATAAGCACTTCCTGTTTTGGAATGACGGAGCGGAACACGAGTATATAAAAAACAGGACCTTTCCTTTCATGATGGGACGAATTACCGACCCCGTACTTGCTTTTGAAGGACTTTGCTGTGAAAAAGAAACGGACGGTACGTTTTCATTCCGTCTGATTGACGACTTTCTTCCCGAAAACAGCGGTATCTACACCGTTACTGCCCGAAAAGGACAGCTGCACATAGAAAAAGAGGATACGGCAAAGGCAGAGCGAAATAAACACAAGCCTGACTTTACCGTCGGAGCAGGTGCTTTGAATCAGTTGTTTTTCGGAGCACTTTCCGTCGGAGAATCAGAAAAACTCGGCGGCTTGCAATGGCAGGGAGAAAAAGAAAGAAACGAAAAAGAGGAAATCATACACCGTTTGCTCCCGCCGATGAACAACTGGATCAACGAATGGTATTAGGCGGATAAACGGAAATGAAAGAGATATATTTGATAAGGGTATTTAGTGATTGAAATACAATAAGGAAATGTACTAATGACAGAGATATTACTTTTTTTAATGCAGGCGGGTCTGGTGGTAGGTGCTGTTTTCGGGTTGTGGCATATCTTGGGAGTCCCTCATTTGTGGGGGCGGTATGGCTTTCGGAGAGGGTTTACGGCCGTGTTGCTTCTCTTTGCGGCGGAAATGTTAACGGGGCAACCTATGTTTTCTTCTTACTGGCTGCCAGGCTGGTTGTTTTTTCTTCCTTGGATTTCTGTCTTTCCCGCTTTGCAAGTGCGAAGTTTGGAGAGATGGGAAATAAAAATATTAGTACTTAAATCCTACCTGTTGGTAGCTTGTGCCGGTATGATGTTGTTGACGGCCCTTTCCGTTTGGGGAAGTTCGGCAGGGGTGTATGCACCGTTTTTGAGAGGGATTTCCTTTATCGTTTTGCTGTTCAGCGGAGTGATTTGCGGCACTTACCTTTTATATTATTTCGTATACGACGCTGTTTTTTCAGAAGGAGATATGATTCCCGTGCTTCAAACGAATCAAGCGGAAGCGGCGGGATATATCAAAGAACAGGTCGGTTTGAAAAAAGCCGTCATCGCGGGAGTTCTTTTTGTTTTATATGCTCTTTTAGCAGGCGGCATAAGTATTTTAGGGGGGGTGGAAAGTTCTACTGTCCCGGTGGTGTCGCTTATAAAGTATAAAACTTTCGCTCTTCTCATTATTTCAGGTTATTCTTTATGGCACTACGGGAAGAACTGTTTTCCCTTTTATGAATACAAAGCAGCTAAGGAGTATATCAAAGAAGAAAAAAGATTAATGAAAGGTCATGCAGAGGCTGTAAAAAAGATTGTGCTTGACGAATGTCCGGAAACAGATAGTGATGAAACGGTGATTCTGGTCATCGGGGAAAGTGCAAATCGTGACCACATGAAAGCATTTAATGAGGGATATCCGGAGGAAACAACGCCGTGGCTTTCAGAAAACAAAGAAGAGGACGGTTTTTATTTATTTAGAAATGCGTACTCGAATTTCCCGCAGACAATACAGTCCTTGTCTATGTATCTCACTAATAAGAACCAATATACAGAGGGAGAAAATACAGATATAGTCAATATCATTGATATGGCCCGTAAAGGGGGCTATAAGACATATTGGCTGAGTAATCAAACCAGAACAGGCGAATACTCCTGCTTTGCCACTTTTGTGGGATTGGGGGCTGATAGAGCAGAGTGGACCGGAGTACCGGAAAGTGATGAGATCCGGTTATTGGATTTGCTCAAGAAAATACCGAAACAAGGGAGAAAGTTTATTGTACTTCATCTTAAGGGAAGTCACATGCCCTATGAAGATAGGGTGCCGACAGAATTTGTAAGACAGAGAGGAAGAATGAATGATACAAAAGAAAATAGGTATGATACATCTATTTTGTATTCCGATTACATTTTGCAGTCTGTTTATGAGTATGGTGAAAAACATTTGAATTTGCAGACAATGATATATTGCGCAGACCATGGAGAGAATCTGGAATACGGACATGCAACCGCCCATTTCAAGTTCGATATGGTAAGAATACCGATGTTTATTTATTTATCGGAAAAATACAGAAACACATATCAAGATAAAGCAAAGAATTTAAACGACCACAGGGATGCTGTATTTACCAATGACCTGATGTTTGATACGGTATGCGGAATCATGAACCTTCCCAATAATTTCTACAAGAGGAAATATGATTTGTCGGATGAACAATATGATTTACCCTTGGAAACGGCAGTGACAAATCATGGTAAAACAAAAATCTCGGAAGACCGGTTATCATAAAAGGGAACAATGAAAAAGATATATTTCACCTATATGGTGCGATGCAAAGATCATTCTTTGTATACGGGATTTACAAAAGGCAGCGTGGAAAAACGGGTGGATACCCATAATGCGGGAAAAGGGGCGAAGTATACAAAAGCCAGACGACCTGTCACGCTCGTGTGGTATAAAGAATGGGACAACGAGCATGACGCCCGCTCTATGGAAGCCCGGCTGAAAAGAAAAACAAAAAAAAGAGAAAGAAGCCTTGGTGACCTCTTTCGGAAAGGAAACGGAATGAACGAATCCGTCAGAAAAACGAAATATTTGACAGAAGCGGCCGCCGCGACAGCAATAGCGTCCATTCTGGTTTTATTAAAATTACTGGCTCCTTTTTTGGTGTTTGTGACCATGATTGCCGCGGCGATTCCGATTGCCGTTATCTGTGATTTTCACGGCATGAAGTGGGGAGCAGGTACATCGGCGGCGGTGGTGGCAGTTGTCACCATGACAGGCGGACCGGAAATAGGACTCACCACCGCTTTTTACGCAGGCGCTCTCGGCATGGCAATGGGATACGGGTTCAGACATAAATTATCCTATCAAAAAACAATTTGTCTCACCGCTCTTGCCTATATCGTGGAAATGACGTATAAAATTATATTTTCCATTTACGTTCTCGGTATCGCCGATGCACTTTCGGGAGCGATAGAGCGTTTCACCGCCTTTATCGGCTGGATATGGAAACCTTTGGCAACGGTTTTCGGTTATGATCCTGATCCGGGGAAAGCGACTCTTACCACATCGGGCATGGTCATGGTGGGTCTGGTTTTCGTGCTCAATGCCTTTTGCTATGCCTATCTGAATGTAGAGCTCGGCAGGGATATACTGAAACGACTGAAAAACGGAATGAGAGGATAAAATAGTCGGAGGGGATCAAACAATATGGATAAAATTTTTTTGAATCGGGAGTTTGAAAAATTTTGGCAAAAAATTGAGAACAATGAAAACTTTGCTTTATTAAGATATGGTGACGGTGAGCGTGCCATTATGTGCGGCGAGCATGTGAAGGTGCAAGAGGGATGGGAATCTCCGGCATACTTGTCAAAATTGGGGGGGGTGCTGCTGAAGACGCTGACAATTGATACAGATAATTTTTATTATGGGATATCTTGCCCCTGCTGTGACAGAAAAGCATATTATTGGTATATGACAAGGATTCAAAGCAGAAATATTACATTTGCCAATTTGTGGGTGAATGGTAATTATCTCAAGTTTTACAGTCGTTTTAAGGAACTCAAGAGAGAGGCCGTACTGATAGCGAATTATCGGGCAAAAAATTGCCGTATCGGGAATTTAAAAATAGTAAAACATTATGAAGTGGGGGACGACTGTATTTCTTTTTGGGAAGAAAAAGGGACTCAGTTACTGGAAAATATAAAAAATGAATTTGGAAATAAAAACAATTTATTATATGTAGTTGCCGCCGGTCCGATGTCAGAGCCGATTATTGCAGAATTATATAAAAATAATCCTGATAACTGCTATATAGACTTCGGTTCAAGCATTGATACGTTTATCCATGGAAAGATAACAAGACCCTACATGAAGGGGAAAAGTAAATATGCTCATTTGAATTGCTGGATGTATAATCCTGTGAAAGCAAATTTTGATGTAAGCGTAGTATTGAATTTATATAAAAGACCGAAAAATCTTCCGTTACAGGTAAAATCTATTGAGTCTCAAAGTTTGAAACCGAAAGAAATTATTTTATATCAGGACGGAACGGGAGATGCGATCAAAATACCGACAGAAATTGAAAGCAAACTGGATTTTATAAAAATAGGAAAAGAAAATAAAGGAGTATGGGAGCGTTTCAAATTTGCAGAAACCTATGCAAAGTCGGAATATGTTTGTGTTTTTGATGATGATACTATTCCCGGGGAACGGTGGCTGGAGAATTGTCATGCGGAAATGATGGAGAGGGAAGGACTCTATGGAGCAGTAGGTGTGATCAGCAAAAATAAAAGATATAATGATGCGATGGCATTTAAAGTAGGGTGGATAAAAGATACCCCGGAAACCACACGAGTTGATTTTGTGGGTCATAGCTGGTTTTGTAAAAAGAAATGGCTCAAGTATTTATTTGAGGGAACAGAAGAGTTACAAAAAAGTAAAACATGCGGAGAAGATATGACGTTTTCCTATAAATTACAGGAACATAATATCAATACTTATGTGCCGCCGCAGCCATCCTCAAATAAGGAATTGAATGGATCATTATTGGGGATTTCGCTTGGGACAGATGAAAATGCTTTGTCACGTAATAACGGATGGGCGCCTATGAGTGAAATGTTTGAGGTATTAGTTGGTAAATACAATTTTAAGACTCTGCAGGAGTTAGATCATAACTTGTATCATTCTATTGTTTATAAAAACAAAAACCGATTGTTCTACATTGAAAAATTTGAAAAAAGAAAAGTGATTTATTTGTTCGGATTTCAGTTTTCGGCAAAACGGAGAGGAAAATTAAAAGATGTGATCAGGCGATGGTTTACTCACCGCGATTGATAATATGACGAAAAAGGGAAAATGATTGACTGATCACATTTAAACAGGTCAATAAGAAAAAGTTTTTGACTGTTATAAAGAGCATGATTGGGTAAATATATTAAGATATAAATAAACAGTTTGGTATCTTTTATAAGTGGAATGAGAGGATAAAATTACATGGTCAATCACCCTTTAGTATCAGTGATGATTCCCGTCTATAAGGTTGAAAAATTTATCTGCCGGTGTATAGACAGTGTGCTCGGGCAAACTTACAAAAATCTGGAAATCATTCTTGTCAATGACGGCTCGCCCGATCGGTGCGGGGAAATTTGTGATGATTATGCAAAAAAAGATAAAAGAATCCGGGTTATTCATCAGAAAAATCAAGGGGTGAGCGCAGCCAGGAATGCGGGACTGGAAATAGCGGCCGGCCAATGGCTGTATTTTTTAGATTCCGATGATTATATTTCTGCCTCTGCCATAGGAAAAATAGTCAGTGCGGCAGAGAAGG
>URIB01000015.1 GCA_900547785.1 uncultured Dialister sp.
TCTTTCCCTACACGACGCTCTTCCGATCTGTCAGTGCGGCAGAGAAGGGGCATTATGATATCGTTATTGGCGGATATTATATTGTTACGTCGGATAAAAAGACGGTATCCCGTTCAGAAAATTGGGAAAAGACAGATGATTTGACGGAAATCCGAAGGAAAATACTTCTCAATGAGTTACCGAATTTTGTATGCGGAAAATTATATAAAAGAGAATTATGGAAAAACGTCAGGTTTCCGTTGCATCAATTGGCGGAAGATATGTATGTAAACGGCGAACTGTTTTTTACGGCGGAAAGTGCTTGTGTGATTCCCGACCCTTTGTATTTCTACAGTCGTGAAAATGAGAACAGCCTGAGCCGGGGAAGCGATGTATCCAATTATATAAAAATGAAACAGGGATATTTTCTGGCGTGGAAACAAAAGGCGGAAGCGGCGAAGAAATACATGCCGGCTTGTGAAGACATTTGCCGCAAACGAGCGGTCATGCAGGGGATAAAAGCATTGATTGCCGATGGGGGGGCGGGTATATTGCGGGAAGCGG
The DNA here is from genome assembly GCA_900547785.1 of uncultured Dialister sp. Lineage (GTDB taxonomy): Bacteria > Bacillota > Negativicutes > Veillonellales > Dialisteraceae > Dialister. The sequence goes on from URIB01000015.1 coordinate 544, forward strand.
ATGCAGAAGAAATACGGGTCTATCTTTCGGAAAATAGGAAAATAAAAATTTCCGCAGGTTTGGATATGCAGCGGCAAATCATACTTCGAAAGTGCCGCTTTTTGTTGCGGCTGTCCGGATATGCAAGACGAATCATTTTTTCGTGGCATGTAAAAATCAAGAAGTGGTAAAAATTTCACAAAGAAGTTCATTTGAAAAAGACATCTGACAGGTAAACGTCAGATGTCTTTTTGTCAGTGCTTTATTTTCCGTAGTCCGGGTCGGATACAATATCCCATTCGCCGTGTTTGGTTCTGGCTTCTTCCGGTTTTAAGTCATAGCCGTTATGGCATAAATCGAAACGGGGTTCATAAAATGTATTCGGCAGATGCAGGATTCCGCTTATGGTATCGTACATCAGGTCGTTGGTGAATACTTTATGTTCATTTTTTCTCAGGGTTTCGGCTGTGCTTTTATAGGCGGACAAATAATCGGGAGAAAGGTAGATGAAAAACGGAATCCGCACCATGTCATAGGTCATATTTTTGCTGGCTACATGGCTATATTTCATGTTTTCTCCATGATCGGAGCAATACATCATAACTTGGAGATTCAATTTTTCTTTTCCGTAAGACAGAATATCACGGAGAAGCCGGTCGGTATAGAGGAGCGTGGAGTCATATTCATTGGTTCTCCGGTCATGGGCGGGATTTTCCAGCGTTTTGAAATCGGGAGGAAGTCTGTCGGCATATCGTATGTGGCTTCCCATGAGATGAATCACAATGAAATGATTTCCTCCGTCAGGAATTTCTTTTAACAGATCAAAAGCTTGATAGTCGCTTCGTCCCGTATGAGCGGTTCTTTTTTCGAAATCGCAATTGTGGGCGACGAAGTCAATCGGACTGTCTTCACCGCTCATTTTTCCTTGGTTGCTGATCCACCAGGTGGTATATCCCGCTTTTTTTGCTACATCAATGATGTGGGGAACATCTTCTATTTTTCGTTGGTCATACTGATTCCGACCGTAAAGAAACATCGATAGGGCGGGAACGGTCACGGGGTAACAGGAATAGGTATGGTCGAAGAGATAAAATTCATTACTACTTTTTACAGAAGATAGCCAGGGGGTGGTTTCTGAAGAGTAACCGGGAGTAAATGCTTTCATTCTGTCTTTGGTGGCACTTTCTCCGATAACGAGAATGACGCTTCCCGGAAGTTTCTTAATCAGCGAATTTTCTACATCACCGGTGAGCTTAAAGTTTTTAAGGATTTCATTATGGCGGGCACTCATGCTGCGGATTTCATGGATATAAGTGTAAGCCCCCTGTATCTGGTGGAGGGGAAAACTTGATTTCATATATTTTTGAAGGCTAAACAGGTAAAAAAGGAGCAATAAAAGAGAAAATATAAGTCGGCTATTTTTGGAAACAGAGAGGGAAGAACAGACTTTTCGGCATGCCCTGTAAACGAGGAAAAAGAATGACAAGAGGCCGGACAGATAGAGAGCAAGAGACAGAGGGGAGATTTTATCCGTTATAAATTCCCAAGCTTCCCGCGGGTTTGTCTGTATGATGGGAAGTACATTTTCCGCACTGATGATATCTCCGTAAAGCAGATAGTAGGTGAGAAAAAGAAGGGAAAGAAGAAAAGTGACGGACATGACAAGACTGAAACACAGAGAAATCGTGCGGGATTTTCCGGGAACAAATTTTTTTAGTAAGGAGAGGGTTATAGCGGAAGAAAGCGCTGTGTAGCAGGCAATCAAAAAGAACGTATGGATATGGACATAGTCGGTATTCCAGGATTCGTTGACTTTCAAAATGACGTATCCGTAGATGGCCAAATTCAGAAAAGCGGGGGCAAGAGAAAGAATCCAGACGGGACGGGTCAGTTTTTCTTTTACCGCATATTGCGTGGCTGTAAATAAGATAATAGAGATAAGGAAATCTTTGATACTTTTGTCCCACTGTCCGATATTTTGGAAACCGGCGATGTAAAAAATCAAGAAAAGAAGAGATATAAAAAGAAAAGACAGGACAGCATAAGGATAGAGTTCTTTGACAAATGAATGTACTTTTGACAGCATGGATAAGATCCCCTTTTTATTTTTTTATGGATTCGGCGTATAATTCCAAAGCATTTTTCCAGATATTTTCCGCACTGAAATCGCCGCCCCGGGCAATGAGACGGTGACGATAAAATGGTTTCGGCCCCCATTCGGACAGATTTTTCTCGTCATTCAGATAAAAGACATCGACAACGGGAACGTCCAGAGCGAGTGCGAAATGAGCAGTACCCGTGTCGGCGCTGATGAGAACGCCGCAGCGTTTTAAAAGCGCTCCCAGCTCGGGAATGCTCGTTTTGCCGATGAAGTTCAGTAATTGTTTTTGTGTATTTTCTGGAAGGGCATGGAAATAATCTTCCGCGCCGTTTCCCGCACCGATGACGGCGGGCAGTTTTCCCGACTTTATGATTTCATCGACAAGCTGGCAGAACATGCCGGGCTTTAAATCTTTTTCTTTTCTTTTGGTGACCGGATTCAAGGCGATGACAGGTTTGGAAATATCTTTCAGAAGAACGGTGTCTATATAACGGAAAGCATCTTCCGGTACATGGTACTTGAGCGGCATACTTTTCATAGGAAGACTTGAATAAAGCTCGGAAAGATATGCATGTTTATCCTGGACGTGAATCCATGAGCGGTAATTGATTTTTCCATGATCCAAAAACAGACGGACATACCCGTGGCGGTTATCGGCGTATATTTTTTTAGCGCCCAATAATTTCGATAAAATAATGCCTCTTTCATTTCCGTAAATGACAAAAGAAGCATCAAAAGAATACCGCTTTTTATGTTCTTTATAAAAGGCATACCACCCGTGAATGCCTTTGTGTTTGCCCCGTTTATCATAAGTCCAGACCTCATCGACACCGTCCATGTAACGGGCGACGTCCGCAAAGGGTTTGTCGGCAACAAAAATAAGCCTAGAGGCGGGATACATTCTTTTCAGATTTCTGCACAGTCCGCCGGTAAGAACGGTATCTCCGAAATAAGATGTGTTATAGACCAGAAATGTTTTCATAAAATCCTCATATGCCAAACGGCAGGAAACCGGTTGGGCGTTTTTGAAAGATATAATATAATAGATGCAATATAAAAAATAAGGAGCGAATATGTTATATCTTATCGGAATCATAATGGCTGCCATCTATATATATTTTCATTTCCGTCGCCGGATTCCCATTCTTATGTATCACCGGATTGCCGATGTACCGGGAGATAGAAATGCGCTGCCGGCTGAAAAATTTGAGAAGCAACTCTCTTATTTATCGTCTCACGGCTATCACAGCATTACGATGAACCAATTACAGGATTATTTTTTACAAAAAAAGAAATTGCCGTCGAAACCGGTGGTTTTGACGTTTGATGACGGCTATAAAGATAATTTTACAACAGCCCTGCCGTTGTTGCAAAATTATCATCATGTGGGAAATGTGTTCACCATTTCGGGTTGGATAGGAAAAGAAAATAAATGGGAAGATTTCGGAAAAGAATTGACGACGACGATGAGCGAAAATGAATTGCTTGCATGGCAGGAGGCAGGACATTATATCGGGTCGCATACGGTATCACATCCGTTTCTTACCCGTTGCCGACGGGAAGAGATGGCAGAGGAACTGGAGGAAAGCAAAAAGCATTTGGAAACGCTTACAGGAAATCCAATCGAATGCATTTGTTATCCTTACGGTGACTTTAATGAAAGTGTGACAAGAGAAGCAGAGCAGGCAGGCTATAAGTTGGGATTGGGGATATTTTACAATGTCCCTCTTTGGAATCAGAATTTGATGGCGCTCCCGCGGATTCCGATTCCATCAAGACAAAAAATGTGGGAGTTCAAGCTGAAAGTCAGTTCCGTACATCTTATTTTTGCAGGATTGAGACAGTTGGAAAAAGGATTTAAAAAGTATATCGGGAAATAAAAGAAGAACGGCAAACGCTGTTCTTTTTCTATTTTATATATTCTTCATAAACGGCTTCCAAGTCATCAACCATTTTTTCTTTGGTGAAGTGATGACGGACCCGGCGGATACTTTCTTCAGAAAAACAGGACAGGAGAGCTCTGTCCGTATCAAGCAATTTTATTTTTTCGTAAAGCTCTTTTTCATTATTTTTCTCTACCAGAAATCCCGTTTTACCGTCTTCAATGATTTCCGGAGTGCCGCCCACGGAAAAAGCAACGGCCGGTTTCCCCATCGCCATACCTTCTGCAAGAACAAGACCGAACGTTTCAAATTGAGAGGGGAGGAGAACCATATCGGCAGCATTTAACAGGCGGGCGACATCGGTTCTGTGACCGAGACATACCACTTTATTTGACAGATTCATGGAACGGATTTCAGATTGCAGACGGGATAAACCCCGGCCTTTACCAATGATCATCACTTTCCAATTTTCTTCAGAACCATACGTGTGCAGCATATGCAAAAGTTGTCGGTGCCCTTTATTTTCAAGATTTTTTATGCGAGAAATGAGGGCGAGAACCAAAGTGTCTTTTCCGAATCCGTACGATTTCCTCAAAGCATTCCGACTGTCCGGATCGGAACGAAAGACGTCCGTGTCAATTCCGCTGTACCGTACCGTCAAATGATGGGAAGAAAATCCCCTTTTTATAGAATCGTTTTTGACAAATCGGCTGACACAGATAATCGTATCCAGCTCATCAATGATTTTTTCTTTTTCCGGATTTCCGAAAATTCCGTGAGCGGTGTATACAACGGGAATGTTTATTTTTCTTTTTGCTTTAGCGGCAATAATGCCGGCCGCTCCGGAATTGGCGTGAAGGAGATCAATTCCGTACTTCTTTATAATCCGGCAAAGAAGCCATACGGATAAGAGCGGACATTGGCGGACGGGAAGAAAGAACGTTTTGATGCCCTCTTTTTTGAGTGTGTCCGATAAATGCCCGCCGCCGGAAGCCAAAAAGATGTCATACTTGCCCCGCTTTTGCAATTCTTTCACTGCGGTAAACACATATGTTTCCGCTCCGCCGATATTCATTCGCGGAACCAGGAACAGAATTTTTTTCATGAGAAATATCCTTTCTGTCTGTCTATGTAAAGTGGAAACGGTAAGCTTGTTTTGGGCGAAAAGGAAATCAAAAAACCGTATTCATGAGGTAAAAAACAGTTTTGCAAGACACGTTTTCACTCCTGCCGTCGTGCTTGAGCGGCACATACAACCGGAATCATAAAAAATTAAAACGGTTTGCAAATCTCGGCGAAGAATCCGGCAAAGAAAAATACTCTTAGCAAAAGAATGACTAAGAATATCTTTATATCAGGTGAAAGTGGGCGTAGATTTTTTCCGCCGCTTCCAGATCTTTCCAATGAAAGCGGTTTAGTTTTTGGGCGATTTTTCCTATAAAACGGTACTTCTTTAACAGCTGTTCCGTTTCTTTCCACGTTTTTTTACCGGCTATATGTTTATACCCTTTTTCGAGGGCGGCGGCATAGAGCGTTTCTTCTTCATAATTTTCTCTGTACAGACCGTGGAGAAGCATGAGCACATCCTGTATTTTTTGTTTTGAGATGTCATTAAAATAAAGCCGGCTCTGCCAGTCCAGGAAAGTGATTTTTTCATTTTTGAAAGTAATGTCCCGCAAGGCGGGGCGTCCGTGAATGATTTTACTTTCATGAAGTTTCGCAAGTCCTTCGCCGGTCATTTCCAGAATATGCAGTTTCCGGTCTGCCGGAAGCTTTGGATTTTCCACCCAGTCGCATAAATCAGGGCCGCTGTCACCGGTAACGATATAGTCGGAGGTGAGTACTTCAACGGGAGGGACCAGTTCGGGGTGTGCCTGCGCGGCTATAGTGATGCGCGCCGCTTCATAGAGAAATTCTTTTTCCGCCGAGTATTTGATCCATGTATTTCTTCGGTTGCTCAGTTTTCTTTTGATCCAATATGTTTTACCGTTCAGGGAAAAAGAAATGATTCGCCGGTGGGGATTTTCCAAGATGGCGGATTCGGCAGTTTCTTTTATTTTTTCGTCGTTCATAACAGATCCTCGTTGTTTTTGTATTTTGCCCTCATTTTATCATTTGCGCAGGGAAAGTAAAAGTGATTAAAAAATAATGATATAATTTGAGTAAATGATAAAGTTATATTATAATTCAAATAAGAAATCAAAAGTTTTTTATGCATTCTGTTATATTTTTAATGGGAGGTATGAAATGAGGGGCGGTTTTCTTAACGGCAAGGCGGGGAAAAAAAGAAAGGGATTTATGCTGATCGAGCTGCTCATCGTGGTGGCGATTCTCGGCGTTTTAGCGGCGGTGGCGATTCCCAATTTCATAGGCATGACGGACGAAGCCAAAATTGCACGGATACAGGCGGATTTATCGACAATCGGTTCTGCGGCGGAAATTTATTATGTGAAGAACGGAAAATATCCGGCGTCGGTCAAAGATATGGTGGATGAAACGGGAAAGGACGGATTTTTAAGAAGTGAGCCGCAGCCGCCGGTCAAGGATACGTCTTATGAATTTAATGCCGCAACGGGAGAAGCGACGTATTCTTTTAAAGAGCATAGGTATTCTTCTTTCGGAGGAGAGAAAAAACAGGGAAACTGACGGTTTCCGCGGGATATATGGGGAGAGATGGATATGGCGGACGGGCATTTTATGAATAGAGAACGTTTTTTCCGTTGGAATCCGTATTCGTCTTTTCTTTTTTTTAGTCTTGCTGTTTTGGCGGCAGGACTTCTTTTTGTGTCGCCTTTTTTGTCGCTTGCTGTCTTGCTTATCGGACCGGCGGCGGAAGATTACCAAACGGGCTATGTCGATGACCGCTGGAGTTTTCTTATCCTGGCAACGGGTGTCATTTACGGAGCGGTTCATCGTTCTTTGCAGGAAGGATTTCTTTCTTTTATATGCGTCACTCTGATATACGGAGTGATTTTTTTTATTTCAAAAGGAAAAATCGGCACAGGGGATATTTTTCTGTCTGCCGCCGTTGCTTTCTGGCTGAAACCGGAGAGTGTTTTCTTTTTTATCTGGGGTTCCTGTTTAGTGGGTGCCGTTTCGGCTTCGGTTCTCCTGTTTTTTTATCATTATCCGAAAACCTATCCGTTTCGGTTTTGTCCTTGTATCGCATTAGGAGGTCTGGGTGCTTTTGTTTGCCAGGAAATCTGTCCTGCCGTTTTCACGGCGCGGTTTTGTTCTTTTTGAGCTTGTAATCACGCTTGCCGTTTTTATGACCGCTCTTTTTCTCGTCCTGCCTTTTTTCGGCAGTTGGCAGAGGGAAAAACGGTTGGAAGCGGCGGCGGAAGAAATCGCTTCCGCTTTGCGGGCGGTCTCAATGCAGGCGAAAAGCGAATCGGAGTTATATCCGAATGAAGCGCAGGGACTTGTTTTTTATTGCACGGCCGCACCCGGGGGAAGAACACGATATGGGACGAGAAAGGGACGGCGGGAAGTTTTGCCGCGGGGCTATTTGCCGGAAGATATCGTTTTGACGGCGGGAACGGCAACGGTAAAGTTCAGAAAATCCGGTCCGGTAGGCGGTTCGGAATACCGCATCGAGTTGAAAACGAAAGACGAAAAATACAGGAGAATCGTTACGGTGGCGGCATATACGGGCAGAGTGAGAGTGGAAAAAAGATGAAAAAGCGGCAAGGGTTTTTGATGGTAGAATTTTTGGCGGGTCTAATGGCCGTATCCGTGACGGGACTGGCCGTTTTTTCCGTTTTTTACCGGCTGGCGGCTTATGAGGAAGAAAGGGAAGCGGCGGCGGACGAAATATGGATTGCCCAGCAGGTTTTGGAAACGGAGAAATATAATCTGGCGTTTAATGAAAACGAGGCGGTTCCTGCGGGACAGACAGATCGGAACGGTCGTGTCTATGATGTCATTTTGGAAAAGGAAGCGGTGACGGTAGAACGTATGCCTATGACAAAAGTGACCTGCCGAGTGAGTATGGATGGACAAAGACCGTTTACCGCTTCTTTTTTATGGGGAGAGCGGTGATGAAAAGAAAAGGCGCCATTCTTTTGGAAACGCTTCTGTATATTCTTTCGGTGTCTCTTTTGGCGGCGGCGGTGTTTCCGTTCTCAGGACGGGCGGTAAGACATCTGTCTTTCTTGCAAATTCATAGCCGCATGACGGAGCAGAGTCTTTTTGCCGCTGATTTCATGACGGAAAAATTGCGGAACAATTTGGAACGTTGTGACGGGGGTTATGCAGGAAATACATTTCGCTATTGGGCGTACAACGAGAGAAAAAAGAAATCGGAATACCGTTTTCTTGTGCAGGAGGATAAGCTGAAAGTCCGTCTGTACACGGGCATGAGTCAGCCGGTCACGGGAGAAAGTCTTTCCGGCGCAGAGGAAATCATTTTTACCGGCGGAGAGGGAAATCCTCTCTTCCGGCAGACGGAAAAAGGACTCATCCGCATCGCTTTTACAATGAAACAAAGCCGTACGGGAGAAAAGAGAACGACGGAAACGGCGGTCTTGCCGTACAGAGATTTTTATCACGCAAAACCGGGGGCGGTGTATAAAAATGAAAAAGCGTAAAGGGTTTTTATCGTTATTGATTTTGGCGTTCCTGTTCGCTCTGCTTACTCTTTTGGGAGGATTTCTTTTTCCGTTCATGCACAGCGCGGGAGAAAGTTGGATGTACGGAAACGGACTTCGTGCGGTGTATGCCGCTGAAAGCGGAGCCGCCTGGGCGCTTGCTTCTTTGCGGAACGGAGATATTGCGGAGAAGAAAGTGACATTTTCTTATGACGAAGCGGAGTGTCTGGTGAAAATAACGGAGCTGTCAAAGAAACGGGATCAATGGGAGGGTCGGATTTTATCCCGGGGAACGGACAAGAAATCGCACATGGTGAGATATGTGACGATAGATTTTTCCGTGACCGGCGGAGAGAAAAGAGAAATCAGCGTGGAAAATGTGGGGAGCGACAGATGGATATAGAAGAGCTGCAAAAAGTATGGAAAACCCGGGTATCTTTGTTTTTGAAAAAGAAGAGGAAGCAGAGAACCGTTTTGCTTCAGGGAAATGATTTATATGCGGCGGAGTGGAAAGATAAGACGCTCTTGTGGGAAGAAAAAATTCATTTGGAAGATGACGGAGAAGAAGCGTTTATAAAAGGGCTTAAAGAAATAGAGGATAAAAGAGGAGAGAAAAACTCTTTTGTTTTGGTGTACAACTTTTCCGATTTGCGGACGGGAACGAAACAATTTCCGCAGATGACGGAAGAGGAACTGGCGGAAACCATGTACTGGGAACAGGACCGGATTTTCGGAGTCCGAAATGATTTGCAGACAGCATGGCGCGTGTTGGAAAAGGATTTCACCGGTTGGACACTCTCTCTTGCGGCGGCGGAAAAAGAAAGCATAGCGCATTGGGAAAAGGCGGCGGCGCAGGCGGGGAAACGAATCTCCCGCATGGTGCCTGTGACGGAAGTTTCGGCGGAAGAAGAAAATCCACGGCTGTGTCTTTTTGGGAAAAAAGATAAAGCGCTCTGTATTTTCCGAGCGGGAAAAGAAGAAAAGGTACGGGTCATTCCCGCCGAAGAAGCAGAGGACAGGCTGGACGCCTTCATCGCCCATTTGTCCGAATCGTATGATTTGGGAAAAGCGGAATTTCTTTTTATCCCCTGTGCCGGTTGTGACAGCGAAACCGAAATGTTTTGGGAAAATAGGGTGCGTGAACGGAACCGGGCGCATACCGGACCGGCGGGAGAATATAAAAAAGGCGAAGCGGAACAAAACGTCACTCGCCGGGTGATGATGTCCGCCCTGGGCTCTCCAATGAATCTGCTTCCGTCACGAAAGAAAAAACGGATTGTCACGGGGGAAAACAGGGGGTTACGGGCGGCACAGATAGCGGCACTGCTCTTTTTTGTCATCGCTGGTATACTCGGCGGCCGTCTTTTTTTCACCCGTGCCGTGTACAAAGAAACAAAGAACCAACTCGCCGCGTCGGAAGCGGTCGAAAAAGAAATGGAACGGGAAAAACGAAACAAGGCAACCGAAGAAAGTCTTCTGGAAGAAATGAAAGAGCGGGCGGAAAAGTATCCGCCGGTCGCAGGGAAATTGCTGGTACTGGCGGATTCGATGCCGCAGGGCATTGTTCTCCATGAAATCACGGCGGAGGGGGCGTATTTATCCGTCAAAGGAAGTGCAGGAACGGCGGCTTCGGCGGATATTTTCAAAGAGCGGACGGAGCGGATATGGCAGGGAGGAATGACGATAAGGAAAAAGAAAATCATAAATCCGGCGGAAGCGGTGACTTTTGAAATAGAAGGAGAAAGACAATACAAATGAAAATGACGGATTTTTTCAATCGTGATACGTATAAAACGAGCTTTTTTCTCCTGGCATGCCTGTTTTTTCTCGGAGACATTTGGCTTTGGGGAGAGATTTCAAAGGTAAAAGACGATCTGGAACAAGACGAGATACGGATAGAAAAGATAGAAGCATGGAAACGGGCAGGGAAAGAAAAAAATCATAGCTCCTTTTTGAAATCTTTGGCGGACGGCCGTGAAAAACCGGATGTGGAATCCGTTTTTAAGGGCGCCGGCTGCACGGTGACGGAGAGCCGGGAAGAGTCGAGGGAGAAAGCGGGCGAAGCGGGCACTTTATTTCATATAAAAGGAACGGGGACTTTTTCACAAATACTTACGGCCTTTGATATAATAGAGAACAAAGAAAAGGGAATGGTGACGGAGAGATGTCATATAAAAAAAGAACAGGGCGGATTGATTTTTGAGGCCGCCGTCCGTCACAGGACAAGCCGAGGTGCTTATGAAAAAAAGAAATATCGTTCTGATCGGGCCGATGGGAACGGGGAAGAGCAGAGCCGCGAAAATTCTCGCTGACGGTTTCGGCTGGCAGCTGGCGGATACGGACCGTATGATGGAACGGGAAACGGGCATGAAAATTGCGGAGTATTACAGGCAGGCAGGCGCGGAAGCGTTTGCGGAAAAAGAAACGGTGCTTATCAACCGGGTCCGTTATTATCATGAAGCTGTGATTGCCATGGGCGGAAATCATCCGATGACGGAGAAAAAATTCAAATGGCTTTCCGAATACGGAGTGGTCATACTTCTTTTCGCCAAGCCGTACAGACTGGCGGAACGCGTCCGCCGCCGCATCGGCAAAAGGCCGACGATGGATTATTCCGATGTGGACGGTTACGTCCGTCAGATGCTCAGAAAGTGGACGAAGTGGAAAGACCGGGTGGATCTTGTCATCAATACGACGAATACGCATCCCGAACAGACGGCGCTCCGTGTAGCACGGTATATAGACAGACACGGCATTGAATTTATCAAACGGGGATAAGCCGGGCAGAGGAAACGGAAACATTCTTCTTTCCGGACATTTCGTGACTGTTTTATTTTTATATAAAGGAGACAATGATGAAAAGATGGGCCGTATTGACTTCCGGCGGAGATGCGTCGGGAATGAATGCAGCGATTCGCAGCGTGATTCGTACCGCAAAAGCGATGAAATGCGATATTTACGGAATTAACCGCGGGTATACGGGACTTTTGGAAGAAGACATTCACCCGTTGACGAACCGTGATGCGGGAGGCATCATTCTTCATGGCGGCACGGCTTTGAAAACCGCCCGTTGTCCTGCTTTTTTTGAAGAGAGCAACCAGAAAAAAGGAGCGGACATTTTAAAGAAATATAAAATTGACGGCCTCGTTGTTATCGGAGGCGACGGTTCCGTACAGGGAGCGGCGGCATTATCCCGCTTGGGCATTCCTACGGTTACCGTTCCCGCAACGATCGACAATGATATGCACGGCACGGATGAAACGATCGGCCATGACACGGCGGTGAATGCGGTTGTCAATGCGGTCAGCTGCATACGGGATACGGCTTCCTCTCACAGTAGAGCCGCCATTGTAGAAGTGATGGGACGTTTTGCGGGAAATATTGCTTTGGCGGCGGGACTGGCGTGCGGAGCGGAATATATTTTAGTGCCGGAAATTCCCTTCAGCCGGGAAAAATTGGCAAGAAGCCTTTTGGAGCAGATGAAAGAAGGAAGAACGAACAGCATTATTATTTGCGCCGAAGGAGCCGATGACGGCAGAGCTTTGGGCGAATGGCTGCGGGAAAGAACGGATATAGATATCTGCACCACCATTCTGGGATTTATCCAGCGGGGCGGAAGACCGTGTGCGAAAGACAGCATTCTGGGATCCGTTCTGGGAGCGGCCGCTGTCAAAGCGTTGGTGGAAGGAGAAAAGGCGGCGCTTATCGGCATGAAAAACGGAAAGGTGAGAATTTTGCCGTACGAAGAAGCGGTGAAAGAAGAGAAAATTTTTGACAAACGGTTATACAGAATGGCAAGTATGCTCGGCGCGGCGCAGGAAAACGGGGATATTGCGGAAAGCGGATTGTAAAAGGAGAAAGAGGACATGTTTAAATTCAATGACATATTTCTTGTCATCGTCGGCGGATATGTAATTTATAAAATAGGATATGTAGACGGATTCACTCCGATCAATCTTTTTATTCTCGTCTGTCTGACGGTGGCGGTGATTTCCACCGCGCTCCGGAGAAGCGGCTATGCGGACAAAATGGAAGAGAGAAAAAACAGGGAAGCGAAACGGATAGGAGAAGAAAGAGAATCTTCTCCGGCGGAAGAAATTATTACAGAGAAAAGGGAAAATAAAAAAGAAAATCAAATATGACGGATGGAGCGGCAGGGAATGCCGCTTTTTTTGCGGAGCGGACAAAATTTCAATTCATTCTTCAATTATGTTAGAATTTAGATAATGTGACGGTAAGGAGTGTTTTTATGAAATCCGAGTTGGAGATCGTAAAAGAAATCAATCGCATGGCAGGCGGGGTTCGTTCCGTTGATTTGGTGATGGATATGATTACCCGGCACGGTCACCGGATATTTCTTATATATGGTCTTGTCTTGTGGTTTGCCCGCGGAGAGGGAAGAGCGGAACGGAGACGGACTTGCGTTTCCGCATGGGCGGCGGTCTGCTTTTGCTCCTGCCTTTCTTTCCTGATAGGAAAAATATGGAAACGAAAAAGACCGTTTACGAAAGACTGGCGGATTTGGAATTTTACGGGGCATAAAGCCAACTCTTCTTTTCCAAGCAATCATGCCATGAACAGTGCGGCAGTGGCGCTGCAGCTTTTGAAAGACAAAACGCCCGGCAGTCCGTGCATGGCGGTGCTTGCGGGCATTATCGCTTTTTCCCGTCTGTTTGCGGGACTTCATTATCCGTCGGATCTTCTTGGCGGCGCGGCCATTGCCGTTTTTATGCATAAAGTAATGAATCACTCCGTTTTGCGTAAATTAACGGAAAAGACCGCGGGATTTCTTTCTTTTCTTTCCGATACGCTGTGGTTACGGATCAAAGGCAGGTGAAATTTTTGGCAGATATGACGGAAGCGGGGAAAAAAATGATTATCGTCTGCATTGCCCGGATTCTGCTCCGTGATTCGGAAGCGGATCACCCGCTGTCACAGCAGGATATATTACAGCTTCTCGAGAAGAACTACGGTCTTGTTGTCGACAGAAAAACGGTGCGGAGAAATTTGCTGGCCCTTCGTGACGGCGGGCTTCCCGTCGTGTGCCGCCGGGCGGACCGGGTCATACGGGGCAAGTCATCTCCGCTGTCGCTTGACTGGTACTGGGATCATGATTTGACGAAAAACGATATACGCACGCTGATTGATTTGTTATATTTCTCCCGCCTGCCTTCCACACAAGTGAAGCAGATTTCGGAAAAATTGAAACGGCTTCACATCAGAAGTTTTGATGACGGAAAAGAGGCGGTGCGGAATATACCGGGCGGGCAGAAATTGGCGTGTCCCGAAGAAAATCTGTCTTTATTATCGGAAGCCGTTACCAAAAAAGTGCAGATCCGTTTTTACTATGACCATTATGAAGTGGACGGCAAAAAGCATCATGCTAAAAATCCAGACGGCACGGACAAGTTGTATACAGTGAATCCCTATGTGCTTGCCGCGACAGATGACCGGTATTTCTTTTTGGGAAATATAGACGGAACGGAAACGGTGACACCTTTTGCGGTGGAAATGATAGCCGCTCCGGTGATCACGGACACGGCGGCAAGACCGCAAAAAAGTATAAGCGGCGTGGAAAACGGAGTTCGTGTTCTTGATTACCTGACCCCGGTCAGACGAACGTATGCGGGAACGCCGGAGAAATGCACTTTGAATGCGGATTGGCATTTGATGACCGATATTGTGACTGATTTCGGAAAATCCGCCTATCTCCTTTCCGCAACGCAGGGGCGGGTCAATGTGGAAGTGACGGCGCCGATTTCGCTTGTCAGGGCGTGGGTGCTTAAGAATGCACCGCTTGTCAAGGCAGTATCACCCGTCACATTGGTGAAATCGGTGAAAGAGGCGGCGTCAAGCCTTGCCCGCTTGTATGGAGGCGGATAATGATTTGGAAAGCGGTTTTGGGACTATTCTGTCTTATGCTTTTTCTTCTGCTGATTCCCGTCCGTTACCGGTTCCGGCTTGAAATGTGGAAAGTTTCGGTGGAAATCAAAGCTCTTTTCGGAATTGTGCGGAAACGGATGGTCATGCCCCGCCCCGGAAATGCACGGGCGGAAAAGAAAAGAGAAGAGAAAGAAGAAATGTCGGACCATAAGACGGATACGGATCTTCCGGAAGAAGAGAAAAAAAAGAAAGAGGATCCCGAAAAAAAGAAAACAAAGGGAAAACCGTCTGTTTTCCGGCAAATTCAGTTTGCTGTGAATCACGGACTGGTAGAAGAAATAATAAAAGCATTTTTTTCATTATTTAAACACAGCAAACCGAGAGAGTGGCGTATTTTCGGCGAGTTCGGCACGGGCGATCCTATGACGACAGGCGTGGTGCAGGGAACGGCTTTGGCTTTTTTGCCGGAAATAACGGAAGAAGTAGAGTGGAAATATTTGGAGCCGGCTTATAAAATAAAAGGAGAAGGCCGGGGACGAATCATTCCCGTTTATGCGGCGTTTATTATTTTGCGGCTGGCAGTGTCCAAGCCGGTTCGCCAATTCTGGCGATATAGACAGGGAGGAATAAAAGATGAATGATGAAGTGAGAAAACAGATGCTTGAGGAATTTAAGGATATCATCCGTACGGAAACCGTAGTGGGTCAGCCTATCTATCTGGGGGATGCAACTATTGTGCCGTTTGTGGATATTTCTTTCGGATTCGGCTCAGGAAGAAAAGGGCCGGACGGACAATCCAACGGGGAAGCCGGCGGCGGCAAAATGAGTCCGACTGCCGTTCTTATCATGAAAGGGGAACGGGTGGAACTCTTCTCCATCAAAAATGCAAATCCCAACAGCACGGTGGATAAGGTTTTCAATATGGTGCCCGATTTGGTTTCCCGTTTCACCAAGAGAAAAGAGAAAAAAGAAGAGGTCCGGGAAGCGGCGTTAAAAGAAGCGAAAGAAGCGATGAGAGAAGAGGCGGAAACGGCGGCATTGGAAGCAAAATCAGGAGTATGACACGTGACTTCCGGTCATTTATTGTTGACAGATGAGAATAATTATATTATGATAAACCCATATCCAAATCCTCTTTACCGGAGGATGTTTTAAAGGAGGAATATAATCATGAAAATGAATAAAAAAGTAGCTGCTCTCGTAGCAGGCGTTATGATGTTCGGTGCTATCGGATCCGCTTCTGCGGCAGGAATCGGTTATGTCAATTCCGCCGCTTTGATGCAGGCGCATCCGAAAATGGAAAAAGCGCAGCTTGATTTAAGAAATGCGGCGCAGAAAGCGGAAGAAACTTTCAAAAAACGTGCAGAAGGCAAAACAGATGCGGAAAAACAGAGAATTTTCCAGGAACTGCAGAATGAACTGGCAGCTAAAGAAAGAATGACCATCCAACCGATTCAGCAGGATGTGATCAAAGCCATTCAGCAGGTACGGAAAGAAAAAGGACTGGACGTCATTTTGGAAATGGCAACGGTCATTGACGGCGGCAGTGATGTAACCGCTGCTGTAGGCGCTAAGCTTGCAAAATAATTCGTACAGAAAGGAAACCCGGAAGGGTTTCTTTTTTTATGCCCGGAATGGAAAATAGGGACATGAAATTCCTGTTATAATAATACAAAACATATAAGAAAGGCAGAATCAAAATGCGGGATACTTCGTTGATATATCCGGTCGGTCATGACGGAAAAATTCTACTGGGACATAAAAAAAGAGGTATGGGAAAAGGGAAATGGAACGGCTTCGGCGGAAAACAGGAAGACGGAGAATCCATGCGTGAATGTGCGGCACGAGAACTTTTTGAGGAGTCCGGACTGATTGCGGAGCCCGGTGATTTTTTAGCGGCGGCGAATTTATATTTCCATCAGCCTTCCGATCCGGAATGGTCACACGGAGGGATCGTTTATTTCCTGAAAAAATGGAAAGGCGAAGTCCGTTCTTCCGACGAAATGGAGCCGGCCTGGTTTTATCCCGAAGACATGCCTTTTGAGCAAATGTGGCAGGCGGACAGAATCTGGCTTCCCCGTATTTTACAAGGCGAAAAAATCAGGGGCGTCATTTATTTTGCGCCGGACGGGGAGCATGTTTTTGATTATCATTTTGAAACGATTCGGACAGGAGATAGATTTTGATGGGTGAAAAAGAAAGCTGGACGGCTCTCCTTTTGGATTGGTTCGACCGGCACAAAAGAGAACTTCCCTGGCGGGAAGAAAAGCCGAGAAATCCGTACCATGTCTGGATTTCCGAAATTATGCTCCAGCAGACAAGGACAGAAGCGGTGAAACCTTATTTTGAAAGTTGGAAAAAACGGTTTCCCACCATCCAAGCGCTTGCCGCCGCGGAGGAAGCCGACGTGCTTCATGCCTGGCAGGGGCTCGGGTATTACAGCCGGGCGAGAAACATTCACAAAGCGGCAAGAGAAATGGAGGAAAAATACGGAGCGGAACTGCCGAGAGAAAAAAATCAAATCCGTTCGCTGCCGGGCATCGGCGAATATACGGCGGGAGCGGTTTTATCGATGGCGTACGGAGAGAAAGAAGCGGCTGTCGACGGAAATGTTCTTCGTGTGTATGCCCGTTTATACGGGGTGGAAGAAGACATTTTAAAGACGGCAGGCAGAAAAGAAATTACAAGGCTTGTAGAAGAAACACTGCCTGACCGGGCGGGAGATTTCAATGAAGCGCTCATGGATTTGGGATCGGAAATCTGCATTCCCAAGAAACCCCGTTGTTCCCTGTGTCCACTTGCAAAATATTGTACGGCTCTGAAAGAGGAGAAAACGGACATATTGCCCGTACGGACACCGAAGAAAAAACAAAAGGAATCAGCCGCCTGCTGTGCTGTCATTATCAAAGACGGCCGTGTATTATTTCACCGCCGTTCCGAAAAAGGAATGCTCGCGTCCATGTGGGAACTTCCCATGGTTTTGGCGTCCGATGTGCAAACGGGGCGCAAAGAGTTGGAGAAATATCTGTCAGGAAAAGCGGAAGAAAAAATATGGGAGTACACCCATGTATTTACCCATCGTATTTGGCACATGACGGCATATCTGTTTGAAACGGCAACCGTACCAGATGGAGATTTCCGGTGGTTTTCCCATGAAGAATATAAAGAAATTCCTTTGGCAGGGCCTCACGCCAAACTGGCGGCGTATGTGGAAAAGTACCTGACAAAAGAAGAATAGACCTATCGGGTCATGCGGTAAGAAAGGAGCGGACAGTTGGATTTTTATCAGCTGCTTATTTTCGGATTTACGTTCATCGGTCTTTGTAACGGGCTTTTTGCCATCCCGGTTTTCCGCAGGGGAAAATGGTATCTCTATCCGGTTTTAGGAGCAGGAACGGGATTTCTGGCGGCAAAATACTATGTTTGGTATGCGTCGGCGTACATTTTTTATGGAGTTGTCGCTCAATGGGCGGCCTATGCGGCAACAGGATTCATGGTTTTCCACGTGATCATTCTTGCGCCTTTTATGCTGCTTGCTCTTGTAAGCTGTCTGCAAAAGATACGAAGATATGTGCGGTTTTTCGGAACGGTTATTTTGCTGTTGGCTCTGTGTGTCGGTGTATACGGAGCGGCAGACGGTGAAAAGACGGAAATCACGGAACATCATGATGTGTATGCGGAAAATCTGCCCGACGGGTTTGACGGTTTGAAATTGGCGCAAATTACGGATACCCATATCGGTCCCTATTATACAAATGAAAATTTGGCGCGCGATTTGGATAAAGCCCATGCAGAGGGCGCGGAAGTCATTATGATGACAGGGGACCTGATTGATGATGTCCGGGTGATGCCGGAAACCGCAAAAATTCTGACGAACCGGAGCGGATTATTTCCGTACGGCATTTTTTACGTCCGGGGAAACCACGAGCTCTACAGAAATCCGGCATATATAGAAAAGGAACTGAAAAAAACGCCGGTTCATATTTTAAATAACCGTCATACGACAATCACCCGCGGAAAGGATATTCTGTTTGTGGTGGGAGCCGATTACCCGGGCATACAAAAAGAGGGGCGTGAGGAACGCATGAAAGCGCTGACGGAAGAAGCGTTCCGTAATATTCCCGAAACGGCGGCGTGTATTTTTCTGGCGCACCATTCCGATGCGATTGACGGCGGATTCGGACATCACGCTTTTTTGACGCTTACGGGACATACCCACGGTTTGCAAACGGGGATTTCCGGAAAGCCGCTGTTCACTCCCTTCAAATATACCCGCGGGATGTACAGCAACGGCAAAGATTCCGGATACGTATCCCGCGGAAACGGCGGCTGGTTTCCGTTCCGCTTCGGCTGTCCGAGAGAACTTGCGATTTTCACACTGCATAAGAAATAAAACAGCTTGCCACTGTTCCGAAACGGCAGGCGGAACGATTTTGGAAATTTTAAAAGTGAGATTTCATGAAAAATGAATTGTCCGGCAAAAAAAGGAAGACCGCTCTTTATGAGGATCTTCCTTTTTTCAGCTTCTTATGGAACTGAGCGTGGTATCAATGGCATTTTCCGGCTTTTGGGAAATTTTTACGATTTCACTTCTCAATTCTTCCATGTCATTGTTGTTTTCTTCCGTCAGCGGCTTAATGACGACAGCCGTTTTGTCCGCATTTTTTAAAGGCGTTTCAATCGTTTTGTCAAGTCGTCCGTAAGAGAAAATAACTTCATTTCCGCTGTTTGTCGTGACCACCAGACGGCCTCCGTCAATGCGGCCCGTGCCGGATAAGCTGCCTTCCACTTCTTTGCTGCCTTGCTGGACACGGTGATTGACCGAAACGGTCTTATCTTCATTTTTGGTAAAAGTAAAAGTTTCCAGATTTCTTATGTGATCGCCCGACCAATTGATGCCGGCTTCCTGCATTCCCCACCACGTTCCTTCCCAGGGGCCGCCCGTCAGGGAGGAGAAGAGGGCTAAAGCGCCGCCGCCGAGAATGAGGACCAAGGAAATTATGCCGATGATTATATATTTTTTCATAGCTGTATTCCGCGCTTTCTGATTTCTATTTGTTCCATTTTAACATAGAGAACCGGGCAGGGCAAAAAAGGGCGGGGAATAAAAAAAGAAAAGAAATATTCACGGCGCATTCTAAAATGAAAAGGCCGGACAAAAATAAACAGACAACCGGTTTTTGTATGACAATGGATAAAAATGCATGTAAATGGCTTATTTCGCGGATTTATGGTATAATTAAACCGGTATTTATGAAGGCTCATGGATTTTCGGAGCGGCACCGGGGGCTGCTCCTGTTTGATTTCCGGATGAGTGTATCCGGGTGAAAGCAAGGTGAATGTATGGAATGGAAAGAAGGTAAGATTGTCAATACGCCGCTGGAAGGGCAGATGAAAAATTCTTACATCGACTACGCCATGTCGGTAATTGTCACTCGTGCATTGCCTGATGTCAGAGACGGTTTGAAACCCGTCCACCGCCGCATTCTTTATGCGATGAATGAAGCGGGGATGCTTCCGAATAAAGCGCATAAGAAATCGGCGCGTATCGTCGGGGACGTTTTAGGTAAGTATCATCCTCACGGCGATTCGGCGGTCTATGAATCGGCGGTTCGTATGGCGCAGGATTTTTCTACCCGCTATCCTCTTGTGGACGGGCACGGGAATTTCGGATCCATTGACGGCGACTCCGCGGCGGCCATGCGTTATACGGAAATGCGTATGTCGAAGATTACGCTTGAAATGCTCCGTGACATTGATAAAAACACGGTGGATTTCATGCCCAACTACGACGGCTCTTTGCAGGAACCGCTCGTTCTGCCCTCCCGTATTCCCAATCTTTTGGTGAACGGTTCGTACGGAATTGCCGTCGGCATGGCGACCAATATTCCGCCCCACAATTTAAGAGAGGTGGTGGACGGACTTTGTGCGATGATTGACAATCCGGAAATAACCGTTGATGAGCTGATGACTCACATCAAAGGGCCGGATTTCCCGACCTCCGCTATTATTCAGGGACATAAAGGAATTTCCGATATGTATCACACCGGCCGGGGTTCCATTACGGTCAGAGCGAGAACGGAAATTGAAGAAATGGAACGCAGCAAGAACCGCATTATCGTAACGGAAATACCTTACCAGGTGAACAAAGCCCGTCTGGTGGAAGTTATTGCCGATTTATCCAGGCAAAAAGTCATTGACGGGATTACCGCGCTCCGGGATGAATCCGACCGGAAAGGCATGCGTATCGTCATCGAGCTTCGTGCCGATGTGAATCCCCAGATTATGCTCAATAACCTCTACAAGCATACCCAGCTCCAGGTGAACTTCGGAGCCATTATGCTTGCTCTTGTAAACGGGCATCCCCGGATTTTAAACCTCAAGCAGATTCTCTATTATTACCTGAAACACCAGGAAGAAGTCATTACGAGAAGAAGCCGGTTTGAACTGGACAAAGCGGAAGCCAAGGCGCATATTCTGGAAGGACTCCTGATTGCCCTCGACCACATTGATGAAGTGATCAAGACGATCCGTGAATCCCGGACCGATGAAATCGCCAAAACCGCATTGATTTCCAAATTCAATCTCTCTGAAAAACAGGCGATGGCGATTCTCGACATGCGTCTCAGAAGACTGACGGGACTGGAAAGAGATAAAATTGAAGAAGATTACAAAGACGTGCAGGAAACGATTGCTTACCTCCGCGATCTGCTCTCAAGCAGAGATAAAATCATGGGCGTAGTCAAAGCGGAACTGCTCGACGAAAAGAACAGATTCGGCGATGACAGGAAAACGGAAATTGCCGCCGCTCTGGGAGATATGGCGATTGAAGACTTAATTCCCGACAAGCCGATGACGGTGACGCTGACGAAACAGAACTACATCAAACGGATAGATTCCTCCGACCTGAGAACTCAGAGAAAAGGCGGACGGGGCGTGAGCGGACTGAAAATGAAAGATGGCGACTACGTCCGCAAGATTCTCTCCACATCGACCCATGACAGAATCCTCTTCTTCACCAATAAAGGCAAAGTCTATATGAAGACTGCCTACGACATTCCCGAATCGAGCCGGACCGCCAGAGGCAGTGCGATGATTAATTTCATCACCTCACTGGGAAGCGATGAATACGTTACGGAAATGCTGGACATAGACGCGGCCGAAGAAGGAACGAAATACCTTCTCATGGTCACCAAATTCGGCTATGTGAAAAAAACGGCGCTGGAAGAATATAAAAATATCAACAAGAGCGGACTTATTGCCATCCGTCTGAAAGAAGATGACCGCCTTGTCGCCGTTCTTCCCGTCAAAGGCGACGAAGAAATTATCATCGGTACACGCCGGGGCATGGCAATCCGCCTTTCTATTGATGATGAAGAAGTAAGACCCTTGAGCCGCAGCGCATCGGGCGTTCACGGCATTCGTCTCAAATCTTCCGAAGAAAGCGGAGCCGATGATGTAGTGGGCGTTGTGATTGCCGCCGATAAAGACATCTTTACCATTTCCGCTGACGGCAATGCGAAAAGAAATGCGGAATCCGCTTACCGTGTGCAAAAAAGAAACGGACAAGGAACCATCAACTTCAAGAAAGGCTTTGAAGTGGTCGCCCTTGTAGCCGCCGATGACAAAGATGAACTTGTCGGTGTATCCGAACAGGGCATTACCATCCGTATACCGGCCGACCAGATTTCCAGTAAAAAAGCAAAAGGAAGCCAAGGCGTTATTCTCCAAAGATTAGAAGAAGGAGACAGGATTGCGTCGATTGACGTCGTCACGGAACCGGAAGAAACGGAAGAATAAACCGGATAAGAAAGCGTCACTTGAAAAGGTGGCGCTTTTTGCATGCCCCGATACGGATAAAACAGAAAAATAAAAAAAACAATACATGCAGAAAAAAGAATCATAGTTTTTATAAAAGGAACTAACTACTTGCCTGTCATTCTTGAACGAAGTGAAGAATCTGGCATAGGATAACGGTATTAAATATTCTGACCTGTGTACGCAGACTTGCCCCTATCGCCTCGCGTGGCTCGGCACTTCCCTCCGCGTGCGGGGGAAGCAACGGCTAAGGAAGAAAGAAATTATAGTTTTTATTATTTAAATACGCTTTTGACGATATCCCTTGCCGGATTCTTCGCTAAGAGTCAGATTATGTTTTTCCTCCATCATCATTCCGATTTTGCCTGCCGCTCAAGAATGACGGCAGAGTTGAAATGAGTTTTGCAAATGAAATAGAAGTTGTCGCAAAAGAATATCAATCGTAAGCTGTCCCCTCTTGTCGGAAAAATAAAAGTATGCGATTTGAAAGCTTTCCCCGCTTGTCGGGGAAAGTGTCAACCGATAGGTTGACGAAAGGGGTAAGTGTGAGCAGAAACGGAAAGAACAGTTTTTACAGAACCGTATTAAATACCTGCCTGTCATTCTTGAACGAAGTGATGGCAAGTGAACCATTTTTCGAGGAGCGGAGCGACGCTGTAAAAATGAGTGAAACGCCATACCCGACCAACGGGAGCGGTAAGAATCCGGCATAGGATAACGGTATTAAATATTCTGACCTGTGTACGCAAACATGCCCCTATCGCCTCGCTTGGCTCGGCACTTCCCTCCGTATGCGGGGGAAGCTGACGCTAAGGAAAAAAGAAATTATAGTTTTTATTATTTAAATACGCTTTTGACGATTATCCGTTGCCGGATTCTTCGCTATCACTCATCACGCTGTGGTTTCGTTCTGCTCATTCGCATACTCCCACCGCTCAAGAATGACGGCAGAGTTGAAATGAGTTTTGCGAATGAAATTAAATGGCAGTTGATATAAAAGGAAAGAATGCAACCCGCAAGCTGTCCCCCGACTACGGGGAAAGTGTCAACCGACAGGTTGACGAAAGGGGCAAGCGTGAGCAGAAACACAAGAAATATTTTTACAGAACGGTATTAAATACTTGCCTGTCATTCTTGAACGGTCGTAAAAAGCGGTTGGGAATAGAATAATAAAAAGTAAGAGGTAGAGTGAAGAATCCAGGCAAAGGTTGCAAGTATTACATGCGTTTTCCTGTATTCAATTCCGGATTCTTCGCTAACATGCATTACTCTACTGTTCTGTTTTATTCATTTGCATACGTCCGCCGCTCAAGAATGACGGCAGGTGAAATGTTTCTTTGCATAAAACTCCTAACACCGATCATGTATGAGTAAAAAGCAAAAATCGGGGGGGGTAGTTATGCAAAAATTGTAATCATGAATGAAAAATGGAATAAAATAATGAAATATTGAAATATATTTTGAAACAGAAAGTAATTTTGTATAAATAAATATAAATAGTTATATATTGCAATAAACTAATAAATTTGCAAATTAAAAAGGAGAAAAGCAGAGAATTATTGTTTGGTTCTGTTGCATTTTTTGTAAAAGGACTCAAACTCTGTTTGATTAAAATCTGCTGATAGAATACAATAAAACCAGCAGAAATTTTATTTCTTAAGGGATATTTTTTTAAGTATCCCGGATTTCACTTGTAAAGGAGAATTTGCATGAACAAAATTTACAAACTGGTCTGGAGCAAAGTCAGAAACGCTTGGGTGGTGGCTTCTGAAATTGCGAAAGGACACGGGAAGAATGCTTCTGTCACGAGAGAGAGGAAACTCCTGAAAACGGCGGTGATTACTGCTATCATGGGGGGGTGCCTTATGACAGGCGGCTTGGCGTCTGCGGCTACGAATCCGGCGGGTACCGGTCCCGGGATTGCTATAGGACAAGATAGCCATGCGGATAACGCAACAGGTATTTCCATAGGTAAAAATGCAAAAACAAATAAATCGGGAGCTATGGATGCGATTGCCATCGGCCATGATGCGGAAGCGTCTAATGGGAGTATCGTAATCGGTGGCAATGCGAAAGATCACGAGGGGGATAATGGCTCCACCTATGGCGTCATTATAGGAAATGGTGCCCATTCACTGGGCGGCGGTACGGCGCAGGTCATTTTAGGTGCACAGGCTAATGCAAAGGGAAGCGAAGCGATGGCGTTTGGCAGTGATGCAAAAGCAGATGGAGAAAAAAGTATCACTATCGGATCCATAAGTGCTGCAGAAGGAGATTTTGCAACGGCACTGGGCGGACAAGCAAAAGCAATCGGAGAATCAGCAACGGCGGTAGGCTTCTCTGCCAAAGCATTGGCAAAAAATGCTGTCGCACTTGGGTATAATGCACAAAGTACAAAAACGTCCAGTTTGGCACTGGGGCATCACAGCATAGCAGAAACAGAATACGGAGTTTCGCTGGGTTCCTGGAGCAAGGCGGATAGAGAGGCAGGGATTGTCGGCTATTTGGCAGGAGCGCAGGAAACGAACGAATGGAAGTCCAGCGTAGCGGCAGTGGCTGTAGGAAATAAAGAAGAGGGATACACCCGCCAGATTACAGGCGTAGCCGCAGGTTCAGAGAACACCGATGCCGTCAATGTGGCGCAGCTGAAAGCACTGAATAACAAAGTAGATAAAGGCGCGATTCATTACGTATCTGTCAATCCGCTGAAGAAAGAACAGACAGCAGGCTCCAATTATGAAAATGACGGAGCAAAGGGTGACGGCGGTATTGCTATCGGTGAAGCCGCAACAAGTCAGGGGCGCGGTATTGCCATGGGTTATAAATCCAAAGCCGTGCCGAAAACGGGAGCGACGGTGAATCCCAATGCTTTCGAAGGCATTGCCATCGGACAGGAAGCGGATATGGAAGTTCCCGGCGGTATTGCGATTGGAATTCGCTCAAAAGTGGAAGGCACATTAAATACACAAGGCGGGAATGTCAATGAACTGGGAACGATCGCTTTAGGTACCGATTCCCATGCGAAAGGAAACGGTGCGGCGGCTTTTGGTTGGAAAGCAAAGGGCATCGGCGAAGGCGCCATGGCATTCGGCACAGAAACAGAAGCCAAAGAGTCAGGCACCGCATTCGGGGCACATGCCACTGTGGCGGCAGGCGGTGTGGCCATGGGCTGGCAGGCGCATGCCAATGATCGTGTCGCAACCTCTGTCGGAACAAGCAGTGATGCCGCTAAACAGGCAACTGCGGTCGGTGCAGGAACGACTGCGGATGGAATAGCTTCGACGGCAGTGGGTCTCGGAGCGGTTTCCAAAGGAGTGCTGTCGACAGCGATAGGGGCGCAGTCTGTAGCGGAAAAATCCGGCAGCGTCGCTTTAGGTGCAGACTCTGTAGCAAATAGACAAGCCGGCGAAATCGGTTATATCGCTACAGGAAGCAGTGCCACCTTTGAGGAAGCGTTGGTCACTCTGAATAAAAAAGAAGACTATGACAAGTGGACAGCCAAAGTCAATGAATCAAAATCGGAATACGACAATTTGACAAAGGCATTTGAGGATGCCCGGACGAAAGATAAAAAAGCTGAAGCGAAAGCGGCTCTTGATGCATGGAAAGGACAGCATGCGGACTTCATAGAAGCCTTGACGGCGAAAGAGAAACTCGAAGCGACATGGAGAGCAACCAAAGCGGCTGTCAGCGTAGGCGCGGACGGAATGGATGCGGCAGGAAACAGAATAATTGAAAGCCGCCAGATTACCAATGTTGCCGCAGGCACAAGAGATACTGATGCGGTGAACGTGGCGCAGCTGAAAGCGGTTAATACGAAAGTGGAGGGCAATAAAATCCATTATCTGTCCATCGGACCGGACAATGAAAAAAATCTGGCGAAAGACGGAAATTATAACAATGACGGAGCGGATTCGCACTGGGGAATCGCTATCGGTGTAAATGCTTCGTCGAAAGGCGGCGGAAGCATTGCCATAGGCAAAGGATCACAAGCTCACGGAACAGAAGAACACAGGGCACAAGGTGTTTCCATCGGCTCGGCATCTCGCGCGATCGGCGCTTTTGCTACGGCGGTAGGTCATGATACCAAAGCATTCGGCGAACGTTCGGTTGCTTACGGACTGGGTGAAGCTTACGGACGAGGAAGCATTGCCATCGGTTCGGGTGCCGTAGCGGCTTTGAAAGAGGGCATTACCAAAGAAGAATATAATAAGCTGTCCGATGAAGAAAAAGCATGGTACGGGAAAGCGGATTATGACGACCAGAAAACGTTCTACCAATTCCGGAAGAAAGGAAAAGACGGAAAAGCAGAAGATATCAAGAATTACGGCATGGCTATCGGATCGGGCGCGACAAGCTTTGACAACGCAGGTCTTGCTGTGGGTCTTAACGCCAAAACAAATAAAGATTTCGGGGTCGCAATCGGCGGATATTCAGAAAATAAAGTGGAACAGGGGGTTGCTCTCGGGACAAGCTCAGTAGCGGATCGTGCAAAAGACGTGAAGGGCTATCTCCCTACCACGGGCAAAGCCATCGAAAACTTTGAAGAAGCAATGAAAGCGACAGGGAAAGAAGCAGCTTTCAAAGAACTCAAAGGAAAATATCTGGCGGCGCAAGAGAAGCTTGCAAAAGCACAGGAAGCCTATAACGCGGATCAAAGTCCAACAAATATGATGAACCTGGACAAAGCCCAGAAGGAGTTGAAAGGACTGACAGAAGAATATGCTGTCATGACCGCTCCCTGGACATCACGGAGAGGGGCCGTTTCCGTAGGAAATGACAAAACAGGATTCACCCGCCAGATTACAGGGGTAGCCGCAGGCAGTGAAGATACCGATGCTGTCAACGTGGCACAGCTGAAAGCATTGAATGACAAAGTGGATAAAAGCGGCGTTCATTATTTATCTGTCAATTCAGACGACACCGCAAATCCTGCCGGAACAAACTGGAATAATGACGGTGCGACAGGGAAAGATGCGGTCGCTATCGGGAAAAATGCCGCGGCAGCAGGCGAATCTGCTTTCGCAACGGGCTGGAAATCAAAGGCGGCCGGATATTCGGATATCGCTATTGGTAGAGAAGCCGAGGCGACCGGCGGCTGGGGCGTAGCTATCGGACAGGCAGCGAAAGCGAAGGCTTCGACTGCTGTTGCCATGGCATTTGCCGCCGAGGCGAAAGGAGCCAATTCGCTGGCAATTGGCGTACAGTCGGAAGCGAGAACCAATGACTCTAGCGCTTACGGGCGCGGAGCAAAAGCATTGGGACAGGTCGCTCTCGCTGTCGGTACATTGACCAAAGCAGAGGGGAATCACTCTTCCGTGTTTGGATTTAAAGCAACGACGGACAGCACGGCATGGAATGGCACGGCTATCGGCAGAGGCGCCTATATCGGCAAACAGGCGCCGGACGGAACCACGCCGGATATAGGCGTTTCGGATAACTACTATATGCCTGTTGACGATGACACCGCTGTGGAAGCCGGCAAAGAAACGAAGAACTCGACGGCTGTAGGATTTGGAGCGAAGTCTTTCGGGTATCAGAATACCGCTGTCGGAGCAGGTGCGGAAGCATTTGATACAAATACAGTGGCTGTCGGCGTCATGTCCAAAGCCATCGGTCACTATGCCAATGCATTGGGCAAACAGGCCAGAGCGGAAGGAAAGGATTCAATAGCCATCGGGCATTTTGCAAGAGCGATTGGTGAAAGTTCAACGGCCTTGGGCGATTACGCTATCACATCTACGCTGGACGGCAAGAAAGGCGTTTCCAAGTCGGTGGCTGTCGGTTCTCATGCCCGTGCGGCTTCCGATAACTCTATCGCTTTGGGAAATAATTCTCTTGCCAATATTGCCGATGATGTTAAAACAGAAGCATACTTATCCAAGGAAACCTTCAAGAAAGAAAACGGTGTCGTATCGGTAGGAAATAAAGAATATACGGTCGGCAATGAAAAGATTGAGCAGAACTACCGTCGTATCACCAATGTGGCAGGCGGCGCCGATGATCATGATGCGGTCAATGTGGCACAGCTGAAAGCATTGAATGACAAAGTGGATAAAAGCGGAGTACATTATTTCTCCGTCAACGCTAATGAAAGTGCCAAGCCTGAGGGAACGAACTGGAATAATGACGGTGCTAAAGGGGTCTCCGCGATAGCGGTCGGACCGCACGCGTTAGCGCAGGGCAATTACAGTACGGTGGTAGGACCCTATGCACAAGCGGTCGCTAAAGAGTCGAGCGTTTTCGGCGTGGGTGCCAATGCGAGCGGAGTAGCTGCAACAGCGGCGGGAGCCAAAGCAAAAGCCATGGGGATAGCTTCTACAGCGACGGGAAGCAACGCCGTTGCGAATGGAAAAACCGCGTCTGCTTTCGGCGCGGCAGCTAACGCGACCGGAGTAGCTACTACGGCTCTCGGAGTTTCGGCTCAGGCGAAAAGCAATGAATCGGTAGCAGTCGGCGCTTACTCTGTGGCGGACCGTGAAAAAGGCAAAATCGGCTATGCTTTAGGTGGCGATAACAGCACATTGGAAAAAGCACTGGAATCTGCCGGACAAAAAGCAAAATATGACGAGCTTACGGGCAAGATTGCTCCTTTAGCCGATGAATATAATGGATTACTAAAGGCTTACTTGGATGCACCAAGAGATTCAGCAGAAGGAAAAACAGCGAAAGAAAAATTGGATGAATGGGAAGCCGGACACCCGGATTTCCTCTCTGCTGTAAAAGAAAAACAACAGATGACAGATGCTTGGCAATCCGGTAACGGGGCGGTATCCGTAGGAAAAGCAGGTGCGACAAGACAGATTACCAATGTAGCCGCAGGCAGCGAAGATACCGATGCAGTGAACGTGGCACAGCTGAAAGTCGTGAATGAAAAAGCGGATAAAAACGCTACGGACATCACCAACCTAACCAAAACCGTCAACGCTAACGGCAAAGCAACAAAAGTAACCGTAGACGGAGAAGAAAACAAAACAAACGGCAACCTGAAAATCACGAAGGAAACAAAAGACGGACAAACAACCTACAATCTCTCCTTAAATGACGAACTCACCCTCGGTAAAGACGGAAAAGACGGAAAAATCGGCATTAACGGAAAAGACGGAAAGAGTGCAGAAATCACAGTAGGAAAAGGAGAACCCGGTGTTGACGGAACAAACGGCAAAGACGGAATCACCCGTATCATCTACAAAGATGAAAAAGGAAATCACCACGAAGTAGCCACCTTGGACGACGGTCTGAAATTCAAAGGGGATAATGCAGATGTTGTCATCCGTAAACTGAATACCCAGCTGAACATCACAGGCGGTGCGAAAGCAGCCGACCTCTCTGATGATAATATCGGCGTGGTAGGAACAGCCGGCGACAATGGCGGTTTGGCAGTCAAACTCTCCAAGAAACTCAAAGGTCTCACCAGCGCGGAATTTGTAGACGGGGACAACATCACAAATATCACGGCAGGCGATGTAACTGTTACAAGAAAA
>URIB01000016.1 GCA_900547785.1 uncultured Dialister sp.
CCCTACACGACGCTCTTCCGATCTCAACTTTATTTTTATATCTTCTACCGGCAGACTTTCTATTTTCAATGAATAGCATTGATTATTGTTTATATCGAGAGTTATAATACATATGAAAAACACTTAGGTTAGCGTAGCAAGTGGTCTGTACGCTTAGTAATACCGGATTAGTTTACATGCTTCCGGTGCCTCAGTGCTTTTTTGCTGTTTCAGGTACGTTTTGATTCCACCCTGTAGGCAGAAAAACAAATATGAGAAGTTGGAATTATTGTTAAATTTCCTGCAAAAAAAGCCGTTTGTATGAGATTGGATAAAAAATATAATTCAATCTTCAAATGGCGTATCACTATAAATTGCCAATGCATATTCAGAGATTTCATCAGCCTCTTTATCAACAATTCCTTGTGCAATCGCATCAAGCATCTCTTCTTTATTTGCTTCGGTGGGAAGGAGTGTCTTGATTCCCAATATATAATCTTCATCATTGCATACTTCTCTAAGAATTTTCTCCAATTTTTCCCACATGTTTTTGAAACTCCCTTACTCTAAATTTTAGTATTATGTTCATGCATGATTGTAATATACTCTCACTTAGAAAGTTCTACAACTTTATTTTTATATCTTCTACTTATAGCAAACTTTCCTTTACCGAAAGCAAATTTCCCATTTCTTTGCTACTGTCAACTGATATTCTCTATTATTCGTTTTTGCACACCTTATTATAATTCTTATCTTAATTCATTTAATTTGCTTTTCAATATGTCAATTTTATAATATACTTAATGAAAAGATTGCCGACAACAGAAAGTCGCCATTAGCTGCGGAGCTCCGAATGCGTGGGCATATGGTGGGGGCCGGATTTTGACTCCGGAGGGCGTCCACCCGGTAATCTTTTTTCTTGTCTTTTTTGCAAATAAAAACAGACAGTCCTTTTCCGGTACTGTCTGTTTTTGGTGCCCCGGAATCAATTCAAACTCCCGATACCTTGATTCATAGTCAAGTGCTTTATCCGGCTAAGCTACTGTTGAAAAATGATGCAAACATAAAAAAGCTGCGAATCTTATTCTTTCGCAGCTTTTTTATTTTCTTTATAAGTCCCTATCCAGGGTGAAATAACTTTCCGGAACATTTTCTCCTTTTTTCAAAATGAGAAAATCTTCGTCAAAATCACCGGAGGCTATTTTCCTCAAAATTCCGTATTTCCCGGGAACTGTGTCAATTTGTCCATCCAAAATTTTTCTTAGTTTCTCTAAATATTCACGGACCGGTTCTATTTCATAAACTCCGGTATCAATGATATAAAAATGTTCAAATCCTTTATATAATTTTCTTAAAAATGCCTTTCCTTCTTCTTCACCCTTGCTTCTAATTATTTTGTCCACATCAATGGAAGAACGTTTACTGTATTCTGCCCAACTTTCCGTGAAAAAGACACCATGCTTAGGACGTTTAATATCTTTCAGATTATCCCCGGATAAAAGTATATCAAGACAGTCTCTCGTCCGCGGCAGGACCAGTTCCGTATGGGTGGCTCTGAGGCCTATCGTTCCGCCGCCGCAACCGGAGGGACAGATGATAACCCGGTCCGCATACAATACGCTGTCTATTTTTTCTTGAAGATAACTCTTCAGATGCGCCGGGCTTTTGTGGAGTTCATCAGGCAAAAGGTAAAGAACCGCCCTACTTTCCGCTTCTTTTAAAGCATGGATCAATTCTTTTTGAAGGGTGGGACAAGCAAAAATAATCGTTCCGGCCATGGCAATTCTCCTTTTTTCTTTTTCTCATTATATACCTTTTTGCGTAAATAAAAACAGACAGTCCTTTTCCGGTACTGTCTGTTTTTGGTGACCCAGGAGAGATTCGAACTCCCGACACCTTGATTCGTAGTCAAGTGCTCTATCCAGCTGAGCTACTGGGCCATGTGGCAGGGGCAGAGGGACTCAAACCCCCAACCTACGGTTTTGGAGACCGTTGCTCTATCAATTGCGCTATGCCCCTTTATCTGTATGTGACTTTACTATAATAACAAATATGTTTTGAAATTGCAAGTTTTTTCCCTTTTATTTTATAGAACGTTCTTCTTATTGTAGACTTAAAAAAAAGAGTCCCACATCTTGTACATGTACAGAGTCATTTTGGAATGGTACAATAAAGTTATTCACAGATGATGATAAAAAATCGTATTCCTGATTTTCTCTGATTCTTTCTGATTATTTTTTATATGCTTTTTTATTTATTCACAGAAAATTGCGTTTATTCACAATGATTCACAGGAAATTAACAGCTTTCTTGTGAACTGTATAAGGGTGGTTTTATGGATTTATTTTCACTTTGGGAACGGGTTCTTTCTTATATCAAAGAAGAAAATCCCCAATATTATGAAAAATTTTACCGCCGGATTTATCCCGTTTCTTTCAGCGGCGGCACATTCACCGTTATGGTGGCGGAACCTTACTTGTCCGTCTGGATCCATGCGGTATATAAGGATAAATTGGAGCGTTTTCTTTCCGAAATATATGGCTCCGCCGTTTCACTTTCCATCATTGGCGATGCCGGAGAAAAAGATTGGCAAAGCAATTCTTTCTCCCTTCCTTCTTCTCCGATGATCAAAGAAAAAACAGAACCCTCTTTTTCCACCTCTTCCGATTTTTCCGAACCGGAAATACAGGATATCGGTGACGTATCTCTTCCGAGTATTCATTCCATAGAGCCGGTTGTTAATCAGGATTCTTTATTCAAACCGGTTTCTTCTTATGCGGAATCCCGTCCGTTTAATCCGAATCCGGTCAATAAAAATAATACCTTCGATAATTTTGTCAGAGGCAATTGTAATGATATGGCTTT
Organism: uncultured Dialister sp.; assembly: GCA_900547785.1. Lineage (GTDB taxonomy): Bacteria > Bacillota > Negativicutes > Veillonellales > Dialisteraceae > Dialister. The sequence goes on from URIB01000016.1 coordinate 2,845, forward strand.
TGAAGCGGCTTTGGCGGTGGCCAAGTCCGCCGTCGAGCCGGATATGGCGTATTCTTCTTATAATCCTTTATTTATTTACGGTCCGTCCGGACTTGGAAAAACCCATCTTCTCCATGCGATTTGCAATTATGTAAATGCCGCAAAGCCTGAGTTATCCGTTCTTTTTGTATCCAGTGAAACGTTTACGAATGAGCTGATCGAGGCGATCCAGAGCGGTAAGAATAAAAGTTTCCGTGAAAAATACAGAAATCTTGATTATCTGCTGATAGATGACATTCAATTTTTCGGCGGTAAAAAAAGTTCTTCTACCACGGAAATATTTAATACTTTTAATACGCTTTTTGATAATAAGAAAAATATCATTCTTACCAGCGACCGGACACCATCGGATATAGAAGAACTGGAAGACCGCCTGCAAACTCGTTTTTCCAGCGGACTTCTTGCCCATATTTCACCGCCGGATTATGAAATTTGCTGTGCGATTCTGAAAAAAAGGGCGGAAAAAGAAAAAATCAATCTTCCCGACGATGTGGTGGACTATATTTCCAGCCATATCAATACGAGCATCAGAGAACTGGAAGGGGCTTACAATAAACTGGTTCTTTTCTCACGAGTGAGAAATTTACCCATTACTTTTGAAATGGCAAGAGAAGCTCTATCCGAGGTTATTCCTCCGGATAACCGACACCGTATTACTGTTCCTTATATTATAGATATTGTCTGCGACTATTATAATGTAAGAAAAGATAAGCTTCTCGGCAACGGACGTCCGAAAAATATTGTGATTCCCCGTCAGATTGCCATGTATCTCTGCCGTAAAATACTCAATGAATCCTACCCCAATCTGCGGGATGCTTTCAAGAGAAAAGACCATTCCACCGTCCTTTATGCCTGTGAAAGAGTGGAAAAAGATTTGCAAAATGATCCCTCCACAGTCAAAACGATTGAAATTTTAAAAAATAAAATAGAAAAACACGGATAAAAAGGTGTGAAAAAATGATCTTTTTATAAAGAATAAATTGTTTATAACATGTGAATAAAAAGAAAAAATAAATGCTTGTTGAAAACAGTGAATAAAAATTGGAGATTTTCACACAGATATAAACACAAAAAAAGACGAAGTTATAAGGTTTTCACAAACTTATTCACTTATTCACATTGTACTACTGCTACTGCTACTCTCTTATTTATTTTCAGTATTAGTAAAGGAGCTGCCATGAAAGTTACATTTCATTCCCAAGATCTGAGCCGCGCATTGGAAAAAGTACAACGCGCAGCACAAACAAAAGTGACATCCAATACAAACAACGGTTTTTTTATCGCCTGTGACGGAGAAAAAGCGGAATTTCAGGCCAATGATTATTCTATAGGAATTTCCACTTTTTGCGAAGCTTCTATAGAAGAAAAAGGCATTGTCGTCATTGCTGCACCGCAGCTTCTTTCCACAATCAAAATGATGCCGCAGGGATCGGTTGTCATGGAACAGAAAAAAGGAGAAACTACGGTTTACTTTAAAGCGGGACAGTATACTGCTAAATTCCCGACCCGTGAAAATGAAGAATTTCCTACGGTGAGTGAAATTGATCATACCTATCATGCGCATATTAAATGTAAAGATCTGACGGAAATTGTAAATCAAGTATCCTTTGCCGCATCGACAGATTCTAAAAATCCGATATTTACAGGCATTTTATGTGAAATTACGGAAAATACATTTACCATGGTGGGAACCAATTCTCACCGCCTGGCGGTAAAAGAAATCACTCTTGATGAACCGGCTTCAGGAAGCGGACGTTTTATTTGTCCTTCTTATGTTCTTCAGGAAGTGGTTCGTATGTTTCCTGCGGAAGAAGATGCCACGGTGGAAATATCCTGGGCCAGTAAACATGTCGCTTTTTCTTTCGGAGAAACGTATTTCGTTTCAAATTTAATCAACGGAGAATATCCGGATTATAAAAGAGTTTTCCCTCAAAATTTCGATCTCCATGCCACCCTGGATTTGAAAGAGTTTGAAGAAGCGGTTCGCTTTGTAAGTCCGATTTCCCGGGATATGAGTTATAAGACCATTAATTTTGAATTTTCACAAGGACAGCTCAAAGCCTATGAAGAAGATCCTGAAATAGGACGTTCAGAAACGACAATACCGGCAGAACTTGACGGTGATGATGTGAAAATTACATTCAATTGTATTTATATTGAAGATATTATCAAACATTCTAAAGGTGAAAAAATTTATCTCCATATTAAGAAAAGCGGTCCGATGCTCGTTGAACAGGAAGAAGATAAAGCCTACCGCTATATCGTCACTCCCATGAGAGGCCGCTGATTATGGAAAAAACAGAAATCAAAGGAGAATATATCCAACTTGACCAATTTCTGAAAAAAGAAAACTATATATCTTCCGGAGGAGAAACGGGATTTTTTATCGGAAATCATAACGTTCAATTGAATGGGCAAAAAGTTTATGAAAAAAGAAAAAAAATCCGTCCCGGCGATATTTTGGAAATTGACGGAAAAATCTGTGAAATTATTGGGGAATGGTCATGAAATGTGAAACCGTAAGACTTATAGAAATACGGAATTTTGAAGATAAAACGATTCACCTTTGCGGCGGTCTTACGATTTTTAAAGGAAATAACGGTACCGGAAAAACAAATATTTTAGAAGCTGTCTATACGGCTTCTCTGGGAAAGTCATTCCGTACGGGAAGCGATGAAGAAATGATTCGTTTCGGGAAAGAAGAGGGAACCGTTCTTCTTGACTATCATATCCGCGGTGTGACGCATCAAATCAAAATCAAAATGAGAAGAGATGAGGGAAAGAAAATTTCTATCAATGAAACGCCGTCAAAGAAAAAAGATCTTGTCGGCCTTTTCCGGACTGTTCTTTTCACGCCCGATGAATTACAGCTTGTCAAAGGGTCTCCCCAGGGGCGGCGGCGATTTATTGACATGCAAATTTCTCAGGTCAGTCCCAGATATTATGAAGAAATTCTCCGATACGGAAGAGCAGTCCAGCAAAGAAATGCGGCTTTTAAAATGGCACAGCGGAGAGAAAAAAAGCCGGAAGTGGATATGTGGGATATGCAAATCGCCCGGGGCGCGGCATATATTGTAAAAAAAAGAAAAGAATCCATAAAAAAAATGAATGCCTATCTTTCCGATATGGAAGCGGTGCTGACCGGAGAAGAAGAAAATCTGGAAATCAAATATAAAAAAACTGGCGGAGGATATTTGGATAGTGAAGAATGGTATTTGGAAAAATTGGCAGAAAAAAGAGAAGAAGATGCCCGTTTCTGCCACACGTCCATAGGACCGCACAGAGATGATTTGCTTTTTAAAATGAATGAAAAAGATTTGTCCGCTTATGGTTCCCAAGGACAGCAGAGGACAGCGGTTCTTGCTATGAAATTGGGAGAATTGGAATTTATAAAAGAAGAAACAGGAGAGTATCCCGTTCTTCTTCTTGATGATGTGGGAAGTGAGTTGGATGAAAAAAGAAAAAAAGCTCTCTTTTCCTATTTGAAAAAGAAAGAAATACAGGCCCTTGTGACGACGGCCGGTGATACGCTCGGAGAAATCGGAGAAGAAATCGAATTATAAATGACTCATGTTTCCCGTGAAACAAAATGAATCCGCTCAAAAAGCGGATTTTTTATATGCGTCATTTCTAAATTTTTCTTATCTAAAAAACTATAATTTCTTTCTTCCTTGGTGTCAGCTTCCCCCGAATATGGAGGGAAGTGCCGAGCTTTGCGAGGCGATAGGGGCAAGCTTGCGTACACAGGTCAAGATATGTAATACTCATATCCTTTGCCAGATTCTTCACTTCGTTCGAGAATGACAGGCAGGTATTTAGTGCCGTTTTGTAAAACTGTTTTTCGTTTATTTTCAGCCTTGTCCCTTCTGTCAACCTGACGGTTGACACCTTAGCCAAGGCAAAGCGTCTCACACACTTTTGCAGCGTCGCTCCGCTCCTCGAAAAGTGGTTCGCTTGCTTCCCGACAAGCGGGGAAGCCTTACAATTAATATTTTTCTCTTATTGGGCGAAAAGTCACTTACTGCCTTTCGTAAATGTAATTCACCCCTGCCGTCATTCTTGAGCAGTGGACAGAATCGGAATGTTGATGGAAGAAAAAACATCATGTGACTCATAGCGAAGAATCCGGCAAGGAATATCGTCAAAAGAGTATATATAAATAAAAACCATTAATTCTTTTTTCCTTAGTGTCAGCTTCCCCGGAACTCGGAGGGAAGGCTTGAGTTCCCTATTTTTCATTTCAGAACCTATAAGCAAGTATATAGATTTCAAAACTATAGCTTCTTTTTTATTAGTGTCAGCTGTCTCCGTTCATAGGCAAAATGGGAAAGTTGTTGTACATAAAAAAGTATTTCTCTCTTTTCTCACTGTTTTATGAGAGGAAAGAAAAATACTTTTTTACTTTTTATCGTATGAATGGTATTTACTTTGTTTCATGTTCCGCAGGGCTTCTTCTGCTTCCCTTAAGGTGATATTTTTTAGCGGTTTGTGGATAAGGAGAGAAAGAAGAATTCGTTTGTGGAGCGGGGCGTCCGTATTTTGGAAAATCGCCTCTCTTTGTTTTTGTATCCATTTTTCCCGGGCGGACGCATAGGTTTCATAAGAAAAAGGTCGGCGGCCGGGTATGGATTTTACCGGATTTCTCTGTTTTTTCAAAATGGAAAGACAGTCTTCATATTTGTAGTGAGGATTTTCTTTTAAAATAAGAATAAAGGCGCCTTCTTCCGTTTTTTCCAGTTTATTTTCACAGCGGACACAGAGGGTTTGCGCTTTCGGAATCAGCTGTCCGCAAGTTATGCAGGGGTGATAGCCGTGGGCGACTTCCGCTTTGTCTTTCTCATAGGAACGGGCAATCATTTTTTCAAAAGTTTTCCGCAGTTTTTCATCTTTGATATGGACATGTGTCCAGGCGGAGATTTCTTTTTTCTCTTTGTCCGTTAAAGGCTGATCATACATTTTTTCCCGGAAAGCAAGGCGGCTGTTGATGGAATCGACCGTGGTTTTTCCGGCCATTTCTTTTTTCGGTGATCCGGCAAGAAAGCGGATATCCGTAAATTGTTTTCCGTATTCATCTTCTCTGATTCTTTGCAGGAGTTCCGATTTCATCATAAAAAGATGCTGCATCAAAGCGGAATTGGTGACATAGATGAAAAGGGTGTTTCCTTTTCCAAAGCCGATATAGGAATATTTGGCAGGCATTTCTCCTACCATATCTTTCCATTTTTGTTGAAGCCGGAAGAAAAGGAAAGAACGGTCATGGAAGAGGCGGCTGCCCGTTTTACTCTGATGAAACGTATCGGAAAGCATTTTCAGGGATTCATAATTTTTTTTCTTTTCCATAGGATTTCCTTTTTTCTTTTATTATATATCATAGCCAAATTCTATTTCATTATGGTCGTATAAAAAGTTATAATGAAAAAAAGGGATAAGGGGGATATTTTATGGAAGAAATAAAAAAAGGAAAGATAGATGTAGACCGCTACCGTGTTAAGCCGGGAGAAAAGGTTCATTTAGAAAAATACAGGACCGGAAGAGATGTGGAGATTGAAAAGGAAGAAGTAAAAGAGCAGTTTTTTCCTGAAGTGATGGAAGAGCTGAAAAGTTATCAGGAAGCGCTCTATGCTGAAAATACGCACGGTCTGATTGTCGTTTTGCAGGCCATGGACGCGGCGGGGAAAGACGGGACGATCAATCATGTATTTTCCCACTTGAATCCCGGCGGCGTTTCTGTCGTTTCTTTCAAACAGCCGTCATTGGAAGAGCAGGATCATGATTATCTCTGGCGCATCAATAAGGGATTGCCGGAAAGAGGAAATATCGGAATTTTTAACCGTTCCCATTATGAAGACGTGATTGTCACCCGGATTCATGATCTCATCAAAAACAGCCAGATGCCGGAAAATTTGGTGAATAAAAATATTTGGAAGAATCGTTTTGAACAGATCAACCATTGGGAGAAATATCTGGCGCAGAACGGCTTTCCCATGGTAAAAATATTTCTTCACGTATCAAAAGAAGAACAGCAGGAACGCTTGATTGACCGGATTATCCGTAAAGAAAAAAATTGGAAATTTTCCATTTCCGATATCAATGAAAGAGAATATTGGGACAGATATCAGGAATTGTATGAAGAAATTTTTGAAAAAACGTCGACGGAAGAATCGCCGTGGTACATTGTTCCTGCCGATAATAAATGGTTTACCCGCTATGTAGTCGCTTTGATTGCCGTCCATGCCCTGAAAAAAATCAATCCGAAATATCCGGAATTGTCGCCGGAACTGAAAAAGCATCTTGAAAAATTTAAAAAAATGATAGCCAAAAAAGAGGGCATGTCTTTGGAAGAAATCAAGAAAAAAATTATAAAAGAAGAGAAAAAGAATGATTCGGCGGAAAAATCATGAGAAAGAGAAATATGTTATAATAATAAGTGAGGAATATGTATAGGGATTTTTTTATATAGAAAGGAAAACAATATGAAAAAGACAATAGCAGTGCTCGCTTGTGCGGCAGCACTTACCATGACGGCTTACGCATCTCCGCAAACGGAATTTACACAAGGAGAATGGGAAGTCAATGCGGGAATGAGTCATCCGGAAGCCAAAATGGACGGATACAGCTCTTCTTCCCGTTGGAATTTTGACGGCGGAGTGACTTACGGATTGGGCGACGGATATGCTGTGGAATTTCAGCATCACGGACTGGATACCAAGTACATTGACGGGTACAGCCGGGAATTGAATCTCCTTTACAATGTGCATCCCCAAGTAGCGGTTTATGGCGGATATAACCGCATTTCCATGGAAAATCTTCCTTTGGGAATGACAGGAGCGGAAGACAGAGACAATAATGTCCTTCAACTGGGTGTGATTGCCAGAAAACCGTTGACAAACGAACTTGATCTTTATGCAAAAGGCGCTTTAGGAACCAAAAATACCTCTCTTTGGGAAGCAGGCGTCAACTATGCACTGGACCGGAACCTGGACGTTAATGCAGGGTATCGCTATCTGAATACAAAAGGAAATTCCGAAAAGAACGTAACCTATCAGGGATGGCTTGCCGGTGTTTCCTATCGTTTCGGGTCGGGTCACGACAGAACGACTCCTTACAGAGAGTACGACTCCTATGAAAAAGAAGATACAACTGTCGTTACCGTAGAAAGAACGGAACCGGAGGAAGTAGAAACCAAAGTCGTTGCCCCGGAAAACGATTACTATTTCAACAGCATTCACTTTGCCAATGACTCGGATACCCCGGGAGCGGAACAGAAAGCAAACCTTGATGCTTTTGTGGAAAGAGCGAAAGAAACGGGACATATTTTCAAACTCGTAGGCAGAACGGATTCCAACGGGGATAAAGACTACAATGACGCTCTGGCAATCCGCAGAGTGAAAAAAGTAGCCGACTATGCCGTTGCCCACGGTGTGGATATTGATCAGCTCGTAGGCATGTACAAGGGAGAAGAAGATCCGGCAGACACAAACCGGACGGAAGAAGGCCGGGCAAATAACAGAAGAGTCGATATTTTCGAACACAAGTAATAGCAAATGAAAAGATAGGAGCTTTGCCGGTGACAAGAAATGACTGCATATGCGGCCGGCAACCGGGAAAGAAACCATAAAAAATTGTATCGCCATGGCGTATCTGTGACGAATATCATCATTTGGAAATGCAAAAAAATAAAAATGCAAAAGAAGAAATGAATCAGGAACAAATCCGGGTTCATTTCTTTTTTTATAGCGGCAGCTTCCCCCGAATGCGGTGGCAAGCGTGCGTACACAGGTTAGAATATCATAGAAAAACCAAAAGCACCCCTGCCGTCATTCTTGAGCGGTGGAAGTATGCAAATGAATAAAAACGGAAAAGCAGAGTAATGAGTGATAGCGAAGAATCCGGCATAGGTTATCGGAAAATGCATTTAACACCCGTATTCTTTGTCCAGATTCTTCACTCTACCTCGTACTTTTTTATTATTCTATTCCCGACCGCTTTTTACGGCCGTTCAAGAATGACAGACAAGTATTTAATACAGTTCTGTAAAAATATTTCTTGCGTGTCTGCTCACACTTGCCCCTTTCGTCAACCTAACGGTTGACACTTTAGCCAAAGGCAAAGCGTCTCACACACTTTTACAGCGTCGCTTCGCTCCTCGAAAAGTGGTTCGCTTGCTTCCCGTGATCGGGGAAAGCTTACGATTGATATTCTTTTCTTTTGTAACAACTTCCATTCAATACCGCTTGAAAAACATATTCCACTTCTGTTGTTACCCTTTTGCTTCCATTCACATTTATTTCTATTCTTATGTGTTTACTCACGCTTGCCCCTTTCGTCGGCTAACACCGCCACCGTCCCCGTTTCCGTGGACGGCTCACAATTAGTATTCGTTCTTTTCGTGACACCTATTATTTAATTTCATTTGCAAAACACTTTTCACTTTTGCCGTCATTTTTTTATTTCTTGCCATCGGCCGGACGGGTTGGCAAATTTCTTTCGGACGGGTATACTCAATGCATATGGAAAGGGGCGGCTTGATGCGGCGTTTATTTTTGATTCTTTTTTTATGGCTTGCGGTTTTGACGGCGGCGGCCGATGGCGGGGAGGAACGCTTTTTTCTTTTGTCTTGGCCGGAAAATCGGGAGGCGGTCTGGTATGATTTACAGATATTTCCTCAGGAGGAATTTTTCGGTCGGAAAGAAATGAAGCCGCCTGTATATAGAAATTCTCATGTGTTCAGGAACGGGATTATTTTGCCGGTTTCTCTTTTTTCGTCTTATAAGGGGCGGGGGGATTTGTATTTCCGTGTCCGCGGCATCGGTCTTGATGGGGCTGTGCTTTCCGATTTTTCTTTGCCTTGTTCTTTGAAGGAATCTGTCCGTTTTTTGCCTGCTCTTTCTCCTGTGGCGAGGGTGCATTATCACGGGGGAAATGGTACGGTACTGCTCTACCCGGCTTATTCTTTTGTTCCCGTTCCGGGGGCGGCGGCTTATGAAGTCGAGGTGGCAGAGGAAAAGGCGGGAGAGAAGGGGCCTGTGTTTGATAATCCCGTTTACAGAGAGGTGGTGACGTTGCCTGATTTGTTTGATCCCGTTCCGCGGGTCGGAACGTTTTTCTGGCGTGTCCGCGGATTGGACGGGGCGGGTGAACCGTTCGGAGCGTGGAGCGAGGCTGAAAAAATAGTGAATGATCCGTCGGAGGAGCGGGTTGTGGGGATTCTGGGGGACAGTATCAGTCACGGCGGCGGCCGCATGTCTTACAGTCCTGCCGATTGGTCGTATAATTACGGAGCGTATCTTGATTTTCCGGTTATGAATTTTTCCCGCAGCGGTGATGAAACTTTCATGATGGCGGAGCGGTTTGCAAGGGATGTGCTTCCTTTTCGTGTGCGGTATCTGCTCATTATGGGCGGAACGAATAATTTGCGTCTCGGGAAATCAGCGGAGTCGGTTATCGAAGATTTACAGATGATTCAGACGATGTGCAGGGAAGCGGGGATTATTCCCATATTTCTTACGCTTTTGCCGGTTAATCCGGTGGAGATAGAGCGGTATTATCATCAGAAAACGGCGGAGAATTGGAAATCGGAGTTCCAAAAGGTGAATGATTGGATTCGCGGACAGGTGCATATCGATACGGCAGGTCCTTTTGAAAGTTATGAAATGATGCCCGCGTCTTTTGCCGCTGACGGACTGCATCCCGATGCGGCGGCGAAAGAAATGATGGCGGCGATCATCAATCGGGAAATGAAAAAAATCATGGCGGCGAAAACGGAGGAAAAGGAATCGGATTCTCCGGGAGCAATCAAAGATGGGCATAGGGCATGAAAAAAGCGTTCTTTCCGGGAACGCCTTTTTGATTTCTTTTATCTTCTGATTTTCAGTTCCGTCCAGGCTCTGTCGTACAGAGGGAGAGTCTCGCCGAGGTCTTCAATCCATTCTCCGAGGGAAATGTATTCTTTAGCGGCTCTCAGCATGGGATCACTCTTGTATTCTTCCGAGTGGTAGGGCGCTGATTTCGTATTCGGATCGTTATAGCCGATGTATTCGTAATTTTTGGCGCTCACTTCAGGGTCATAGAGGTAGTTGATAAATGCTTCCGCCAGTTCTTTGTTTTTGGCTCCTTTGGGGATAGCGAAAGTATCCGCCCAGATGACGGCGCCTTCTTTGGGAATGACGAAAGCGATGTCGGGATTTTCCAAGTAGGAGAAAGAAGCGTCGCCGGACCACATGGTGCCGATCCAGGCTTCTTCGGCGATGAATTTCTGTTTGATGGTGTCCGTATCGTAAGCAAGAATCAGCGGGGAAAGACGGTAGAGATCGTCCATAGCTTTTCCTATTTCATCGGGATTTTTTGCGTTGACGGAATATCCCCGTTTTTTGAGGGCCATACCGATGACTTCCCGGCTGTCATTTAAAAGAATCAGCCGGTCTTTATAATTGTCATTCCATAAATCGGACCAGGAGGAGGGCGCAGTTTTGATGTATTTGGTGTTGTAGGCGATGCCCGTGACGCCCCATGTATAGATAACCGAATGGCGGCCGCCCGGATCATATGGCGGGTTTTGGAGTTCGGGGAGAATATAGGCGGTGTTCGGCAGTTTTGATTTATCCAATTCTTCCAGCAGATCCAATTTCAAAAGAGTGGACACCATATAGTCCGAGGGCTGGATAAGGTCGTACTGCGAACCGCCGGCGTGAATTTTGGCGAGAAGTTCTTCATTGCTTCCGAACACGTCATAATTGATTTTGCACCGGTATTTCTCTTCAAAGTCCGCCAGTACTTCGGGAGAGAAATTATCCGCCCAGCTGAAAAGGTTCAGTACTTGCCCGTCTTGTTTATCTGTCTTTGTTTCTTCACTACAGCCCGAAAAGGCTAAAAAACAAAGAGAGAGTGCCAGAGAAATCAGTTTTTTCATGGACAGTCCTTTCTTTCTACAGAAGTTGTTCTTCCTGCCGCTTTTCACGGCGGTCAAGCTGTTTCACATGAAGGAAATCGGCGAAGAGAACGAGAAGAATTTCTACAAGAATCATCAGAGTGGAGAGGGCATTGATTTCCGGAGAAATGCCTCGCTTCACCATGGCGTAAATATAAAGGGGAAGGGTCGTCGAATTGGGACCGGCGACGAAAAAGCTGATGACAAAGTCGTCAATGGAAAGGGTGAAAGCGATGAGAGCGCCGGCGACGACACCGGGCATGATGAGGGGAAGTGTCACATAACGGAAACTTTGCCAGGGTTTCGCATACAGATCGCTCGCCGCTTCTTCATATTCCGTTTTCATGCCGTCCAAACGGGCACCGACGGTGATAACGACAAAGGAAAGACAGAACGTGATGTGAGCGAGTATGACGGTCGGCTTGCCCAAAGGCAGACCGACTTGTGAAAATAAAACGAGAAGAGAAAGTCCCATGACAATTTCAGGAATGAGAATGGGAAGATAAATGAAGCCGTTCAGCAGATTTTCAAAACGGTATTTGTATTTGTGAAGAGCGATGGCCGCCGTCGTGCCGAGAATGGTGGAAATGACGGTGGAAACGGCGCCGATGAAAAGCGTATTGATCAAAGCTTCCAACACGTGGCGGTTTTGAAAAAGAGCGGTGTACCAATTGAAAGTAAATCCCGTCCAAACCGCATTGAGGCGGGAGTCATTGAAAGAGTAGAGAGCCAGAATGAGGAGAGGCAGATAGAGAAAAGCGAGAACCGCCAGTGAATAAGCGAGGAGAACATGACTACGCCAAGTTTTTTGCATGGCCGTTTCCTCCTTTCCGTACATGGATGGCTTTGTAGTAGAGGAAAATCAGGACAAGGGAAAGAAGAGAAAGAAGAATGGACAGCGCCGAACCGAAAGGCCAGTCCCGGGCGGAGAGGAATTGATTCTGTATGACGTTGCCCACCAAAAAGGCTTTGGATCCTCCCATGACATCGGGAATGACAAACATGCCGAGAGAAGAAATAAAAACGAGAATCGTTCCGGCGGCGATCCCCGGCATCGTAAGGGGCAGTGTGATTTTTCGGAATGCTTTGAAAGGAGAAGCGCCGAGATCCGCCGCCGCTTCCAAAAGCCGGTGGTCAAGCTGTTCGACAGATACATAAACGGGAAGAATCATAAACGGAAGAAGTGCATAAACCATGCCGACCATGACAGCCCCTTCATTATAAAGAAACTGGATGGGCAAATCGACGATACCGAGCTTTAAAAGAAGGGTATTGATAACGCCCTGTGTGCGGAGAATGATAACCCATGCATAAGAACGGATAATGAAATTGATCCAAAAAGGAATCATGCATAAAATCAGGCCTTTCTGCCGGATCCGCTCAGGCAGTTTCGCAATGTAATAAGCGAGAGGATATCCCATGAAAATCGTACAGACCGTAGTCACCACTGCCACAAAAAGAGTCTGCACAAAAATGGAAACATAAAGAGCGTCAAAAAAGCGGGCGTAATTTTCACAAGTCCATTGGAAAAGAATCTGCCCGTAGGCGGTGCGGCCGGCAAAAGAAACGGTAACCACAATCAGCATGGGAATGATGAAGAAAAGAACCAGCCAGATCACGAAGGGCGTGACAAGCCACTTGCCGTTTTTATTCATTTGCTACCGTGACCCCGTCTTTCTCATACCACCATATGCCCACACGTTCACCGATTTCCCAACGCTTGACATCATCAAAATACTGGTAAGCGATAACTTCCTGACCGGAATCGTCAAGAATGATAAAAACCTTATCAATGGTGCCGTAAAAAATGACATCGTCAATCCTGCCGAAAAGACGGGGCGCCGGGTGATCGGCGGACACATCATGCTCGCCGCAAAGATTCAGCTTTTCCGGACGGAGAGCGAGCGTCGTATTTCCAAAACGGAAAAAATTACTCTCCCCGATAAATTCGGCAACAAAAGTCGTTTTCGGGTGATGATACATCGTATCGGGATCATCATCCTGCTGAATGACACCCTCTTTCATCACAACAATGCGGTCGCTCATAGTGAGAGCCTCTTCCTGATCGTGAGTGACGAAAATAAAAGTAAGACCCAACTCCTCCTGCAAATCTTTCAATTCGATTTGCAGCGTCTTTCTGAGCTGGTAATCAAGAGCCCCCAAAGGCTCGTCCAAAAGAAGCATTTTCGGATTATTGACAAGCGCACGGGCGATAGCGACACGCTGCTGCTGGCCGCCCGACATCTGACCGGGATAACGTGTTCTGAGCTTCTCGAGCTGAATCAGCTTCAGCACCTTTCCGATACGCTCCTCCGCTTCCTCTCTGGCAACGCCTTTCATTTTCAATCCGAAACCGATATTTTCTTCCACCGTCATATGAGGAAACAGTGCATAATTCTGAAAAACCGTATTCACATTTCTTTTATAAGGCGGGAAAGCGGTGATATCCTGCCCGTCAAGAATGACCTTGCCCGATGTGGGACTCTCCAGACCTGCAATGATACGGAGCAAAGTCGTCTTGCCGCAGCCCGAAGGCCCGAGCAACGTCAAAAATTCACCGTCATGAACAGTGAGATTCAGAGGAGGAATAATGACATGACCGTCATAGCGTTTCGTAATACTCTCAAGCCGCACCAAATCTTTCATTTCTTCTACGCCACGACCTTTCTGCTGAAATGAAAAACAATATGAAAAAGGAAGCCAACCCAACCCGGTCATACGGCCGGTTATTTATTTTTACGCCGGATTCCATAAAACATGTCATGGAAACGGATAAAAATCCCCTTTCGGGATTACCCATTGAATCGGTTTCCTTTACCGTCTGTTTTAATTATACAAGTATTGATATAAAAATTAAATGCTTTAGAAAATATTTTTTGTAAAAAGAAAGAGAAGAAAATAAGAGCAGGAAATACAAAAGAAATACCAAGCGCAAAAACAGAACTAGTGTGAGCAGATACGGAAAAACGGTTTTTACAGAATGGCATTAAATACCTGCCTGTCATTCTTGAACGGTCGTAAAAAGCGGTCGGGAGTAGCGTTATAAAAAAGTATGGGGAGAGTGAAGAATCCAGGCAAGAGGTTGGAGATATTAAATGTGTTTTCCTGTGTACGCAAGCATGCCTCTATCGCCTTGCAAGGCTCGGCACTTCCCTCCGCGTGCGAGGGAAGCAAACGACTAAAGAAAAAAGAAATTATATTTTTTAATATTTAAATACGCTTTTGACGATATCCTATGCCGGATTCTTCGCTAAGAGTCATATGATATTCTTTTCTTTTATTAACATTTCGGTTCTGCCCGTCGCTCAAGAATGACGGCAGTTGTGTTTTTGTTTTGTCATGACGTTCTGATGCGAATTGAGTACATAAAAGAAAGAATAGAGAGTGTAAGCTGTCCCCGCTTGTCGGGAAGCAAGCGAACCACTTTTCGAGGAGCGGAGCGACGCTGTAAAAGTGAGTGAGACGCTTTGCCTTTGGCTAAAGTGTCAGCGGAGCTGACGAAAGGGGCAAGTGTGAGCAGAGCAGTAAAAAGATTTTATACAGAATGGTATTACCTGTTCGCCTGTCATTCTTGAACGAAGTGAAGAATCTGGCAAAGGATACAGGTATTACATATTCTAACTTGTGTACGCCAACTTGCCCCTATCGCCTCGCAAAGCTCGGAACTTCCCTCCGTGTTCGGGGAAGCTGGCACTAAGGGAAAAAGAAGTATGGTTTTATAAAAGTATTAATTATTAAATGACTACAAAAAGAAAAGTTCATAAACCGTAAGCTGTTCCCACCGGCTTGATAATGAAAGAAAGAATGCAAACCGTAAGCTGTCCCCGGACACGGGGAAAGTGTCAACCGCAGGTTGACGAAAGGGGCAAGTGTGAGCAGATATGAAAAAAATTTTTACAGAACCGTATTAATACTTGCCTGTCATTCTTGAACGAAGTGAAGAATCTGGCAAAGGATACTGGTAAATACACTTTTTGCGACTATCCTATGCCGGATTCTTCGCTAACACGCATTACTCTACTGTTCGGTTCTATTCATTTGCATACTTCCACCGCTCAAGAATGACGGCAGGAGTGCTTTTTGTTTTTCTATGATGCTCTGACCTGTATACGCAAACATGCCCCTATCGCCTCGCAAGGCTCGGCACTTCTCTCCGAGAGCGGGGGAAGCAGACATCAAGGAAAAAAGAATTATAGTTTTTAATTCTTGATAAATACGTTTCTCTGTTATCCCTTGCCGGATTTTTCGCTGTACGGTACAAATTGTTTTTTCTGCTGTCATTTCGGTTTTGTTTATTATTCAAAAATGATATAGATTTTTTGTTTGCAGATGATATTGAAAGTTTTGTCTTGTATCCCTTGTGAATTTTTACTGCGCTGCCGGTGATTTTCATGCGGACAGTTTTTTAGAAATGTTCAGCAAAAGGGAAATGGATTTGACAAAAGGCGGGGTAAAAAATATAATGGAAAAGCAATATGATATTGATAATTATTTACGGTTTGGAGATGAGAATATGCTGCCTTTGATGGTGGTTCATGAGGGGGAGAAAGTAAGGATACAGGGAATCTCCGGCAAAGACGATATCCGCCAGCATTTGGCGGAATTGGGATTTGTTGTCGGTGCGGAATTGCTGATTATCAGTAAAGTGGCGGGGAATTTCATTATACAGGTCAAAGGAAGTCGTGTAGCCATAGACAGCTCCATGGCTTCTCGTATTTTTATTTGAAAAGAAAATTTCCTTGTAAAGACAGGGGATCGCTGAAGGAGGAGAGCGTATGAAAACATTGCAGGAAATTCCTGTGGGAGGAACGGCCAAAATTATCAAAGTCGGCGGACA
Organism: uncultured Dialister sp.; assembly: GCA_900547785.1. GTDB lineage: Bacteria > Bacillota > Negativicutes > Veillonellales > Dialisteraceae > Dialister. The sequence continues at coordinate 18,648 of URIB01000016.1, forward strand.
GGGGCCGCTCAGACGGCGGATCATGGATATGGGAATGACGAAGGGTGTCAGTGTCTATGTAAGAAAAGTGGCACCTTTGGGAGATCCGGTGGAAGTGACCGTGAGAGGGTATGAGTTGTCAATCCGGAAAGATGAAGCTGCCGTGATTGAAGTGGAAGAGCAGTGAAAGGGGTTGGACAGTTTTGATACGTATAGCATTGGCAGGAAATCCGAATTGCGGAAAAACCACCTTGTTTAATGAGCTTACGGGAAGTTCCCAGTATGTGGGAAATTGGCCGGGCGTGACGGTGGATAAGAAAGATGGAAAATGGAAAGGAAATAAAGAGGTCATTATCCAGGATTTGCCCGGTATTTATTCTTTGTCACCGTATTCCTTGGAAGAGAAGGTGGCGCGGAATTATCTCGTCAACGAGAAGCCGGACGCCATTTTAAATATCATTGACGGCACCAATCCGGAACGCAACCTATATTTAACGACTCAGCTGATAGAAGTGGGAATCCCCGTTGTGGTAGCTGTGAATATGATGGATATTCTCAGGAAAACAGGACAAACGATCGACATTGAAAAGCTGGGAGAAAAATTGGGCTGCGAAGTGGTGGAAATCTCCGCTCTTTTGGGTGAGGGCTGTCAGGAAGCGGCGGCGAAAGCGGTGGAAGCGGCGAAAAATCGCCGGGGTATCCATATTCCTGCCGTGTTTACGGGCAGCGTAGAGCATGCCGTCGCCCATATAGAGGAAGCGATTTCTCATCTCGTGGAGCCGCAGTTCCAGCGGTGGTATGCGATCAAATTATTTGAGCGGGACCGGGAAGCTACGGCGGGTCTTGATCTTGGTGAAGACGTGAAAAACCGGATAGAGGCGCATATCAAAGAAGCGGAGAAAGAAATGGATGATGATGCGGAGTCGGTTATTATCAATCAGAGATACGCTTATATTTCGCGGCTTATGGAAGAAAGGGGCATCCGCGGCGGGGAAATACAGGGGCATACATTGTCGGATAAGATTGACCGGATTGTGACGAACCGTATTTTGGCGCTTCCTATTTTCTTTGCCATTATCACACTTATGTATTATATTTCCGTCACCACGTTGGGCGGTTGGATGACGGACTGGACAAATGATGTCTTTTTTGGGGAAATCGTCAATGACGCCGCCACGGAATTTATGGAAAGCATAGAAGCGCCGGACTGGCTGTCGGGACTTGTGATTGACGGAATCATCGGCGGAGTCGGAACGGTTCTCGGTTTCGTCCCCCAGATTCTTCTGATTTTCTTCTTCATGTCCCTTTTGGAAGACTCCGGCTATATGGCGCGGGTTGCCTTCATTATGGACCGCATTTTCCGTAAATTCGGACTGTCGGGAAAATCTTTCATTCCTATAATTATCGGTATGGGTTGCAGCGTTCCTGCCATTATGGCGACACGGACGATAGAAAATATACGGGACCGGCGGATGACGATACTGCTCTGTTCGTTCATTCCCTGCTCCGCGAAGGCTGTCATTATTTCTATGGTGACTGCCACCTTCTTCCCCGACTCCGTACTTATGGCACCGTCCATGTACTTCCTCGGTATTGCCGTCATCGTATTCGGTGGTATTGCGTTAAAGAAAACGAATTTCTTTGCCGGTGATCCCGCACCGTTCATCATGGAACTTCCGGCATACCACATTCCTTCCATGAAGGGCGTGCTGCTCCACATGTGGGAACGGGCAAGAGCCTTCATTATCAAAGCGGGTACCATTATTTTCGTCATCTGCGTTATTATCTGGTTCTTTTCCAGCTTCGGTGCAGGTCTTGAAATGGTGGAAGATGTGGAAGATTCATTCCTTGCCGCTTTCGGACATATGGTTTCCTTTATCTTTGCTCCTCTCGGACTGGGTGACTGGAAAGGAGCGGTGGCCGTTATTTCTGCGGAAATGGCAAAAGAAGGCGCCATCGGTACACTTGCTGTTTTGAACGGCGTTGCTGAAGAAGCGGAAGATGCGGCTGTCATGGCGGGTATTGCCAGTATGTTCACACCGATAGCCGCTTTCTCTTACATGATTCTCAACCTGTTTGATCCGCCCTGCATCGTAGCGATATCCACCATTTGGCGTGAAATGGGAAGCAGAAAATGGGCCGTTTTTGCCATCACATTCCAGATTATTCTCGGATACTCCATGGCACTCGTTGCGTATAATTTAGGAAACTGGCTGATTTACGGAGCGCCTTTCGGGGCGGGACAGGGCGTGGCGATAGCGCTGTGTCTGATGGCCGCCTATTTCATTCTCCGTCCGGCTCCGAAAGAAAAAGAGATAGAACTTCCGGGACATATGGAAACGGAAAGATAAAAAAACGGGTGCAATAAGAAAGGAAATTTAATGAATACCATATCTTATCTGGTCGCTGTCGTAGTGGGAGTTCTGTTTGTACTGGCGCTCCGGTATGCTTGGAAGATGATGCTTGGAAGCGCCGGCTGCGGCTGTCACGGCGGTGATTCCTGTTCATCCTGCCGGCAGGGAGCGTGTCACTGCTCCGGCTGCCAAGGGCATGACTGCGGAAGCGGCAAGAAATAAAAAATAAAATACGATACCGATACAAAACGAAAAGGCTCCTTTTCTCTGTCAAAGAGAGAGGAGCCTTTTCGTTGTCTGCATATAAAACCTATTTGTTTCTGCAATGGGCCGATTCCTGTTCCATTTCCCAAGTCCAGGAACGGGTAGGAATCATTTCCCCGTTTTCGTCCAACGCATAACGGGTGGAACTCGGGAGTTTCGTCATCAAGGGGCTTGTGAATCCCCGGCCGATAACGTCCGTCGTATTCATAATGAAAAGAAAGGCATGGGGATCGATAAGCTCTATGTAACGACGGAGTTTTGTGATTTCCCGTAAATTGACGATGGCAAAAACAATTTTTTTATCCTGCCCGCTGAATGCGCCTTGTCCGTATAAAAGAGTCGCTCCGTGGTGGATATTTCTGAGAATCGTATCCGCCACTTCCAGCGGTTTATCCGATACGATAAACGCCGCTTTTCTCTGGGCAAAACCGATGACGATACGGGAAGAAACGGTGGCATTGATGTACATGCAGATTAAAGTGCAAATAGCGGGTTCAAGGGTGAAAATCCAGGCGCTGGACATGATGATAATGAAATTGAGGGCGAAAACGACATAGCCGATTTCCAAATTCCAGCACTTTTTGATGATGGCGCCGATCACGTCAAGACCGCCCGTGCTGGAATTGTAGCGGTACAAAATTCCCATGGCGACGCCGATAATGACACCGGCGGATAAAGCGGACGTGAGCGGATCCTTGACCACTGTCCATTCCGACATGAAAGCGGTGAGATCGATGAAAACGGAGAGAATAAACGTGCCGAAAATGCTGATGACCGTATAAAACCGTCCCATATATTTCAAAGCGAGAAATAAAATAGGAAGATTCATAACGATATTGGTGATACCGATAGGAAGATCGAGCAGGTAATGCAAAATCATCGCTATGCCGGTCAGACCGCCGGCGAGAAAATGGTGAGGCACGAGAAATAAATTGAGCCCCACCGCATAAATGAAAGATCCGGCAACGGTGATTGCCAGAGTAAAAAGAAAACGCCGCAGAAAGAGAGGATCTTTGCAGCGGTTGATGATATAGTCCAACGAAATGGCCTCCTTGTCCATGATGACGGTTCCGTAAACCGATTTGATTTCTTTTGCCCATTATAGCAGGTATGGGAGCGGAAAGACAGGGAGATTTTTCCGGTGAAAATAAAAGACTCCGCCGTTCAAAGCGGAGTCTTTTATTATTTCGTGAAATCGTGATTGTAAATATCCCAGTTTTTCATCTGTTTCAGATGATGAATGCTTCTGTCGATATCGCTCAGCAGCTGCTCTTTATCGCGGGGAAGAGTGGCTGCAAGTCGGATATAATTGGAAACGTGATTGCTCCGGAAAATCATATGCTCGCTTTCCGGCAAATCCACATGCTCCATGATGAGCTTCAGTTCTTCCATCAGTTGGGCCGGTGTGAGCGGGTGGAACTCGCCCCGTTCAAACTGCTCTTTCAATTCACTGCCCCGGTAGAGCATGAGCGAGAGCGCAGACAGCATGGTCGGCTTGATTTCATTGATGGCATGGGCGGTCGCCAGAGCATGGCGGGTGCTTCCCTCTTTTCCCGCAATGCCGAGAATGATCATGATAGAAAGCTGCATACCTGCAGAAATGACACGCTGACCCACTTCGATGGACTGTTTGTCATTGACCCCTTTCCGTATATCTTTGAGTGTCCGGGCATCTCCGCTTTCCATACCGTAATATAAAAGCGTCAAGCCTGCTTTACGAAGCTCCGTCAATTCTTCCACGGATTTTCCGAGAATATCTCTCGGGGCGGAGTAAGACGACACACGCTCCAGATGGGGGAAATATTTCTTCAAAACGGATAAAATCTTGAGCAGTCGTTCCGTGGGAAGAACGAGAGCATCGCCGTCAGCAAGAAATACACGGCGCACACTCTCGGCATCCGTGGAATACGCCATGGCAATCTGCCGCATGATTTGCTCATCTGAAAGCTTTTCAAATTTCACGCCTCTGTACATATTGCAATAGGTGCAGCTGTTGTGCGCGCACCCGCGGGTGACACGGAGAATAAAACTTTCCGCTTCACTGGGGGGACGGAAAACGGGTGTGTCATAATCATCAAAAAACATACCGTACATACAAATTCCTTCTTTCCTTATTTTTTACATCGAAAATATTCGTTCAACTAAAGTATACTGTAAACGGTACAAAATGACAACTAAAATATTCGATATAAAAGGAACCGGTTCGGAGAGACGGAATGATATAATAAAAGAAATAGCAATTTGAGGATAAAAATGATTATAGAAAAAGCATTTGCGAAAATCAATTTGACCCTTTCTATTGGGAAAAAGCGGAAAGACGGCTATCATGATATAGACAGCGTCATGCACAGTATTTCCCTGCATGACAAAATCACGTTGGAGAAAAGCGGCGAAATTTCCCTTGCCGTTACAAAAGGGCGTGCGCCTTTCGGAAAAGAAAACCTTATGTGGAAAGCGGCGGAATTGTTTTTCCGGGAAACGGGAATTTCCGGCGGCGTCCGCATGAAGCTGGAAAAATATATTCCCGCCGAGGCGGGACTGGGCGGCGGTTCGTCCGATGCGGCCGCGGCGCTCCGAGGATTGGATAAATTGCTGAAAACGAATCTCCCGGCGGAACAACTTTTGGATATGGGAAAACAAATTGGCGCGGACGTTCCGTTTTGCATGGTTGGTGGTTGCTGCCGCTGTCAGGGTATCGGAGAAAAACTGACCCCATTATCCGGCGCGGACAGATTATTTCTTGTCATTGTCCGGCCCGATGTGCCGATAGAAACGAAAAGAGCCTATGAAATTTTGGACAAACTTGGCGAAAAAACGGAAAATACGACGGAAGCCTGCCGCCGTGCCTTAGAAGAAAGAAATCCGGAGAAACTGGCGGCGGCGCTTTCCAATGATTTTGAAAAAGAACTGTTTCCTGTATATCCCGCATTGGAAGAAACATCACGCTATTTGAAATCCTTTCACTGCCCTGTGCTCATGACCGGGTCGGGGTCCGCGTTTTTCCTTATAGGGCAGAGTGAAGAGGAACAGATACGCATAGCGGAAAAAATAAAAAAGGATCGTCCCCTTTGGTTTACCGCCGCTGCGGAAACGAGAGCAGATAGAAATCTTTCTTGAAAATCATGAAAATTTGGAATCACCCCAAAGAAAAAAGCCTGCACACCGGAATGTGAAGGCTTTTTGTGTTTCAAAATTTTATTTAATATAAGCGGTCGCTTTCAGCAAAAGAATATTGTCCATCTTCTTTCCGCCCATATCTTTGGCGTTGAATCCGTAATCGGCTTCAAGAATCAGACCTTTCATCGGAACATACTGCGCCTTGGCGAGGAAGAATTTCGCACCGCCGAATTTATTGTTGTTATTCGACTCGTCGCCGTCCGTCAAAGCGTCCATCTTATCAGCAAAGTAAGCGGGCATTTTTCCCAGACCGTGCCAATTTTTGTATACATGTCCCATATACTGGTCGGCGATGTCATTTCCGGACCCGCCGAAATACGTGCCTGCCTGGCTGTATACATAATCAATGCCGAAGGAATAGGATTTTTCTTTCAAAACATTTGCCTTGCCGAAAGAAATACCGTAATTGAACGCATAAGGACGTTCATTGTTTAAAGGCAGCTTGCGGAGATTTTTTACAAATTCACCATGGACATTCCACTTAGGGGTGATATCGTAAGAACCTGCAAAGCCATACGCTTTCGTGATATGACCGACCGGTCCCAATGCTTTCATGCCGTACATATGGATTTCCCATTTTTCGGGCACCTTGTAAATATAAGAAGCGTAGACCGCCGGCACATCTTCATCATCGCCCCAATCCATCACCACATCTTTGCCCATCGGGTACAGAATATCGGTGGCAGGATTGTAATACATCGTTCCCCCGGAAACCAGTTTCCCCAAATCCATCGTGCCTAATTTAGCGCCGACCGCTTTTCCCAGTTCCGGATTTTTCTGGGAAATCAGTCCGACAATGGTTTTTAAATTGTCCTGCAACTCGGGAATATTTTTGCTGCCGTTGATCATTCCTTTCGCCTGATTCAATAAACCGCCCAAGGCAGGATTTTTAGCCACCGCATCGGCAACCACTTTATTCGTGGAAAGTTCATTCATCAGACGGCTTTTGGCAATAGGCATGACTTTCACGCCGTGCATCATCGGACCCGTGTAATCGTAATTGATATTCGTAGCCCGGCCGTAAGCGAGCGTCAAATGCCCGCCCTTCGTATAATCACCGAATTGGAGAAAAGCACCTTTAAATTCACCCTCATACGTATATCCCGTGACCCCCATTTTGACAGGGAACTGGCCGATACCGATCAGATTTCTTGTCGGGCCGAAAGGAAGATTTTCCGTATCCTGCTTTTTGCCGAACTGATGAACCGCAAGCAGTCTGTTCAGATGGATACCGCCGTCTTCGTGACCGCTCCGCACATCGGAAGAACCGTCCTTATGGTAATTATACTGATTCACATCATATAAACCGGTGCCGTTCATGGAAATATGCGTCTGGAGCTGGCCGTACAAATAATTTCTGTCGTTCACACGGGTGATTGTATTCAAACGAACCCTTAAGCCCAGTTCAAAATGCTTTTCTTTTGTATCCTTGAAAACATTATCATACCTGTTGACGCCCTGCGTGCGAAGCTCCGTAAGCAATGACGTCCGCCCCGTCTTTTTTTCCAGCTCGGAAATGCGGACACCCAGATTGGCAAGCTCATCTTTATATTCTTTGGATAGTTGTTTGATTACGGCTTGCTGCTCAGGAGATAAACGATCACTTTTGGCCATCAATTTGGCGATCACCTGAGCCAGTTCATAACGGGTGAGATGCTTGTTCCCGCGGAATGTTCCGTCCGGATAGCCGTCCACGATGTTTTCATCAGACAACGTGCTGACCGCCCGATACGCCCAGGAATCACTGTCCACATCGGAAAAAGGGTTTGCCGCCGAAACGGAGAAAGCCGCTCCTGCAAAAAAAGAAATAACGGCCGCTTTCAATACAAAACGATTCATCTTCAAAAATCTCCTTGTTTGCCGACTGTCAACTGAAAATAAAATGACAGTTCAAAATAAAACATAAAACGATAAATGATTGAAAAATAAATTTTAAAACTGTGCCATTATACCGTATGCCGTTTCCCTTTGTCAATAGACGAAAGGACAATAAAATAAGCGGAAAATAAAGAGATGTTCGTGATTGATGAAATAAAAAAGAGGCAACCGCCTCATGAAAATAAAAACAAATAAATGTATGAAATTATTTATTTTTCACCAATTCTGTTTGAAAAAGATGAATCCCTTTGAGTACCGCAAAAGCAATGACACAGCCGGCGCCGCAAGAAACGGCAAAAAGAGACACATAGAAAAAAGCGCCTTTTGCCGAACCCATAAAAAGAGAAGCCACAGGATAAGACACAAGCCCGCCGAGAAGAGAAGTGCCCACAAATTCTCCCAGCACCGCCGCCCAAAGCTTACGAGTGTGTTTGTATAAATATCCCGAAAGAAAAGCACCGATCATAGAACCGGGAAATGCCAGGAGTGAACCGGAGCCGATGATATTCCGTATCAGCGAAGTCGTAAAAGCGGCGGATACGCCGTACCGTGTGCCGCAAAGAACGGCAAGAAAAATATTAATCATATGCTGGAGCGGAAAAGCACGGCTGACCCCCAAAGGAAAAGAAAATACAGGAGAAAGCAAAACCCCCGCCGCCGCCAAAAGCGCCGCAAAAATCCATTTCTGCAAATCCGTCCGATGTATATCTTGAAACATAAAAAAACCTCCTTATTCTCTCCTATGATAGCACAATGGCAAAAAAGAAATAAAACAAAACGAAGAGTCCAAGCAAAGCGTGCAGAGGTGAATTGCGTTTGGCAGACAGAATGAAAGACTTGGTCGATATATGAGAGAAAAGTATACGAAATGTAAGCTGTCCCCGCTTGTCAGGAAGCAAGCAAACCACTTTTCGAGGAGCGAAGCGACGCAGTAAAAGTGAGTGAGACACTTTGCCTTTAGCTAAGGTGACGGCGAAAGGGTAAGTTGGAGTAAAAACAAAAATATAGAAATGGCTCATATAAAAAGCTGTCCCCGCTTGTCGGGAAGCAAGCGAACCACTTTTCGAGGAGCAAAGCGACGCTGTAAAAGTGAGTGAGACGCTTTGCCTTGGCTAAAGTGTCAGCGAAGCTGACGAAAGGGGCAAGTTGGAGAAGAAAATTTTGTAAGCAGGGGAATGCAATTTCCTCCTATTTTCTGTAGAGAAACAAATAGTAAAACGGCGATACATCATCAAAAGGCGCTCTTGGGAAAGAGGGCTTTTTTCTTGTGGAGATTTCTTTCTTGGCGGAGTTGAAAATAAATATCATTCCGTTCGGATATACCGGTTCAGAAAAAGAGGAATAATAAAGAAATACATGAATGCAAATATTCTAATAATATATTTTTAATTTATTGGAATAAATGTTAATCTTTTAAGCAGTTGAGTGTCTGTCCCGTTTCACGAGAGGAGGTGGAAAGATTGGGGACTAACGAAGAGGAAGAAAAACGAATCCGCGAATATTTGAAAAAAGTGGATAAAAACTACTACCGGCCGGATATTAAAGAGCGTAAAGCCATATCCGGAGAAGTGATTGATACAGAAAGAGATCCGGGCCGGACGCTTCCTGAGATACATCCGTCCGAGTGAGAGCTCGGAACTATGGAAACTCATGCACTTATATTTATTTGATTGACAGCCTACATTTATTTCATGAAATTGGGGGATTACAGAATCTATGGAAACTTTGCTTATGATGGACCCGGCAGTGAAGTGTCTTTGTCTTCTGCTTGTTGTAGCCATCTTATTTGTTACGGAAAAATTACCGCTGGCAGTGACGTCCGTATTTGCGGCGATTGCCTGCTGGATTCTCGGACTTGTTCCGATTGAACAGGTATTTCTCGGATTGGCGGATTCGACGGTCGTTCTTTTCGGCGGCATGTTCATTGTCGGTGCGGCGATGTTCTACACCGGTCTTGCCCAGGACATCGGTTCCCAGGTCGTTAAACTTTTCGGTACCGGAGAAATCAAGCTGATGATCGGCATTATGATTATTGCGGCTGCCATGTCGGCGTTTCTTTCCAATACAGGAACAACGGCTTGCCTGATTCCTGTCGTGATTGGAATTTGCAAGGAAGCACATCTTCCCGTATCACGCCAGATGATGCCGCTGGCTTTTGCGGCAGGTCTGGGAGGGACATGCACCCTTATCGGTACACCGCCGAATATCATTGCCAACGTGGCGCTCAAAGCGGCAGGCATGGGCGATCTTCAATTCGGGTTCTTTGAATACGCATGGATCGGCGTTCCGATCACCGTGGCAGGCATTCTTTACATGCTTTTCCTCGGGCGTTTCCTGCTTCCGAAAACGGAAGAAACTGATTTCGATGTATCAGAAGTGAAACAGGAAATCGAAGCGAACGAAACTTCCAAATCGAAGAAAATCATCTGCGGAATTATTATGCTCGGCGTTATCATCACCATGGCGACAAGCATCGTGCCGCTGGAAATTGCCGCCGTCATCGGGGCGCTTCTCTGTGTTATCACGGGATGTCTTACGGAAAGACAGGCCTATGACTCTATTGACTGGGTCACCATTTTCCTCTTTGCCGGTATGATTCCCGTAGCGACTGCTATGAATACCTCCGGCGCGGGCAAACTCATTGCCGAATACACCGTAGCCGCTATGGGCGGAAATCCGTCACCCTATCTCATTACAGCCGTACTCTTTGCTCTTGCCGTTGTACTCACCCAGTTCATGAGTAATACAGCGTCCAAAGCGCTTCTCTGTCCGGTAGGCATTGCACTGGCGGCGCAAGTGGGCGCATCACCGAGAGCCGTACTTATGGCGATTCTCATTGCATCGTCCTGTGCCTTTGCCAGTCCCGTAGGCACACCGCCGAACACACTCGTTCTGGGACCGGGGAAATATTCTTTTATGGATTACGTGAAATGCGGATCCGGTCTGGTTGTCGTATCCATGATCGTATCCATCATCGTGATTCCGATTGTATGGCCGTTCTTCCCGTAAAAAGAAAGAATCGTCACAAACAAAAGCCGTTATCCTTCACTGCAAGGATAGCGGTTTTTTAATGGGAAAATAAAATAGAGGAATCGTAGGAGAAGCATAAAAGTGGAAAATAGAAATAGCGGGCTGCAAGAATGGTATTACATGATTGCCTGTCATTCTCAATGGGGGCAGAAGTGAAATGCGTTTTATGAATGGAACTACATGGTAGTTGCCACAAAAGAAAAGAATATCAATCGCAAGTCGTCCCCGGACACGGGGAAGGTGTCAACCACTAGATTGACGGAAGGGGGCAAGTATGAGCAGACACGAAAGAATAGAAACATAAGTATGAGAAAACCAATAAAAACGATTTTCACTTGTGTACGCAAACATGCCCCTATCGCCTCGCAGGCTCGGCACTTCCCTCCGAGTTCGGGGGAAGCTGATGCTAAGGAAGAAAGAAATTATATTTTTTATATAGGAAAAACAAAAAATAAAGAAATGACTCATGCGGGAAAGCTGTCCCCGCTTGTCGGGGAAAGTGTCAACCGACAGGTTGACGAAAGGGGCAAGTGTGAGCAGAAACGGAAAGAACAGTTTTTACAGAACCGTATTAAATACCTGC
>URIB01000017.1 GCA_900547785.1 uncultured Dialister sp.
ACGAAAGCAATCTGTTACAGCTTTTTTGTTTTGCCGGAAACGAAAAAGAGGAAATAGCATGTATAAAATGAAATCATTTTGCTTTTTATCAATTAAATCCTATATACTTTTTCAGATTTATGCTATACTTTAGTTAATTAAATAGGACTTGCGATCAAAGAAGATCCCGTTTCCGTTGGTGATTTCAAGACGGATAAACGGGATTTTTTCTTTTAGGGAAACGCAAGCCGGTGGAAAGGAAGAGAGGTTCGCAAAATGGAAACGGAGCGGAAGAAAAGTTTGATGGACAGGTTTTTAAATACTGTCGAAGCGGCGGGAAATAAATTGCCCGATCCGGCTACTTTATTTATTTTGCTGGCGGTTTTTGTTCTTGTTTTGTCGGCTGTTTTCGGGAGCATGGGCACTTCGGCAGTGCATCCGGGAACTCATAAGGTGATCAAAGTAGTGAACTTGATGACTGTCGACGGTTTTCGTATGATTTGGGCCAAAGCGGTCAGCAATTTTTCCGGATTTGCACCGCTGGGAATGGTTCTGGTTTGTGTTATCGGTGCCGGAGTTGCAGAGAAAAGCGGATTTCTGGCGGCTTTTATGCAGAAGGTTTTAGGAAGTGCGGCGCCGGCCATTGTGACATTTGCCATTATCTTTGTCGGTATTAACGGTAATGTGGCGGGCGATGCTGCTTTCGTTGTATTGCCTCCGGTGGCGGGCGTTATTTTTCTCGGCATGGGACGACATCCTTTGCTCGGTGTATTTTGCGGTTATGCCAGTGTGGCGACCGGGTTTTGTGCGAATATGATGATTGGTATGTCCGACTCGTTGGCTTATGGTTTTACGGAAGCGGCAGCCCGTATGATTCAGCCCGATTATACCGGCTCTCCTGCCATTAATTATTATTTCTTGGTGGCTTCCTGCATTTTGCTTTCTCTTGTCGGTACTTTTGTGACGGAGAAATTTATGGCGCCCCGTTTTGCGGGAACCGACTTATCGAAGTATGAGCTGGATGCGGCGACTTTGGAACTCACACCTAAAAAGAGTAGAGCGGTGACGAAAGCCATTGTGACCACACTTATCGGGCTGGTCGTTTTGCTTCTCCTTTGCGTGGGGGATAATCCGGTTTTGGGTGATCCGAAGACGGGGTCCGTGATGGACGGCAAGTCACCCTTTATGGCGGGAATTATCTTGACAGTAACAGTGATGCTCTTTATTCCCGGTGCCGTTTACGGTTTTGCTTCCGGGAAATATAAAAATGATAAGGATATGTTTGCCGATATTTCCCAAGCGTTTAAAGATATTTCATCGTATATTCTCCTTTGCTTTTTCTGCGCCCAGTTCACAAGTTACTTTGCATGGTCGAATTTGGGGGCCGTGCTGGCCATTAAAGGGGCGGGGCTTCTTCAGGAATTGAATTTTACCGGCGTGCCGCTGATTATCGGTCTTGTTATCGTGTCCTGCATTGTCAATATTTTCATCGGTTCCGCTTCTGCGAAGTGGGCGATTCTTGCGCCTGTCATGGTTCCGATGATGATGATTTTGGGGTATGATCCGGCGGTTACGCAAGTGGCTTACCGTATCGGCGATTCCATTACCAATCCGCTTTCACCGCTGTTTTATTATTTCCCGCTGATTTTGGGTTTTGTGCGTCGTTATGAAAAAGATACGGGAATGGGAACAGTGATTGCCAATATGCTTCCCTATTCTATTGCATTTTCCGTCGCATGGATTTTGCTGCTGTCGGTTTGGGTGGTCTTGGATTTGCCGTTGGGACCCGGCGGATTTGTAAGACTTCCGTAAAGAATGAAATAGCAGGTGGGGATACCCGCCTGTTATTTTTATTGTATAATTGAGATGCAAAATCATTTATGAAAAGCTGTAAAGAAAGGAACGGAAATGAATTTTAAACAGGCAGCAGCGGATTTTTTACCGCAGATACAAAAATGGCGGCGCCATATCCACCAATATCCGGAGCGCTCTTTTAAAGAAAAAGAAACAACCGGATATATAGAAAAGGAATTGAGAGGCATGGGAATATCCGTGACCCGTTTTCCTGATTTTTACGGTCTGACAGCAACGATTCAAGGGGGCAAACCGGGGAAAACGGTCTTGCTCAGAGCCGATATAGATGCTTTGGGGATACGGGAGAGAAATGAATTGCCTTTTTGCTCGGTCAATGACGGTGTGATGCACGCTTGCGGTCATGATTGCCACAGCGCCATGCTTTTGGGGGCGGCCAAACTGCTGTCCGCCTGCAAAGAAGAGCTTTGCGGCACCGTGAAACTCTTATTCCAGGCGGCGGAAGAGTCGGGGCATGGGGCGAACTATTATGTGGAACACGGCTGTCTTGATGATGTGGATGCGGCCATGGCCATGCATGTGATGAATGAAATACCGAAGGGAACGTTCAGCATTGAAGCCGGTCCCCGCATGTCTTCCTGTACCAATTTCACGCTGACGGTTCACGGCTCTTCCTGTCACGGTTCGACGCCTCATTTGGGGCATGATGCAATTGTGGCGGCCAGTGCGATTATCATGAATATCCAGACATTAGTGAGCCGGGAAAATAATCCGCTTCACCCTTTGGTGGTTACGATCGGGTCCGTCCGCGGCGGGAAGCAGTTTAATATTGTGGCGGATAAGGTCATCATGGAAGGAACGATTCGTACGTTTGATCCTGATGTGTTTGCGTCGATTCCGGACCGGCTGGAAGCAATGGCAAGATTGACGGCGGAGTCTGTGGGCTGTACGGTTTCTATGGAGATAGATATCAGAGAACCGGCGGTCATTAACGACAAAGAGGAAATCACCGCATTGGCAAGAAACGCTGCGGTTTCCTTATATGGGGAATCCGTTTTGGCATCTATGAAAAGAAAGATGAGCTCGGAGGATTTTGCCGCGATTATGCAAAAAGTTCCCGGTGTGCTCTGTTTCCTCGGCTATCACTGCGAAGAAGAGGGGGCGGTGTATCCGCTTCATTCAAAAGACTTTCGTGTTAATGATGAAATCCTGGACAGAGGATCCGCCTTATTTGCCCGGTTTGCTTATGATTATTTGAATAAAGGGGGCAAGTCATGATTGACATAAAAGAAATGGCACTTCAGGAAAAAGAATATATCATTTCCCAAAGAAGATATTTCCACGCCCATCCCGAATTGGGACGGGAAGAAATCCATACGACCCGCCATATTGTGGAAGAACTGCAAAAAATGGGAATAGAAGTGATGACCTTTGATGACATTACCGGATGTATAGGGATTATCAAAGGCAATTATCCGGGCAAAACGGTGGCGCTGAGAGCGGACATTGACGCCCTTCCGATTCAGGAAGCGGATTTATCGAAAGAATATGCCTCTAAAAATGACGGAATTATGCATGCCTGCGGGCATGACTGTCATACGGCCATGCTTTTGGGCGCGGCGAAAATACTATCCGCCCATAGAGAAGAAATTCACGGAACGGTGAAACTTTTATTCCAAATGGCGGAAGAAATAGGAACGGAATCCCGTCACTATGTGGAAAACGGTTCTCTCAAAGATGTGGACGCCGTTTTCGGTATGCATATCTGGACGCCTTTAGAAAGCGGTACGGCTAATTTTGAAGACGGGGAAAGGATGGCGTCCAGTGACAGATTCATCATCAAAATCAAAGGGAAAGCCTCTCACGGGAGCGAGCCGGATAAGGGGAAAGATGCCGTTGTCGCGGCTTCCGCAGTTGTCATGGGGCTTCAAACGTTAGCCAGCCGGTATAATAATCCGCAAAACACCTTTGTGCTTACCGTGGGTATGATGAACGGGGGCAGCCAAAGTAATGTTCTTGCCGAAGAAGTAGAGCTGGTAGGAACGACAAGAACTTTTGATAAAAAATTCAGAAAGGGTCTTCCCGGAATCATAAAGAATGCAGCGGAACAAATTGCGGCCGGATACGGCTGCGAAGCGGAATGCGATTATATCTTCGGGCCGGCGCCTTTGATCAATGAGCATAATGATTTAAATGAGATAGCAAGAGAGGCGGCTTGCCGGATGATGGGAAAAGAGGCTTTGGTTTCTATGGAAAAACAAATGGGGGCGGAAGATTTCTCCGTTTACATGGAACATATTCCCGGTGTTTTCGGATTTCTCGGGGCGGGAAATAAAAAGAAAGGCATTGATTGCTGTCACCATGCCCCGGACTTTGATGTAGATGAAGATGTATTTTCCGACGGAACGGCGATTTACGCAACATTTGCCATTGACTATTTATATAGAAATAAATAAAAGAAAATGAAAAACAAAATAAAACGGTGATCTCTAAAGCGAGATGACCGTTTTTTTATGAGATGGGGAACTCAATATTTGTATGTGTGTAAAAACCGAACGTCATAAAAAATAAGGTTCATTTTGTGAAATTGATGTTCATGTATGACAAAATATAAAAATATAGTATACACACGGAGGCGTGGTTCGTTAATATCGAAAAAACATGTTTTAATAAAAGTCAGATTTTATCGGAATAAAATGGATAAAATAATAAATTATAAATTTTTTATAAAATAGTTGCATCTCCTTTTTCAAAATAGTATTATTTAAAGGCTGAACGTTTTCGAAAAAGAGTCTCAGGCAAAGATTTTTTGCAGAAAAGTTCAAAAAACTATGAAGTGGAAGGTGGCCTGCCGTGCAGGGAAATTTCCACGGAGCAGTTCATTCGTGAAATGAACGTAGGAGGTTAAAAGTATGTCGAAACAGGAAAAAATCAGAATTCGCCTGAAAGGCTATGATCACAAAGCGGTGGATCAGAGTGCGGCGAAAATCGTGGAGACTGCCAAGAGAACAGGATCCAGAGTTTCCGGTCCCATTCCGCTTCCCACGGAACGGAATGTGTACACCATTCTTCGTTCACCGCATGTCAATAAAGACAGCCGTGAACAGTTTGAAATGCGTATTCACAAGAGATTGATTGACATTCTCGATCCGTCGAAAAAGACGGCGGATGCGCTGATGCGTCTGGAACTCCCCGCAGGCGTCAGCATTGAAATTAAAGTGTAAGGAGGTGCAAAGATGTCTAAAGCTATTTTGGGAACAAAAGTAGGAATGTCCCAGGTGTTCGCTGAAAACGGCGACTTGGTCCCGGTGACTGTCGTAGAAGTTTTGCCGAATGTAGTTGCTGCTGTCAAAACAGTTGAATCCGATGGCTATAATGCCGTACAGATCGGCTATGGTTCTGTCAAAGAAAAACATTTGACAAAACCTGTTAAGGGTCAGTTTGATAAAGCAGGTATTGACCCGGTTAAATATCTCCGTGAATTCAGATTGGCTGAAAAGCCGGAATACACGGTTGGCCAAACTCTGGCTGTCGATATCTTCGCAGCAGGCGAGATTGTAGACATTGTCGGAACCAGCAAGGGCAAGGGATTTGCAGGAACGATTAAACGTTGGAACCACCAGCGCGGTCCTGAAAGTCACGGCTCCAAAAACCATCGTCAGACCGCATCCCTCGGTGCGCGTATGTCCGGCGGCGGCGGAAAGGTATTCAAGGGCAAAAAAATGCCCGGACAGCTCGGCGGTGAAAGAGTAACCGTCCAGAACCTGGAAGTGGTAAGAGTTGATGCTGACCGCAATATTCTGCTCGTTAAAGGCGGGATTCCCGGTGCCAAGGGAAGTCTCGTTATGGTAAAGACTGCTGTCAAGTCTGCCAAATAATATTGTCCGGAACAACAGAAAATTGTTCTTATGTAAGGGAGGAACATCTCAATGCCGAAAGTAACACTGTATAACATTGCCGGCCAGGCAGCCGGTGAGATAGAGTTGAATGACGGCGTGTTCGGTGTGGAATACAACGAAGCTGTTATTCACCAGGCAGTGGTGCGTCAGATGGCAAATGAACGCCTCGGCACCCATGCCACGAAGACCAGGGGTCTTGTCCGCGGTGGCGGCAGGAAACCATGGAGACAAAAGGGCACGGGCCGTGCCAGAGTAGGATCTATCCGCTCCCCGTTGTGGGTTGGCGGTGGTACCGTCTTTGGACCGTTGCCCAGAAGCCATGCAAAAGATATGCCCAGAAAGGCACGCCAGCTGGCTGTGAAGTCTGCACTGAGCGAAAAGCTCCGCGCAGGTGAAATGATTATTGTCGATGCCATCAATTTTGAAGCACCGAAAACGAAAGATGTTGTGAAAATGCTTGCCGCTTTTGAAACGGCAGGAAAGGCGCTCATTGTGGACGGCGGAGAAAAATCGGCCAATACGGTTCTGAGTGCACGCAACATTCCCGGTGTGAAAGCTTATGCACCGAGCGGTCTTAATATTTATGACCTTGTTCATTACACTAAATTATTCCTGACAAAGGATGCGGTAGAGAAAATTGAGGAGGTACTCGCATAATGGAAGCACGTGATATCCTCATTCGTCCGATTGTGACAGAAAAATCTACGGCTCTGATGGAACAGGGCAAGTATACATTCCGCGTGCCGCTGGCAGCAACCAAGATTCAGATCCGCCAGGCTGTGGAACAAATTTTCAAAGTAAAAGTACAGGCTGTGAATACCATGCGTTATGAAGGTAAAGTAAAACGTCTGGGTCGTACTCAGGGCCGTCGCAGTGATTGGAAGAAGGCAGTTGTTACCCTTAAACCGGGCGAAACAATTGAACTCTTCGAAGCGTAAGGGAGGAGTAATATAAATGGCTTATAAATCATTTAAACCGTATACCCCCGGACGCCGTCAGATGACCGTATCTACCTTTGATGAAATTACAACAGATACACCGGAAAAATCTCTTCTGGCGCCTGTTCATAACCACGGCGGTCGCAACGGCTCCGGCAAAATGACAGTCCGTCATCAGGGCGGCGGTCATAAACGTCAGTACAGAATCATTGATTTCAAGAGAGTAAAGGATAATATTCCGGCTAAGGTCGCTACGATCGAATACGATCCGAACCGTACCTGCCGCATTGCACTTCTGCATTATGCGGACGGTGCAAAGGCTTACATTCTTGCTCCTAAAGGACTTAAAGTGGGAGATGTGGTCACCAGCGGTCCCGAATCGGATATTAAAGTAGGAAACTGCCTTCCTTTCACCAATATTCCGCTCGGTACGATTGTACACAATGTGGAATTGAAAATTGGAAAAGGCGGCCAGATGGTTCGCTCCGCAGGTGCAGGGGCCCAGCTGATGGCAAAAGAAGGCGACTATGCGCTTCTCCGTCTGCCCAGCGGCGAACTCCGGAAAGTTCACATACGTTGCCGTGCTACGATTGGTGTCGTAGGGAATGAAGATCATGAAAACATTACACTCGGCAAGGCCGGAAGAAACCGTTGGCTCGGTGTGCGTCCCGCTAACCGCGGCGTTGTCATGAACCCGAACGATCATCCCCATGGCGGCGGTGAAGGTAAGTCTCCTGTCGGACGTAAGCGTCCTGTTACACCGTGGGGCAAACCTGCTTACGGCGTGAAGACCCGCGATAATAAGAAAGCGTCCACGAAACTGATTGTTAAGAGACGCAAGTAAGATAAGGAGGAGTAAAAGTGTCCAGATCCATAAAAAAAGGCCCGTTTGTCGCATTTTCTCTTGTGAAAAAGATTGATGCAATGAATGAAGCCAACGAAAAGAAAATTGTAAAAACCTGGTCCCGTGCTTCTACCATCCTGCCGAGTTTCGTAGGACATACGATTGCGATTCACGACGGAAGAAAACACGTGCCGGTATATATGACTGAAGATATGGTTGGCCATAAACTTGGCGAATTCGCTCCGACCCGTACATTCAAGGGTCATAATAAGAGTGATAAATAACAGGGAGGATTAAGATGGAAGTACAGGCTATTTCAAGAAACGTCCGCATTTCTCCCCGTAAGGTTCGCATTGTTGCTGACCTCGTCCGCGGTAAAAATGCCGGCGAAGCACTTTCTATTCTGCGTAACACCCACAAGGCAGCTTCCATTGTTGTTGAAAAGACATTGAGAAGTGCGATGGCAAATGCAGAAAACAATAACAACATGAATATTGATCATTTATATATTTCTACTATTTTCGTAGATGCAGGCCCGATCATGAAGCGCGTGCACCCACGTTCTCGTGGACAAGCTTTCGGGATTATGAAACGTACCAGCACACTGACGGTAAAAGTTTCTGAAAGAGAATAATCGAAGGAGGGAAACGTTTTGGGTCAGAAAGTTAATCCGCATGGA
This sequence comes from uncultured Dialister sp., assembly GCA_900547785.1. GTDB lineage: Bacteria > Bacillota > Negativicutes > Veillonellales > Dialisteraceae > Dialister. The sequence goes on from URIB01000017.1 coordinate 8,152, forward strand.
ATGCGTGTAGGCGTAATCAATGACTGGGATTCCAAATGGTTTGCAGAAAAAGATTATGCTGAACTGCTCGTGGAAGATGCCGAAATCCGCCGGTTTTTGAAAAAACACCTGTTTGTGGCAGGTATTTCCAAAATCGGGATTAAGCGTGTAGGGAGCAGAGTGAAGATTGCCATCTATACCGCTAAACCGGGCATGGTTATCGGCCGTGGCGGTACAGGCATCGAAGATATTAAAAAGGCTCTTAAAGCTGTTACGGATAAAGAAGTCGACATTGACATTCTTGAAATCAAATCGACAGATATGAGTGCCATTCTGGTTGGAGAAAATATTGCTTCCCAGCTCGAAAGACGTATCGGGTTCCGTCGTGCCGTAAAACAGGCTGTAGGCAGAACGATGCGTATGGGAGCAAAGGGGATTAAAGTGACCGTATCCGGTCGTCTCGGCGGTGCGGAAATTGCCCGCAGCGAAAGTTATCGTGAAGGTTCCATTCCGCTCCAGACACTTCGTGCCAACATTGATTATGCTGTAGCAACAGCACACACCACATATGGCGCTATTGGTATTAAGGTTTGGATTTACAAAGGAGAACTTGCTCCGGGCCAGACCGTTGAAGAAACAGAAAACGTTCGTACAAGCAAAGATCGCGGAAACCGTCATGAAAACGGCGGTAACAGAAGAGGCGGTCGCAGAGGTGATCGCAGAGAACGCAGACCGAGAAATGCCGAACGTTCCGAAAGGAGTGATTCCTGATGTTAATTCCGAAGCGTACAAAGTACCGTAAGCAGTTCCGCGGCCGTATGAAAGGCAGAGCACATCGTGGAACCACAGTGACTTACGGCGAATTCGGTTTAGTGGCATTGGAACCGTCATGGATTACCAGCCGACAGATCGAAGCAGCACGTATTGCCATGACACGTTATACAAAACGTGGCGGTAAAGTATGGATTAAGATTTTCCCGGATAAACCGGTTACATCCAAACCGATCGGTACTCGTCAGGGATCCGGCAAAGGTTCCGTCGAATACTGGGTGGCTGTAGTAAAACCGGGCCGCGTTATGTTTGAAATGGGCGGAATTCCGGCTGAAGCGGCAAAAGAAGCTATGCGTCTTGCAGGCAACAAGCTGCCGATAAAAACAAAATTTGTAGTTAAAGGTCAAGAAGTGGCAGGTGAATAAAATGAAGGTCAATGAAATTCGTAACCTGAGCACTGCAGAAAGAACTGAAAAGGTTGCCGGCTTAAAGGAAGAACTGTTCAACCTCCGTTTTCAGCTCGCTACCGGTCAGCTTGAAAATCCGATGCGCATTCATGAAGTAAAAAAAGACATCGCAAAAATCAAGACCGTGCAGCGTGAAGAAGAATTGAAGGCTGCCCAAAAGGCAAAACAGTAATTCCATAAGGAGGATCTCATGGCAGAAGAAAGAAATCTGCGCAAAGTGCGCCAGGGAATTGTTGTAAGCGACAAAATGGACAAGACCGTTGTAGTTGCTGTAGAACGCAAAGTTCCCCACAAGCTTTATAAAAAAGGTATCAATACCACAACCAAGTTCAAAGCGCATGACGAAAACAACGAATGCCGTATCGGTGATACCGTTCGCATCGTCGAAACCCGCCCGCTGTCCCGTGACAAGCGTTGGAGAGTTGAGAAAATCGTTGCCCGTCAGGATTAATTATATAGAGAGTTTTATAGGAGGATTGGCACGATGATTCAGCAAGAAAGCAGACTCAACGTTGCAGATAATACCGGTGCTAAGGACATTCTGGTCATCAAAGTTCTGGGAGGATCTTTCCGTAGAAGCGGAAATATCGGCGATATTGTAGTTGCAACGGTCAAAGATGCATCACCCGGCGGCGTTGTTAAAAAAGGCCAGGTGGTAAAGGCTGTTGTGGTTCGTTCCGTAAGCGGCGTCAGCCGTCCGGACGGTTCCCATATCCGTTTTGACGAAAATGCAGCCGTTATTGTAAAAGATGATAAGAGCCCGGTAGGAACACGTATTTTTGGACCGGTAGCAAGAGAACTCCGTGAAAGAGATTTCATGAAGATTATTTCCCTGGCTCCGGAAGTGCTCTGATAGGAGGCAAATATGAGTCAGAAATTACATGTAAAGACCGGCGATACCGTAGTTGTTATTTCCGGTAAAGACAAAGGTAAACAGGGCAAAATTAAAGAAGCCATGCCGAAAAAAGGCCGTGTGGTCATTGAAGGCGTTAATATTGTAAAAAGACATACAAAACCGACCCAGGCAAATCCCAAGGGCGGAATTATTGAAAAAGAAGCCCCCATTAATGCATCCAAGGTCATGATTCTGGACCCGGAAACAAAGAAACCGACCCGCATTAAAAAAGTACAGCAGAAAGACGGTTCCTACGTCAGAGCGGCTGTAAAGAGCGGCGCTATCTTAGACAAAGCAAAGTAAGCGGGGAAGGAGGATAACAAGTGTCCAGATTAAATGATTTGTACAAAAGCGAAATTAGAAAATCTCTTCGCGAAAAATTCGGTTATACAAATGAAATGGAAATTCCGAAACTTGAAAAAATCGTCATCAATATCGGTGTCGGTGAAGCTACGGAAAATTCCAAAGCGGTTGATGCGGCAGCATCGGATCTGGCGGCAATTACCGGTCAGCAGCCGATCATTTGCAAAGCCCGTAAGTCTTTGGCGGCATGGAAAATCCGTGAAGGAATGCCTCTCGGATGTAAAGTCACCCTGCGTGGCGAAAGAATGTATGAATTTTTAGACCGCCTGATCAATATTGCTCTTCCCCGTGTTCGCGATTTTCGCGGCATCAGTGCACAGAGCTTTGACGGTCGCGGCAACTATGCTTTCGGTGTAAAGGAACAGTTGATTTTTCCGGAAGTTGATTATGAAAAAATCGACAGAATCCGCGGCATGGATATTATTGTAGTAACAACGGCTAAGACTGACGAGGAAGCAAGAGAATTGCTGGCCCGCTTCGGGATGCCGTTTAAGAAGTAAGCAGGAGGACAATATGGCAAAGAAGTCTATGTTGGAACGCGAGAAAAAAAGAGAACTCTGCGCCCGGAAATTTGCTGCCAAACGTCAGGCTCTCAAAGAAGCCGGCGATTATGAAGCGCTTAGCAAGCTTCCGCGTAATGCTTCTCCCACGCGTTTGCACAATCGTTGCAAACTGACAGGCCGTCCCCACGGCTATATGCGTAAATTCGGAATCTGCCGCAATCAGTTCCGCGATCTGGCTTACCGAGGAGAAATTCCCGGTGTTAGAAAAGCCAGCTGGTAATAAGATTTCGGGAGGAGGATTAAATAATGGTAACAACCGATCCGATTGCGGATATGCTTACTCGTATCCGTAATGCGAACGATGCATATCATGAAAAAGTAGATATGCCTGCTTCTAAAATTAAAGCTGCTGTGCTTGAAATTTTGAAGAATGAAGGCTTTATAAAAAATGTTGAACAGATCGAAGTAAATGGACATCCGGTTCTGCGTGTAGGTTTAAAATATGGTGCAAACCGTGAAAAGGTCATCAAAGGTCTGAAAAGAATTTCTAAACCGGGTCTGCGCGTTTATGCCAACAAGGAAGAATTACCGAAGGTGTTGGGCGGACTTGGTATTGCAATTATTTCCACATCCAAGGGCGTTAAAACAGACAAGGCTGCTCGCAAAGACGGTCTTGGCGGCGAAGTCCTTGCATATGTCTGGTAATCCGTTGGAGGTATAATATGTCAAGAATTGGCAAAAAACCGATTGCGGTCCCGGCCGGTGTGGAAGTCAAAATTGACGGACATACGGTCACCGTAAAAGGTCCTAAAGGTACATTAAGCCATACAGTCAATCCGGAAATTGATGTTAAGTTGGAAGACGGTCATGTAATCGTTTCCCGTCCGGATGATGAAATTAAAAGCCGTTCCCTTCACGGTTTGAACCGTACTCTCATTAATAATATGGTAGTCGGCGTTACAGAAGGATTTGAAAAGAAATTGGAAATCCAGGGTGTCGGTTATAATGCCCAGATGCAGGGACAAAATCTGAAACTTGCGCTCGGTTTCTCTCATCCGGTTATTATTACCCCGCCGGAAGGTATTTCATTCAGCACTCCGTCTGCTGTCAATATCGTGGTTTCCGGTATTGATAAAGATTTAGTCGGACAGGTTGCTTCTGAAATCCGTGGATGGCGTAAACCTGAGCCATATAAAGGCAAGGGAATACGTTACGCCGGAGAATATGTTCGTCGTAAAGCCGGTAAGACCGGCGCAACGAAGTAAGACAGGAGGTAGAATTATATGCGCACAAATGCAAACAGAAAAGCTGTTATCCGCCGCCACCTGCGTCTTCGTCAGAAGATTTCCGGTACTGCCGATCGTCCCCGCCTGAACGTATTCCGTTCCCTGAGCAATATCTATGCCCAAGTCATTGATGACGTAGCCGGTACGACTCTTGTTTCGGCTAACAGCTTAGATAAAGAGATCAAGGCTCAATTCTCCTATGGCGGCAATGTGGAAGCTGCTAAAGCGGTCGGTGAACTGGTAGCCAAAAGAGCCCTTGAAAAAGGGATTGAAACCGTAGTATTTGATCGCGGGGGTTGCATCTATCACGGCAGAGTAAAAGCTCTGGCGGAAGGTGCCCGTGAAGCCGGCTTGAAATTTTAAGGTAAAGGAGAAAACACATGCCAAGATTTGAAAAACAGGAATCCGACTTACAGGAAAACGTCGTTTTCATTAACCGCGTTGCTAAAGTCGTAAAAGGCGGCCGTCGTTTTTCCTTTGCTGCATTGGTAGTAGTCGGTGACGGAAAAGGCAGAGTCGGTGCAGGTATCGGCAAAGCTGCCGAAGTGCCGGAAGCTATCCGCAAAGGTGTAGAAGCTGCTAAGAAAGATATGATCAGCGTTTCGCTTAAAAATGGTACCGTTCCGCATGAATCTTTAGGGATTTACGGAGCGGGCAAGGTTCTTATGAAGCCCGCTGCTGAAGGTACCGGTGTTATTGCCGGAGGTCCGGTTCGTGCGGTTCTTTCCCTCGTAGGAATCCGCAATGTATTGACGAAATCCCTCGGATCTTCCAATCCTATTAATATGGTAAAGGCAACCCTGGACGGACTCGCTAAGTTGGAAAATGTTCAGACTGTAGCTGCACTTCGCGGCAAAACGGTTGATGAAATTTATAACTAAGAGGAGAGGGATCATGAAGGTTATTATTACACTGAAAAAGAGTGTGATCGGATCCAAACCCGCTCACATTGCTACAGTTAAAGCTCTTGGTTTGAAAAAAACCAATTCCTCTGTAGTTAAAGAACTCACACCCCAGATTCAAGGAATGGTTCATGCTGTTCGTCATCTGGTTGAATGCAAGGAAGCAGAATAATATAAGGAGGTGTACGAATGAAACTGCATGAACTGAAACCTGCGGAAGGCTCCAGAAGAGTTCGCCGCCGTGTAGGTCGCGGTATCGGTTCCGGAATGGGTAAACAATCCACTCGCGGAGCTAAAGGACAAAATGCAAGAACCGGAGGCGGAGTACGTCCGGGATTTGAAGGCGGTCAGATGCCTCTTTATCGTCGTCTCCCTAAACGCGGATTTAAAAATATTTTCGCTAAGCAGTATGCCGAGGTTAACGTAGAACAGCTGAATTGCTTCGATGATAAAGCTGTTGTAGATCCGGTGGCACTGATTGAAGCCGGTATTCTTAAAAACGTTCTTGACGGTGTACGTGTTCTCGGAAACGGTGAACTGACCAAAGCTCTTGAAGTAAGAGCACAGGGATTCACAAAATCTGCACAGCAGAAAATCGAAGCAGCAGGTGGAAAAGTAGAGGTGATCTGATATGGGGTCAGCTCTTGCCAATTTTGCTGCCAATAAGGAATTGAAAGACCGAATCATATTTACATTGATGATGTTTTTCATATTCCGCTTGGGAGTACATATTCCGGTTCCCGGAGTGGATACGTCCATTCTGGAGAGCCTGTTCTCCTCAGGAAACCTTTTCGGATTTCTTGATTTGTTTTCCGGCGGTGCTTTGAGTAAATTCTCACTATTTGCGATGAGTATCACGCCATACATCAACTCATCCATTATCATGCAGCTCCTGACCGCTGTCGTTCCGACGCTGGAAGAATGGCGGAAAGACGGACAGGAAGGGTATAAGAAAATACAGAAAGTAACAAGATACTTTACGATTTTCCTGGCTCTTGTACAAGCTTTCGGTATGACCTATGCTCTCCGTATCAATCATGCATTGGTGGACAACAGTTGGATGTACTTCGTGTTTGTTATTACCGTTCTTACTGCGGGCACCTGCCTTTTGATGTGGATTGGGGAGCAGATTACGGAGCATGGCATCGGAAACGGGATTTCCTTAATCATTTTCTGCGGTATCGTAGCCCGTTTTCCGGAAGCGATTTCCACTGTTATTGATTATTTAAAAGTAGGAACAATCAGCCCGTTCCAATTGGTACTGTTTGTGGTCATTGCTCTTGCCATGATCGTTATGGTCATTGAAGTCAATGAGGGACAGCGCAGAGTTTCCATCCAATACGCAAAACGTGTCATCGGCCGTAAAATGTATGGAGGACACTCTACCTTTTTACCGCTTAAAGTGAATCAGGCAGGCGTCATTCCGATCATCTTTGCATCGTCAATTCTTATGCTCCCTGTCACTTTGGCACAATTTGTACATATAGGATGGGTGCAGGCAATCGGTAATTTCTTTGCCTGGGGTTCATGGCCGAATACCATCTGCTACGGGATTCTGATTTTTATCTTCACTTATTTTTACACCGCCATTTCACTGAATATTAAAGAATTAGCAGAAAATATGAAAAAATATGGCGGTTTCATTCCCGGTATACGTCCGGGAGAACCGACAATGATTTATATTGATAAGGTAATGAGCCGCATCACTTTGGCGGGGGCCATCTTCCTGGCTTTCATTGCGATTCTTCCGAATTTTATCGGAAATATTACCGGTATCCAGGGTGTTTATTTCGGCGGCACATCATTACTGATTGTTGTCGGTGTAGCGTTGGATACGATGAGACAGGCACAATCTCTGATGGTGACAAGAAACTATCAGGGCTTCATTAAATAAGGAGCAGGGTTATGTATATTTTATTAATGGGACCTCCCGGTGCAGGCAAAGGCACACAGGCGGAGAAACTCATTCGTGAGTATGGCATTCCCCAGATTTCGACAGGCGATATGTTTCGCGCCGCTATCAAATCCGGAACCGCTCTCGGAAAAGAAGCCAAAAGTTATATGGATAAGGGAGCGCTTGTTCCCGACAGTGTTACTGTAGGAATCGTCAAGGAAAGACTTGGGCAGGATGACTGCCGGAAAGGATGGATTCTTGACGGATTTCCCAGAACGACTGCACAAGCGGCCGCTCTTGATGCCATTCTCCATGAACTCGGAATTACTTTGACCGCAGTTCTTGGAATAAAAGCCGATTCCGAAGGTCTGGTTAAGAGAATTAGCGGCAGACTTGTCTGCAAATTTTGCGGAGCTTCTTTCCATAAAGATTTCCGTCCGCCTAAGCAGGATCATGTATGTGATAACTGCAGCGGCGAGTTGTATCAGCGTGCGGATGATAATGAAGCGACTGTAGGTGAAAGACTTGCCGTTTATGAAAAGTCAACAAAACCCTTGATTGATTATTACAAGGCAAGCGGTTGTTTTCATGAAATTAACGGCGATCAGCCTATGGAAAAAGTCTATGAAGACATACAGACTGTCCTGAAAAAGGTTTCCGAATGATTACCATTTATACATCCGGCGAAATAGAAAAAATTGCGGCGGCCGGGAAATTGACGGCAGATACACTTTCTATGCTTGAAAAAGCGGTCGTGCCGGGAATCAGTACCGGTGAACTGGATGAGATGGCGGAAAAATTTATTCGTGACGGAGGAGGAACTCCCGCCTGCAAAGGATATGAAGGGTTTCCGGCAAGTATTTGCACCTCTGTCAACGATGTAGTGGTCCATGGGATTCCTTCACCACGGAAGATTTTGAAAAAAGGGGATATTATTTCTCTTGATCTTGTGGTAGAATTAAATGGTTATATGGGTGATTCCTGTATTACAGTTCCCGTTGGACATATTAATAAAAAAAATGCGCAGCTTCTTAAGGTGACAGAAGAGGCGCTTTTTGCCGGAATCAAGCAAGCTGTTCCGGGAAATACTGTAGGAGATATCGGTCATGCTGTAGAGTCCTATGTAAGGCCCTACGGGTATGATGTGCTCCGGGATTATGTGGGTCACGGTATCGGTACGGATATGCATGAAGATCCGGAAATTCCTAATTATGGAACGCCGGGGCATGGTCCACGACTGGAAGAGGGTATGGTTATTTGCATTGAACCGATGGTTACCATGGGAAAAGCGAATACGATTACGCTTCGGGATGGCTGGACTGTGGTGATAGCAGACGGGCTTCCCGCTTGTCACTGTGAACATACCCTGGTTATTACAGGAACCGGTCCGAAAATTCTGACATTGCGTGATTAGGACGCATTACTGCTACCGCGGGCAGTGTATAATAAGGCCAAAGGAGGCTCGAATGAGCAAGGCAGACGTTATTGAAGTGGAAGGCAAGGTTGTAGAAAAACTTCCCAATGCCATGTTCCGTGTAAAACTGGAAAATGGAGGCCATATCGTATTGGCGACAATTTCCGGCAAAATGCGTATGAATTTCATCCGTATCCTGCCCGGGGATAAAGTAACCGTAGAGCTTACACCTTACGATTTGGAGCACGGCAGAATTACCTATCGTTACAAATAAGCAAGGAGGAATCCAGATGAAAGTCAGACCGTCCGTCAAGAAGATGTGTGACAAATGTAAAGTTATCAAACGCAAAGGCCGTGTTATGGTTATTTGTGAAAATCCAAAACATAAGCAAAGACAAGGTTAATTAAAAAGGAGGTATAAGAGTAGATGGCACGTATAGCTGGTGTAGACTTACCAAGAGATAAGCGCGTTGAGATCGGCTTAACTTACATTTTTGGAATAGGCCTTACTCTTTCCAGAGAAATTCTGAACAAGACCGGAGTCAATCCGGATGTTCGCGTTAGAGATTTGACGGAAGACGATATTGCCAATATCCGTAATGCACTGGCAGATTACAAAGTAGAAGGTGATCTGCGCAGAGAAGAATCTCTCAACATTAAACGTTTGGTGGAAATCGGTTCCTACAGAGGTCGTCGTCACAGAGACGGACTTCCGACACGCGGACAGCGTACAAAAACAAATGCACGTACCCGTAAAGGACCGAAGAAAACGATTGCAGGCAAGAAGACTGCAACAAAGAAATAATGTTGAAGGAGGGATAAAATGGCTACGGTAAACAGCAAATCAAAAAGAAAAGAAAAGAAACATGTAGAATCCGGTGCAGCTCATATTCGTTCCACGTTCAACAATACGATCGTAACGATTACTGACTCCAACGGAAATACCATCGCTTGGGCCTCTGCCGGCGGACTTGGATTTAAAGGTTCCCGAAAGAGTACTCCGTTTGCAGCACAGATGGCAGCGGAACAAGCGGCTAAGGCAGCTATGGATCAGGGTATGCGTTCTGCCGACGTATTCGTCAAAGGACCGGGAGCAGGCCGTGAAGCGGCTATTCGTGCTTTGCAGGCGGCAGGTATTGAAGTCAGCAGCATTAAGGATGTAACCCCGATTCCTCATAACGGTTGCCGTCCTCCGAAACGCAGAAGAGTATAATTAAGGACATACGGACTTGACTTTATATAAAAAGTAAAGTCGGTTTTACTCCTTTTTCCCTTGCGTAATATATTAGCGCCTATGGCGCAGAAGGAGGATTGGATGAACGAAAATACAAGCTTCACAATAAAAACTGTGAAAATGAGTGAAGACGGCCGTTCCGGGGTATTTGAATGCAGCCCTCTTGAACGCGGCTACGGTATCACTTTGGGAAACAGTTTAAGACGCGTGTTGCTTTCATCTTTAGACGGTGTAGCAATTACATCCATCAAAATTGACGGCGTACTTCATGAATTTTCTACAATTGACGGCGTCAGAGAAGATGTAACGGACATGATTCTCAACTTAAAGAAAATCCGCTTTATTGCTTATGAAGAAGCGGAATTTCCGTTGACTGTCCGGGTCGATATAAATAAAGAAGGCATTCTCCGGGCAGGGGACATTCAAGTTCCGCCGGAGATTGATATACTGAATGGAGAATTAGAACTTTGCACACTGGATGTCAATGCTCATCTCGGAATGGAAATGACGATAGACAGAGGGCATGGATATGTGCCGTTCACAAAGAATAAACAGGAAGATGACCCGATCGGCGTGATTCCGATAGACTCTATTTATTCTCCCATTCTGAAATGTAACTATGAAGTCAGCGATACCCGAGTAGGAAATGAAATGGACTACGATAAACTGACTTTAGAGTTGGAAACCGACGGATCCATTAAAGCGAATGATGCGGTGGCTACAGCGGCAACGATTCTTATCAACTGCTTTGAAACATTCCGGCCCTTGGCAACCGGTCCTATTCCGGATACAAAGAATATGGACGGCATGATGGGCGGAGATCATGATTTCAATGACGAAACAAGTGATATTGATCTTTCAAGCGTTCCGATTGAAGAGTTGGAATTATCTGTCCGGGCATTCAACTGCTTGAAGAGAGCGGATATCAATACGCTTGATCAATTGGTGGAAAAATCGGTAGATGAACTTGGACGTGTGCGGAATCTCGGTAAGAAATCAATTGATGAAATTATCGAAAAACTCGCCGCATTTAAAAATCTCGGCATTCATATGAAAGATTAACCTTGGAAACAGGTAATTTAGGAGGAAACACATGGCACGTAGTAGATTGAGAAGAGTCAGCGGCGCGCGGAAAGCATTGCTCCGCAGTCTTGTTACATCTCTTTTCCAGTATGGTCGCATTACCACGACTGAAAGCAAAGCAAAAGAACTCCGCCACGTGGCAGACAAGATGATTTCTCTTGCAAAGAGAGGAGATCTTCATGCCCGCCGTCAAGCGGAAGCATTCATCATGGACAAGGCAGTGACAAAAAAACTGTTTGATGAAATCGGAAAGAAATATACAGAACGTAATGGCGGCTACACCCGTGTTCTGAAACTTGATGCCCGTCTTGGTGATAATGCACCGCAGGCACTGATTGAACTTGTTGACTAAAAAGAAAACGCTCCTTGAGGGGCGTTTTTTTGGTGGAAGTCCTTTTTCCTTGCGAAAGGAGAAGGACTTTTTTATTTTGGATATCAATAGATATAGTGTTTTTATTGAGGAAATCAAGAAAATAATTCATCGGGCAACACTTTATTCTTTCTTTCTTCCAGAGTGAAAATGGAGGCCAGAAGTTTTTTGGAATAAGGATGCTTTGTTTTCGTTAAATCCCGGATGGTTTCTACCACTTTTCCTTTTTGCATGACGATGATTTTATCGCAGAACATGTTGGCAAGAGCCAGATCGTGACAAATAAAAAGGTATGCCACATTTGTTTTTTTCTGAAGTCTGTCCAGTAATTCGATAATTGTTTTTTGTACAGACATATCAAGGGCGGATGTCGCTTCATCGCAAATAATAATTTCCGGTTCAAGTACGAGCGCGCGGGCAATGGCGATTCGCTGGCGCTGTCCGCCGGACATATGATTGGCATAGCGGTCGGAAAATTCTTCCGGAAGTTCGACCTTGCACAGCATTTCTCTGGCTTTCGCATCCACTTGATCAGACGTAATAAGACCGAAATTCTTTAAAGGTTCGCAAATAATATCACGGACACGCATTTTCGGATTAAAGGCGGTGGACGGATCCTGGAAGATCATTTGAATATGTTTGTGATGCTCCCGTTTTTCATCGCCGCTAAGCCCGGTGATGTCTTTTCCGTGAAACAGAATGCGGCCGGAAGTGACGGAATAAAGAAAAGTCACCATTTTAGCCACAGTGGATTTACCGGAGCCGGACTCTCCGATAATTCCCACCGTTTCTCCTTTATGGACAATAATTTCCACTTCATCACAGGCGGTGAGTGTTTTGCCGCCACCTAAATCAAATTTTTTGGTGATGCGGTCGATATGAAGTATTTCTTCTCCTCCGGTCATGCGGTGATCCCCCTTTTCAGACTTGGAACAGCAGCGAGAAGCATTTTTACGTAGTCCGTTTTCGGTTTATAAATGACATCTTCCGTTTTTCCGTATTCCACAACAAGACCGTCTTTCATGACGAGAATACGATCAGCCATATAAGCGGCGACCCCCATATTGTGCGTCACAAGAATGATGGCAGTGTTAAATTTTTCACGCATTTCCATCATTTCTTTTACAATGGCCGCCTGTGTGGTCACATCCAGAGCGGAAGTCGGTTCATCGGCAAGAATCAGTTTAGGACTGAATGACATAGCCATGGCTATGCCTACACGCTGCCGCATGCCGCCGGATAATTCGTGGATATAACTTTTCAGAATCTGCTCAGGATCGGGGAGACGCACCATTTCAAGCATGGAAATCATGCGATCATGTGCTTTTTCCGGGTCAGTCAGACCGTGAACGGCAAGAAATTCACTGTATTGTGTACCTATAGTCCGGATCGGATTCATCATCGCGCCGCTGTCCTGGAAAATCATGGATACATCGGTGCCGCAAAGACTTCTATGCATTTCGGGGGACTGTTTTTGTGTATCTTCTCCGTTGAAAATAATCTGTCCTTCCGCTATATGACCGTCACCGGGAAGCACATGTTGTATGGCGCGTATGACCGTGGTTTTTCCCGAACCGGATTCGCCGACGATGGCCAGGACCTCTCCTGCGTCCAAGTCAAAAGACACATGACGGACGACCGGTTCCTGATTTCCATAGGCAATTCCTAAATCTTTAACTTCTAAGAGCATATGAAATCTCCTTAAAAAATAGAAAGGGAAATAGAAATCTGCCACAGTCCCTGCTATGCGGGGGACTGTCGTACATTTCCATCCCCCTTTCGGGAGAATGGAATGACAAGCGCTGTCTGGTAAGAAAGCGGCGTCAAAGTCAATTATTTCGCAGGAGTAATATCCTTGGTGACCCAGTAGTAATCGCAAGGATAAATATTTGCATTTTCTACCGATTTATTGCTTACCATATTGGTCTGCGGATAGCCGAAAATCAGAATAGCGGCATCATCCTGCAGGAGTTTCTGCATTTTGATAATGATATCTCTTCGTTTTGCCGGATCAAATTCGGACGCAAGCTGGTCGGACAGCGCATCATATTCGGGATTGCTGTAGCCGGAACCGTTTTGCGGATTGCTTCCGTTGCTATTTGTCTTCCAGTACCCGTTCATGAAAACTTCCGGATCGCCGGCCGCTTCAGTCAGAATATTGGAAATCAGGAGATCGTATTCCCCGTTGATGCCGATGTTGTCGAGAACATTATAATCGACGTTCTTCAGGTTAATTTTGATTCCCACTTTCTTGGCATCCGCCTGTGTGGCTTCTGCATAGAGAGGAAGTTCGGCGCGGCCGGAATAGAAAATGAAGTCCAGCTCGAGATTCTTTCCGTCTTTATCTACATAGCCGTCACCGTCCGTATCCTTCCAGCCCGCTTCTTCCAGCAGTTTCTTAGCGCTGTCCGGATCACGGTTGTCCGGATAGGATTTCATCAGCGCATCGAAACCGAAGTCAAGCGAAGGAGGAAGCATAGGTCCGCCGGCGGTAAAAGTGCCTTTCAGGAGAACATTGGCATAGGTCTCACGATCAAGAGAACGGATAAGAGCCTGCCGTACCTTCTTATCCTGCAAAATACGTCCGTTTGCCACATTCATACGGGCGAGTACGTCACGGATAGAGGAAATGGAACTGATATTGAACTTATTCTTATCCTGGAATAAAGCGAGATCGCCGGATGCGACATTGACGGCAATATCAATTTCCCCTTTCTGGAGAGCCATCGCACGGGTATTCGGATCATCAATGGTATTGACGACAAGGTGCTTGAACGGTACTTTTTCATAATAATTCGGATTGGCGTCCAGTTCACATTTGGCTTTGGAGAAAGATTTGACGACATAAGGACCGGTTCCGATGGGGCCCTGTTTAGCAAAGTCCACTTTTCCTTCCGAGGCGGTATCAACGATGATGAAAAGCGGATCGCCCAGAATACCCGGCAGTGTAGCGATCGGTTTCTTTGTGTAAACCGTTACGTTTTGTCCGTCGGCGGTGATGTGATCCAATTCAAACATGGCTTTGGCACGGGCCGATTTGGCGAACGTACGCTCAATGGATTTCTTGACAGCGTCCCCCGTCAATTTCTCACCGTTTGAGAATTTGACGTCTTTGATTTTAAAAGTCCACGATAATTTATCGGGAGATACTTTCCAACTTTCCGCCAGCCACGGTTCGGCATTCATCTTACTGTCGAAATGAACCAGACATTCACCGACGCCGTAACGCATAACCTGCCAGCCGAAATAGTTATCCGTCGGTTCCAGACTGTCGGCAAAGTTGGTAATACCGACGGTCAAAGTGTCTTTCGGACCTTTTGAAGAACCGCTGCCGCTTCCGCCGCAGCCGGCAAAAGAAACGGTCATGAGAGCGGCGGCAGCAAGAAGCGCGCCTTTCTTGTAAATAGATTTCATCAGAAACATCCTTCCTTTCTAAAAAAAAGAACTCAAAGAATAAATTTTGGCAGTGAAATTATAAAATCCCACTATATCTCATGCAATATCCGGTATTGCAACGAGTGCATGCTAATCCTGACGAGGGTCAAGCACATCCCGGAGCGAATCACCCCACAGATTGAAAACCACGACGGTGATAAAAATAGCAAGCCCCGGGAAAAACATCAGCCATGGAGCCGTCTGCAGCTGCTGTCGGCCTTCATTCAGCATAAGACCCCATTCGGGAGCAGGCGGCTGGCTTCCGAAGCCGAGGAAAGAAAGTCCCGCAAGCTCCATCATCATGGCGCCAATATCGGCAGCAGCAGTGATAATCATAAGCGGTAAAATATTCGGAAGAATATGAACCCAAAGAATATGCACGGGAGAACCGCCGCTCACGACGGCGGCACTCACAAAGTCATGCTTCTTGATTTTCAAAACCATGCTCCGGGCAAGACGGGCATATTTTGTCCAAGTGACACAGAGAAGAGCGACCATGGCATTGAAAAGACTTCCGCCCAGAATGCCGGCGATGGCGATGGCGAGAATGACACCGGGAAAAGAAATCATCATATCGGCGATACGCATAATGACGGTATCGACGATGCCGCCGGAATAACCGGCAATAACGCCGAGAGTCGTGCCTACTACAAAGATAAGAGCGACAAGACCGACGACACTGGAGAGTGAATAGCTTGCACCGTAGAGGATACGAGACAATACATCCCGCCCAAGTTTATCCGTTCCGAAAAGATGCTCTGCAGAAGGTGCGGCATTGGCATTTCTCATGATGGCTTCTAAAGGATCATAAGGCGCAATCACCGGAGCCAAAAGCGTTACGGCAAGCAAAAGAAAGACAAGACAGGAACTGATACGGAACGCTTTATTTTCTTTAAATCCTCTGATCAAGTTTTCCATACTTATTTACCTGCCTTTCGGAGACGGGGATCCAGACGGTTATAAGAAATATCAACCGCCAGATTGATGACCATATACATAAATGCGATCCAGAGAACGATGGCCTGCACAGTCTGAAAATCGCGGTAAGTAATCGCTTCGACCACCATGTAACCGAGACCCGGCCAGGAAAACACGATTTCAACGACAGCCACGCCGCCCAAAAGAGAACCGAAAGCAAGACCCAGAAGTGTAACCAACGGGAGCATGGCATTGGGAAGAACCTCTTTCCAAAGAATATGAGATTCGGAAAACCCTCGCGCCCTGGCGCCCATGACATAGTCCTGGTGAAACTCTTCCAAAACGGCGGCACGCACCTGCCGGGTATATTTGGAAGTCATAACGATACCCAGCGTCGTCATAGGGAGAATCAAGTTTTCGATAGAAATAGAACCGCCGATAATCGGGAAAATATTCATCTTTAAAGCAAAAACCCAAAGAAGCATGAGACCCATCCAGAAATTCGGAACGGACACGCCGGCAAAAGTGAACCACCGGACGATATAGTCAAACCAAGTATTTTGCTTGACCGCCGTATAAATGCCCAAAGGAATGGAAAATACAAGCATAAATACGGAAGAGGCGACAGCCAGTATCAAAGTGGCGGGAAGTGCATCCATCAACGCTTCCAAAACCGGCTTTTTCATCATGAAAGAAAAACCGAAATTCCCTTGCAGAACTCTCCCGAGCCAATCGAGATACTGGAAAATAAAAGGCTTATCCAGTCCCAGTTCATGGCGGAGCGCATCAATTTCTATCTGGCTGACAACAATATCCTCATTTCCGGCGATCATCTGGCGGACCGGATCGCCCGGTGCGAGCATGACCAGACAAAAAGTAATGAAACTGATGCCGAGAAGAACAAGCACCATTTGTCCCAGCCTCATCAAAATTTGTTTTTTACTCACAAAATCCCTCCAAACATGCAAAAAAGACATGAAATAGAAAAAATATATCTATTCATGTCTTCCGGATTCTATTTGGCAAAAGCAAAGTTAACTTAGGTTTCATCTTCAATCTCCTCATATATCAGCAAAACGTAAGTTTCCGTTCATTTCATTGTTTAAATGTATTATACCATATTACGAAATACATACAATAATATGCTTATCCAAAAATAAGAATGTATTGAGAAAAGTGAACAGCGTAACTTAAAATAAAAAAGAAATTTAAAAAGAAAAAATTTCCGTGTTGAGAAGTAAAAAAATAGAAAAAACAGTTGACAGAGGAATCTCGATATCGTATAATGGCATTAACAAATAGTTAACACTTCGAATTAAGTAAAAGTTAATACAGAGATATAAATAAATGGTTACAGAAAGAAACTTTCCATGATTAATGAAATATTGCATACCTTTGTGTCCGTAGTGAAATTGGGCAGCTTCAATCAGGCGGCGGACAAATTATCTTTATCAGCCCCCGCCATCATGAAACAAATGAATTCTTTGGAGAAAAGTGTAGGCGTCCCCCTTTTTTACAGAAGCAACAGAGGGATTGTACTGACACCGGCAGGAGAATCATTTTATAAAGACGCCAAGACCATTCTCCGTCACACAAGAAAAGCGATGGAAAATGCTCAAATTGCCGCCGGTCTGGTTCCGGAAAAGAAATTCCGGTGCGGAGGCGGCAGACATACAAAAGAAATAGTGAAAGGAGGGATAGTGATGGCACATCCGAAGTTTCCGATTCCGGAAGATGAAGAAGGCAGAAAGCGTTACGAATCTGCCAAGAAACACGCCGCTTGGGCAAAAGAACAGGGAAAATCCAGCGAAGAAATTCACGAAATTTTCAAGAAAGTCATGTCCGGCACAGGCGAAGGCAAATGCTCGAAAAAGCATCAGTAACGGTATACATAAAGGGCTTCCTGCGGGAAGCTTTTTATATTGCGCTTTTTCCAGGAAGAGAGAAAATTTGTGAAATCATGATGGTTCAGAGAATTTGGCAAACAGATATTTACATTCCATCATAGTGAAAGACTAATAAAACTCGGTATTGATTTATTTTCCGCAGATCCACAAAGAAAGTATGGAAAAAAGTAGTGCAGATACATAAGAAAGCAAGCGTTAATGCAATTTATAAAAATATAATTTCTTTCTTCCTTAGCCGTTGCTTTCCCCGACAAGCGGGGACAGCTTATATTCTTTATTCTTTCCTTTCGTGACAGCCATCATTCAATACTACTTGCAAAACGCATTTCACCTTTGCCGTCATTCTTGAGCGGCGGGCAGATCCGAAATGGTAATTAATAGAAAAGAACATACTATGACTCTTAGCGAAGAATCCGGCATAGGGTATCGGAACATGCATTTAATACCCACATTCTTTGCCCAGATTCTTCACTCTACTCCGTACTTTTTTATTCTTGTATTCCCGACCGCTTTTTCCGACCGTTCAAGAATGACAGGCAGGTATTTAATACGGTTCTGTAAAAATATTTTTTCACGTATCAAAAAAGACCTCCCGAAAGAGGTCTCTTTGATTGGAATCAGTGATTCTCAGATTAGAACTTGTAGTTCACAGATACTGTCCAAGCGTCTTCTGAATCAGCAAAGCCTTCTGCATCTACATCAAACGCATATTCACCATGGAGATACAGGTTCTTATCGAGAGCTACATCTGCCAAAGCGTTCCAGTATGTAACGTTGCTGGCACCTCTCTTGGTAAGATTTTTGAGAACGTCGGTCTGTGTGCCTGTGCCGCCAAAATAAACGCCACGGTCAACATCATTGTAAGCTACATCAATAGCAAAGGATCCCGGTTTCTTCAGATCCATTTTGCCGAAACCTACGCCGGCATTCCAGGCGGTATCATTATCATTCATGTATGTAGTATTGGTCCAGTATTCACCAAAGATACGGAAATCTTTTGATGCGGGGATAACAAGTCCTGCACCCATGATTTCATCTGCATCTTCGTCAGTGCAACGAATATAATCCAAGTTCAGTTTTACTGCGCCAAAGTTTGCATGTCCTTGTGCATAAAGGTAATCTTCTGATGTTACATATGCTTTATAATCGGAAGTGTTAAACTGACCAAATCCTACAGACACGCCGAATTTCCCGAGCCCGAATTGTACTTCTGCACCGTCAAATCCGTTTCCTGCATTGTAGAGCCAACCGCCCTGGTTACCAAATTTCAGCGGATATCTGCCAAGACGAACTTCTGCAGCATCACCAAAACGGTGGTCGATATAAATCTGATCAGCCTGTACTTCTGAAGTAGCGTCATCCTTGAAGTTCATGTTAGCAACAAGACGGCCTTTTACAAATGTATTTTCTGCAGCCTGCGCCTTTACGTTAATTCTTACACGACCATCCCAGCTGTCAGATCCGAAAGCTTTATCAGAGTAACGCATACGAGCATCGCCGGACCAGTAGAGGTTGCCGACTTTCTTTTCCAATTTGGATACACGGACTCCGAGGTTTGCCAGTTCGTCAGCATATTCGCCTGCCAGTTTTTCGAGCATCGCTC
>URIB01000018.1 GCA_900547785.1 uncultured Dialister sp.
GAGCGATGCTCGAAAAACTGGCAGGCGAATATGCTGACGAACTGGCAAACCTCGGCGTCCGCGTATCCAAACTGGAAAAGAAAGTCGGCAACCTTTACTGGTCCGGCGATGCACGCATGCAGTACCAGCACAACTTGGATATCATTGGTGGATTAACGGATGACAAAAAGAATATCATGAAAGATCGCAAGGATACATGGAAAGGCCGTATCAGAATCAATGCC
The DNA here is from genome assembly GCA_900547785.1 of uncultured Dialister sp. GTDB lineage: Bacteria > Bacillota > Negativicutes > Veillonellales > Dialisteraceae > Dialister. Next base: position 225 of record URIB01000018.1, read on the forward strand.
AACGCGCAGGCAGGCGACAAAGTGATGGTTTCCGGTCGTCTGGTCAGCGAATTTGATTATCAGGACGGAGCAGGATCCATGGTAGAAATGGACCGTATCCATGCCCGTTACATGGCAAATGATGCCGCATACATCGACCTCGGACGTCAGGGCGTAGCTCTCGACCAGACCGGCGTATTCTGGGATGAAGACGCTCGTTTCGACGGTGTCGTAGCAGGCTATGACAACGGCAAAATCGGTCTCGAATTCGGCTATGGCCGTTTCCAGGACGCAATGCTGTATAACTTAGGCGAATTGAATCCGAAACTTGATATTTCTGCTGCTGAAGCATGGTACGGAAAAATTTCCGGCAATGCAGGCCCTGTAGGACTGTCCGGATTCTATTTGGAAAATAAGAAAGATTTCACACTTCAAAATGAATCCTTACGTGATACAAAAGTTTGGGGTGTCGGTGCCAACTTCGGATTTAACGGTGTAACCATCGACGGTGACTATGTAGAATCCCGTGGTAAATTAAACGGAAAGAATGAAAAGGCAAAACTTTGGACGGCAGGCGTCACCTTCGGTGAAGTGGATCTCGATAAACCGGGTTCCTTCATGATCGGCGCACACTATGTAGATGCAGAAGTCGGTTCTACCTGGTTAGGTTCCTCTGCACTTGACTTGACGGATCACCTTCTGTTTACAGTGGATGCAGACGTAACCTTCTGGCAGGCTAAAGCAGGGGTTGCTCTCCAGAAGAACCTCGAACTCGATGCTTACTACAGCTTTGCCGCTGATGTAAAGGGTGCTAAAGAAGATCCGAAAGATGTTTGGGGCGTTGAACTGAACTACGCATTCTAATCTGTCGGAGTGAGAAATAACAAAAAGACCTCGAAAGGGGTCTTTTTTGTTGCGTGAAATAAAAAATGTCTGCCTGTAAAAAAGAAAAGTACAAAACAGTATTAAATACCTGCCTGTCATTCTTGAACGCTCGTAAAAGGCGGTCGGGAATATCGTTATGAAAAAAGTACGGGGTAGAGTGAAGAATCTGGCAAAGGATACAGGTGTTAAATATGTTTTTCCGACAACCTATGCCGGATTCTTCGCTAAGAGGCACATGATGTTTTTTCTTCTGTCATCATTCCGATTCTATCCACCGCTCAAGAATGACGGCACGAGTGAATTGCTTTTCGGTGTGGTATTAACTACTTGCCTGTCATTCTTGAATGGTGGCAAAAGTGAAATGCGTTTTATAAATAGTATTAAACGGGAGTTGTCACAAAAAGGAAAGAATGCAAGTCTTTAAGCTGTCCCCGGATGACGGGAAGCAAGCGAACCACTTTTCGAGGAGCGAAGCGACGCTGTAAAAGTGAGTGAGACGCTTTGCCTTGGCTAAGGTGTCAGCAGAGCTAACGAAAGGGGCAAGTGTGAGCAGAAACAAAAAAAGCGGTTTTTACAGAACGGTATTACATTCTTGCCCGTCATTCTCGAACGAAGTGAAGAATCTGGCACAGGATACAGGTGTTAAATACGCTTTTTGCGATTATCCTATGCCGGATTCTTCGCTATCACTCATCATGCTGTGGTTCCGTTCTACTCATCTGCATATTTCCATCGCTCAAGAATGACGGCAGAGGTGAAATGCGTTTACGAGTGGATTAAAGGACTTTTGCACAAAAAATAAGTATACAAAACGCAAGCTGTCCCCACTTGTCGGGAAGCAAGCGAACCACTTTTCGCGTTGCTACGCTCCTAAAAACACAATTTGCTTGCCACCGTATTCGGGGGAAGCTGACACCAAGGAAAAAAGAAATTATAGTTTTTATGATTTAAATACGCTTTTAGCGATTATCCTATGCCGGATTCTTCGCTTCCTCTGACAATCTATTTTTTCTCTTATTACCATTTCGGTTCCGCCCGCCGCTCAAGAATGACGGCACGAGTGAATTGCTTTTTCCAACGGTATAAAATGACTTCTTATATAAAATAAAGAATAGGGAACTTAAGCTGTCCCCGGACACGGGGAAAGTGTCAGCCGCTAGGTTGATGAAAGGGGCAAGTGTGAGCAGAAACGAGAAAATGGAAATAAGTGTCAGCGGAATAGAAAATTTGAATAAGTAATGGAGAGTGTTTTAAAGGTCGTGGAATCAATAATGGTACTAAAAATGAAAAAAAGCATAATAAAAATGTAGAAATAGGGGAATAAGTAGACACAAAATCTTGATATATCTATTTTATATATGATAGAATTAGTTAAAATTATAGAAGGAGGGGAACATGACAAAAGACGAGATGAAAAAAGCCGTTTGCCTGGCCATTGATGAAGCGGCTGAAACGATTCGTCAGGCGGCGCTGGATATTGAAAGCGAGCCGGAGCTGGGATTCAAGGAAACGAAAACGGCGGCTAAGATAGAAGCGTATATGCGAAGTCTGGGATTGGAACCGCAAACGGGTCTGGCTCTTACGGGAGTGAAATCCAAAGTTCCCGGAAAAGATAAGGGACCGACGGTGGCGGTACTTGCCGAGCTTGATGCGGTGGGGACACCGGACAGTCCGAAAGCGGATCCTATGACAGGCGCCGCACACACTTGCGGACATTTTCTGCAAATGGCGTCTTTGCTGGCGGCGGCTACAGGAATTGTCAAGTCGGGTGTGATGAAAGAATTGACGGGGAATGCGGTCTTTTTTGCCGTACCTGCCGAAGAGTATGTGGAAATTGATTATCGCAAGCGTTTGAGGGAAGAAGGAAAGATTCATTTCATCGGCGGTAAAAGTGAGCTGGTGTATGAAGGACATTTTGATGATATTGATATGTCGATGATGATGCATTCCCAGGGAAATGCGCCGGAAAAAGCGGTGTTTATCGGGAAATCAAGTAACGGGTTTGTCGGTAAGACGGTAAAGTATGTGGGAAAGACGGCTCATGCGGCGAATGCGCCTCACGAGGGAATCAATGCGTTAAACGCGGCATGTTTGGGCATTATGGGGATTAATTCTCTTCGTGAAACGTTTAAAGAAGACGATATGGTCCGCGTCCACCCGATCATTACCAAGGGGGGCGATCTGGTGAATAATGTGCCGTCCGATGTGCGTATGGAACTGTATGTGCGGGCGAAAACCATGGATGCCATTGATAAACAGCATAAACGTGTGGATGCGGCGCTTACGGCGGGCGGTATGGCTGTCGGCGCGGAAACGGAAATTGAAACGCTCCCGGGCATGTTTCCCTTATCCTGCAGTGAGAGTTTGAATGAAATCTTTGTCAATAATATCAAGTCTGAAGCGCCGGATACGGAAATTAAAGAAGCCGGACATTTCACGGCATCAACGGATATGGGCGATATTTCCCATCTGATGCCGAGTATTCACCCGTTTATCGGCGGAGCGGACGGCGGACTTCATACGAAAGAGTTCTGTGTCACCGATTTCGAGGCGGCGGCACTTTCTCCGGGGAAAGCCTTTGCCATGAGCATCATCGACTTACTCTTTGAAGATGCAAAACTGGCGAAACATATATTGGAGAAAGAAAAGCCCATTTTGACGAAAGAAGAGTATCTGTCGAAGATGGACGGTTATTTTAAAAGTTAAAAAAGAAAGGAAGAGGGAGAGCAGATGAAAAACATCAAATTGCACTTGATCGTGCTGGTGCTGATTGTGGTGGCGGAGCTGATAGGAAATATCACAATCAGTGTCGGTATCGGCAAAATCGTACTTTTGCCGATGATGTATGCACTCATTATGGGAGTGCTCACAGCTCCGCGATTCACCAAAATTTCGAGTGAGAAAGAAATCCATGTAGCAAGCGGACTTTTAGGCGTCACACTGATGCTTCTGATGTCCCGTTACGGTACGCTGGTCGGACCGACATTGCCGAAAATTCTGGCGGCATCGCCGGCTCTGATTTTGCAGGAATTCGGAAACTTGGGGACTGTACTCATCGGTATACCGCTTGCCGTATTTATCGGACTCAAAAGAGAAGCGATCGGAGCGGCCCACTCTGTAGCCCGTGAACCGAATGTGGCACTCATCGGGGAACGGTACGGTCTGGATGCGCCGGAAGGACGGGGCGTCATGGGCGTGTATATCTGCGGCACCGTTATCGGAACGATTTTCTTCGGACTTATGGCGAGCATAGCCGCTTCTTATCTGCCTTTCCACCCGCTGGCATTGGCGATGGCGGCCGGTGTCGGCTCGGCAAGTATGATGACGGCGGCGGTAGGATCGCTTTCCGCCATGTATCCGCATATGACCGATCAGCTCGCGGCATTCGGGGCGGCAAGTAATATGCTTTCCGGTCTTGACGGATTGTATATGAGTATCTGGATGGCGCTTCCCATGTCGGAATGGCTCTACAGAAAATGTTACCGGATCAAATACGGTGAATATCCGCCTAAAGAAAAAGCAAATGATATGTTGGAAAAAGAGGCGGTAACGGAAGAGGAGGAGAAAAAATGAAACTGACGGAAATATTGCAAGTCCTCCTGATCACCGGTGCCATGTCGCTGGTAGCCAATGCAGTCGGCACAAATAACCAGCTTGCCCAGGCCATTCCGGGCATGTTGATTCTCATCGTCATCGCTTTTATCGGTATGTGGCTCGGCCGTGTTTTGCCCGGACATATTCCGGGAGCGGCTTACATCGTCACCTTGGGGTGTATTCTTACCTATCCGGGATTTCCGGGAAGCGATATCATCAATTTCTACGTCAAGCATGTAGGATTCCTTCAGCTTTGCACACCGATTCTTGCCTATGCGGGGATTGCCATTTGCAAAGACCTCGACGTATTTGCAAAAAGCAGCTGGAGAATCGTCCTCGTCAGTATCGTAGTATTTATCGGTACATACATCGGCTCTGCCATCATTGCCCAATTGATTTTAAAGAGCATGGGCCAGATTTAAGCAGTAAAAAAGCTGTCCTCATTAGGGGGACAGTTTTTTCATGCGTTTTTCATTGTAATTTTGAAGGAGAGAAAACCCCATGGATTTTATACATCAATGAACGGACTGTAAAAGAAAAATGGAAAAGACAAGTTGTCGAAAGGGCAAGCGTGAGCAGAAAGGCAAAAATGACGGTACATGTAAATTGCATTTTGCAAATGTTTTTTTCCATTCATCGGCAAAAGTTTTTGGAGAAAAGATGAAGTATACTTTTATGACTGCGAATTTTGGTACAATGAGAACAAAGAGTGGTTATATTTATAGGAGGATATATGCGGACACTTCGGGATGCGGTATATGGACTGGCTGTGGGAGATGCGCTGGGCGTTCCCGTCGAATTTGAAGAGCGGGACAGTTTCCATATAGAAACGATGATCGGGCACGGTACTCATGATCAAGAAGCAGGTACATGGTCAGATGATACCTCTCTGACACTGGCGACTTGCGACAGTTTGAAACTGATGGGAACCGTTGATTTGGAAGATTTGAGATGTTGCTTCACCGATTGGTATAAAGAGGGAAAATATACACCGGACGGAGAGGTTTTCGACGTAGGAATGACCACCGGAGCGGCGCTTGGCAGGGGAGAGGGGCTCGTCCATGAATTGTCGAACGGCAACGGATCTCTCATGCGAATCATTCCGCTTGCTTTCGTTCCCGATATCAAGGATGAGGAAATCCGGGAAGTGTCGGCGATTACACACGGTCACCGCATTGCTAAAACGGCCTGTGTGGTTTATGTCCATATAGCCCGGGCGCTTTTGGAGGGGAAGAATCTCAAAGAAGCGGTGATGGAAGTAGCGGATAAGGAAACGGCGAAAGAGCTTTTCGGATATCTTGCCGAAGTACCTGCATGGCCGAGGGAAAAGGTGAAAAGCAGCGGGTATGTGGCAGATACTTTGGAAGCTGCGATTTGGAGTCTGGCAAATGCTTCCGGCTTCAGAGAGGCGCTTATTTCGGCAGTCAATTTGGGAGATGATACCGATACGGTGGGAGCGGTTACCGGCGGTTTGGCAGGAATTATATACGGCTATGAATCCATTCCGAAAGAATGGATCGAAACGCTGAGAAGAAAAGATTTGATTGACGCTTATTTATTTTGAAACGGGCACAAAAAAAGAATGCCGCTATGGGGAAAGGGCATTCTTTTTGATTGATTTGTTTATTTTTCCAATGCTTTTTTGACCATGTTAGAGAAGCCTTTGCTTTTCCATAAATAAACGGCCACGGCGGAACCGAGGAAAGACTGTACGGTTTCAAAGGGAAGTTTCATGATGGCATATTCCCAGGTGCTGTATACATAAGCTTTGCCGAGAGTGTAGCCGACAATGGCAATTAATGCTCCGACAATAGAAGCGAGAATGACCATAGAATACCGTTCTTTTCCGTAATTCCGGGCAATGAGGGAAATGACAACGGAACGGATGCCGTGGGTAAAAAGGGAAACAAACATGGGGAGGGGATAAAAGAAAAAGTCCGCCAGGAACGCGCCGACGCCGCCGACGATGAAAGCACCGAGCGGATCAAGAGAGAGCGCGGCGGCAACGATGATGATGTCGTTCAAATAGATATGTCCTCCCGGAACGGGAACGCTGAAAGAGGATAAGAGAATATTAATCCCCATTAAGATACCGCATACGGTAATCCAGCGGACGTTATGAGTTTGTTTCATAGATGGTTTTGTCATGATAATCTCCTTTTTTTGATTTTCATATAATGTTATTATAAGGACAATCTGATAGTATATAAATTACCAAAATTGAAAATAAAAATATATTCAGAAGAGGAGATCCATGAAATATAATTTGTGTGACGGAACCCGTCAAAAGGCCTATATGCAGTTGTATAGGGAAGTCAGAGAAGATATTATCCGCGGGATTTATAAATACGGACAGAAGCTGCCATCGAAAAGACAGCTTGCCGACCGCACGGGCGTGAGTGTCATTACGGTAGAGCATGCCTATGATCTTCTCATGGAAGAGGGATACATTGATCCAAAGGAACGGAGCGGCTACTTTGTGGTGTATAAAAAAAGTGACGCCTATCCGGTCGCCCCGGTTGTTCGTGAAAAAATGATATTTCCTCGGGAAGAACGGAATCAAGAAAAAGAAGAAGTGTTTCCTTTTCCTGTGTTTGCCAAAACGGTGCGGACCGTCCTTTCCCGATGGGGAGAGAAATTGCTGCGGGCGTCTCCTCATGCGGGGATGCCTGAATTACGGGAAATATTATCGGAATATCTGGCAAGAAGCCGGGGGATTTCCGCTTTGCCGGAACAAATTTTTATCGGTGCCGGTGCGGAATATTTATACAGCCTTGTCGTGCAGATGATCGGAAGAAAAAAAATAGTGGCGCTGGAAGATCCCTGTTATGACATGATAAAAAAAGTTTACCGTGCCCAGGGGATTTTGACTGATCCGCTTCCTATGGGGAAAGACGGCATACGGACGGAAGCGCTGGAAAAAACGGAAGCGAAAGTGCTTCATGTAACGCCGTTTCACAGTTATCCCAGCGGAATCACCGCGCCTGCTTCGAAACGTCACGAATATGTGGCATGGGCGGAGTCGGGCAACCGTCTGGTGATAGAAGACGATTTTGATTCGGAATTTACCCTCTTGTCCAAACCGGAAGATACACTATATTCTCTCTCTTCGAAAGGGCATGTGATTTACATGAATACGTTTTCCAAGACGATTGCGCCCTCTCTCCGCATGGGATATGTGGTGATTCCGCCGGATAAATTGGAAGAGTTTAAAAATAAAGCGGGATTTTATTCATGCACCGTACCGGTTCTGGATCAGCTCGTCCTTGCCGAATGTATCGGGGACGGTCATTTTGAGCGTCATATCAACAGGATAAGAAGAAAACGGAGAAGAGAAATAAAAAAGAAATCGTAGAACAGATTGGCCGTAAAAAATGACATATGGGACAAGCCCTCTTTATCCGCAAAAAAAGAAGTGCTTCCGCGTAAGGAAAACACTTCTTTTTTAATGCCCCGGTACTTATATATCCATAAATTCTTTTAAATGATGTTTGTAGAAATGGAAAATTCCGTAAATATATTGCTGCTTTTTCAGTTGCTGTTCATTATAAAAATAGTCTTTGAACAGTTTGGTGCCTACGGCGAGGATACCGAAAGGCACGAAAAGAGCAAAGGCGGCCATGGATAAAATCGCCAGTACATCTTTTTCTTTTTTCTCGATATCTTCTCCCGACAAGTCGGTTTCTTCACGGAGCTTCAGCAGAAATTTTTTATAAGCGGTTCTGTCTTTGACCGGTGATTTCTCACAGACGAGAACGGCCCGGTTTTCCCGCCAGCCGTAGCAGATGCCGAATTCTTTATACTTGACGGTGATTTGAGGGAGAAGCGCATGGACAGGTTCCATGTGCCCTATAAAAAGAACTTTGTCCCCGTTTTGGCAGGACGTCCTTTGGAAGAGCCACTGCTCAAGAGTCAGAGGAGTGATACGGAAACCGGCATGAACATCAAGGAGAGAAAGTAATTTTTCAGAATAGGGGATGTCGGAAATTTTTGAAACGATGTAGAGCGTTTTTTTATCTTCCATGACAATCTCCTTTCCGTATCTGGTCAAAACGTCCGCTCAAAAGCGGTGTATTTCTCTCCTTATTTTAGCAGAAAAAACGGAAAGGGGGAAAAATATTCTCCGGCAAAGAGGAACGGAAAACCGGACGTCAAGAAAATTTTATGCCCGGTGATGCGATTTTTACTATACGCATGCCGTTTAAAATAGTATAATCGTATTGATACAAAATATTAACAATGAGAGAGGGGAAGTTATGGACGTATTCAGTCATATCGTTTCAGAAATTAACGGTCTTCTGTGGTCTTCAGTCATCATTATTCTTCTTGTCGGAGCGGGATTTTACTTTACGATCCGCACGAGAGGCGTACAGGTGAGGTATTTCACGGATATGTTCAAAATGGTGGCGGGATCGGCAGGAACAAAAACGGAAGGGAATATGATTTCTCCTTTCCAGGCCTTCTGTGTAAGCACCGCGTCCCGTGTGGGCGTCGGAAATATTGCAGGGATTGCAATTGCTATCGTAGCCGGCGGTCCGGGAGCGATTTTCTGGATGTGGTTCATTGCCGTTATCGGTTCCGCTACGGGATTTGTGGAAAGCACGCTGGCGCAGATTTATAAAGTGCCTCGTGAAGACGGGACGAAGGGATTTCGCGGAGGTCCGGCTTATTATCTGAAAAACGGTTTGGGTCACGGTATCTGGGCGGCGATTTTTGCTATTTTAATTTCCGTCACTTACGGAATGATTTACAATTCCGTCCAGTCCAATACGATTTCGCTGGCACTGCATAATGCGTTCGGCGTTGACCGGATGATGGTCGGCGGTGTGGTGACCGTTCTTGCGATGATTGTCATTTGCGGCGGACTCGGACGTGTGGCGCGTGTGACGGAATGGATTGTTCCCGTGATGGCAGGCATCTATATCATCACCGCCCTGGGGATTATGGTCTATAATTTTTCGGAATTGCCTCGGGCATTTGAAATTATTTTCCGGGATGCGTTCGACTTTAATGCCGTTTTTGGCGGCGGAATGGGCGCAGCCGTTCTTACGGGATTCAAGCGGGGGCTTTTCTCCAACGAAGCGGGCGAAGGTTCCGTACCGAATGCGGCGGCGTCAGCCGATGCGAGCCATCCGGTCGTGCAGGGATTCATTCAGGCTTTTGGAGTCTATGTAGATACTTTATTCATTTGCTCCGCTTCCGCATTTATCGTATTGCTTTCCGGCGATTATCAGGCCACGGGACTTACGGGCATTGAACTCATTCAGTGGGATTTGGCACAATATTTCGGGCCCTGGGCGCCGAGTGCCGTTTCGATATTGGTTTTCCTTTTTGCATTCAGTTCCATTATCGGCAACTACTACTATGGAGAAATTAATATCGGACATTTGACGGATAAGAAATGGCCTCTCCATGTATTCCGTGCTTTGATTGCGGTGATGGTATTCTGGGGGTCCATAGCGGACATGCCGATTGTTTGGGACTTGGCGGATCTCTTTATGGCGTTTATGGTACTCACCAACGTATCCGCGATACTGATTCTTTTCCCGCAGGCAAGAGCGGCGCTTCTGGATTATGAAAAACAAATCAGGGAAGGCATTAAGAACCCGGTTTTCCATAAAAATATACTGCCCAAGCAAAAAGGTGTAGTCTGGTGGGATGATGAAAACAATTTCGACCATTCGAAGTTGGAAAAATAAAATAGAAAATGACCGTGGAATTTCTTCTGCGGTCTTTTTTAAAAAGATGACGAAATAGAAAAGATTGCGTATAATATAGATATTCCATTTTATTAAGCATAGATTTTTATTTTATTAATGGAGGATATGACTATGGATGCTATTGAATGTCTGATCACACGAAGAAGTATTCGCCGATACAAAAAAGAAGAAGTATCGCACCGGGACATTGAGAACATTGTGGAAATTTCTCAGATGGTATCCTGCTGGGAAAATACACAGCCGGTCAGATATGTGGCGGTTCTCAACAAAGATTTGAAGAATAAAATTGCCGATGAATGCACAAAAAATTTCCCGTGGAATACGGAAAATATTCATGAAGCGCCCGCTTTGATGGTGCTTTGTGTCATTAAAGGTCTTTCCGGATATGAAAAAGACGGTACACCGTCCACGACAAAAGGCACGCATTGGCAGTCTTTTGACGCCGGTATGGCGGCGGATCATTTCTGCCTGGCGGCGCGGGCGGTTGGACTGGGCAGTCTGATTATGGGACGGTACGATGAAGAAAAAATCAAAGAAATTCTGGAACTGCCCGAAAATTATGATGTATCCTGCATTATTGCCGTAGGATATCCGGAAGTCATTCCTGCCGCCAACGAAAGAAAACCGATGAAAGAAATTTTATCCTTCCGCTCGTAATTAAAAATGGAAAGAGAAAGGAAATTTCTTTTCCCTCTTACTTGCAGAAAAAGAGAAGAAAGCATAAAATACAGGAATCATAGGTTTTATGCTTTCTTTTTTTGTGCGCGGAAATGCTATAATAAAATGGATTTCATAACACCCCGGCAATGACAAAAGAGGAGAAGAAACTATGGCGGACGTACAAATGCAGGACATCACCTGTCCGAAATGCGGAAAACATCATACATTTCAAGTCTGGGACAGCATCAATCTCATGGAACATCCGGAAATGCGGGAAAAAGTGAGAAATGATGAAGCGTTCCGTTTTCAATGCCCCGATTGCGGAGCCTCCGCACTTTTAAATTACAATTTCCTTTACCATGACCCGGAAGAAAAAATTTTTATCTTCTGCAATGCGGAACAAACCGCCTGCGATGAAATAAGACGGGCTTTGACCGATGAAAACAACGCGTTTAAAAATTACACCAAACGTATGGTGCCGTCCTATAATGCCTTTAAAGAAAAGCTGCTGATATTCGACGCCCGGCTGGACGATAAACTGGTAGAAATTATGAAAAGCGGCATTTTTGCCAATCTGGAAGCCCATTATAAAGACAAAAATATTGATGAAGTGCTCTTTGCGGTAAATGAAGATGGGGAAAAAGGATTCATTATGAGAAGCAACGGCATTATGCAGGCGGGGATGGAATTTGATAAATCTCTCTATACAGCACTTAAAGAACAAGCGAAAGAAAGGGTAGACCTTTTCTCTCCCACCGACATAGAAATCAATACCGACTGGGCTAAAGAAATGATTGAACGATTATAGAAAAACAAGAGAAAACTCCCTGGCAGCGAGGGAGTTTTTTTATGAGCGGACAAAAAATATTTTATAAAAATGGTAAAGACAGGGGCGGGTAAAAATGATAAAATGATGAAAGTAAAACAGAAAAAAGATACAGGAGGAGTTACCCATGCAGATTCATGTCATAGACCATCCGTTGATACAGCATAAGCTGACCATTATGAGAAATAAGGAAACCAGTTCCGGTGATTTCCGCAAATTACTGAAAGAAATCACTTTACTGATGGGATATGAACTGACAAGAGATCTCCCGATGGAAGATATCGATGTGGAAACGCCCCTCGAAGTGATGACAGGAAAGCAAGTGGCAGGGAAAAAAGTGGGAATTGTTCCGATTCTCCGTGCCGGTTTCGGTATGGTCGAAGGATTGACGGAACTGATGCCGTCGGCTCGTATCGGTGTAATCGGTCTGTATAGAGATCCTGTAACCGCCATGCCCGTGGAATATTACGCGAAACTTCCCGGCGTGGAAAACAGACAGTTTATTTTGGTAGATCCCATGCTGGCAACCGGAGGAAGCGCGGTGGCGGCCATCGACATGATGAAAGCTAAAGGCGCCAAACACATTAAGTTTATGTGCCTTGTTGCGGCACCCGAAGGAGTGGAAGCGGTGAATAAAGCACACCCCGATATTCCACTCTATACAGCGGCACTTGACCGCCAGCTGAATGAAAAGAAATACATTCTCCCCGGTCTGGGCGATGCGGGCGACAGAATTTTCGGAACGAAATAAAAAAGAATAAAAAACGGAACCTGCGGACATGATCCGGCGGTTCCGTTTTTATATTTCCCAAGTGATCATAGAGTAGGTGACTTTGGTTGTACTTGGAATGCTGCCGTTGACAGACAAGGAAAGGAGATATTCTTCTGTACTTTTTTCATCAATAGGTTCAGGGAAAACAGATGATACATAGAGTTTCCACTGTTCTAAAGATTGAGAATAATTTTCCTCATAGGAAATATCCGTTATTTCCGGATTATAATGAGCGGATTCAAGTTGTTTGCATATCGCAACAAGTCCCGATGACGGGGATTCGGGCAGAGTGATTTGCATTTCTTTTTCGAGCTTTTCCAGAATAGAGTTGACACCCGACTTAAAAAGCAACAGACGGATGTATTTTCTGCTGATAAGATTCAGCTTTTTGAAATTATTTTCTTGTGTAAAATCGGGGCCCATACAGCTGTATACCAAGTCAAAGGCGTGTCCCCAATGGTACTCTTTCGGATCCAGTGTGTCCCAATCGTCTACAAACCATTTGCAATAAGGCGATAGAGGGGCAGGTGTATTTCTTTTTGCCAACGAAATAGCATGTGTGGAAATATCCAACCCGGCAGCATGCACTTTTTTCTTTGCCCAAGCGTGAACAATGTCTCCGGTTCCGCAACCGATGTCAAGCATATTGCGGATAGGATGAGGAAGTGTGATAAGGCGTTCGTCGGGAGTTTGATTATGAATCTCGGTTGTAGTTTGTTTTTCGTACCGCTTATCCCACAAAGCGGCTTTTTTTGCAGATTCTTTTTTCATGGGTTTATATCTTTCCAGGAAATCATGCGGTCATAGAACCCGTTTTCCTTATAATGATGTTCAATTGAAAGTATACTCATGGTGGGAAAATCTTTGGAAAGTTGATTTAAAATTTTCGCCTGCCGTTCTTTATCAATAGAAGAAAATGATTCGTCTAAAAAAGCCCAGTCCGGGTTTTGCGTCCAGATGCGCCCCAGCGCCAGGCGTTGTTGTTCACCCGGAGAGAGTTCTTTGTCTCGGTTTTTGGAAATTGCCATTTCAGGAATCAATTTTTCCAGTCCGAGGATATGAAGAACGGTTTTGCACTTTTTAAGGGGACAGAGTTTATCTTCCGGGTAGGATAAGATTTCCTGAACGGTTCCTGTGGGTATATAAGGAGTTTGTGACAGGAAAAGCAATTTCCCTTCTGGCATTTTTACAGTGCCGCTTCCAAACGGCCAGATGTCACGGAGTACGTAGAGGAGCGTGCTCTTGCCGGAACCGGAAAGACCGGTAAGTGCCGTTTTTTCGCCTTTTCGTATGTGTAAAGAAAGGTTTTTGCTCAATGAAGTTCCATCGGGAAGCTGTATATGAAGATTCTCCAACCGGAGAGAGCCGTCAGAAGATATTTCTCTCTGGTAAGGGGAAGGGGCATCTTTTTCACGGAGAACGGAGTCGAATTGTGTCAATCGGTCCACCGTCGCTTTCCACTCCGTAAGGGTGGAGTAGTTAATGATAAACCACGACAAGGAAACGCGGACACTGTTGAAAGCATTGGCGGTCTGCATAAGTTCTCCCATTTGAAATGCGCCCGAGAAATATTTGGGAGCGGCAATGAGATAGGGGACGACGCTGGATATCTGACTGTAACCGAAGTGAAAGTAATTCAGCTGTCTTCGTTTGAGCAGCGTTTTCAGCCAAACGGAGAAGACGGCGGTAAATTGGGACTGGATGTTTTTATTTTCCATGATTTCGCCGTCATAGGAAGCGATTTCTTTTGCTTTCTCCCGTACTCTCAGCAAAGAGGAACGATAATCGGCTTCAGACTTTTGCGTACGCCGTTCCAAATCAATCAAAGGTTTTCCTATTAAATGAACGGACCATGTTCCGATGAGGACGAATCCGACGGCAAGCCAAAGCATCATGCCGGGAATGACCCTGCCGAAAACTTCGTAAGACTCAGAGAGATTCCATAAGATGACCGTGTAAGCGCCTAAGGAGCCGAAAGAGTCAATGAAGTCAAATATCATGGATATGGAGAGCGAGGGAAATATCCGTAAATCTTCCGCAATACGTTGGTCCGGATTGTCGATGCGTTTGAAAAAGAGATCTTTATAATAGCATTTCGAAGAAAGCCATCTTTGTGTGTAGTAATCGGAGAGCCATTGGCGCCAAATCAAAACCGCTTTGCTGCACAGAAATTTTTGGTTTGCAAAAAGGCAGAGGCTGATAGCGGCAATGACGAAAAGAACACCCAGCTGATAAAAAAATTCATCTCCGTTTTTGTCTTCCAAGGCATTAAAGAAGTCTTTTGACCATGTATTCAGCCGCACGCTCATATATATGTTGATGACATTGAAAATCATAGCGAGGACCAGTAAAAACCCCGCTTTATAACGCAGTTTGCTCTTCCAGAAAGGGGAGGCGAGATGCCACCATTGAACGAGAAAGTCTTTGAGAAGTTGATATTTCCGCATAATTACCATTTATAGATGTAGGATAAAATCCAGGTGCGTTCCTGTCCGGCAAATCCTGTGGGGATACCCCAAACAGATTCTATGTTTGAAATATACTTTTTGTTGAAAATATTGCGGGCATGGAGTGTGAGAGCATGACGGTTCCGTGTGAAAGAGAGAGAAGCATCGTAGAGTGTGACGCCTCCCATGTGAAGTGTATTTGTTTCGTCCGTTCGTTTTCCGATATGACGCAATCCGAATCCCAGGGTCAGTTCTCCGTTTTCAAATTTACCGATAACAGCATCTGCACGAAGATTAATACTTTGTTTTGCTATGCCGGCAGGCTGTTTTCCTATACGGGCGGGGTTGGTGTGCTTGGTAACTCTCGGATTCATATATGTATAAGAACCGAGAACGTATAAACGATCATTCAGTTTTGCCCGCCCTTCGATTTCCAAGCCTTGAGAAGTCACTTCGCCGATGGAAGTAAAATAGGTGGTTTGAGGAACTGGAACATGGATATTTTGCCGGCGCAGGTCAAATACGGAAGCCGTGACCTGTACGGAAGTGGTGGGAGTATAGCGTATGCCGAGTTCCCATTCCTGTCCTGTTGTCGGTTTAAGCATATTCTTATCTTTGTCGAAGTTCATGGCAGGTAAGAAAGAATTATGCCAGTGGAAATAAGGGGTCCATTTAGTGTTTATTTCATAGGTCAAGCCGGCTTGTCCGGTCCAAGCACTTTGTTCAAATTCTTGTTCGTCCCGGTCGCTGTGTTGCTCATAAAATCCTTTACGGATACCGGTGGAAAAGGTAAGGCGATTTTTTTTCAGTGTATGCATGGCATAAATACCTTTTTCGTGACTCCAGTAACGAAGATCATCCATTGGAATAATCATATCGGGGTCATCGGGAACAGGTTTGCCTGCTACATAATTTTGCAAATCAGATTTTTTCCAGGCATTCAGCATGCGCATGGATTGCTTGTCAAATGTTTTTTCATAACGCAGATCAAAACCGATTAGAGTGTCGTTGGAAATATTTTCTTTTTCAGTGTGAATTTGGATATATTGGTCGATTCCGTAAGAGCGGGCCTCACTATCTATCATGGCGCCCCACCGGTTCATTTGATTTTCTGCTGCAACATAGATACCCGATGTTTGGTGGGATAGAATTTCAGATTTACGGTAATTTCCTTTTTGATGGAATGTGACACCGTTATTCAATCTGTGTTCCAATTCATAACCGATACCTTTTTGTGTCAGTTCATATTTATCCCAGCCGGGAACGCCGATGAAAAACCGGTCGGGAAGAAGGTTATACAACGGATCTCCGGGCAATCGCGTACGAGGAAGATAGGCGTTGCCCTTTATTTTATCTTTCTGATAAAAAGGAAGAATCGTTAATTTTGTATTTCTCCATTCTTTGGTCAATGAAGGGGCGGCATAAAACCTGTCCTGTTTGGTCTGATCATAAAATAAATCCTGTCGTTTCCATAAAGCGGTCAGTCGTCCGTACAAAGTTCCGTTGTCATCGGTACGGTTGATATCCAGAGCGGTCATCTTTTCATTACGGTTTCCGAAACGGATTTGTGCTTCGCCGAAGTTTTCGCTTTTCGGATGTTTGGTTTGTAAATTAACGGTGCCGCTGACAGAGCCGCTTCCATATAAAACGGAAGCGGGACCGCGCAAAATTTCAACCTGGTCAACGCCATATAATTCAGGGCTGAACAGGTTGTCGGTGGTACCGAAGGCTTTCATGCCGTTGACGACAATATTGTTGTGGGAAATAGAAAAACCGCGGATACTGCTGAAATTATAAAGGGCATCATAGCCTCTGGGTGCTACCGTGATGCCCGCATTATATTCCAAAGCATCTGTCAAGTTATAAACGCCCAAGCGGTCCATTTCGTCAGAGTTTACAATAGTGACGGAAGCGGGAATTTTTTTCAGGACCGTGGCGGATTTTGTGCCTACCGTGGATGTGTCGCCCAATTTATAAGCGTATACATGAAATACGGGAAGTGTGTGAATACCGTCATCGTCCTTTTTTTGCATAGCATGGACGGATGCATGGCCGCTCAAAGTGGCGGCAATGAGTGCAGAAAGTAAAACAGTTTTTTTGAATGGATGCATGATAAAACTCCTCCGAGTTAAAATGATAATGATAATTATTATTTAATACGAATAGAGGATATCATATGTAACAAATAAAATGCAAGAGAGGTTTACAAAATTGTAATGATTGTTTACAGCTACATAAAATAAAAAACTCTACAGGATATAGAGGTATCCCGTAGAGTTTTTGGTTTTCGGTTTATTCTTTCATAACCGTGCCGTCCGCAAGGGTTATGGTGTAGCCGTTGTAATTGATTTTGCCCAGATTGTAAAGGCTTGTGAGTTCCGTGTCGCCCGTGAGATTCCAGGTTGATCCGGCGGCTATGAATACATCGGCATTTGTTTTGTAGGGTGTTCCGTTTTCCGCATTGGGAATGATTTTGATGGCGCCCGTGTAGGTGGAATTGTTTCTGAGATTCAGGTTGATGTTGGAAATAGAGTCAACGATGATATCGCCGCTTAAGGTCTGGTGATCACAGATGAGTTCAAGATGACCGCCGTTGCTTCCCGGCATTCCCCATTCGCTGGCACCGTCATTTCCCGTTATCGTGATGAGAGGAGCGGATTCGTCATGTTTGATAAGGTCGGTATCGCTCAACATGATTTTTCCGTGGGTGGCGGTGACATGGAACATATCGCCTTTGCGGGCAATGAGCGTGCTGTGTTTCGCTTCTATATATTGCGTGCCCATGGTGCCGATATCGTCTTCTTTTGAAAAGAGGACAATATTATGAGGAATCATATCGGAAATTTCATTTCCTTCCAGCGTGGCATTGATGAGCGTGACAGTGTTATTTCCTTTCAAGACGGCCGCTTTTGTTTGATCCGCTTTTACGATTGCATTCGTGACGGTTACGTCGCCTTTGGAATAAATGCCGTGGGAGTGAAGACCGGTCGTAGAGAAGGTTCCGTTTTCGGCGATGAAGATACCGCCGCCATCACGGACAGCAATGGCGGGAGAAAAGTCACCTGAGGTGGAAACTTCCGTATTTACTGTTTTCATCATGGCTTTCATGGAAATAGAAACGCCTGCCGCGTGATTTCCTGCGGTACGAACTTTGGAGTCCGTCAGATTGATGTAGGTGCTCTTGGCATATCCGTAAGCACCGGAAGCGCCTGTACCTGTCGAAGAAATATCTGCTCCGGTGAGGCTTGCCCGTCCGCCGTGGGTGGCAAGGAGAGCTGCGTTGAGACCGTATAATTCGGAGCTTTCCGTCTGTGTAGTGTCTCCGCTTTTTGTGATTTTTGCATTTTTGGCAGTGATGTAGGCCATGGGGACACGGAGTGCATTCTCATTTTCATTTTCAGACATATAAATGCTGTCATTATAATCGCCGTCCATGTCGATGATGTTGGCTGATTCGCCTTGTTCCACGTTAACTTTTTTGATAACCGGCGTTTCTTCCGTCATCTCTTCTTCCGCCGGTTCAAGTTCCGGTCCGGGTGTCATTTCAGGTTCGGGCATGTACTCGGGTTCAGGCATTTCCGGAGCAGGGGCTTCCGGTGATAAATTTTTAAATGTCCCCGCTTCGACAGAAGCTTGGACATCGGCAACTGTCAAGTCAAGACCACGGAGAAGGGCGTCGGTATAGTTGACTTCCCGGGCGGTTGTTTCATTTTGTGAAACGCTTTCGGTTTTTGCAGGACCGTTTTCTTGGGCCTGTTCAAGTTCTTTCATTTTTTCTACAGCCGCTCTGTACGGATCAAGGGGCGTATCCTTTGGCGCAGGTGCAGCCAAGGAAGGCATAAATCCGGATAAAGCCAAAACGCAGAGCAGAGCGGTTATTTTTGTGTGTTTCATAGCAACCTCACTTTTTATTTCAAATGCATGATATCAGACTTAATAACAATATTATTTTACAACAGAAACTTTAAATTGTCATTTATGGGAAGACGCGGACGTTTTGATTTTGAAACGGCATTTGAAAAAGTAAAGACAAACGGAAAAGATATTTCTTATATGAATTGTAAAAGAACTCCCGCGTCGGTTTTTCAATTTCAATCGGATTTATGAGTTTGCTATAATAAAAGAAAACGAAAAACGAGGTAGATTATGTTTACGATAGGTTGTCATTTATCGGTATCAAAAGGGTATCTCCATATGGCAAAGGAAGCTACGTCCATAGGAGCAAATACATTCCAGTTTTTTCCGAGAAATCCGAGAGGCGGTGCATCGAAACCGCTGGTGCCTGAAGATGTGGAAGCACTTTCGGCTTGGATGAAAGAGCATCGTTTCGGGAAAATACTTTGTCACGGTGCTTACACGATGAACGGAGCGTCTTTGAAAGAAGAGGTCCGTAATTTTGCACGCCAGGCGATACGGGAAGATTTGGTTAAAGTGTCCCAATTGCCGGATTGCTTATATAATTTCCACCCCGGAACGCATTTGAAACAGGGAGCGGAAAAAGCGATTCCTCTCATTGCGGATATGGTGAATTTTGCGATGGACTATGAGGATTTGAATACGACGGTCCTTCTCGAAACGATGGCGGGAAAAGGAACAGAAGTGGGCCGCTCTTTTGAAGAACTGGCGGATATTATAGAGAGGGTGGAGAGGAAAGACCGTATCGGCGTTTGTCTTGACACCTGCCATATCTATGACGGCGGTTATGATATTGTCAATGATTTGGACGGTGTTCTTGAGAGTTTTGACAAAGTCATCGGACTGGAACGCCTTAAGGCGATTCATTTGAATGATGATAAAAATCCGATGGGCAGTCAGAAGGACAGGCATGAAAAGATAGGAAAAGGAACAATCGGGCTGGAAGCTTTTGAACGCATTATCAATCATCCGGCGCTGCGGGATCTTCCTTTTTATCTGGAAACACCCAATGATTTGGCAGGGTATAAAGAAGAAATAGAAATATTGAAGGCGCTCAGAAAGGAGTAACCGTATGGGAAAACTGCAAAATATATGGGAACGGGTCCGGCGGCAAAGTGCGGCAGGGGTATCCCGTTTCCGCAGTGCGGCGGTCTTGGCAGGTATATTCTTTTTACTTGTTACGGGTCGTGTGACAGTCATGTCGTCATCAGGAAATATTTCGATGGAGGAATTATTTCCCGAAAACATTTTGTATATGATGACCGCTTTGGTGACGACTCTTCTTTTTTCCGTGCTTTGGCGGATAGGTCTGGAGCGGAAAGATAAAGTAAAAAATGTTTATGAGCTCGTGAATATTCCGGTGCTGGCAGGTTCGTATTTCCTCTGGCAGATGATGCCCATGACTTCTTATTTCGTCATGTATCTGGGCGGCGTGATTTTTTGCCTGCCCTGCCTTTCCGTATATATTTTGTGGACCAAGGAAACAAAAGGTCTTTTTCCCCACATATTCGGTTCGTTTTGGAAAGCGTCGGGCATCGGTCTTTTGACATTTTTACTCGGCGGCATCTGTCTTTTATCCGTTGATAACCTTCTCTTACACGTCTTTTGGGGCTGGTGGCATGTGCTGTTTGCCTTTTCCTCTGTTTTGGCTCTGCTTTTATTTTTGTCTTATCTGCCGCAGACAGGAGAAGAAAAACGGTCACCCATGCTTTTCTTCCTGCTCCAACGGATTTTTATGCCCGTGTATATTGCTATTTTAGGAATTTTATATATCTACATCGGAAAAATCATAGTTGCAGGAACGATGCCGGTGGGAAAAATGAATTGGTACGCTTCTTTTGCCGTGGCGGTGTACTGTCTCTTTTATTTCTGCCTTCATGAAGAGGAGAATAAGAGAAGCCGTCTGTTTTTACGTTTCGGGGCACTGGCCCTATTTCCCGTAATGATTGTGCAGGCGTGGGGGATTTATATCCGCTTTGATGCTTACGGACTTACGACAGCCCGGTATGCCTCTATGGTTTGTAATTTTTTCGGTTTCCTTACGGTTTTGTCGGCACTTTGCAGAAACAGTGCCAGATTTTTATTCCTCCTTGCCGGTTTTCTCGGTATCCTTTGTAGCCTGACACCTTTGAATATCATTGACGTGCCTGCCAAAGACCAGTGGACACGTCTGGATAAAGTGATTTCCGCCTATGATATGCGCAAGGGAAACGAAATTATCATGGCAGAACAAATGACAAAAGAAGATAAAGAAAATTTGCGGAGTGCCTATTGGTATCTGGCCTATGACCCGGGGCGGTGGAAATATCCTGTCGTGGAAATGATGAAAAAAGATGAAGACCTGCGCTCGTTTTTGGATATCCGCAGAGAAGACAGCCATATCGATCTGTTTAACCGATGGGAAACAATTCCCGTTGACGGTTATAAGAACGTTTATATATTCGATGTGACAGCGGACGAAACGGAGGGCGAAGAAGTTGTCCGCATTATAACAGCGGACGGTGAAAAAGAAATTCCGCTTGCGCCGTACAGACGGCAGATAGAGGGGAAAACAGGGGAGACGGAAAATGACGAATCTCTGTTGATTTACAACATCAACGAAAACCGGAAAATATACTTCGAAAGTATACGGATACCGAAAGAAAAAAATAACGGAGAGTATTATTTACACGGCTATTTGCTGGAAAAATAAAGAGAGGAGCTTTCCATGAAATTTATTCATACCGCCGACTGGCATCTGGGCAAGCTGTTCTATGGGGAATACTTGACAGAAAACCAGGAGTGGATTTTAAAAAACCGCTTTCTTCCGGTTTTGGATGAAGAAAAGCCGGATGCGGTCATTTTGGCAGGCGATGTGTATGACCGTTCCGTGCCGCCTGCAGAAGCGGTGATCCTTTTTGATGAAATGATTTCTGAGATTGTGGGGAAACGTCAATTGCCTTTCCTTGTTATCAGCGGAAATCATGACAGTGCGGAGCGTATTTCCTTTGCCGGCTCCATTCTTAAAAATTCGGGACTTTATATATACGGTGACCTGAAACGGACAGAGCCGGTCATTTTGAAAGACGAGTATGGAGAAGTGGCATTTGTACCGCTCCCCTATGCTGAACCGGGAAAAGTGAGGGAAGCGTTGGGCGTCGATGTGCATACCCATGAAGAGGCGGAGCTTGCACTGTCCCGTTTTCTTCTGGAAAAAATCCCGCATGTCCAAAGGAAAATAGCCATTGCCCATGAATTTGTGGCAGGCGGAAAAGAAAGTGATTCTGAGCGGCCGCTTTCCATCGGCGGGACGGACCAAATTCACGGCTACGTATTTGACGGCTATGACTATACCGCCCTCGGCCATTTGCACGGACCGCAGAA
Source organism: uncultured Dialister sp. (assembly GCA_900547785.1). Taxonomy (GTDB): domain Bacteria; phylum Bacillota; class Negativicutes; order Veillonellales; family Dialisteraceae; genus Dialister. The sequence continues at coordinate 22,386 of URIB01000018.1, forward strand.
AGCCGGTGGAAGTGACAAGATACGTTACAGCGGAAGTCTTTTAAAATATTCCTTCAGTGAAGCGACCCAGAAAAAAGGAATCATTGTAGGAAATATAGACGGAAACGGAGATGTGGAAACGAAATTTGTTCCTATGAAACCGCTCCATGATGTACGCATCATCAGGGGGACTTTTGAGGAACTTATGAAAGCGGAGGATCCTTGCCCCGATGATTTCCTTATGGCGGAGCTTACGGATGAAAGACCGGTTATTGACGGTATGGCAAGACTCCGTACGAAATATCCGAATATGATGACCATCCGCTCTCTGCGGAAAATCAGTACGGACAGCGGAAACAGAAATTTCAATCTTGCAAAAAAAGTAGATGCGCTAGATATGTTCCGTGTTTTTTATAAAGAATTTCAAGAAAAGGAATGGACAGCTGAAGAGGAAACCTACATGAAAAAAATTTGGGAAGAGCTGCAAAAGGAGGACTTATGAGACCGGAAAGACTGACAATAAGTGCCTTCGGACCGTATCCGGGTGAAGAACGGTTGGATTTCAGCAAACTCGGCGGACATTCTCTCTTTCTCATATGCGGACCTACGGGAGCAGGGAAGTCCACGATTTTAGATGCGATTTGCTACGGACTTTACGGCAAGACAAGCGGCTCTGTCCGCTCCGGAGAAGCCATGCGGAGCAATTATGTGGGACTTGACAGGGAAACCTATGTGGAATTTGATTTTGCGTCGGGAAATAAACATTACCGCGTCCACAGAATGCCTACCCAGCTTTTGGAAAGACAGAAAGGGGATAAAAGCAAGCCTGTCGAGAAAAAATCGAAAGCCGAGCTTTATGAAATTGACGAAAACGGCAAAGAACTACGTATGATTACCGCCAAAGGGGTCGATCAGGAAGTGGAAAAAATTCTTGGCGTGGGAGCGGAACAGTTCCGGCAGATTATTCTTTTGCCCCAAGGCGATTTCCGTAAACTTTTGCTCGCCGATTCCTCAGACCGCCAACGGATTATGCAGCAGCTTTTCCGGACAAAGACGTACCTTGCTTTCGAGAAAAAATTACAGGACGAAACGAAAAAGCTTGAGAATGATTATGAGCAGGGAAAACGGACAAGAGAAACGCTCCTCGAAACCTGTCATGTGACTTCGGAAGAAGAATTACATGAAAAGGCAGAAGGAAATAAAAAACAACTGGCAGAAAAAGAAAAAGTGATGCAACGCTTATCGGAAAAGCAGGAAAGATTTCAGAAGAAATACGATGAGGCGCACATGCTTTTCAGTGCTTTTGAACGTTTGGAAAAGGCGGCGGCACGACTTAAGGAACTGGACGGGGAAAAAGATAAGGTGGCGGAATGCCGTCATAAAGTAAAAATGATTAAAGCCTCCCAGCTGGTGACGGAAGAATGGGCGGAGGCAGAAAGCACAAGAAAACAGTGGAAGCAGACGGAGTCATCGTTGCAGTCTGTTATGAAAGGGTTGCCGCAAAAGGAAAAAGCAAAGGAAGACGCCGCAAAAGAACGGGACGCATTAAAAAAACAGGAGCCGGAACAAAAGAAAAGACTGGAAACCAAGGGGAAATTGGAGCAATACAGAGGTCCGGCGGCTTCTTACGGTGCGGCGGTGAGTGACGCGGACAAGTACAAAAAAATCTATGAAGATGTTGTAAAAACAGAATCGGAGCTGCAAAAAAAAGCGGACATTTCAGAAAAAAAGGCGGAGCAGGAACGGAAAAACTGGCTTTGCCGGAATGAAATATTTCTTCACGGACAGGCGTTTGTGCTGGCAGAACAACTGGAAACCGGAAAGCCCTGTCCCGTTTGCGGAGCGACCGAGCATCCTCATCCCGCAACGGCAGGGGCGGACCGCGTGACCGAAGAAGATGTGCGGTCAGCGGAAAAACTCATGCAAAAAGCGGAGGCGGCAAGCAAAGAGGATAAGCAAAAGGCCGAGGAATACAGAGCGAAACATGTGACAGCCGCCAAAGAAAACCGGGATAAAGCGGTCACCGTTTTGGGAGAACTGGAAAAAAATCTCCCCCGGGAATACAGAAATCTGGAAATGTTGGAAAAAGAAATAGAAAAAATTTCCCGTGATACGGAAGCCTTCGACCGGGCTTTGGAATCGGCGGAAAAAAAGCATAAAGAGGCAGATTTGCTGTTTCAAAATGAAATCAAGCAGAAGGAAATTTTGGCAGAGCAGGAAAAACAGCTCCGCGTAAAGTCGGAAGAACAAATTGCACAACTGCGTATCAAAGTGGAACAGGCAGGTTTTGAAAGTCTGAATCAGTGTAATGATTACAGGAATGAGCAGAAAATGCTTGCCGGCTATGAAGACTCGCTCCGCCGTTATGATCAGGCGGTCCATGCAGAGCAGGAAAAAATCAAAGACGAAACGGCATTGACAAAAGATAAAGAAAAGCCGGATATGAAAACCTGGGAAGACGAGCGGTTGGCTCTTTTGGGAGAAATCAAGCAGGCAGCTACAGAAAAAGCGGCACAGGAAACGGAATGGAAACAGCAGAAAGAAACGCTTGAAAAACTGGAAGCATTGGCAAAGAAAGAAGCAGAAACAGGAAAGAAGTATCAGCTCGTTTCCCATTTATGGGACATTGCCAGAGGAAAAGATACAGGGATTAACCTGGAACGTTTCGTTTTAGGTGCGCTTCTCGATGCAGTGACAGAAAAAGCAAATCTCCGTCTGACAGAAATGAGCAGCCGCCGTTATGAACTTCTCAGGAAAAGAGGAGAACGGGCGGACGCGAGAAAAACGGCGGGCCTCGATTTGGAAGTTTTTGATGCGAATACGGGAAGAGCAAGACCGGCGGCCACTCTCTCGGGAGGGGAAACTTTTCTTGCCTCCCTCTCGCTTGCTTTGGGACTTGCCGATGTAGTCAGGGAGTATGCAGGCGGTATTCATCTCGATGCTATGTTTATTGATGAAGGTTTCGGCACTCTCGATTCGGAATCGCTCGACCTTGCCATGAAAACACTGCAACAGATGAAAGGGGAGAACCGTCTGGTCGGACTCATTTCCCATGTAGGCGGACTGGAAGAACGGATACCTGCGAAATTGAGGGTGAAAAAGACACTGACCGGCAGTACTGCCGCTTTTGAAATCGGATAAGAACAATAAAAAAGGAAGAGCCCTGTTACTGTGACAGGATTCTTCCTTTTTGCAGGTTTTAGCCGTCCGGTTTGACCGGCTTATTTTTTTACGGCAATAGAGAAATAATTCTTTTTCCCTTTGCGGACAATGATAAATTTTCCGTTCGTGTTCGGGTGGGCGGAAATATTTGCTTCCGTATCCCTGATTGGCTCGCCGTTGACACGGATAGCACCGTTGGTGACATCTTCTCTGGCCTGGCGTTTTGATTTCTCTACGCCTGCTTCCACAAGAGCCTCTACGATATTGACAGGCGCCGCAGCGACTTCGCCGCCCTTTGTATTTCTGAAAGCCCCTTCGATTTCCTCTCCCGTCAGTTCTTGGATATGACCGGAGAAAAGAGCCTCCGTGACTTTCACTGCCTGGGCAAGACCCTCTTCGCCGTGGACAAAGCGGGTGATTTCTTCTGCCAGACGCTTCTGTGCCGTTCTGTGTTCCGGATGCTCCTCCACTTCTTTTCCGAGTGCCTCGATTTCCTCTTTCGTGAGGAATGTGAAATATTTCAGATACTTCACCACATCGCGGTCATCCTGATTGAACCAGAACTGATAGAATTCATAGGGCGACGTCTTTTTCGGATCAAGCCATACCGCACCGCCGGCGGTTTTCCCGAATTTCGTACCGTCCGCTTTCAGCATGAGCGGTATTGTCAATCCGAAAGCTTCCGGATTTTCACAAGTTTTGCGGATCAGGTCAATTCCGTTCGTGATATTGCCCCACTGGTCGGCACCGCCGATTTGGAGCTGGATACCGTATTTCTCGTAAAGCATTTTATAGTCGATGGACTGGAGAATCTGGTAAGAAAATTCGGTAAAGGAAATTCCCGTTTCCAAACGTGACGCTACCACATCTTTGGCAAGCATCGTATTGATATTGAAAAGCTTTCCGTAATCACGCAAAAAATCAAGAAGTGTCAGTTTGGAAAGCCAATCATAGTTATTGACAAAGGAAAAATTGCCGTCACCGCCGAAAAGTTTTTTCATCTGTGCTGTCAGGCAATCCGCATTGTGCTTCACCTGTTCTTCCGTCTGGAGAACACGCTCCGTTTTTCTTCCGCTCGGATCGCCGATAGAACCTGTACCTCCGCCGATGAGAATCACGGGACGGTGACCGGCCAGCTGGAAACGTTTCAGAATCATGAAAGGAATCAGGTGGCCGATGTGCATGCTGTCCCCGGTCGGGTCGATTCCGCAGTAAAGAGAAATTTTTTTCTCTTCCACCAGCTGATACAAGCCCTCTTCATCCGTCTGTTGGTTAATGGCGCCGCGCCATGCAAGTTCATCAATGATATTCATCAAACTCCGCCTCTCTTTTTAGAAATACCGTATGTTTTCATTTTGCGTTTTTATTTCATTTATTTACAAATATAGCATAAATAAAAAGAGAAACATAATTTCTTTTTCTTTCGACGGTTGTTTGACAGATGAATCGGGCACGGAATACGGGTCGCTCCGAAAAATCAATTTTAATAAAAGAAGGAAGTTGCTCCGGCAAGTTTATTTCCGTTGGAGATATGAAAGGAGAGGCGGGGAAGAAACGGAAACGGCGGGCATAGATTATTAAAAACATAAATAAGCATTGACAAAAGTTCGGGGGGGGG
>URIB01000019.1 GCA_900547785.1 uncultured Dialister sp.
GCGTTTCACTCATTTTTACAGCGTCGCTCCGCTCCTCGAAAAATGGTTCACTTGCTTCCCGACAAGCGGGGACGGCTTACGATTTGCAATATTCCTTTCATAAGCAAACAACAGGGACACCTTTTGTATGAGCCATTTCATTATTTTCGGTTTTACTTATATAAAAATTTCTTTTATCTCTGTTTATTGCAATAAAACCCGACTTTTTTTGTTACTTGTTTTCCTTTCAATAAACTTTTAATCGAAATCAGTTCTCAAAATCATTTAAATGTGTTATACTCAACGAAAAGATACTCCGGTGTACGGACCGGCAGTGTCTTTTCGGGAAATCTACCCTCCCAAGTAGAATCCCCGACTCCTTTCCAACTTCCTTTATTTTTATACTCCTTAAAAGAGAGCGGTTTTCACCGCTCTCTTTTTCTGTGCCCGTTTTATTTTTCAATCCTTAAAAATTCATAGTCTTTGTCTTCCACCGCTTTCCGGATTGCTTCTTCTTTTACAGCGGCGGATAACGACAAAATGGCCGTCCCCGTTTCGTGGGATACCTCCGCCTTTTCTACGCCCGGAAGAGCCTCCAGTGCTTTTTGGATTGTGTTCTCACAATGCGCGCACATCATTCCTTGTATTTTCACCGTTTCTTTCATTTCTTTTTCCTCCTCCGTTTTCAATATTTCTTTTTGATTTTCCTCTGTTTCTTCTACATTTTCTGTTCCGTCTTTCCGATTTTCTCTTATTTCGTTATGAAACTTCCATGTGTTCAGCCGGAGCGCATTAAGACAGACGGTCACGCTGGAGAGCGCCATCGCTCCCGCCGCCATCATGGGATGAATGGAAATCCCGGGGATTACACCTGCCGCCACGGGAATCAGAATCAGGTTGTAAGCAAACGCCCAAAATAAATTTTGCCGCACATTTTTTAAGGTAGCACGACTGAGACGGATTGCTCCTGCCACATCGGAAAGACGGGAATGCATGAGAATGACATCGGCCGCATCTATAGCAACGTCCGTCCCTCCGCCCATGGCGATTCCGATTTCCGCTGCGGCAAGGGCGGGGGCGTCATTGATGCCGTCACCGACCATGGCTGTTTTTCCCTGCTTCTGCAAATCCCGGATAACCTTTTCTTTCTCTCCCGGAAGTACCCCTGCAATCACTTCGTCCACAGCCACTCTGTTTCCGACCGCCTTGGCGGTTTTTTCATTGTCACCCGTCAGAAGAACCGTTTTCATTCCCATTTTCTTTAACTCCGCTACCGCAAAAGCAGAATCTTTGCGAATGGAATCCGCCACGGCCATCATTCCCAGCAGCTTTCCCTCCGATTCAAAAAACAGAATCGTCTTGCCCTCATCTTGCCAATCGACGGATTGCTTTTTAATCTCTTCAGGCAAAGTGAGAAAAGCGGACATATACGCCGCTGAACCGCCGTGATATATTTTATTTCCTATCCTTCCCCTGATTCCGTTGCCCGGAAGAATTTGGAAATCTTCCACTTCGTGATAAGAAATTCTTTTCTCTTCTCCTTTGGCAACCACCGCACGGGCAAGCGGATGCTCCGATTTCCGTTCCAAACTGTACGCCTTGGAAAGAAGTTCCTCTTCTTTCCAAGGAAACAGCGGATAGAGATTGGTCACTTCCGGCCTGCCCTCTGTCACCGTTCCCGTTTTATCGAGCACCACCATTTTTAATTTTCCCGTATTTTCAAGCGCTTCTCCCGTTTTGAAAAGAATCCCCTGTTTGGCACCCATTCCGTTTCCCACCATAATGGCGACAGGTGTGGCCAGTCCCAATGCGCAGGGACAGGAAATCACAAGAACCGCGACGGCATGCTCCAAAGCAATTGACGCCGGTGCCCCGATGAAGATCCAGACCGCACCGACAAGCACGGATAAAACAAGTACGGCGGGAACAAAAAAGGAAGATACCACGTCAGCTATGCGGGCAACAGGCGCTTTTGAAGAAGACGCATCACTGACCATTTGCAAAATTTGTGAAAACATCGTATCTTCTCCCACGCGAAGAGCCTTGACTTTGATAAATCCCAGCCGGTTCATCGTTGCCGCCGCCACCGTGTCTCCTCTTTTTTTATCCGCCGGAACGGACTCACCCGTCAGCGCCGACTCATCAACAGAGGTCACTCCCTCGAGAATGACACCGTCAGCAGGAATAATTTCTCCCGGGCGAACGAGAAAAACATCTCCTTTCTTCACGTCACGGGCATCGATCGTTACGATTTCATTGCCCCGTTCCACCACCGCCCGCTTCGGTGCCCGGCGTGCCAGACTTCGCAGAGCATCTGTTGTCCGTCCTTTGGAAAGCGATTCCAAAAATTTCCCGACTGTGATGAGTGCGGGAATCATCGCCGCCGATTCAAAATACAGCCGGTCATAATAAAGTGCCTGCACAGAAAATCCTGCGGAAACAAGCCCGGTCATCCGGTACACCGCATACAGAGACCATAAAAAAGAAATCCCCGATCCGACAGCCACCAATGTATCCATATTCGGCGCTTTCCGCCACAAGGAGCGAAGCCCGGATACAAAGAACTCCTGATTGATGCCCATCACGATAAGGGCAAGAATCATTTGTGTCAATGCCAGTCCCGTTTCATTGCCGTCAAAAAAAAGCGGAAGCGGCATTCCGTACATGCCCGCCCCCATGGTGATATACATGAGAATCACCAGAAAAAAAGAGGATAAAAACAAACGTCTTTTCAGCTTCGGTGTTTCCCGGTCTTCAAAAAAAGTCCCCTCCGCATCGTCTTGATTTTCCTCTTTATTTTTTTCATTCCGTCCGTGCGCCCCATATCCCGCCTTTTCCACCGCCCGGATAATTTCCCGGTCTTCTGCCGTTCCCTCCACGGTCATGGAATTTGTCAGCAAAGACACCCGCACTTCTTCGACACCGGGAACTTGTTTCACCGCTTTTTCCACATGGGAGCGGCAGACATCACAAGTCATTCCTGTCACCGCATAACGTTTCATTCCGTCACCTCTTATCATTTCCAAATCATGGGGCAAAACTCGTCTGCTTTTGCCGTTTTCATTTCTTTTGTATTTCCTATACTACACTCCTGTTGAAACGGTTTCAATGCTTTTCATTTCTCTCCCGTTTTTGATTCATTCCGCTTTTATGTAAATTCCGTCAAAGCAGGCACAAAAATAACCCTCCTTACCGGCATTCGGTAAGGAGGGTTCTCTTAGTCTTTTATTTTCCGTGACTTTATTCTTTAATTTTTCGGACGAATCACCACACAGCGATACGGCGTTTCTCCTTCACTGTCCGTGGTCACTGCATAATCACGCTGGAGTGCCAGATGAATAATACGCCGTTCCCCTGCCGGCATCGGCTCCAATTTCACTTCTTCTCCGGTCCGTTTCACCTTGCCGGCAAGACGGTGTGCCAAAGATTCCAAAGTCTGGCGGCGCCGTTCTCTGTATCCCTCCACATCAAGCAGAACGAAATAGCGGCGGCGGAAATTTTTCCCGGCTGCCAAATTCGTCAGATACTGGAGAGCATCAAGAGTCTGTCCGTGTTTGCCGATTAAGATCCCCAGACCGTCACCATGAAGATTGAAAAGAATCCGTTCTTCATTCATCATCTTTTCCATCTGCACGTCAAGATTCATACTTGCAAATACACCGGTCAGAAACTTTTTCGCTTCTTCCGCAACGACTGCCTGGTCCTCTTCCACAAACGGCAATTCCTCCGCGGTGTGCTTCTTATGATTTTCCCGATCCGCTTCTTCCTCTATATCTTCTGTTTCCGATTCTTCTTCATATCTCTTCTCCTCATCGGCAGGAAAATCAGTCAAAACCGGCTCTCCGTCAACGTCCGATACTTCCGTTTCTTTAGCGGAAATATCCACCACCGCATCTTTTTTGCGAATCAACCCGAAAAGCCCGCTTGATGGCTGTTCCACCACATGAACAACCGCTTCCTCACGGGAAATGCCGAGCTGCTTCAATCCTTCTTCAATGGCATCTTCCACCGTCTTTGATGTAATTCTGACTGTTTTCATTTTTCTTCCCCGGCCTTTCCTGAATCACTTACGACCTGCTTATCCGTCGGTATCTCCCCACTTTTCGCAGAAACGTTATTTTCGTGAACCTCGGACGATATTTCTTCCGTCTGCGGTTTCTTGACCACCTTTTTAATCACCTTTTTACGAATGACCTTTTTCTTTCTCTTCGGTGCTTCTTCCGTTTCATCTTTAGCCCCGTGAACAGTCACAACACCTTTCTTGGACGCGCCGTTCACAAGTGCTTTCCCTTTCTCACCACGGAACATGATGAGCTGCTGGAAAAACTGGTACACATTATTGACAATCCAGTAAATAACAAGACCGCTCGGGAAATTGAGCGACATCCAACCAATCATCAGAGGCATCATGAAAAGCATCGTTTTCTGGTTGCCCGGTGCATCTTTCGGTGTCGTCTGCCAGGATACGAGAAATGTCGTAACCGCCGCCAGTGCCGGAAGAAGGAATGTCGTGTCTTCCGCCGCCAGACTTTCAATCCAGAGAAAACCCGCATGATCGGGGTCATAATTGAATCCCTGAATGGCATAGTACATAGCGATCAAAAACGGCATCTGAATCAAAAGCGGTAAACATCCCGCCATAGGTGATGCGTTATTTTCCTTATAAAGACGACCCATCTCCTGACGAAGCATGGCAGGATCGTTTCTGTATTTCTTTTGAACCTTTTGAATTTCCGGCTGTATTTCCTGCATCGCTTTCATCGAGCGGATCTGTTTGATCGCCAATGGAAGCAGCAAAGTCTTAATAATAACGGTCAATACAATGATTGCAATGACATAATTCGGAAATCCGAAACGGCTGCTGATTTCATAGCAATACTGCAGCCCGAAACGCATGACATCGGCCAACATGCCGACCAACGTGGATAAGACGGGGATTTGAAAATCCGAGCCGCCACCAAACCCAAAATCCATAACTGTAACTCCTTATACGGTCTTCATTTCAACCGCTAAATCCGTCCCGCTTTCTAAATTTCAAGAGCGGGATGAGTTGCTGAACACTTCCCTTAATACCATAGGAGAAAACATCCGCCGCTCAGACGCAACCGGTATGTTTTCTTTTTTCATATCAACTTCAAAATAATAAAAACGGCGCCCTTTTCCCGGAAGCGCCGCACTGTTTTTATGTGAAAAAATCACAGCCTGCCCTAGGGAACAGGATCATATCCTCCTTTATGAAAAGGGTGACACTTACAAATCCGTTTCACCGCAAGCCAACCGCCCTTCCATGCCCCATACTTCAAAACCGCTTCCAGAGCATATTCACTGCAGGTCGGTGTAAAACGGCAGCACGGCGGTTTCATGGGAGACAGATATTTCCTGTAAAACCGGATCATTGCGATCAATACAGATTTCATTCCGTCACTCCATGATTCCGGCTTTGCGCCACAAAGCCAATAAAGCCTTTTCCGCTTCCCCGTACGTCGCTGTCGTCAAAAATACGCCGGCAAGCAAAACCGCATCATAATGAGGCTTCATCTCATGCCGGTGAAGGCGGTACACTTCCTTCATCAGCCGCTTCGCACGATTCCGCGCAAAAGCATGACCGATACGCTTCGTCGCAACAAATCCGATACGGATATATGCCCGCTTTGACGGCGTGACATACAAAAGCCCCGCCCGATTGCTGCAACGCTTACCGCTGCGATAAATGCGACGGTAATCTTTATTTTGACGGATACGGAAATTACGATCCAGCGTGTACCTCTGAACTTTCTCCGTCAAGGACTCAGGCACTTAATACCTTTCTTCCCTTGGCTCTTCTTCTCTTAAGAACGATTCTTCCCGCTTTCGTCTTCATACGTGCGCGGAAACCGTGAGTTTTCTTTCTCCAGTGATTATTCGGCTGGAATGTCATTTTTGCCATCAGTGAACACCTCCTTACATCTTTGTGCTTTTCACACACCATAACATGCTAATTATAGCCAAACCGCTTTATGATGTCAAACAATACCATCTCTTGTATTTCCTTTTTCCCCTGCTCATAAATATAGAAAATGCCCCGGTAAAAAGAAATCCCTCATTCCCGAATTTCCTTGCCCTTCCAATAAAAAAAGATACCTCCCTAAGGAAATATCTTTTCACTTTTTCTATTTTCAATGCTCGCGAATCACCTTCACGGCAAACTCCATCATCCGCAACGCCATCTCAAAATTTTCACCGATCAAATCAAAAACAGCATCCTCAGAAAAAACGGCAGCAACCCCCTCTTCAGGAATCTCCCCCGCCTCATAACGCTCCAAATCCTGCATATACTCGGCACTCCCGTAATAATCACTCAACTTCGCATACTGCTTCTGATGCTCCTCAAATTCAGAAAGCGCCTTGTCCATCCTCTCCAGTACCGCCGCATGCTCCCCTAAAATTTTCTCCATCTCTTGAATTTCTTTATAGTCCATCATGTGCTCCTATCAATCATTTGATTAATAAAGTTCAAATTGTATCATGATTTACACTTCATTTTAATTTTTTCTTCATAAATTCGAAAGCAATTTCCTCGATATCTTCTGCGCTTAACGAATCCAGGATTGATACGGCTCCATAGTGATTCAAATAAGTATCGCAGCACTGTCTGAACAAAGGCGTACTTGCATTTCCGCTTGCTCCCTGTATTCGTTTTAATGCCGTAAGAAGTCCCTTAACAACGGTTTTGTTCATACTCATAGATTGGTCGAATAAATCCTTTTGTATTTGCTGCGCAGAGAATAAAACTTCCGTCAAATGATACGGATTACTTCTTTCTCTTTCCTCGTCATATGTTAAATATCCGGACCACCATAAGCGTGATATGGCATTATAGTAGCAGAGCGAAGATCTGCCTTCTGTAGCGAAAAATCTTTGATTCAAGCGAACTGTCCCATCACCTTTTTTCCAACGTTTCAATACATAATCTTTGTATGTAATATGACAAAGCGCTGACCACAACATGGGATCTGAAGCCAAAAGCGGTGTAACTTTATCTTTATATGCACCGTAAATCAATCTGACATTATGCAAATCGTTCTTATTTTTTGTTTCGTCATCATCGCCCGTATATATCAGTTCCACCTTCGGTACAACAATTGATGATGTTTTAAAGTACTCATCCAAGCCTGCATCGGCAAAATAGTCTTTCAGCCAAGATTCTTCACTGTAGTAATTCTCCTGATTATTTATCAAGTCTTTTTTGAGAAGTTTATAGGCATCCTTAGTAAAATAAATTAAATTCATAAGGTCGGATCCTCCTCTCTGATTGTAGACCATTCTTCCATTTTTTGCTTCAGATTATTAAGCGAATCTCTCACCACATCACCTAACAATATATTGGCAATTTCGTAGTCCGACATATGATGATTCTCCGACAAATCCCCTATTTCTTTTTTTGCAAGCGCAGCATATATAGAATCTGCCCATACAGTTCCCTTAAATTGTGTAACCGGTTCCCCGTCTTCTCCCACTGTAGTCTCTTCTGCGCGCAGCTTTCCCACAGCCTCGGTAATTGCAGGAAGAATCACTGAGGCTTGAATAAACCTCTCTACGTCTTTTTTTAAGTATTTGCTCTTCATCATTGTTGCATAAATTTTATAGTCATCATCAGGAAGCGTAATGACAATATAGTCTGTAAGAGCCGGGTTCCCTTCCGTTATTTCCGCAAAATTCACACTCATGACATCAGCATTTTTATCTCCTCGAACCTGCACTATACCAGACATATTCTTTTCAAGTATCGTGTTCAGTTTGATTTTTATTCCCGGTTCATTTGCAAGAACATCCCCTTTTCTGATTTTAAACTCCATATCCCCGAAATAATTCGAATTAAACTCGGAAAGTCTGAAATTATTCAAATCCCTGGCAGCAACAATCATAGCCTGTAAATCTATGCTGTCTGCAACATTTCTTTTTGAAATACGTATCACCGTAGATCCCGAAAAATTAAGATCATACATTTTTCGCAAAGATGTTCTGTAACAAGTCAGCCTCAGAATTACTTTCGCATCACCGGAATTAATTGTTTGAACAAGTCCGTCACAATTAATCTGACTCTCGACTTCGATTATAATTTCCGATCCGTCATCCTTATGAGAAAGAACTTTTATTGCAAATCGGCTGCCGGGGTAATCTCCGGTGTATTCATTTAAAACCGGATGCGGATATTCAATTGCTTTATTTCTCATCCGATGTCACCTCCGTTGTGAATATCGGTATTACTGCCATAATCTCATTATTTTCAAATTCGATATAGAAATTGTTTCCGCCTTCCCGAATCGAAACGGGGCCTATCTTTTCGCCGCGGACTTCCGTTAACGGGTTTCCCTCAATCTTCACGTTTTTAATGTTCACGGCATCTTGTTTACCGTCGTCTCTTCCTGCATAAAACCGAATATATACTCTGTCATAATCCTTCGGTGCATTGATAAACATACGATATTTATTTCCGGCCATATAGAATATTCTGTAATCGGAAAAACTGAGAGAAGAAATCTTAACTTTCCCTGCTCCCGGGGATACACCTTTTTCCCCTGTACCTGAAGGAGTTACAACCGGAATTTTATTGTTTTGTCTCTTCTTTCTTTTTCTTTTTCCTGCCTTTATCCCCGATTTTTGTATTTTCGAACCTTCGTTTGAAGATGCACTTTCATATTGATTATTATAAAGAACTTTTCCGTCATATAAAGATATTTCTCTGATTTTCAGGTCCGTAAGCAGTCCGTCTGTCCCTTCCCCGGATACTCCTGCGGAATCATCCGGCAGATAGTTTCCTATTCCGGCATCCATGCTATCGGTTATATCATTCCATTCAAATTCATCTAAAGCTTTCTTAACCGCTTTATTAATCTTTCTGATATATGTGCCCGCCTTTTTTCTCAGGTCGTCGTTACCAACAATATTTTTCGCTTTCCACTCCGTATGTTGCGGAGGTTCCGCCGCGCGAAGAGTTTTACTGAGCTTCATTTCTCCGATATCATTGACAATTATCACAACAGAACAATGAGGCAATGATTCCTTTGTAGTATTTATCAACATTCCTGTAGAGCGAAATCTTGACAGAGCCGCCAAATAACAGTCATCATACTTGACATAAATACTGAGATCATCTTTTTCTGCTATACTTGCCGTCTGAAGCTCTCCTTCAGTTACCGTTTCATAAATTTGACGAGTCCATTTTAATTCCTCGATGCCCTCAAACTCTTTCTTAAGAAGCTCCTCAAGACATTGCTTTGAAATCGTGTACTGTTTTGTCGGGGACTCTATTTTCACCTCGAGTTTCCCATCCTTTATCGCAAGTATAAAATTTTTAAGAACAGCAACCGCAATGTTTTTTTCCCAGTCTTTATATTCCTCAGCTTTAAAACCGAATATTGCAACATCTGTTCCCGTTTCGGTTCTGTTAAATTCACCGGCTTGCGCAAGATCACATTTATCTTCCGGAAATATCGGTCTTCCCGTATATTCATTTTCCAAATAGAGATATTTTCCTGACGGAACTGTCCGCACTTTCTGGCCTTTATACACTTTATGTGTCGTCACAAGATGTGTCACTCCTTGGAAGGCACGCCCGCCATCTTTTGCCAGCGTATTATAGAAAACCATACCAAGTCCGGAGTATGCAAACGGAGCATTTTTTCCTATACCGAATGAACCTCCGCTACTCTGATTCTGTTTGATGGAAATCCCTTCTGTATTCACAAGCGAATCCCAATAGGATTGCTCTCCCGGGGTCGATTTCACTCCTGTCAGCCCAGTAGTGTTATAATCACTCATTCTCAGCACAGGAATTTTTTCTTTTTTCAAATGCTTTGAAACTGAATCCAGGAAATCGATAGTATCCTGAGTCCTCTGCGGATATACTTCCCAAAAATCATAAGCTCCTTTAATTGCCTGTTCAAACTCCTTAAACATGTCGACAGAATCTTTTTCAAGCTCAAACAGCTTAAACTCTACTTTGACAGGTTCTTCTGCAGGAACGTCGCCGTCTCGTGCATCCAGAGAATTTTGACAAACCTCACGTGCAAGACCGTCCATAATTCCGGCTCCTTTAAACATGGTGATTGCCGCATTATTGCTGCCACTCACACTGGCTGTTCCAAGCAGTGGGAAATCCCAACATATTTTACCCATAGCAGTCACTCCTTATTTCAATGTAAATCGTTCTTCTTTTGCATCAATTCCCAGGAAACGATTTTTTGTGTTTTTTAACTCCTTTTCCAAGGCGGAAAAGATTTGCTTTATATCCCGATCCGTGTACTCATAACTTGCTTTACTCGAGCAATTTCCCAAAAGTCGCATCATTTCAAGAATCTTGTTTGTACGCGCTTCCGCCAGTCTGACAAAACGCTCTCTTTTTGTTTCTGCCATAACATTTACCTCCCGTTACTATTTGAAAATATAATACAATATATTTTATTTATTTGTCAAATATTTTCAAAATATTTTAAAAATATAAAAAATATAAGAGCAGATATTTATGCATCCGCCCTTAATTTATTTTTATTTTATTTTTGAATATTATTTCCGATTATATTGAAGCATTTAATCATAAACTCCGCCATCGTCTGAATCACCGGGATTGTTACAGAGTTTCCGAACTGTTTATATTGCTGTGCTTCACTCATTCCTTCCGGAAAAGAAAATCTGTCCTTACCGTCTTCAACAAAAGCATACCCTATAAACCCTTGTAACTTACCCCATTCTCCGGGTGTCATAAATCTCACACAGCTGTCGTTTAACGGTGTTTTCTTTGTCGGATATATCATCCCGGGAATTCCTTCCTGCGGATCGTATACCAAATTGCGTTCTTTACCGGATCCTCCTGTCGCCATTATCGTATTTGCAACAGGACGCGATATCGTCTGTGCATTAACTATCTTATACCCGAAACCGTTTCCGTTGTTGTGATTTCTTTCCCGATGTCTGATTAATGTATTAAAGTATCCGGAGGACAGATAGTATTTCGGATTCGCCCCAAGTTCCAGTAATTCATGCAAATCTCTATATATAACCAATCCGTTTTTCGCGGGAAGACAATTCGGAAGATAATCAACAGCATTACCGAAGTACTTTCGACTGAATGCCATAATATATGTTCTGGGACGATTCTGCGGTATCCCGAAATCTCTTGAATTTCTGACAAAATCCCGCCCGTCATAAATCAAAGTTCCGTCTGTATCGTGATGAACCCCTACAATCTTATAATCCAAATCTTTTTCTAATTTATTCGTTATTACCTTAAAAGTTTCCCCTTTGTCATGCCTTACAAGATTGTCAACGTTCTCAAGAAAGACGGCTTTCGGTAATGTCCGTCTGATTATATCGGCTATATGCAAAAAAATATTTCCTCTTTTTTCGTCCTTAAAGCCACGTTCATATCCTTGTTTGCTGAAACTTTGACAGGGAAAACCTGCAAGCAACACATCATACTCTGTATTTTCCGCTATGCTTTTAAATTCTTCCGACGTCAAATCATTCTCAGGGTTTTCCCCGTACAAATGCATATAAGTCCGGCAGGCATATGTATCAATTTCAGCTGACAGAACATTTGTGAATTCTCCCGTCATTTCAAATCCTTTTCGCATGCCTCCGATTCCTGCACAGAGATCTATTGTTCTATAAGGCATTTCTTTTTCTCCTTCACCTTATTTTCTATAATGTCTGCACATTCAGACAAATTCTTCTTTATATTCTTACCCCAAAACCTCAGTACAAGCCATCCGTCAGATTCAAGAATTTTATTAACTTCCTTATCTCGAGAAATATTTCTTTCAATTTTATTAATCCAAAAATCCCGGTTGCTTTTTATATCGGATTTACGATTATCCCAATCAAATCCATGCCAAAACTCCGAATCGCAAAAAACCGCAATTTTCAAACCTTTGAAAGCTATATCGGGGCACCCGGGTATTCCCCTTACATTCTTTCTGTAACGAAGTCCCCTTCTCCATAATTCTTTCCTCAACAGACGCTCGATTTCGGAATCTTTATTTCGCACATGCTGCATATTCCTGCGGCGTTGTTCGGGAGTCAATCTGTCCGCCATAAAATACCTCCAAACAGATGCGGTTATTATTTTTTTGATAAGTACTCCGTAATACACTCATGTATTACGGCAGCTACCGTTACTCCTTGTTCGGCCGCATATATTTTCAAAAATTGCTTATCCTCAACAGTTACAGACAGATTCAATGTGGTTCGCTTTTCCGACCCCCGAATTTTCTTAATTCCATTTTCGGTCTCAGACATTGATAATACCTCCAGTTATAACATAAGCAATTGCGTAAATACGCAATTTATTTTATCCTTTTTTTCTTACCCGGTCAACTCTCCGTTCAGCCTCTTTTCCATATCTCCGGATATTCCCCACCACCTCTACATTGCTCGGCTCTCCCGTTTCCCAAAACAGAGGAGATTTTCTTTACTATATTACATTTTTCCAACAACGCCACCGTCTCGACGTGCATGGTCTGGGGGAACATGTCTACCGGCTGCACTTTCCGGATTTTGTAGCCTTCCTGTTTCAGAATGGCCGCATCTCTTGCGAAGGTGGCGGGATTGCAGGAGACGTAGACGATTCTTCCGGGATTCATGGCGGCAGCGGCTTTTAATACGTTTTCTGCGCAGCCTGCTCTTACGGGATCCATGACGATTACGTCGGGTTTGAGACCGTTTTGGTACAGTTCGGGCATCAGTTTTCCTGCATCGGCGGCGTGAAATTCCACATTTCCTATATGGTTTGCTTTTGCATTTTTTATGGCGTCTTCGACCGCCGGTTTTACGATTTCTATACCGATGACTTTTTTTGCTTTTTTCGCAAGGCAAAGAGAAATGGTCCCCGTTCCGCAGTAGGCGTCGATGACCGTTTCTTTTCCTGTAAGGTTTGCATAATCGAGGGCGGTTTCGTACAGTTTTTCCGCCTGTTCTTTGTGAACTTGGAAAAAGGAGTAGGGCGATACTTCAAATGCCAGTCCGCCGAGGGAGGCGGTGAGTGTTTCCCGTCCCCAAAGGAGGCGGATTTTCTTTCCCAGTATCACGTTCCCCGGGCGGGGCTGTATATTGTGATAGAGAGAGCTGACAAAGGGAAGTTCTTTTTGTATATCCCGTATCCATTCTTTTTCTTCCGGCAGTTCTTCTGTCGCGGTAACAATGACGGCCATGACTTTCCCGTCATTGCCCACCCGTCCCATAATATGGCGGATACTTCCTTTTTTTGTTTTTTCGTTATATAAGGAAATACGGTGTTTCTGTATAAATGTTTCTGCCCATTGGAGAAGGCGGTTGTTTTCTTCTTCTTGTATTTCGCAGGTGCTGACGGGAATGACTTCGTGGCTTCCCTGTTTATAGTAGCCCAAGGCAGGAACGCCGTTGACCATGCCTGCCGGGACAGCCATTTTATTTCGATAGTGGAACGGGTGCGCCGCCGGAAGAACGGGCAGGACAAGTTCTCCCGTTTCTTTGGCAATCCTTTCTATCACGCTCCGGACACGGCGGTATTTCACGTCAAGTTGTCCTTCATAGGTCAGATGGGAAATCTGGCAGCCGCCGCAGTTTTCATACACCGGGCAGGACGGCTGTGTCCTGTATGGTGATGTTTTTTCTATTTCCAACAGCTTTCCTTTGGCGTAGGATTTTTTGACGACCGTGATTTCCGCTTTAACGATTTCAGAAGGAAGTGCGTCCGGCACAAAAACGGTAAATCCGTCTACACGGCCGATTCCTTCTCCGTGGACACCGAGGTCATTGATTTCTATGCTGCGGATTTCATTCATACGGACCGCAGTTTCTTCGTTTCTCATAAGCTCCCTCATTTACATGATTTTTTCTTTATTATAGTGGAAAACAAGGAAATAGGCCGCCTGCCGAAACGGGCGGTTTTATTTTTGCCCATAGCTTGCGCCGGGACCGTGTTTTCTCCGGTAATGGGTATCCAGAATATATGACGGCATACCAGCGGCGGGATTCAGAAATTTCGTTTTCATCGCCATATTTGCCACCATTTCAAGAACGACCGCATGGTAAACCGCTTCCGCTGCATTTTTCCCCCATGCAAAAGGACCGTGATTCCTCACCAGTATCCCCGGTACGGCATCGATATCCTGCTTTCTTTCTCTGACAGTTTCAAGAATGACTTGTCCCGTATGGGCTTCGTAGTCCGTTTCCGTTTCTTCTTTCGTGAGAACTCTTGTGCAAGGAATCTCGCCGTAAAAATAATCGGCGTGGGTCGTTCCGAGAGGAGGTATATCCATCCCCGCCTGTGCGAAAGCCACAGCGCAGGCAGAATGGGTATGGGTCACGCCGCCGATGGAAGGATAGGCATGGTACAGTGCCAGATGGGTAGCAGTGTCGGACGACGGTTTCCATTTACTCTCTATCACTGTCCCCGTTTCCAAATCAACAACTACCATGTCTTCTCCCGTCATATTCTCATAAGGAATCCCCGACGGCTTAATGACAACCAGTCCTTTGTCGCGGTCAATTCCGCTCACATTGCCCCATGTATACATCACGACTTTTTGTTTCACCAATTCCAAATTCGCTTCACACACCTGCTTTTTCAACTCTTCCAGCATTTTGATATCCCTTCTTTTCTATGCGAACACAAAAATAGAAATACCATATCTGATATTCCTATTTTTTGTTTTTTTAACCAAAAATATCTTATTTTATTTTACCAAAATCCGGAAAATTATAAAAACGGTAAACCTTACACCAAAAATGACTTGATAAAAAAACAAAAAAGCTTGCAAACCCATTTGTTCACAAGCTTTTTATTTCTATTCTTTTGACAAATCTTCAATGAGCCATGCTTTTTCATGAGGGAAAGAGGCATAGCCTTCTCCGTCCAAAATGACACGCCCCGGATCAAATATGTCAATAATCCATTCTTTGTCCTGCCCGTCTTTAACGAAGTAACGGACTTTTTCTCCTAAAAACATCCGGTTTGCAATTCCGACTTTTATATTCACCTGTCCGGGTATTTCTTCTTTTGAAAGTTTAATGCATTCCGGACGAATACTCAGACAGTACTCCGTTCCCGGAGTGACTGCTTTTTCCGTTTTGATGACGGTATCGCTATAAAGGACGGAAGAATTGTCATTTCCTTTGACGGAAAGTAAATTGGTCGTACCGATGAAATCGGCAACGAACGGTGTTTTCGGTTCGAAATAAATTTCCTGAGGTTTCCCGATTTGGTGGACAACGCCGCCTTTCAGAACAACAATCATATCCGACATGGACAATGCTTCCGATTGATCATGGGTGACATAAATCGTAGAGAGCCCCATTTTTTTCTGGATATCACGAAGTTCGACACGCACACTTTCACGAAGCTTAGCATCCAGATTAGAAAGCGGCTCGTCCAAAAGCAAAAGATCGGGATTCATAACGAGTGCACGGGCGACGGCGACACGCTGCTGCTGACCGCCGGACATCTGGTTCGGATACCTGTCTTCCATGCCTTTGAGCTGCATGAGTGACAGTGCTTCTTTGACCCGTGTTTCTATTTCCTCTTTCGGTTTATGTTTGACCCGGAGTCCGTAGGAAACATTTTCAAAAACATTCATATGAGGAAATAAAGCGTATTCCTGAAACACCATCGCCGTATTTCTTCCATATGGGGGAATGCGTTCAATCCGTTTCCCTTTGAGAAGAATTTCACCCTCATCCGGTTCATAAAAACCCGCCACCATACGGAGAAGTGTCGTTTTCCCGCAGCCTGACGGTCCAAGGAACGTCACAAAATGTCCCTTTTCAAAATCTATATCCACATCTTTGATGACATGGGTTTTTCCAAAGTATTTATTGATTTTTTTGAGTTGTAATACCAATTCAGACATATATCCACCTCTGTTTTGCACTGTGATCATAAATCAAAAATATTGATTTTATCCCGCAGAATCAGCTTGACGATACCGAAAGTCAGATAAATGACGAGCATGATACCGACGGCGGTTGCACTGGCCGTCGCCAGAAATCCCTGGTTAGCAAGGCTCATGATATTGATAGATGCCAGATTCCATTCGGGTGATACGAGAAATATAACGGTGCTCAGTGTATTCATAGATCGCATAAAAGCGTATACAAAGCTGACCGACAGTGAACTTTTGAGCATGGGAAGAACGATTTTCCTAAAGGTTGTAAAGCTCCCCGCCCCCAAATTGGTGGACGCCTGTTCGAGAGAACCTTCGATTTGTTTCAATCCCGCTACGGCTTGACGATACCCCACGGGCAGTTGGCGGAGTGTCATACCGAGAATAATAATCGCTAAAGTCCCCGTCATTTCCAAGATACCGTCATTAAACGCAAGAATCATTGCCAAACCGATAAATGTGCCGGGCAAAGAAACGGGAAGCACGGCAAGGAAGTCGAGAAGTCCTCTGCCGGGGAATTTTTTCCTGAGCGTGAGAAACGCAAGTGCGATCCCTGCTACGGTAGCAATCGCGGCAGTCGCCATGGAAGCTATCCATGAATTGAGCATAACGCCCGAATTGACGACACCTTCTTTAAAGTACTGCCAGGTAAATGTGTAGTCCGCACCGAACGAAACGGTAAATGCAAAGAGAATCACCACGCCGATAATCATAAGAATGCAGAGGCTTAAAAACATGCAAAAGGCAAAAAAGCAAGCTGTCGCAACAGGTCCTGTCGTGACACGGACAAGACCGGCTACGGGTTTCCCCGTCACCGTCACGTAGGAATTTTTTTCCAGATAATATCGCTGGATAAAGAAAACAATCAGTGTAGGAATGACAAGAAACACGGAAAGCGTCGCTCCCATCGGAAGATCCCAGGCTCCTGTCACCTGTGCATACGCTTCCGTAGCCAGTACATGGTAGTTACCGCCGACAAGCATAGGATTTCCGAAATCCGCCAATGAATTGATGGCTACCAGAAGGAACGCGCTTGCCAGTCCGGGTGTCGCAAGGCGAAGCGTCACCGTTCTGAAAAGATACCAGCCTTTCGCGCCCAGATTCTGTGCCGCCAGTTCCAGATTCGGACTGATATTTTTTAATACGCCGGAAATGGTAATATACGCCAGCGGGAAAAAAGCGATGGACTGGGCTATCCAAAGACCTATCGGTCCGTAAAGGTCAACTTTCAGCCGGAGAAGCTCCCAAGTAATAAATCCCCGCCGGCCGAAAAGCATGATAAACGCAAGTCCGGTTACTACGGACGGCGCCATCGTCGGCAAAAGTGCCACCACCCGGAAAAACCGTTTGCACGGCATATTTGTATAATTCACACCGTAGGCGAAAATGAACCCGAAAACGATCGCCGTTCCCGTCGCCGCCAGAGAAGAAACGATCGTGTGAGTAAATACTTCTACAAACTCAGGGGCGGTCACTGCTCTTACCCAATCCGATCCGTCCGGAACGAAGAGAATCTTCGTAAACGGATAAATGACGAAAACGGCAAAAACAATAAATACCGCCAAAATACTCAAAAGCAGAGGCGGTTCACGAAGAAGCACTTTCAGTTCCGCCATCATTCCGGTACGTTCATAGCCGGATGTCTTTTCTTTCATACACATACTCCTTATAGAGCCGCCTGTTTTCCTGATGGTACGGAAATAAAGAACAATCCCGATTTCCTTTTCTGAAACAAGCCTTCCTTTCCTCAGGACGAAAAGAGAACTCCATGAATAAAAGTAACCCCCACCAACGGCGGAGGCTACTTGAATGAATCATCGGTTATTCTGCAAAGAATGTATCACAATTCTTCTGCTTTTCCGCACCCGCTTTGACCAGGTCATAGGTTTTGAACAGCGGAATTTCTTTCAAAGGCTTCATGCCTTCCGGCGGAGCCACTTCAGGATTGCAGGCAATGCCGTGGGTCGTCTTGACCAGAATGTCTCCCGCTTCTTTGGTGAGAACGAAATCAATGAACGCTTTTGCTACATCTTCATTGGCTTTATTTTTGATCATACCGACCGGGCAAACCGTCCAGCCTGCCTGATCATAAATCGTGCTGACCAGTTTCTGTCCCTTGTTGCTGACCAGATTTTGATCGGAGATGAAGTTGACACAGATGAGATATTCGCCTGCCCCCGTTTTCTGTCCGGGCGTAAAGCCTGACGGTGTGAACTGGGCAACCTGGGGTTTCAAGGCTTTCAGATACTCCCAGCCTTTTTCTTCTCCCATGCTCTGGAGAACAGAACTGATGAATGTATTTCCCGTTCCGGATTTACGGGGATCGGGCATAATGATTTCCCCTTTAAATTCCGGTTTAATCAAATCTTCGAGTTTGGTCGGCGCTGCGATTCCTTTCGGTTTAAACTCTTCATTGAATCTCTTTTCGTTATAACCGATGGAAAGCACTTCCAGATAGGTGCCGTACCAGTATCCGTCTTTGTCCTGATATTCAGGCATAATCATTTTGGCATTCTTGGATTTATAAGCTTCCAAAAGTCCGTCAGCCGCCGCCTTTGCATGAGCATCCGCCGTACCGCCGAGCCAGATGTCCGCTTTCGGTGCATCTTTTTCCGCCGTGATACGTGCGAGCGCCTCACCGGTGGGAAGACGGATAAAGCTTACGCTCGCTCCCGTCCGCTTTTCAAACAAATCTTTCAATTCTTTCGCCGTATCTTCATGGAAAGATACATACATCACCAATTTTTTGCCTTTCAAATTCTGTCCGGCTTCCGCTTTTGCCGCATCTGACGATGATTTATCACCACCGCAACCTGATGCCATCAATGCGATACCTGCCAGTGTACAAGCTGCCAGCGCTTTCCATTTCATCAAAAACACTCTCCTCTCAGACTCTAAAAAGTTTTACTTATCTTTTACAATTCTATCATATAGTAGCTACCCGTTACACATGATTGCATTTTTAACATAAAAGAAGCTTTTATATATTCGAAAAAATCATGATAGGCTATGAATTTTATGGTTTTTCAGATTCTCTTCTTCTGTTTTTCTAAATAAGTATACTTTTATTTAACTTAAAGGCACTCTTATTCCGTTTGAGATATATTTTTTCTGTTTTAATTTTAACCGGACGCTAAAAACTGATATATTTCATATTATATTTTCTATCTTTCTATGACAAAGGAGGAAATAAGTTAATAGAACCCATCTTTTCGCCAGACGAAAACCTGACATAAAAACCATCCTCTCGCCGGTATGGTCTGTCGATGAAGATGGTTTTTCATTGTTACATTCAGTTTTTAATACTTTCCGGAGAAGAACGACCGGCTATTTTATCAAGGAGTTTATTTCCTGCCGCTTTGACTTTTTCTCCCAATTCTTTTTTCTTCTTTTTCTTTTCTTCTTCCTCTTTCTTCTTTGCTTCTTCTTTATCCCGCTTTTCTTTTTCCGCCCGGGCTTTCGCTATTTCCGCCGTGACGGCCGCCGGTATATCAAAACGTTTGGCAGGATACGTACGCTCGGCGGCGCTCATATACTCCCGCCAAATGACGGCAGGAATTGTACCGCCTGTATATCCCGCATTGGTCGATGCATCATCGCCGATCCAGACAGCGGTCGACAAATTCGCTGTATAACCGGCAAACCACGCATCATGTTCCTCATCGGTCGTACCGGTTTTTCCCGCCGCTTCACGTCCGATATAAGCATTACCGCCCGTACCTCGTGAAATCACGTCTTCCAATACGCTCGTCAATTTCCAGGACGCTTTTTCGTCAACAACCTGCTTGCTTTCCGGAGTTCCCGTATTATCTTCTATAATATTTCCGCTCCGGTCAATGACTTTAAGAATGATCTTCGGTTCCACAAGCCGTCCGCCGTTGGCAAAGACGCTGTAAGCTTTTGCCATATCCCAGACAGAAACACCGTTCGTAAGACCGCCCAAAGACATGGCCAGATTCATATCGTTATACGGCCCGTCCGTGACCAGTGAAGAAATTCCGCAATTTTTTGCCGTTTCAATAATGCTACGGACTCCCACCCGATCCGCCAGATACACGGTGGGAATATTCATAGAATGAATTAGCGCTTCCGCTACGGTCGTCTTTCCGCCGGACGTGCCGCCGTAATTTTTCGGTGTCCAGCCTCCTCCGTAATTCTTCGCCTCATTGCTCAATGTATCGTAAAGATTCACATTGTTTTCAAAAGCGGTCAGGTACACGAACGGTTTAAATGCCGAACCGGGCTGGCGTGTCATCTGCACCGCCCGATTGAAATGATCCTGTCCCCGTCCGCCGACCATGGCACGAACATAACCGGTCCCCACTTCGACGGAAAGAAGTGCCCCCTGCGGCTGGGTCAATTTATTTTCATCCGTATACGCATCGGGAAGATTTCGTTGAAATGCCTCTTCCGCTTCTTTCTGCAAATCCAGGTCCAGTGTCGTATATACTTGAAGCCCTTCTTTATAAATAGCGTCGGAATCATACTTTTCACTGATTTGACGAATCACTTCATTCACGAAGTAAGAGGCAATACTGCCCGTATCTCTTCTTTCCTGAGGTTTTGCCAGATGCAGATCCGCTTCTTTCGCCGCCGCCGCATCCGCTTCCGTGATATACCCGTATTTGGCCATCTGGTCAAGAACAATACCCTGCCTGTATTTCGCCGCTTCCAGACTGCGGAAAGGCGAATAATAATTCGGACTGTTCGGAAGTCCGGCAATCAGAGCTGCTTGGGGAAGTGTCAAATCTTTTGCATTTTTTCCGAAATAAACGCGCGATGCCGTTTCGATACCGTAACAGCCCTGACCGAAATAAATCTGATTCATATATAGTTCAAGAATTTGTTTTTTCGTATATTCTTTTTCTATTTTTAACGCCAATATCACTTCCAAAACTTTTCGTTTCAGCGTCTGTTCCTGATTTAAAAAAGCGTTTCGGGCAAGCTGCTGGGTGATGGTGCTTCCCCCCTGCCCCGTCGCATTACCGCTTACAATGTTGCTGAAAGCCGCACGGAGTATCCCCCTCGGATCTACACCGTGATGTTCATAAAACCGGACATCTTCCGCCGCCACAAAAGCATTTTGCAAATGCCCGGGCACTTCATCAATAGAAACGGGGATGCGGTTTTCCTCCGCATGAACCGTGGTGATTAATTTCCCTTTCGCATCATAAATGAGAGACGATGCGTCCGGTGCAATATGGGTGGAAATATCGGGCAAACCGCTGCTCACGGAAACAAAAAATCCCGCGCAAGCCCCTCCTATCGCAATCATGATGATGACAGCCAAGAAAAAAAATACTTTTTTCCAAGGGGATGTTTTTTTCCTGTGACTCCGGCGAATTTCAGAATTTTTCATAAAATCCGACTCCTGATACAAATAATTATGATTTGATTTGATTTGTTCTATTATAACATAACCGAATACAAGAAATTCGGGCACTTTTTTCTCTGCCGCCGAATTTTTCAGTTCCATTTTTCATTCCCCATGACAAAAAATTCCCTTTTTATATCCCTTATAAAAAAAACCTTTAACTGTTTTATTTTGTGAAACACTTCGTGAAACAGGAAACATTTCAACGGTTTCTTCAATCTCCGCCGCACCGGTAATCGAATTTTATGATTTTCCGTGTCCCCCGATGCGGCACTTTTTTATTTCGCCTGCCGCTATTCCTTTTCTTCCTGATATGTTGTAACATAAATAACAGCACAATATGTTGTATGGGAAAACGTGCAACTTTCAATATTTGGTATTTTTTTAGATTATAGAATGGAGAGAAGGAAACCATGAATCCCGGTACTGCTGAAACCCAGAAAACCCGCACCAATGTCATCAAGAGAAACGGACAGGAAGTCACCTTTGATATCACAAAAATCATTAATGCGATCGGCAAAGCCAATCACGAAGTCAATGAAATCCATCAGTTGAATGAATTCCAGATCCGTGCCATTGCCGACAACATCGCTAAAAAAATGTCCACCTATTCCCACGCCGCCAATGTGGAAGACATACAAGATATGGTAGAAACGGGCATCATGGAAATGCGCGGCTATGAAGTGGCGCAGAAATATGTGCGCTACCGTTACAAACGCGAGATTTCCCGCAAGAGCAATACCACCGATGACGGCATTTTATCCCTCATTGAACTCAACAATGAAGAAGTCAAACAGGAAAATTCAAATAAAAACCCGATTATCAATTCCACCCAGCGAGATTATATGGCAGGCGAAGTGTCCAAAGACCTGACAAAACGGCTTCTTCTTCCGGAAGAAATCGTGAAAGCCCACGATGAAGGCATTATCCATTTCCACGATGCCGACTATTTCGCCCAAAAAGAACACAACTGCGATCTGATCAATCTGGAAGACATGCTCCAGAACGGGACGGTCATCAGCCAAACGATGATTGAAAAACCCCATTCCTTCTTCACCGCCTGCAATGTCACGACCCAGATTGTTGCCCAGGTCGCTTCCAACCAGTACGGCGGACAGTCTTTCACCTTATCCCACCTCGCTCCTTTTGTAGATATCAGCCGGCAGAAAATCAAAAAAGATGTCATTTCTGAAAGAAAACTCACCGGCGAGCCGATGGATGAGGAAATCATTGATAAAATTGTGGAAAACCGTCTTCACGGAGAAATCAAGAGCGGTATCCAAACCATACAGTACCAGCTCATCACGCTCATGACCTGTAACGGCCAGGCGCCTTTCGTCACCATGTTCATGTACCTTGACGAAGTGCCGGAAGGACGCACACGCAACGATCTTGCCATGATCATCAAAGAAGTGCTTCTCCAGAGAATGCAGGGCGTCAAAAATGAAAAGGGCGTATGGATCACCCCGGCATTCCCGAAACTTATTTATGTGCTGGACGAAGACAATATCCACGATGATTCCCCCTATTACGAACTGACGAAACTCGCAGCGGAATGCACGGCAAAACGACTTGTTCCCGACTATATTTCCGCCAAAGTCATGAAAGAATACAAAAACGGCGATGTGTATCCCTGCATGGGCTGCCGCAGCTTCCTTACCCCCGATACGGAAGGACTCGGAGAAAACGGAGCGCATAAATATTACGGCCGTTTCAACCAAGGCGTCGTCACCATCAATCTCGTCGATGTCGCCTGCTCGGCGGAAGGCGATATGGATACTTTCTGGAAAATTCTGGATGACCGTCTTGAACTTTGCCACCGTGCTCTCCGCTGCCGTCATGAACGGCTTCTCGGTACCGTTTCCGACGTCGCGCCGATTCTCTGGCAGTACGGAGCGCTTGCCCGTCTGAAAAAAGGAGAAACCATTGATAAACTTCTTTTCGACAACTACAGCACGATTTCCCTCGGCTACGCCGGCCTTTATGAAATGTGCGTCCGCATGCTCGGCGTTTCCCACACCACAGAGGAAGGGCGCAAATTCTCTCTCCAGGTCATGCAGACACTGAATGACAAATGCGCGGAATGGAAAGCGGCGGAACACATCAGCTACTCTGTCTACGGTACGCCTATGGAATCGACGACCTATAAATTTGCCAAAGCTCTTCAAAAACGATTCGGCACTATCCCCGGCGTCACCGACAAGAACTATATCACCAACAGTTATCATGTCCATGTGGCGGAAAAAATAGATGCTTTCCACAAATTGAAATTCGAAGCCGATTTTCAAAGGCTTTCTCCCGGCGGCGCTATTTCTTACATCGAAGTACCGAATATGCAGAACAATATCCCCGCCGTGCTCACCGTCATGAAATACATTTACGAAAATATCATGTATGCGGAGCTGAACACGAAGAGTGACTTCTGCATGGACTGCGGTTTTGACGGAGAAATCAAAATCAAAGAAGACGAAAGCGGCAAACTCATCTGGGAATGCCCGAACTGCGGAAACCGGGATCAACATAAAATGTCCGTAGCCAGAAGAACCTGCGGCTACATCGGCACCCAATTCTGGAATCAGGGCCGCACCCAGGAAATCAAAGACCGCGTTCTCCACTTATAAAAACATCGGGAAAAACCCCGTTTATCCGTATTACGGCGGCTTCACAATGATGAGAGGCCGCCATTTTTTATAACAAGGAATCCCTTATGAACTATGCCGGTATAAAAGAATATGACATTGCCAACGGACCGGGGATCCGCTTTTCCCTCTTCGTTTCCGGCTGCACCCACCACTGTAAAGGCTGCTTTAATCCCGAAACATGGGATTTCCGCTACGGAAAACCTTTTACCCGGGAAACGGAGGACTACATCATAAAACAGTTGGGTTATGATTTTTATCAGGGCCTCACACTCTTAGGCGGCGAACCGATGGAACCGCCGAACCGGAAAAGACTTCTCCCCTTCGTGCGGCGTTTCAAGGAAACCTATCCTGAAAAAGATCTCTGGTGCTTCACCGGCTATCTTTTCGATAAAGACCTTCTCGGGAAATTTGCCAAACAGGCGCCGGAAATGATGGAACTTTTGAAATACATCGACATTCTCGTTGACGGCGAATTTGTCCTCGAGAAAAAAGATGTAACCCTCCTCTTCAAAGGCTCTTCCAACCAAAGAACGATTGACGTTCAAAAATCTCTCAAAGCGGGAGAAATTATTCTCTGGAATCCCGGCGACACGAGCATGTCAAAATCAGCGAAAATTTAAAACTTAAATCTCTTCTCCCTGGAGAGATTTTTTTATTTTTGAAATTATACATTTGGCTCTTAAAATTTTGAAAAACAGGAGTATAATAGAAATACTTGTTCTTAATACAGCGATTTCCAAAAGACAAGAAAGAAGGATTTCTATGATCATCACCATTGCCAGAGAAAGCGGCAGCGGCGGATACACCGTCGGCGCCATGCTCGCCAAATATTACAGCATTCCCGTATACGACCAGGACTCCCTTTGCCAAATGGCAAAAGAAGCCGGCATTTACGACCGGATGCCTATGTTTTTCAATGAACTTCCTGCCAACGGATTTCTTTTCGCCCTTTCCATGGGCGCCGATCCCGAAAAAATCAATAAGCCTACCACGGAAGCCTTCATGAAGCTCATCGGAAACAGGGACTGTGTCATCATCGGCCGGTGCGGAAACTACATTTTCCGTGACCGTAAAGACTGCGTCCGCGTTTTCACCTGCGGCAACAAAGAAGGTCGGATTGCCATGAAAATGAAATACTGGCATCTCACGAGAGAAGAAGCGGAAGATGTCGTCTTCCACTCCGACCGGAACAGAAAAGACTACCACAAATTCCACACCGGAGAAAACTGGGGCGAAGCCAAAAACTATGACCTTTGCATCGACGCACTCCGTCTCGGCCATGAAAAAACCGCCCGCCTCATTATTGACTACATCTCTGCTGTATTACCCGGGAGCCGTTCATGAAATACTTAACCCAATTCGGCATCATCATCACCATTTCCTTTCTCGGGGAAATGCTCCACGACTTCCTGCCGCTTCCCGTCCCCGCCGGTATCTACGGCATTATTCTTCTCTTCACCCTGCTCCACTACAAAATTCTCCACGTCGCGCAAATCAGAGAAACCTCCATGCTTCTCATCAGCCTCATGGCCTTTCTCTTTCTTCCCGCCACTGTCGGACTTCTGGGCGCCTGGGACTATATGAAACCCATGATCATTTCCTATATACTCATCAATATCCTCACCCTCATCATCGGTATCGGCGGTGCAGGACTTTTCACCCAATTTATTCTCACCCGCAAAAAGGAGGTCCGTCATGATTGAACTGCTGGAAAACTCCGTCTATTTCGGTGTATTCCTCGGAATCGCCTCCTACTGGCTCGGTATGTTCCTCCAAAAAAAATTCAAAAGTCCCCTCTTTAATCCCTTGCTCGTCTCAGGCATTATCATCATCGGATTCATACAGCTTACAGGCTATAACTACGAAAAAATGACAGACAGCTTGGACTACATCAATTATCTCCTCACCCCCGCCACCATCTGTCTGGCCGTCCCTCTCTACGAGCAGATGAAAACCCTAAAAGACAATATGACCGCCATATTTCTCGGAATCCTTGCCGGCGTACTCTCCGGGCTGGTTTCCATATTCATTCTCTCTCTGCTCTTCGGGTTTGACCACGTTTCCTACGTCACTCTGCTCCCCAAAGCCATTACCACACCGATCGGCATGGGCGTATCGCAAGAACTCGGCGGCTACCCCTCCATCACCGTCGCATCGATTATTTTCACGGGAATTACGGGAAATATCTTCGGCGCCTGCATACTGAAATACCTGCATATCACCCATCCCGTCGCCAAAGGAATTGCCCTCGGCACGGCCGCCCACGGCATGGGTACGGCAAGAGCCATGGAAATGGGTCCCGTAGAAGGCGCGATGAGCTCCCTTTCCATCTGTATATCCGGCATCATGACCGTCATAGGCGCCGGACTCTTTGCCCTGTTCCTCTAAAAAAATAAAAGAAAAGATGTACCCGCAAGGTACGCTTTTTTATTGGAAATAAGGAAGTAAATAATACAGATAACACCCGCCTGATAAAAAACTCGTTTACGTTTCATCGTACACAGGTCAGAATATTTAATACTTGTATCCTTTGCCAGATTCTTCACTTTGTTCAAGAATGACAGGCAAGTATTTAATATCGTTCCGTAAGAAACTCTTTTACGTATCTGCTCACACTTACCCCTTTCGTCAGCTAACGCTGACACTTTCCCCGTGTCCGGGGACAGCTTACGTTCTCTATATTTTGCTTTTTAGGCAAGAAGTCATTTAATACTATTGAAAACACAATTCACCCCTGCCGTCATTCTTGAGCGATGATAATTAGGAGCGATGGCAAGCGAATTGTATTTTTAGGAGCGTAACGACGCTAAAATGCAATGAGACGCCATACCCGACCAACGGGAGCGGTAAGAATCC
>URIB01000020.1 GCA_900547785.1 uncultured Dialister sp.
TTAAATGACTTCTTATATAAAAAAATAGGGAATGTAAGCCTTCCCCGCTTGTCGGGGAAGGTGTCAACCGACAGGTTGACGGAAGGGGCAAGTGTGAGCAGACATGAAAGAATAGAATACAAGTATGAGCAAAAAGATAAAATATTGACAGGTATTTTGCTATAAAGCCATCTTATAAAAATATTCTATGACAATTAAAAACGTTTATAATCGAAAAATCTCTTTCACTTGCCGGTATAGATAACACAACATTTTTTATGTAAGAGAAATAAGAGATAAAAAAGGAAATACAAGTATATGTGGTGAAAATAGCGATAAATACTGGAAAAATATGGGGGGGTAATATCATGAAAACATAATTAGATTTCCTTTGGGGGATCAGTTAGAAATCAAATTTTGCCATATGGCGCAAAGGAGAGGTAACTATGAATAAAAAAATGATTGCATCCGGTGTATTGACCGCCCTGATGATGGGAGGCTTTTCCGGGGTACAAGCGGCGGATCTGGAAGCGCGTGTAGGCGTTTTGGAAACGGCAGTGCAGGGACTGGGTGAAAAAGTGGGGGAAATAGATCCCGGAGCAGTGGCTGCCGAAAAAACAGCCAGAGAAGAAGAAGATACCAAGATTCGCGGAGAATTTGCGGCAGCTGATCAAGCATTGGAAGGAAAGATTACTGCTGAAGAAACGGCCAGAAAAGCAGAAGATGAAAAACTGGACGGCAAAATTATTGATTTAAATGGAAAAGTTGCTGATGAAACGGCTGCCAGAGAAGAAAAAGATACGGAACTGGACGGAAAGATTACCGCGGAAAAAACAGCCAGAGAAGAGGAAGACACCAAGATTCGCGGAGAATTTGCGGCAGCCGATCAGGCATTGGACGGGAAAATTACCGCTGAAGAAACAGCCAGAAAAGCAGAAGAAGCTAAAATCCGTGAAGAATTTGCAGCAGCCGACCAGGCGGAAAAAACAGAAAGAGAAGCGAAAGAAAATGCACTGGATACGAAGATTGAAGGTGTAAAAAATGCGCTGGGTATTGAAATTACAAACAGAGAAACAAAAGACAAGGAACTGGACGAAAAGATTACCGCTGAAGCAACAGCAAGAGATACAAAAGATAAGGAATTAGACGAAAAGATTACGGCTGAAGCAAAAGCAAGAGAAGATGGCGACAAAGCATTAGACGGAAAGATTACCGCTGAAGAAACAGAAAGAAAAGCGGAAGATGCTAAAATTCGCGAAGAATTTGCCGCAGCCGACCAGGCTGAAAAAACAGCCAGAGAAGCTAAAGAAGCAGAACTGGCAGGAAAGATTAACGATGAAAAAGATGACAGAGAAGCCAAAGATACAGAATTAGCTAATGATATCCAGGCTGAAAAAGCGGCAAGAGAAGCTGCCGATCAGGATTTGCAGGGGAAAATCGACGATATCAATACGACTCTGAATAACGGAGGGATAGCGGCGTCTGCTGAAGCTACCGAGAAGGCAAATAAAGCGGCGGAAGCGGCACAAAAAGTGGCAGATGAAATGAATGCACGTCAGGATGTGCAGGATATAGCTATCAACAAGAATACGAAAGATATAGAAAACTTACAAAAGAACAAAGAGGGAACAATCGCAGCGCTCAACGTGTTGAGTGGTAATCTTACTGCTGAAACTGAAGCAAGAAAAGCAGCCGATCAGGAATTAGACGGGAAGATTACCGCTGAAGCAAAAGCAAGAGAAGATGCCGATACAGCATTAGACGGAAAGATTACTGCTGAAGAAACAGCAAGAAAAGAAGAAGACCAGAAGATTCGTGATGCCTTTGCAGCAGCTGACAAAGCGGAAAAAGACGCAAGAGTAGCAGAAGACAAGAAGATTCGTGAAGACTTTGCAGCAGCCGACAAAGCGGAAAAAGATGCAAGAGTAGCAGAAGATAAGAAGATTCGTGGGGAATTTGCAGAAGCAGATAAGAAATTAGACGGAAAGATTACTGCGGAAGCAAAAGCAAGAGAAGATGCCGATAAAGAATTAGAAAAGAAATTGACGGGTAGAGATAATGCTTTGGCAGGTCGTATCGACAAGCTGGCAACCGACACGGACAAAGGACTTGCAAAAGTCAGTGCTTTGGCAGGACTTCACCCGCTCGACTATGATCCGGCAAACAAACTGAATCTCGCAGCGGCAGGCGGATCTTATAACGGAGAACACGCTTTCGCGCTGGGCGCATTCTATCGTCCGAACAGAAATGTCATGCTCAGCTTCGGAGCCAGCCTTGCCGGCGGAGATAACGCTTACAATGTAGGGGTATCCGTAAAAGTAGGCAAAGGCGGAGATCGTATCGACGAAAGCAACACCACCGTATCCGAACTGTACTACCTGGTAGGCCAGCTGCAGGATCAGATTGCCGAACAGCAGAGAAAGATTGAAGAACTGGAAGCCAGATAAGTTACAATAAAAAAGAAGATGACCGGAGAAAATTCCGATCATCTTTTTTTATGCCCAGAAAGGAAAAAATAGAAAAGACATGAGGAAAAACGAAAATAAAGAAGTGACTCATACAATAAAGCCGTCCCCGGACACGGGGAAGGTGTCAACCGACAGGTTGACGGAAGGGGCAAGTTGGAGCAGACAGGGAAGAAAGTTTCTTACAGAATGGTAGTAAATACCTGCCTGTCATTCTTGAACAGTCGTAAAAAGCTGATTTGACCGTAACGGAATAAATAGAATTGCCGCTGAGTGAAGAATCCGGCAAAGGATACAAGATTTAAATGATTCTGACCTGTGTACGCACACATGCCCCTTTCGCCTCGCTTTGCTCGGCACTTTCAGCCAAAGGCAAAGCGTCTCATTGTGTTTTCGCGTCGCTGTGCTCCTAAAAACACAATTCGCTTGTCTCCGAAGACGGGGACCGCATACAATTAAGGAAAAAAAATTCATAGTTTTTATTTTTATATAAGAAAACCGCCACCCTGTCTTTTGAGTGGCGGTTTCTTATTTCCGGAAACTGACCTTTCCGATTACTTTACGTTATAAAGTCCGGTTGTTCCCTCTTTCAAATTAACCATGATATTTTTTACCTGGCTGTAATGTTCCAGCATGACCTTGTGTGTTTCACGACCAATGCCGGACTGCTTGTAGCCGCCGAACGGAGCACCTGCGGGAATGGCATTGTAGGTATTCACCCAAACTCTGCCGGTCGCTACACTACGGCCTACTTTCATCGCCGTATTCAGATTGCTTGTGAATACACCGCCGCCAAGACCGTATACGCTGTCATTGGCCAGTTCGATAACTTCATCAACCGTTTTGAACTTCTGCACAACCATGACCGGTCCGAATATTTCCTCCTGGCAAACACGGGCCGCATTACTCTTGGCAATCATAATGGTCGGTTTCAAGAAAAATCCTTTGTCGCAGCCGTTATCCGTATATCTTTCACCGCCGGTTACAAGCGTCGCCCCTTCTTCCAGACCGATCTTGATATAATTCAAAACCTTTTCCTGCTGTTTCTTGTAAATCTGTGCCCCCAGCTGGGTCTGCGGATCTGTCGGATCGCCTACTTTGACCGCTTCAAAAGTAGCTTTCAATTTGGCCAGAAATTCATCAAAAATACCTTCCTGAACAAATACGCGGGAACCGGCACAGCACACCTGTCCCTGATTAAAGAGAATGCCTGTAGCCACTCCCTCTACCGCCTGATCAATATCACAGTCGTCAAAAATCATATTCGCCGACTTGCCGCCAAGTTCGAGTGTTACGGGGATCAATTTGTCAGCCGCCGCTCTGTATACATTGGCACCGACTTCCGTAGAACCGGTGAATGCCAGCTTGTCGATATCCGGATGATCGAGAATCCACTGTCCTGATTTCGAACCTGCCCCGGTAATGACATTCAAAACGCCCTTCGGAAGCACATCGGCAATCAATCTAACGAACTCGAGAATGGACAGTGATGTATGAGATGACGGTTTGATAACAATCGTATCCCCTGCAGCAAGAGCAGGAGCTAATTTCCAAGCCGCCATGAGGAACGGGAAGTTCCAGGGAATGACCTGTCCGACAACGCCGATCGGTTCATGGATAACAAGAGATAACGTATTGTCATCAAGCATTGTTGCCGTCCCTTCCTGGGCACGGATACAGCCGGCAAAATAACGGAAATGATCGGATCCCATCGGGATATCTACCGCACTCGTTTCACGAATCGGTTTCCCGTTGTCCAAAGTTTCCACCAAAGCGAGATGCTCTGCATTCTCGTCGATAATATCGGCAATTTTCAAAAGATAATTCTGTCTTTCGATCGGAGAAGTATGACGCCAGGAAGCCAATGCACGGCGGGCTGCCGCTACTGCCTTATCCACGTCTTCCTTAGTTGCTTCTGCACAAGCAGCCAAAACCTCGCCGTTGGCAGGATTATGTGCCTCAAACGTTCCGCCGTCAGATGCGGGAACAAACTCGCCATCAATAAAAAGACCGTACTGTTTCTGAAGATTTGCGTTGACCATAAAATAAACCGCCTTTCAAAAAAATAAGGAATCTGATGCAGGGACAGCGCCCTGAGTCTTTCACCGGAAGATGAAAGGCATTCCGTCGGAGTTTTTACGATTTATCGGTAGTCCGAAAGAATGTATACAAATCTTTATTATGAAGGAAATAACCTGTCATATATTCACACAGTAGTCCCTCATTCATTCAAATTTGATGCATTTAGTATACCAAATGAAATCGAAACATTCAAGTCTGTCGATGTATTATGAAATATTTGAATATACGCCCTCATGCATGCAAAAAAGAGATAGATAAACATATAAAAACAATAGGAATGCCGCTCCCTTTTTCCAAATCTTCACCTTATCCAAAAATAACAAGACAAGCAGCTACTACCATTTGCCGAAACGCAATTCACTTCTGCCGTCATTCTAGAGCGGTGGCAAGCATACATAAAGAAATGAATTATAAAAAACAGGTTATTATGAGCAGCGAAGAATCCGGCAGCGGATATCGTCAAAAGCGTGTTTAAATAATAAAAACTATAATTTCTTTCTTCCTTAGTGTCAGCTGTCCCCGACTTCGGAGGCAAGCGAATTGTGTTTTTAGGAGCATAGCGACGCGAAAACACAATGAGACGCTTTGCCTTTGGCTGAAAGTGCCGAGCCTTGCGAGGCGATAGGGGCATGCTTGCGTACACAGGTCAGAATATTTAAATCTTTCAACCTCTGCCTAGATTCTTCACTCTGAGTCGATTTCCTTTTATTACATTACGGTCATAGCGGTTTTTACCATCGTTCAAGAATGACAGGCAGGTATTTACTGCCGTTTTGTAAGAAATTTTCTTACGTATCTGCTCACACTTGCCCCTTCCGACGGCTGACGCCGCCACCTTCCCCGTGTCCGGGGACGGCTTACGGGTTTCATTCTTTCCTTATTTCCCATCACGTAGGGACAGCTTGCATTTCCTATTCTTTCCTTACTTCCCGTCATGTGGGGATGGCTTGCGGTTCATGTTCTTTCCTTTCACAAGCAAATAACGGGAACGGATTTTTTATGTCCGTCATTTCTTTATTTTCCGGTTTGGCTCTCTTATATTTTTTGATTTTTCCCGTCCGAAAAGCCGGATTCGTTCCTTTCCTGTGGATATTTCTTTTCTTTCGGTCCATAATAAAGAAAAGATGAGTATGTTTTAAAGGAGTCTCTTATGAAAACATTTACGATACGGGATATGGACGAGGACGGGCTTTCTGCACTGATTGTCGATATGGTACACCGCACGGCGGTACATCATACGCTTTGGTTCCGTGAGGTGGAGCATCAACTCGGGTTTGAGAAGGCTTTGGAAGTCATGGATGCCACGTGGGAGAAGACGAGGAAAATTTTTGTCCGCCGTTTGTCGGAGGTGCTTTCTTTCCGGGAACATGACGGGATTCCCGATTTCATCGGCCGCCTTCCCCGGGAAAAGAAGTTATCTCTTTTGGATGCGGTGGCTAAAAATTGGCTGGCCCAGGACGGTATTTGGTTTCAGAGCGTGGAATTTGCATACGGCATGAATGATGCGAAACGGTGTAATGATTCCACGTGGACCCGTTTTTCTCCTTTTGAGGCGCATTGCGTGAAAAAGCTTCTTCATTTGGGCGAACATCCCGGTCTCGAAGGACTTGAACAAGCACTCGGGTTTCGTATGTACAGCCGTATCAATGTCCAGTCGTCCCGTTGGGAGAAAGGTGCTTTGATTTTCCAAATGGATGACTGCCGTGTCCAGTCGGCGCGGCGGAGGAAAAATTTACCCGATTATCCCTGCCGGAGTGCCGGGCTTGTAGAGTATGCCCGTTTTGCTTCCGCCATCGATTCTCGGATCAGGACGGAGTGCCTTTCTTGTCCGCCCGAAGTTTCTTCTCCCTATACTTTCTGTGCCTGGAAATTTACTTTGGACGAATAATTTTCCGCAAAAAAAACGGCTCCCTGTCATGAGAGCCGTTTCTTGTCATTCCTGTTATGCCGCTATATCTTCGCCCTGTTTTTTTGTTCTTTTATAGAGATACCAGCTACCGCCTGCAAGCACCGCAAAGCCGATGAAGTATCCGATATAAGCAAGAACCGGTGTTTTTTTGGTGAACTGGAAATAAATTTCCTGTCCTTCCTGATAGGTCACCGTATTTCCTTCCAGAGTGCCGCCGCCGATGGTGTCCTTGGAAATATCGGCATCCAAGGTAATTTTTGTAATGCCCGGTGACCGTCCCAAGCTGAATTTATAGACTTTGTCATTGTCGGGAAGAGGCGTAATGACGTCCCGTATATCCCGTCCGCCGACCGTTCCGAGAGCATGGCCGAGTTTTGCCAGTTCCTGACTGTTTTTGAAATCTGCTTCAATCTGCCAGTTCGGGAAAGCGCCTTTTGCTTCTTTGTCTTTAATCACTTTTCCTTCATTGTTGATGGGATATACGGTATACCCGGTGAGTCCGGTTTTCCTGATTTCCTGCTCCACATCGCCGCGGCTGAGCGGTCCTACCTGGGACTGTACGACAGCCTGCCATTTTCCGCTGAAGTCGGAATTTACTTTGATGTCGGAATCAATTTTTACGCATCCCGACACAAGAATCATACAAAATGAACAGAGTAGAAATAAAAGTTTTCTCATTTACGGCTCCTCTCTTGGTTCACATAGGAATTTTTCCTGTTTTCATATATAATTTCAGTATACCATTATCTGTTGTTTTTTAATATCCCGCTCGTGTTTTCCGGTGCCGGGAAAGGAGGTCTTATGAAACCGTGGCGTATCTTTCTATCCCTTTGGTTACTTCTTACGTTTTCGGTGGTCCTGCTTGACCGTATTTTTATCTTTTATGTATCATCGAAACAAAAATAAAAGCACCGTCTGCTTTTCACAGGCGATGCTTTTTTTATTTCTTTATTCTCCCATTTCGGTCAAAACAAGGCTGCAACGGCCGCAGACATGTTCATGAGCGGGGTCGTGTCCTACATCGGGAGTCCGTTTCCAGCAGCGTTCGCACTTTTCGAGGGTGCAGACGGCAATGGAAACTTTGACGGCTCCGTCTTCGGAGGAAACCGCATTTTCAGGTGCGTTTCCAAGTCCTTCCGTAACTTTTGTCTGGGAAACCAGGCAGAAGTCGGCCAGTTCTTTTTCCATGTCTTTCAGAACGGCAAGATTTTCTCCTTCCGCATAGACAGTAACTTCCGCATCCAGAGGATGACCGATGATTTTTGCCTGTCTTGATTCTTCAAGCGCTTTGGTAACGACACTTCTCAAAGCAAGACGTTTTTTCCACTTTTCATCCAGTTCTTTGTCCAGATAACGGTCATTTTCTTCCGGCATGTCCATCATGTGAACGGACCATTCCTTTTCGTCACGGACGGGCAGGGCCTGCCAGACTTCTTCGGCGGTAAAGCAGATGACGGGAGCGACGAGCTTCACAAGGGTGAGCAGGATTTCATACATCGCCGTCTGGGCGCTTCTCCGCAGGCGGGAATCGTCTTTTTCCGTATAAAGACGGTCTTTCAGAATATCCAGATATACCGAGGACAGGTCGACGGTGCAGAAATTATGAACCGCATGATACATGACGTGGAATTCATAGTTTTCATAAGCCTTGAGAACGGTTCGTTTCACCTGTTCCATACGGAGCAATGCCCATTTATCCAATTCTTCCATATCTTCATAAGCCACACTGTCTTTTGCCGGATCGAAATCGTAGAGATTGCCCAAAAGATAACGGAAGGTATTTCTGATTTTCCTGTATACATCGCTCATGGATTTCACGATTTTATCGGACAGACGGACGTCGCCCTGATAGTCGACGGAGGAAATCCAAAGACGCATGACGTCGGCGCCGTATTTATCGATAATATCCTGCGGTGCCACTACATTGCCCACCGACTTGGACATTTTACGGCCCTCGCCGTCCATGGTAAATCCGTGGGTGAGTACTGCTTTGTAGGGCGCTTTGCCGTTGACGGCCACACTGGTGAGAAGTGAACTCTGGAACCAGCCGCGGTGCTGGTCGGAGCCTTCCAGATAGAGGTCGCACGGATACTCCGCTCCGTCTTTTTTCCAATTTTCATGCGGATCTTTCAAGACGCCGTTCCATGTCGATCCCGAATCGAACCATACGTCCATGATGTCCGTTTCCT
Organism: uncultured Dialister sp.; assembly: GCA_900547785.1. Taxonomy (GTDB): domain Bacteria; phylum Bacillota; class Negativicutes; order Veillonellales; family Dialisteraceae; genus Dialister. Next base: position 8,625 of record URIB01000020.1, read on the forward strand.
TGTGGAAATGCGTACCGCCGCAATGAGGGCATTTGAAATTTTCGGGCAGAAGTTTTTCCGCCGGATAACTCCACCATGCATCGGAGCCTTCTTTTTCCACAACATCCTTCACTTTTCCGATAGTTTCGGGGGTAATTACATATTTTCCGCAATCATCACAGTAGAAAGCGGGAATCGGCACGCCCCAGGAACGCTGGCGGGAAATACACCAATCCTGACGGTCACGGACCATATTGTAAAGACGGTCATGGCCCCAAGAGGGAATGAACGTTGTATTGTCTACCGCTTCCAATGCTTTTTCACGGAAATCATTGATAGAGGCAAACCACTGCTCTGTCGCTCTGTAAATGACGGGGTTCTTACAACGCCAGCAGTGAGCGTACTGGTGATGAATGGACTTCTTTCCGAGAAGCATACCGGCATGAGCCAGCTCGGAAATACAAGGTCCTTCCGCTTCCCAAGTCGTTTTTCCTTCGATAAATTCGCCCGCTTCTTTTGTCATGCAGCCTTTATCATCGACAGGACAAATGACCTCCTGCTTCAACTTACCTGCATTTTCATATTTCTTGTAAACTTCAAAGTCATCGACACCGTGGCCGGGAGCGGTATGAACGCAGCCTGTACCTGCATCAAGCGTGACGTGGCTTCCTTCAAGCACGTATACCGTGCGGTGATAGAATTCCCAAGGATGTCTGAATGTCGCCATATCCCATTCTTCGCCCGTCATTTCACGGCCGGCAAATTCGTAATTTTCAATCTTGCAGTCCGCCATAGCCGCCGGAGCAAGCTCCTTATTCATGAGATAATATTCGTCGGCATCAAGATTATGCACCCATACATAAGTGAATTTCGGATTGACGGAAATATACAGGTTTGCCGGAATGGTCCAAGGCGTAGTCGTCCAGATGACCGCAAAAAGTTTCGACGGATCGACCCCTTCAGGCCCGAGATTTTTAATATCCAGAGCAGGGAATTTTACATAAATGGACGGAGATTTTCTGTCCTTATATTCGATTTCCGCTTCTGCCAGCGCCGTTTCACAGTGTGGACACCAGTAAACCGCTTTCTTGCCCTTGTAAATATAGCCCTTATTGGCCATTTCACCGAAAACTTCAATCTGCCGTGCTTCCAAATGGGGATCGAAAGTGACATAGCGGTTTTCAAAATCGCCGACAACGCCCATGCGGATAAAATCGGTTTTCTGGATTTCAATCCATTTCTTCGCATACGCAAGGCACTTGCGGCGGAGTTCCAGCGCCGTCATATTGGCCCGGTCCTCTCCCGAATCTTTCAGCACCGCATACTCGATCGGCAGTCCGTGGGTATCCCAGCCGGGTACATAATTGACCTTATACCCTGCCATATGGCGGTAACGGACAATGATATCCTTCAGCGTCTTATTCAAAGCATGACCGATATGAATCTTCCCGTTTGCATAAGGCGGCCCGTCATGAAGAACGAACTTTTTCGCCCCTTCATTTTCTCTCTTTGCAATTCTTTCTTTATACAGATTGCGGTTTTGCCATAATTCGACAAATTCCGGTTCCTTTTGCGGCAGATTTCCCCGCATCGGAAATTCCGTCTGCGGCAAATGCAATGTTTTGCTGTAATCCATTCCTGTTCCTCCTGCATTTCATAAAACAAAAAAATCCCGCCCGGCAAGGGGCGAGATTATATCCCGTGGTACCACCCTCATGACATAAAGCCACTCGGTACAAATAACGGTGTCCCGGCGAAGCCTTTCCTCTCCGCAGCTCGGAAGTGATTCATCCGCTTCTCCCGCTCCTCATTCCACCATACAGAGGCTCTCTGTGCCGGGTTCAAAACCGATCGTCTTCGTCAAAGCTTTTCTTATGCATTGTATTGTAACGATATTTATCCTTATAGTCAAGGGAAGAAAGAAATATTTTCCGTGTCTTTCTGTAGAGTTGTCAAGCATAGGCGACAAAAGTCATCCGTCTAAAATCTTATGCTGTCCTTCTGAAATAAACGCCAACTTTTCCTTAGGGGTCATAAGTTTAATTCCCTTTTACTATGTTATTTGCTCTTCCCGCTATCTTTTGCATGCTTTGTACATTCCTTCTTCGCTTTTAAATCGTCTTCTGCTATAGAATATTGTCTATTTTATGACCTCTTTATTTTTTTGTAGGTAAGGAAGCGGTGGGGAATGTCGCCCTCTCCTTTTATTTCTTCCGTCATTTCCCATTCTTCTTTGTCGAAGCCGGGGAAGCGGGTATCGCCGTCGTAGGCTTTTTCTATTTCCGTGATATACATTGTATCTGTATAGGGGAGCAGTTCTTTATAAATTTTTCCGCCGCCGATGACGAAATTTTCTCCTTCAGGAAGTGCTTCCAACAGGTCTTTGACCGTGTGAAACACTTTAACTTCTTCAGGCGCTTTGTACTCTCTATTTCCCGTCAGTACATAGTGGGTGCGTCCGGGGAGCATTTTCGGGAGGCTTTCAAAGGTTTTTCTTCCCATAATGACAGGGTGTCCCGTTGTGCGGGCCTTAAACATTTTCAGATCGTCGGAGAGATGCCAGATCAGTGCATTTTTATCACCGATGACACCGTTTGACGCTCTCGCTACAATGATGGACAGGCTCATACGGACACCTCCATCGGAATTTTTTCATGGTGTTTGTAATTTTCCAGTACGATATCCTCAGGTTTGAAATCATAGAAATTTTTGATATCCCGGTTCAGTTTCAGCGCCGGTGCTTCGTAAGCTTCTTTTTCACGGGAGAGTTGGATTTTCATGGCTTCCACATGGTTTTTGTATACGTGGGCATTATTGATAACGTGGGTGAAAAGTCCGGGACGCAGTCCGCTCACTTGGGCGATCATGTGAATGAGCGCGGCATATTGGGCCATATTGAACGGCACGCCGAGTCCCATATCGCCCGATCGCTGGACGAGCATGCAGTTCAGGCGCCCTTCTTCCGATACGTCCCACATGGTGAGAAACGCACAGGGATAGAGTGCCATATCGGGCAAATCTTTCACGTTCCATAAATCGACCACCATGCGGCGGCTTTGGGGATCTTTTTTCAGCGTTTCCAAAAGCGTATCCACCTGGTGATATTTCCCGAGCTGGTAGCCGTAGGCTTTCCCAATCGTTCCGTCTTCTTTCATCCATTCGTCCCAGACGTGGCAGTTCCATTGCTGGAGAAGCCGTACGTCATTGGACTGTTTTTGCCAGATCCATAAAATTTCTTTCACCGACGTCTTGAATGCGACAAATTTCGTCGTCAATATGGGAAATTCTTTTTCCAAATCAAATTGCATGATTTGGTGGGGCAATTTATAAGCGGGCATGCCCGTTCTGTTTTCCCCCACCGCTCCGTGGTCAAGAATATTTTTTATAATTGTGAGATATTGTGTATCTGCGGCGCTCATCATTTCCTCCCGTCTTTTCATTTTTATCTGCCATTTTCATTTTACTTGTCATTTTTCTTTTATTATATCATTTTCTTCAATAAGACTTCCCTTTACATCTTCGTTTCCATTTCCGTTTTTCTGTATAGCTTATGGTAAAATAGTATATATTTATGCATAATTTCCAAGGAGGCTTTTATGCGCATAGTCATTTTAGGTGCCGGCCAGCTCGGTTACACCATTGCGGAAATTCTCGCAAATGAACAGAATGATGTCGTTGTCGTCGATTCGGATAAGACAAAGCTTGAGGAAATACGTCATTCTTTGGATGTGCTTACGATTCATGCCGACGGAACCGATCCCGATTTCACCAAAGATCCGGATATAGAAAACGCTTCCGTTCTCGTCGCTGTTGCCGAAGTGGATGAAATCAATATCCTTGCCTGCATGCTCGCCAAGAAAAACGGAATCCCTCACACGATCGCCCGTTTGCGGGACCCTAAATTTTTACGAAATTCCGCCGGTTATATCCGCGAAAATTTCAGTATTGATCTTGTTTTGAGCCCCGAAGTTCTGACGGCGGAAGAAATCTGCCGGATTCTGATGACGCCGGCGGCTCTCAATGTGGAAGATTTCGCCAACGGCCGGGTTCGTCTTTATGAAACGCGGCTCCACCGGGATTCTCCGTATCTCCACAAACCGTTAAAGGATTTAACGCTCCCCGGTTCCATTCTGGTCGCTATGATTTTCAGAGATCACCGGATGATGATTCCCCACGGCGATGATTGTTTCCTTGCCTTTGACAGAGTTTACTTTGTCGGCACGCCGGAAGCTATCGAAAAATTCAGCCAGGATTTCGCCCCCAGCGATACACGGAAAGTGGAGAGAGCGCTGATTATCGGGGCAGGCAGAACGGGACAGGCACTCGCTCCTCTTTTGGAAAAAGAAGGGGTTTCGCTGAAAATCATTGATAAGAATCCCGAACGTTGCGAAGCGCTCGCTCCCCAGCTGGAAAACGGTATCGTTCTTTGCGGAGAAGGAACGGATATAGAACTGCTGAAACAGGAGGGCGTTTCCGAAGCGGATGCGGTGATTTGCACCACGAAAGATGAACAGCTCAATTTATTGATTGCTCTTCTTTCGAAACATTTAGGCACAAAAAAAAGTATCGTCCGTGTGGTTCGTCCCGAATATGTCGATTTAATGACCCGTGTGGGTGTCGACATCGCTCTTTCGGTGCGTCTGATCGCCGCCGGAGAAGTTTTAAGTTATATAAGGCGGCAGAATGTCGTTTCCGTCTCGCTTTTGGAATCGGCAAAAATACAGGCGGCGGAAATTATCCTGCCCGCCGATGCCCCCGTAACAGGCGTTGCGCTTATGAAAGCGGGCGTTCCGAAAGAGGGCCTCATTTGCGCTTACGTGCGTGATGGGGAAACGTTTATTCCTAACGGTTCGTCCGTACTGGAAGCGGGCGACCGGGTCATCATCATCACAAGCACTGATAATTCTGCAAAGGTACTTTCTTATTTCAAAGGACAAAGTGAATCATGAATCCCGCTATCGTTTATACCATCCTCTCCCGTCTTTTTCTCGGGGCAGGTCTTGTTCTTCTTTTCCCCGCCATGACCGCTGTTTTTTATGGAGAATCCTTTCTCCCCTTTGGCACTACCTTGGTGGTCTGCTTTTTTCTTGCTTTTGTTGCCCATAAAAAAGGATCGCCTTTTGTGCAGGATTTGAACGGAAGAGAATGCATCGCCGTGATTTCCCTCACATGGCTTTCCGTTTCTCTTCTTTATGTTCTTCCCTATCTATTCAGCGGACTGCTCTCCCCTTTGGACGGGCTGCTGGAAAGTATTTCCGGGATTACGGGAACGGGAGCGACCGTTTTTTCAGATTTACGGACAGTTCCGAAAAGTCTGCTCCTTTTCCGTTCTCTCACCCACTGGATCGGCGGTCTGGGCATCATCGTGATTTTCACGGCACTTTTCCCACAGTTCGGCAAAGGAAGCGCCCGTATGATGCATATCGAGAGTACCAATATTTCTTCTTCCCGGGCAGTCCCAAGGATTAAAGAAATGGCAAAAGCCCTTTTTGTCGTATACTCTCTTTTTACTGCTATTGCCACGCTTACTTATGTGATATTGGGAATGGATTTTTTTGATGCACTCAACCACGGACTTTCTTCCATTGCAACAGGCGGTTTTTCTCCTTTAAATGAAAGCATCGGTGCGTATGACAGTCCGCTCCTCAAAATGACGGTTTTCTTTTTCATCGTGATTTCCAGTGCCAATTTCGGTCTTTATGTTGCCGCCTGGCAAAGAGGATTTTCCGTCATTTTAAAGGATACGGAATTTAAAGTATATCTCGGCCTTGTCGGTATCAGCGGTCTTCTGATTGCGGCAAATCTCTGCACCGCAGGGATCCTTCCCCTTCCCGACTCCCTGACGGAAGCCTTTTTCTATGCAGGTTCTACATCCTCCACAACGGGATTTTCTTCTTCCGATTATTCTGCCTGGCCTGCATTTTCCCAATGTATCCTTGTCATTCTCCTTTTGACCGGCGGCTGTGGAGGTTCGACCGCAGGAGGACTTAAAGTATATCGTCTGATCCTTCTGGTAAAATCTCTTTATGTGCTGCTCCGTCAAAAACTTCACCCCAATGAAATTTTTCAAGTCCGTATGGGGAAAGAAACCTTTCATACCAATGAACTTCTTCATATCTTTTATTTTTTCTTTATCTATCTGGGTTTTATTTTTCTATGGGCTCTGCTCATGACATTTACCGGTCTTGATATCCCCGGCTCCCTCGGACTTTCTATGATGACCATGAGTAATACGGGTATCATGCCCGCACAACTCGGAAATTTTCCCGGTTTGACAAATCTTCCCGCTGGAACGAAAATCATTGCCTGTATTTCCATGCTCATGGGACGTCTTGAGTCCTTTACACTTCTCTTCATCTGTTTTCCCTCTTTCTGGAGAAAAAATACGTGGTAATAAAAAAGGTATCTGTCCGTACAAGGCAGATACTTTTTCAATGCAAAAAAATAAGTGCCTTTTCCCAAGACACCACTTTTTTATATATTCATCATTACGATTTGATTGTTGAGAGGGGTTGTGCCGTGGAGTCCGATGGGGTATCTTTCTCCACGACACAATTATCAGAATTCAGCTTCTGTCGGGGAACATTAGCTGAGAAGAGGTAACAAAAATAACTTTTAATCTTATGACTATCAGTCATTTCTGTTGTTTTTATTTTATCACACCCAGAAAAAATTGCAAGTCTTTTTGAAAATAAATTTTCCGTTTCTCTTCGCATGCCCCATGATCCCCGTTATTTCCCGATACGGCTTTCCTCTATACGGCGGCGTTCTTCTTGTGCAAGCGCAATAAAATTCGACAACGGTTTCCACGTCCGCAGATCTTTGCGGTAGCCGAATGAAATCGTCCGGTATGCATCTTTCAAGTGAATAATATATATTTTTTTTAAATCCTCGGGACCCACATTTTTCAGCACCTGCTTTTCCGGACAGAACAAGGCCCCCGTCCCCTTCACACAAAGTTCAATCAAGAGTTCCAAATTGTCGGAAGAAACAATGACCGGCGGATTGATGTCGGCTTCCGCAAAAAGACGTCTTGCCATCCGACCGGGAACGGTGCCGCTTCCGGTCAGCAAAAAAGGAAAATCTCCGAGCGGCGCCAGACAGCCTTCGCTGCGGCTTTCCAACCGTTTCTCTATTTCCTCATTTCCCCGTGCCGCCCATAGCACCTTGGGCAGTAAAAGAACAATTTCTTCTTTGTAAAAAAATTCCTGTGTCACCCCCGGCACATCTTCTTTGAAATAAGCAATCGTCAGATCTATATCGCCGTCAAGCAATTTTTTCATCAATACCCGGTTCACTTCTTCAGTAAGCTCCACATGAATCCCCGGATATGTCTTGGCATATAGGGACAATATATCCGGCAGTATCATGTGTCCTCTGTTCGGCGAAATCCCGAGCCGGAAAATGCCCGTTTCATCGCCGGCGGCATCAGCAATTTCCTTTTCCATCGTATCCTTTCCCGTACGGAGCGAAAGGGCATGACGGTAAAATACACGGCCCGCCCATGTAAAATCAAGGGGTATCTGGCGGATCACCAGTTTGCAGTTCATTTCTTTTTCCAGTGCCGCGATATGGGCGGAAAGTGTCTGCTGTGTCACATGCAGCCGCTGTGCCGCTTTTGTATAGCTTTTTTCCTGCACAAGAGCAATGAAATAGTCGAGGCTCGTGAAATTCATAAGGCATTCCTCCGTTTTTATTTTTAAATACAATTTATATTTGTATATTAAACAATTTTTTACAGTTTTTCAATGATACTTTCTTTTCTTATAATAGATACAGAAAGAAATGCACAAAATCAGAGAAAAGAGGGCTCGTCATGGGCAAACAGAACTTAAAATTACTTTCCGGTCCTGCCGGATTTTTTCTTGCCGGCCTTTTATTCATGCCTGTCCTGGGAACGCACGGTGCCTTTGCTATTGCTACCGGCGTATGGATGGCGCTGTGGTGGATTTTCCGCCCCGTCCACATCGCCGTCACCTCTCTTCTTCCCATTGCGGTGAACGCCGTTTTCAATATGGTGCCCAATCCTCATGTGATCGCCCTGTATTTCACCGACATCGTTATTCTTCTTTTAGGAAGCGATTTGATTTGCATGGCCTGGACGACAACGGGACTGGATAAGCGGATTTCTCTCCGCACGCTTTGTCTTATCGGTACGTCCATGAAACAGCAGATACTCGTCTGGTTCGGCGCATCCGTCGTCCTCTCCGCTTTTCTTCCCAATACGGTGGTGGCGACCATATTCTGTCCTATCGCGGTCGGCATGCTCCGATTTGTAGGAGAAAAAGATATCCTCCACAGCAAACTCGCCGTTCCCATTCTTTTGGCGATCGGCTGGGGAAGCGGCATCGGCGGCTTCGGGTCGCCTATCGGAAGTCCCGCCAATCTGGTCGGCATTTCTTATCTTGAACAGATTACGGGAAAAGAATTTATGTACGTCGAATGGATTTCCCGCTTTCTTCCTATCCTCATCGTCATTTTCATCGTCAATCTTTTATTTCTCTGGTATATGAATTCTTCCGTCCACAGTCTTCACGGCACAAAAGAAGAATTTATAAAAATGTACCGGGCCTTAGGTCCCGTGAGAAAAGGAGAGCATTTGTGCTTTTGGATATTTGTCATCGCCATCATTCTCGCTTTTCTCCGTCCCCTCTATGCGGATATGCTGCCGGGATTGAAACCTGCTTATGTTTTCCTCATCATGGGCATGCTCATGTTTGTCCTGAAAGATGAGAAAAAAGAAGTGCTCCTTACCTGGAAGTTTGCAGAAAGCCACGCCATGTGGGGCATTATGATTATGGCTTCCTCCGGTCTTGCTCTGGGAAAACTCATTACGGAAACCGGAGCGGTGGAAGAAATGGCTCACATCTTGACGGCACTTCATCTCAACGGCGGATTTATGACCATGTTCATCTTTTGCGCATTCACCTGTTTCATGTCGGAAATGTCAAGCAATACGGGCGGCGCTTCCATCGGGATTCCCATGATTATTTCCATATGCAGTGCCGTTTCCATCAACCCCATTCCTTACATTTTCGGTGCGATGGCCTCCTGCTCGTGCGCCTACATTCTTCCCGTCACCACAAGAGCCATTCCCGTCGGTTTCGGTCTTGACGCGGGCATACAAATGAAAGAAGGACTCAAACTGTCGCTCATCACGATGTTCGTCAATGCTTTTCTCTGCTGGGTCTGCATGGAATATCTGCCTATTTTTTCGGAATTATAAACAGAAAATCAAAAACTCTCTCCGTCATAAGAGAGAGTTTTATTTTGTCATAAATGTTTCAGAACCGCCGCCATGATCGCCCGATCCTTCACCGAAAGAATCTCCCGATCCGTCATTTGATAGTGTCGTCATAGGAGAAATGTATAACACAAGGAAAATTTCTTCCGTTTCTGCTCACACTTGTCCCTTTCGTCGGCTTTGCCGACACCGTCCCCGTATTCGGGGACGGCTTACGTTCTCTATACTTTGCTTTTTAGGCAACAAGTAATTTAATACTATTGAAAAACGCATTTCTCCTATGCCGTCATTCTTGAGCGGCGGCAATTAGGAGCGATGGCAAGCGAATTGTATTTTTAGGAGCGTAGCGACGCTAAAATGCAATGAGACGCCATACCCGACCAACGGGAGCGGTAAGAATCCGGCATCAAATACAAGAAAACACATTGAATACTTGCAACCTTTGCCCGGATTCTTCACTCTACCTCGTACTTTTTTTATTATTGTATTCCCGACCACTTTTTACCTTCGTTCAAGAATGACAGGCAAGTATTTAATACGGTTCTGTAAGAAACTCTTTTACGTTTCTGCTCACACTTGCCCCTTTCGTCAGCTACGCTGACACTTTCCCCGTGTCCGGGGACAGCTTACGGTTTGTATTCTACTGTTTTATGGCAATAGATACATAAAAAACTTTCTGCACCGCAATTCACCTGTGCCGTCATTCTTGAGCGGCGGGCTGAACAGGAATGATAATAAAAGAAAAAAGAGATTGTCAGAGGGAGCGAAGAATCCGGCATAGGATATCGTCAAAAGTGTATTTAAATAATAAAAACTATAATTTCTTTCTTCCTTAGTGTCGGCTTCCCCCGCACGCGGAGGGAAGTGCCAAGCCTGAGAGGCGATAGGGGCAAGTTTGCGTACACAGGTTAGAACATTTAAATCTTGTATCCTTTGCCCGGATTCTTCACTCTACCTCGTACTTTTTTTATTATTGTATTCCTGACCACTTTTTACCTTCGTTCAAGAATGACAGGCAGGTATTTACTATCGTTTTGTAAGAATTGCTTTTTTCGTGTCTACTCATGCTTATATTCCATTCTTTCCATTTCTGCTCACACTTGCCCCTTTCGTCAGCTCCGCTGACACTTTCCTCGTGTCCGGGGATCGCTTGTGATTGGTATTCTTTCCGTTTGTGACAACTCCCATTTAATTCCATTTATAAAACGCAATTCACCCCTGCCTTCATTTTTGAGCGGCAAATCAAAAACACGGAGTCTTTTTTCTGCTCCGTGCTTTTTATGTTGCTTTTATTTTTTATGAAATAACGGATCTTCCTCATCCACAAGAGGAATCTTCTTTCTCCGCAGCGCCTCTGCCAAAATTCCGCTCCCTTTGATTTTTCGTCCCGTAAACGTGCCGTCATAAATTTCGTAAACGCCGCAGGTGGGGCTCCGGGATTTCAAAATGGCCAGTACCACCGGCGTATCCTTGATTTCTTCGATTACCTTTTCCACGCCTTTCCTGTATTTGGCGTCCACATCTTTTCCGTGACAGTCCGTGATTTTTCCGTGAACCATTTCTACCGGCGGACGGGGGCAGGGCATCCCCGCTGCTATTTCCGGACAAACAGGAATGATCTCTTTTCCCTTGCAAAAATCGATCACCCCTTGGTGATAATTATCACCGCCGTTGTATTTACACCGCTTTCCCAATAAACAGGCGCTCACTATGATCTTCATATCCGTCTCCTTTGTTCCGTTTCAGTATACCAGAATTGCATGTCCGCCTGTAGTGATTTGTCATGGCGAAGAAAGCGTGCGCCTTCTAAATTTCTTATTTACTGTTTTATAAAAAATTTTGTCACCTCTTGCATTTTCATTTTCTTCTGTTTAGTGATAAAATGATTATTGAGAAGAATATATATTTTTATATTATTAATCGTGGTTTTATATTCGGTTAATTTTAAAAAATACTTTCCTCTCTTATTTTGGTATCCAAATACAGAAAGGCATTTCATGTTTTTCATTAAAATGATAGGAGCTGTCATTGCTCTCGCTTTATGTCCTCTCTGGGGCATTTCGGCGCAAATACCGGAAGGAACCGCTCTCCTTTCGCCCCCTGCCGGGAATAGGGAAGAAGAATTTCACTATTCTTCCTTATCCGTTTATGAAGAACCGGGCCAATCCCATTCTTCCACCTTATTTTTTAATGACGGATTCGGCCGGCTGACCATTTTTGAAATGGAGTATCATGACGGACTGATGACCGTCATCATCCGCCGGAATATGAACATCTTATGGAAAGATACCTTTTCTGTAAAAAGCCCTTCTTTTTCCGTAAAACGCCATGACTTACAGGGAAAGATAACGTTTGAAATCACCGCAGGAGAGCATATCCTCTACGGTGAAATTGACAAGAATGACCGCTGGGACATGAAAGAAAAAGGAAAGAAACGACAGGAAGAAACACCCTTTTCTCCCTATTTGCCGGCCGGTAACCGGGTATCATCCGATTCGTCCGTTTCAACTGTATGACCCCGTGACCGCTTATTTCCATGTTTTACGTTTGACAGCCAGGTGATATTTATGAAAAAACAAATCCATTTACATCCCAAAGATCTCGAAAACAGCGACCAGATGGGTTTGACCTACAATTTAGGACAAGCACACAAACGGATGCTCCTTAAACAATCCAACATTATGAAAAAATACGGTCTTACTGCCCGTCAGGCACTGATTATCGCTTATTTATCGACCCACAAAAAACAGGTGGTGACCCAGAAAGTGCTGGAAGATCATCTCCACCTGACAAATCCGACCATCACGGTCATGGTGAAAAGCATGCTGAAAAAGGGTTTGATCAGGAAAGAACGTCTTCCCGAAGACGCAAGAAAATATCGCCTGTTTCTGACCGACCGGGCCAGAGAAGTCGAGGCCATCAGCCACAGAGAAGCAATCGCCCTTGATCAGCGTTTCTACGCCGGTGTTTCCGACACGGATATGAAAATATTCCAAGGCGTTCTGAACAAAATTTTGAAAAATCTGGATATGGCATAAACAAAAATCACGCCGTTCTGAAAAAGAGCGGCGTTTTTATGTGCCTTTTCTTTCAAAAAACAAGAACGGAAAACATCAGGCATCTCTCCTATTCTTTACTTGATACAGATACTCTGTTCTTCCATAAAAGACAAATATGAAATATCATTTGCCAAACAGATTTCATCTGCCCTCACTCTTGATCGGCAGACAGAATCGGAATGATGATAAAATTTGATTTTTTCCTTAGCCGAAGCTGCGAGGCGGTAGGGACATGCGTGAGTACACAGGTCAGAATATTTAATACCTGTAATCTCTGCCAGATTCTTCACTATGAAACAATTTTCTTTTATTACCGTATGGTCATATGAGCTTTTACGTCCGTTCAAGAATGACAGGCAGGTATCTACTGCCGTTTTGTAAGAAACTGTTTTTCTTTTCTGCTCATACTTGCCCCTTCCGACGGCTAACGCCGCCACCTTCCCCGTGTGCGGGGACGGCTCGCAGGTTGGATTCTTTCTCTTTAATTTAAATCAGCAAGAATAGCTTTTTTATGTGAGTCATTTCAGTATTTTTTGCTTTTGCTTCTATAAAAATAATGATTTCTTTTTTCCTTAGTGTCAGCTTCCCCCGAACTTGGAGAGAAGTGCCGAGCCTGCGAAGCGATAGGGCATACGTGCGTACACAAGTCAGAATATTTAATCCCCCTATCCTTTGCCAGATTCTTACCGCTCCCGTTGGTCGGGTATGGTGTTTCACTCATTTTTACAGCGTCGCTCTGCTCCTCGAAAAATGGTTCACTTGACATCACTTCGCTCGAGAATGACAAGGCAAGTATTTAATGCCGTTGAAAAACGCAATTCCCTCCTGCCGTCATTCTTGAGCGGTGGATAGCATTGAAATGATGACTGGAGAAAAAACATCATGTGACTCTTAGCGAAGAATCCGGCATAGTATAATCATTAAAAGCGTATATAACTATAAAACTACAAATTCTTTTTTCCTTAGTGTCATCTTCCCTCGACTTCGGGGAAAGTGCCGATCCTGCGAGACGATAGGAGCATGCGTGCATACACAGGTCAGAATCGTTTTGCATTTTTACGCGACAGGAGAATGAACACTATTGTTTCACGTGAAACATTTCTTTATTGTTTATAAAAAATGGCCCTTATGAGAGCCATTGCGAATTTTAAATTTTTTATTTCTTTATAATTCTCCGCCGTCGATTTTTTCTTGCAGTTCTTTTCGTGAGAGCGTATCCGTCCGGTAAAGTCGTGCCGTTTCGGGTATGTGACAGAGTTTCTCTCCTTTTGTGTCATCTATAATGACCGGCGTGGTTTTGATGAGTGTTTCCAATTCTTCTTCGCTTCTTGCGTAAGGGATATGGAAACAGTAAGAGGCTGCCCGGGCGAGTGTTTTTTCTCCCAAGGGGCCGCAATTCACCTGATAGCCTGCCAGGAAAAGATGGCGCATGAGGCTTACTGTTTCCACACTGTCACCGAGAACGAGCACTTTCTTTCCTTTTTCTTCCTTCCCTTTATAAGTGTATAGGGCCAGACGGTCGGAAATCGGATCGTTATAGATGAGAGAATCGAGGCGGAAGGCTCTCTTTAAATTATTTTCCGTCAATACGTCTACGGGAATGCCGTCAGCAGTAAATTGACAATCCGAAAGGAGTAGAAGACGGCTGCACCATTGGGCGGACATCATAAGATCATGACAAATCATAATGATTGTTTTTCCTTCGTTTGCCAGGTCACGGCAAAGACGGAATATTTCTTCCTGATACTGCAAGTCCAGCGAGGCCGTCGGTTCATCAAGGAAAAGGACGGGCGTTTCCTGGGCAAGAACTTTGGCAAGAATCACTCTTTGCCGTTCACCGCCGGAAAGTGTCTGGACCGGCTTGTCCGCCAGATGAATGACGCCTGTATAGGTCATCCATTTTTCTGCAATTTGTTCATCGTCCAGGTCTTCTTTTTGCCACCATTTGAGATAGGGATAGCGGGCAGACATGACGATTTCTTTCGCGGTATAACTGAAACTTGTGCGGAATTCCTGCTGCATGAATGCGATTTTTCTTGCGATTTCCTTATCATGCATAGCATTTTCATTTTTTCCGTCAATCAAAATTTCTCCCGACGAACGGGGAATCATCCCTCTTACCGCTTTGAGGAACGTACTTTTTCCCGCACCGTTCGGTCCGATTATGCCTATAAATTCGCCCTGTTTGGCAGAAAGCGAGCAATTTTCAAGGATTTTTCTATGCCCCAAAGAAACGGAAATATCGCGGGCTTCCAGTATAAATTCACTCATTATCCCATACCTCCGTGCCGTCTCATTCTGCGAATCAGATAGAGGAAATAAGGCGCGCCGATGACAGCGGTCATGATGCCCACCCGTATTTCCAGAGGAGCGGCAATTGTCCGTCCCAACGTATCGCAGAGAAGAAGAAATAACGCCCCTGAAAGTGCCGCCGCCGGAAGAAGCGTGCGGTGATCGGGCCCGATAAGTATCCTTATGATGTGCGGCACCACAAGACCGACAAATCCTATCATACCGCTTACGCAGACCGCAACGGCGGTGATGAGCGAGGCAATGAAAAGAAATAAAGAACGGTAAAGAAGAATATTCATACCCAGCGACTTCGCTTCCGCTTCGCCGAGAGAAAGGACATTCAAATGACGGGCCAAAATAATAAGTGTCACAAGACCCGTGATAATCGGTGCAAAGGCAAGAGTCACATGCTCCCACCGGCGATAATCAAGACCGCCGACCATCCAGAAAAGAAATTCCTTCAGCCTATATTCATTCATGAACGTAAGCAGTCCGTTCGTCATGGCACCGAGGAATATACTTACCGCCACACCGGCAAGAAGCAAACTCATAGGAGGCATTTTCCCGTTATGAAGCGTGAGGAAAATCGCCGCCGCTACGGAAAAAACAGCTCCGAGAAGAGCAAACGCGGGCATATAGTACATAGATACGGAAGTCAGTCCCAGATAAATACAGATAACCGCACCGAAAGACGCCCCTGACGACACACCGATGATACCCGGATCGGCAAGAGGATTGGAAAATACCCCCTGCATGACCGAGCCTGACGCCGCCAGTGCCGCCCCTGCCAAAACGGCAATCGCGATACGGGGCATGCGGATATACCAGAAAACCGCCATCTGCTCCTGCGTCGGCGCCGTACCGAAAGCAGGAAGACCGAGACCCCTGGCTATTTCATGAAATACCGTCGTCACCGGCACGGGAATCGCCCCGACATGAAGTGCCAACACCGCTACAAGAAATAAAAGAACCGCTAAAAATATAATAAATACACTTTTTCCCTTTGCCGAACTGATCATGTCCGCTCCTCACATTTTCTTTACCATGAAAACCTACCATTTCCCTTATTCGGAAAAATGATACTTGAAATCAGATTAGCATTTAAATTATTATACACTATAGAAATATAAATTAGAAATGAGTTATCTCATAAAACTTTATCACGTAAAAGGAAATCCCATGCAAAAACTTCTGAAAACAGGACTCGTATTTCTTTTTTGCCTCGTCCTTGTCACAGGCTGCGGCATTCCGAAACCGGAAACCCCGGTCACCTCCGACGGATACACCGTCACCGACCACGAAGGAAATACCGTCTACATTCCCCATAAACCGAAACGGATTATTACCGCCCAGCTTGCGTTTGATACCATACTCCTCGGCATCGTACCTGCCGACCATCTCGTTGCGGTAAACGTCCTCTCCAAAGACCCGATGGGTTCCTTTATCGCCGGTGAAGTCAAAAACATCCGTTACACCATTCCCCCGGGCGGCCAGATTTCCACGGGCCTCATCATGAAAACCAAGCCGGACCTTCTCATTCTGACCGACTACATCGATAAAAACACCGTAGAAATGATACGGAGCCTCGGCTACCCCGTCGTCATCTGCCACAGTCCGGACAGCCATCAGGACATCATCGACGCCATCAAACTCATCAGCGAGTCCGTCGGATACCCCGAAAAAGGCGAAAAACTCATTAATAAAATGAAATCCGACCTTGCCGGAATAGAAGAAAAAATGAAAGAAATCCACACCGAACCCCCGGTAGGCCTCCTGGTATCCCAAATGCAAAGCTACGGCGGACCCGGCTCGATGTACGATGCCAACCTCACCTTCGCTCATATCAGAAACGGCATAGAAAAAGCAGGCCTGAAAAACGGCGAATATCTCTCCAAAGAAATGGTCCTGAAATCAGATCCCGACTTCTTCCTCGTCGCCGCCGACCGTCCTGTGGACACGAGAAAAACAAACAAATATAAACGGGAATTTCTAGCCGATCCGGTCGTACAGACCATGAAAGGCCGCCACAACGTCGTCGCCGTCCCGAGCCGCTACATCTACTGCGGAAACCAAAACTGCGGCTGGGCCATAAAAGCCCTCGCCAATGCTGCCTACGGTCCCGTATACGGAGAACTCTTTGACATAAGCGACGAACATTTCATCCGTGCCGATGACTTATAAAAAATAATAAAGAAATAAAAAAAAGCTGCGAATCTTATCTTTTCGCAGCCTTTTTTATTTAAAGTTTTTTGAACTTCTTTATTCTGAATTTACAATATATCACTTTTATAATATAGTTAATAAAGAGATTGCCGACAGCAGAAAGTCGCCTAAGCTGCTATCTAATGGTGGGGACCGGATTTTAGCTCCGGAGGGGCGTCCACCCGGCAATCTTTTTTCTTTTCTTTTTGTATAAAACAAAAATCCTTCTGTAATTATTTCTTACGCCAATCTTTGTTAAGGCGTTTTTTGCTTTTAGAACAAATCATATCTATACTGTAATTAGAAAATTGTAATGTGGTCCGAGCAATCTGGTCTGTCCGGCCGGAAATATCCAATTAGTGTACATGCTTTGGATACCTTACGGTTTTCTTTTTTTGAAATATAATCATCCCGCTCTTGTAAGCAAAACAAATGTGAGAAGTTGGAATTATTGTTAAATTTCCTGCAAAAAAAGTCCGCCTGTGCGAGCTTGGATAAACATTCTCGAAAGTATTAGAAAGTGTATGTGACACCCTCCTTAATTTCTTCGGTATAATCTATTCCATCATCAGGACAGAGCTCGTCTGCCGGTATCCTTTCTCCTTTTTCGTTATATCCATACAATTCTGAATTTCTGGAATCAATTTCCCATTTCTCTGCCAAAGTTAGCTGTCTTCCCTTATTACTCACTATTTTAGCCATCTCCATCTGCCTCCTCCACAGTGAAATAATATGTTTCTGAATATTTTTTAAGTTCAGTTATTTTCATTTTTTCCGGTACTAAAATCAATCCTCGAAGGGTGCATCCTCATAAATTGCCATAGAATATATTACCGCATCATCCGGTGTTTTTACCCAACCGGATTTTATGGCATCAAGCATTTCTTTTTTGTTTTCTTCTGTCGGTAAATGCAATTTAACACCCAATATAAAATCATGATTATCCCACATGCTTTTTAGAATACGTTCTATCTCTTCCCACATACAATCCCCCTTAATCAATCTTACAACTTTATTTTTATATCTTCT
>URIB01000021.1 GCA_900547785.1 uncultured Dialister sp.
ATTTGATACCGAAGCCGATCGCCATCATGACGCCCATTTCGTCATTGAATCCCGTATTCGGGAAGTTCGCCATAATACAACCGAATGCAATCGGGAGCAAAAGCAAAGGTTCATATTCTTTGGCAATTGCCAAGTAAAGCAGGACTACGCCTACCAAAATCATGACACAGTTTTCCCAGGTCAGATTGGAAAATCCCGAATCTGTCCATACGGAAACCAGCGCTCTCATAAATCCATCCATTGATTTACCTCCTGTAAGCGGATACTATCTGAAATTCATTATTTCTTTTTCTTCGTCGGATCCACTACGTGAATCAGCTGGATGACGAAAGCTAAGAAAACAAGAACGGCGAATACAATCACCATGTTGGTGAGGCAAATAGAAAGTGGTCCCGGAGTTTCCATAAATACATTCCACCTTTCATAAAAAATTCGTCTGATTCATTGACTGCATAACATATTTTCCGTCAGATACAGAAAACATGTTTGATTTCCTTCGTTTCCGTCCGTTTTAGAACGGCCAGAACATGGGAATGATAACAACGCTGGCAACCAGCGAGATGATACACATCGGTACGCCCACTTTGGCATAGTCGTTGAAAGAGAATCCGCCCGGTCCGAGTACGAGTGTATTCGGCGGTGTCGCCATCGGGGTTGCGAATGCCATGGATGCGGCGATGCCGAGCGACATAAGTACCGGTTTCGGATCGGCGCCTATAGACTGGGCGATGGAAATGCCGATCGGTGCGAGAAGCGCCGCCGATGCGGTGTTCGACATGAACTGGGTCAGCACATTGGAAATCAGGAATAGAACCGCGCAAAGCACATAGGGATTCGGATTTTCTCCCATAGCATTCACTACGGTGTCGGCAATCATTTTGCCCGCTCCCGTTTTTTCCATAGCGGTTGCTACGGAAAGCATGCCGGCAAAAAGGAAAATGGTAACCCAGTCAATCCCTGCATAGGCCTCTTTTTCTTTCAGACAGCCTGTGATGACGCAGAGGATAGCCCCTGTAACGGCTGCGGTATGAAGCGGTAATGTTTTAAGTCCGAGCGCCATGCACGCTACAACACCTAACAGAATGAGCCCGGAAATCCACATTTTCGCTTTGCTCTTCGGAGCTCCGTCATCACTTGCGCCCGCCTCTTCCGCTGCCGCTTTGACAGCTTCTTCGTCCATATCGCCCGCCATTTTGGCAGGAATAAAATGACGGCCTACAAACAGTGTGTAGAGTACGATGATAATGGAGAGAGGAACACCGATATACGCAAATTCGAAGAATCCGAATGTCGGAAGTCCTGCCGCCGCCAACGCGCCGGTAACGATAACGTTTGGCGGTGTGCCGATCATGGTGATCGTGCCGCCTACGTTAGCCGCAATAGCCAAGGGCATCAATTCTTTCGAGGGAGCGATTTTAGCCGCCTGGCAAATCCCGATGATAACCGGCATGAGGCAGGCAACCGTTCCTGTATTGGATGACACGGCGGACAACGCGATCGTAACAAGCATGATAGCTGCCATCAGCGGAATTTCATTGGTACCCGCTTTTTTTACAACAGCAATGCCGATCGCTTCGGCAAGACCGGTCTTAAACATAGCGGCGCCGATAACGAACATACCGCCGAAGAGTACGACGGTGGAGTTAGATAAGCCGGCATACACCTGTTTGGACGGAAGTACACCGAGGATTCCCAAAGCCGTACAAGCCGCCATCGCGGTAACCGCCAGAGGAATCAATTCTGTAACGAACAGGAATGCCGCTACAGCGAGGACACACAGCGTAATAATAGCTGGATCCATAATTTTCACCTTCCTTTTCTTACTTGTGATTTTCTTTCGGGTAAAGAGCATCACCGTCTTTTGTGAAAGTCACGGATTCATACATCTTCGTAAAATAAAATAAAGGCTGTTTACTTTATGAACCGCTCATGACAACACTATCCCTTTTTCTGATTCCTCCTTTCCCACAGCTTCGGGTAAAAGCCTGTCAGATTCCCGGAGCTTATTTTCCTTTCAATAAGCATCAGTTGTCATTTTAGACGAAATATTATGATTTTTCAAGATTTTAGACATTTTTTCACTTTTTATTACATATTTTCTTGCATAGTATTCTATATTCTCATATTATCTTTTATTATCTCTCATTTACATAGTATTCTATGTTTGTATTATCAATTAGACACCGGAGAAAACGTTTTTAATTCCTTTAAACAGCCGCTTTTTACAAATTAATTTTTTATTTCTTTTTATAAATGAGAACGCTGTTCATATTTGTTATGAAAATTTTTCTTAGCTTTTTATTAAATATTCGTTATAATAAAAAATATTCGCATATGATATAGAAAATATTTATAGATTTGAATTTCTCTTTTCTTCTCCATTTATCTCTATTTATCTTCCAAAAAGAGTGTCTTTCATTTTTTATCGCTTTTCTCTTTATTTTTCACCTCCTTTCTTTGCCTTTTTCATCGGATTGGCGCCCGAACAATCAAAAACCGCCACAGCTGTTTTGCCATGACGGAATGATTCTTTCTTCTGTTATTTACTTTTCATTTCCCTGCTTATCTTCACGGAATCCCTCTTTTTCTTTGATATCTTCCAAGGTAACTTCATAGTCTTTTCCGCCCATCTCCGTACCTTCCTGGCGGAGCTGCTCGATGCCCTCCTCAAACGTCATATCCTTTGCTTTTTCCGTTTCTTTCATTTTTTTCAGAAGCTCCGGTGAAAGTTTTCCGGAAGCAATCAGTTTCTCTCTCATTCCCTGGTACATATAGGCAATAACTTCTTCTTGAGGAATCCCTACCCTGTCGGGAATACGGAGAGAGCATTCATGCCAGAACGCCGCTGAACCGGTCATCATAATACGTCCGATTTTTTCCAGCTCGCCGATATCGAAAAGGAGCGACCAGATTTCCCGGTTATCCAGATGGTTATACATATGGTACGTATATCTGTAGGTCGCCGGCTTCATGAGCTGGTTTTTGAAATGGTGGACTCCGAAAATTTTATCATACGGAATATGGAGTTCTTTTTTCTTGAAAATGCTCTTTTTTACGATTTCCATTTCATTTTCTTTCAGTGTATACACGCACTTGGACGTAATGATATGAATTAAAAAGAGCAGCAGCATAAGACATATGATGACCCCTTGCAGGGGAAATACGCCATAGGTGGTATAAATCCACGCCAGACGGGCGGCATATCCGGCAAGAGCAATAAACCCGAGTCCGGAAATCATCAGATATTTCTTACACGGAACGGAGGTGTCCGTAAAATTTCGTCCGCTTATTTTTTCTTTTTTTGCTGTCATAAAAAACTCCTTATCCACTCACCGGAGATTATCCGTTGTATGTCCACGCCTGTGGCGGGATTCCTAATTGCCAAAGTCCTTCTCCCAGGAAATAAAGTCCGATGCCTATCATAAAAAATTGGAAACCCACTTTGAGACACCCCTTGGCAATGGTCATGAAATCATTGGTCCGGGGATCCATAAAAGTATACGGGTACAATTGGGAACGGCCACGGGTAACGATCGTAATCCAGGCGCGCCAGTATACAAAAACCACATACAGCGCCGGGTAAATCATCCATAAAAAGACGATATACCGGTGAAGCTCCGTTTTATCCACAAAAAAAATATAATCCACTGTCATCAACACGGGAATAAAGTAGTGGAAAATGTAGTTATAAAAAGAAAAATGCTCATAACTGATATCATTCAGGCGGTGCGTTTTAATGGCCCCCGGCCGCACAATGATATGATACATCACCGACAATGTGACAAGACCGGCAGCCACGATATAGCGGCAGTCCGCCGTATAGAGATACGGAACGTCCGCCTTGAATAAAGTCATCGCCAACCATACGAAAAAAAGCGTGAATGTAGAGAATGTATAGTACTGGATACGGGACCAAAAAACAAAAGGCGTGAGAATCCCGTGTTTCATCAATAAAACAAGACCGACGGAAAGTAAAATAAATACCGCCCACCGGTACAGCAATGCGATTTCCATAAAAACTCCTACCGGGAATTTATCCTTTACAAAGGAAATCCCCTGTTATTTATTCTTCTGCTTATGTTTTTTATTCTGCTTCCTCCGTGCTTCCGCACGAATCTGCCGGATCTGCTCTTTCTCTCTGATTCTCGCTTCCGCCTCTTCCAGACGGGCTTTTTTCAGATTGTTATTATAAATATTGATAACCAGACAGATAAGAATCAGAACGGCAATCGCTCCGCTCCTTATTGTCAGTCCGTTGTTCAGTATATTCCATACCGCAAAAACAACGGCTACACCGAACAGCAATCCTTGGGCACGTGACATGATAAAACTCCTTCATATAAAATAGAATACAGTTATTATATTATACTGTATCTTTGGTAATAGCAATCCGGTTTCTCCGGAAAAGCAAAAACCTCCGATAAAGGATAGAACCATTTCTTTTAAAGACTATACAATTCCATATTTTCCGGTATTTTCGCATAACCAGTTTTTAGTTAAAATCTGTATGTAAAACTTTTATGCCTGCATTTAACTTCTTTTATTCCAAAGGGTTATAGAAAAATGTTATTTACGCATATATAAATCTCATTGTAAAAAAACATTGAACGTTGTATTATCATCGTATATACTAACAGATAAGAATTGAACCATTCATAGATTTTTATTCATGTATTTACCTTCGAAATATTTCCTGTCCGTACTAAAAAGGAGTTGAAATAATGGATGCCACCATGAGCTTTTATTTTTCTATATTTATATTTGCCTTAACTTATCTGGGAATCATGTCGGAAAAAATTCCCCGGTCGATTTGCGCTTTACTCGGAGCGGGGCTTGTCATATACAGCGGGCTTCTCACCCAGGAAACGGCGCTTCATGAGTTTATCGACTTCAATACCCTGGGACTTTTGGCAGGCATGATGATCCTCATCGGCGTCGTCAAGAAATCGGGATTTTTTGAATCTATGGCGCTTTGGGCGGTCAAAGTATCAAAAGGCCGTCCGAAAGAACTGCTCATCATTTTAGGACTGATTACGGGCTTCTGTGCTTCTTTTATGGATGCCGTTACCGCCGTTCTTTTAATCACGCCGATGACCATTTCTCTCTGCCGCCGGATTCATGTATCCCCGATTCCCACCTTGATTGCAGAAATTCTGCTTTCCAATATCGGCGGTTCCGGTACCATGGTCGGCGATCCTCCGAACGTCATGATCGGTTCTGCCACTCACCTGGCATTTAATGATTTTGCCATGCATACCGGTCCCATTGCTTTGATAAATATTGCGGCCTGTATCATTTATCTGGAAATTATTTACGGCAAACAATTACCGAAAACGGAGATGTCCCCTGCAGAACTTGCAAAAATCAATCTGTCTTCTGTCATCACCGATTTCTCCATTCTGAAAAAGTCGGTTACCATTTTGGTTTTCACGATTTTCGGTTTCATTATCCACAACATGATCGGTATCCAATCGGCTACCATTGCTCTTACAGGCGGTGTTCTTGCCATTCTCGTCTGCAAAGTCGATCCCCATGAGATTTTCCGTGAAGTCGACTGGGACTCCTTATTCTTCTTTATCGGTCTCTTTATCGTTGTCGGAGGACTTGAAACTACAGGCGTTATCAGTACGATGGCAGCTGCAGGAATCGAAGCGGTCGGCGGAGATCCCCATGCTCTCACTTTCACCATTCTCTGGCTGTCCGGCCTTGCTTCCGCATTCGTAGACAATATTCCGTTTACGGCAACGATGATTCCCTTGATTCACCAGATGCAGGAACTTTTGGGACTGGCCAATGCCGACTATATGTGGTGGGCTCTCTCTATCGGTGCCTGCTACGGCGGAAACGGCACTATCATCGGTGCTTCTCCGAACGTTATCGTTGCGGCGCTGGCTGCTAAAGAAGGGTACAATATCACTTTCGGACATTTCATGCTGAAATGTTTCCCCATGATGCTTGTCACCTTACTGACATCAACTGTTTACATTTACGTCCGTTACTTTGTATTCGGAACTCCTTAATAAAAAAGAAATACGGCTCTGCCTTACGGCAGGGCTTTTTTTATGGTCCTTAAAGTGCCGAAAAGAAATACCTCGGAATCGCCCTTTATTTCGTTTTTAAGAAGTTTTATCTTTTCGGAAGCTCTTTATACCTTTTCGGGCAAGAATTCGCTCTTTCCCCTGTTTTCTTCATTTTCTCGTGCTTTATTTTCCTACTCGCCGGGGAGGCGGAAAAATCATCTGTGCTATAATAAAAGTAATAATAAATATAAGCTGTTTCGTTAGGATACGGCACCATTTTCTTTAGGAGGTCACCATGGACGAAATTTTCAAAAGAGGCACATGCCGCCATTTCAAAGAATTGACTCCCTTGCCGGAAGAATATCTGGACAAGCTTGTCCGGGCAGGCATGCAGGCAAGAGCTTGCGGAAACCAGGAGTCCCGGGAGTTCATCATTGTCACCAGAGAAGATTTGGTCAAAGCTCTTTCCCATAACAGTGTCGTCGCAGGGCCGGCAAGAAAAGCCGTTGCCGCTATCGTCATCGTCGGAAGACCTGACGGTATTTCTTTCCCTGAAGAATGGGCCTTTGATGCCGCAGCCGCTGCAGAAAATATTTTGATTGAAGCGGAACATCTGGGTATCGGATCCATCTGGCTCCAGGTCTATCCCTATCCCGACCGTAAAGCCCATATCTGTCATATTTTGGATATTCCCTCGGAAAGAGAACCTTTCTGCATTATTGCCGTAGGGTATCCGGAAAAGAAACCGGTCCGCATAAACCGTTTCAACGAAAGAATCCTTTATCATGACTTGTACGGATCGCGGCCGAAGAAACAGGACGTGTAATCTGTTTGACCCTTTACCGCTCAAAAAAACGTTCTTCCTGCTGAAAAACTGATTTCATAAGGAAGAACGTTTTTAAATCATAATCAAAGCACAACAAAACCGGCCCGAAAGAGCCGGTTTTTGTATGTTATAAGGTATCCGTTGTTTTCAAGCGGATAAGAGCACGCTGCAAAGCAAGCTTCGCACGGTGTTCGTCAATATTGGCACTGTGAGATGCCAGTCTGTCTTCAGCCCGTTTCTTTGCTCTTTGGGCACGAGCAACATCAATATCCGCCGCCATTTCTGCCAGAGGAGCTACGACGTTCACCCGGTTATCCTTCATTTCAAAGAAACCGCCGAATACAGCTACTTTTTCTTCTTTTCCGTCTTTTTGTATACGGACAGAACACATTTCCAATGCTGCTGCTAAAGGCAGATGGCCTTTCATGACGGCAAATTCACCGTCAGTTGCACGAGCTGCCACCAGTTCCACACCGTCAGCCCGGTAAATCGGACCGTCCGGCGTAATAACCTCCACATGCATCGGATTCGTAAGGGTATCAGCCATGGCTTATTCCCCTTTCTTCATCTTTTCAGCCTTTTCGATTGCTTCATCAATTGTGCCAACCATATAGAATGCACCTTCCGGTAAATCATCGTGCTGTCCGGAAAGGATTTCCTTAAAGCCGCGGATGGTTTCCTTCAGAGATACATATCTGCCCGGTGAGCCGGTAAACTGTTCAGCTACGAAGAACGGCTGAGACAAGAATCTCTGAATCTTTCTCGCACGGGCAACAATGATTTTATCATCGTCACTTAATTCTTCCATACCAAGAATTGCAATGATATCCTGTAATTCTTTATAGCGCTGTAATATCGCCTGTACACCGCGGGCTACTTCGTAATGTTCTTCGCCGAGAACGTTCGGGTCAAGAATACGGCTGGTGGAATCCAAGGGATCTACGGCCGGATAAATACCGAGTTCTGCGATAGAACGGTTAAGTACGGTGGTAGCATCGAGGTGTGTAAATACACCTGCCGGAGCCGGGTCTGTCAAGTCATCGGCCGGTACATATACGGCCTGGATAGAGGTGATGGAACCGTCTTTTGTCGATGTGATACGTTCCTGTAATTCACCGATATCGGTAGCCAATGTGGGCTGATAACCTACGGCAGACGGCATACGTCCGAGCAGAGCGGATACTTCCGAGCCGGCCTGGACGAAACGGAAAATATTATCGATGAAGAGCAGAACGTCCTGTCCCTGCTTATCACGGAAATATTCTGCCATGGTAAGACCTGTGAGAGCAACACGCATACGTGCTCCCGGCGGTTCATTCATCTGGCCGTATACCAGGGCTACTTTGGAAAGAACGCCGGAATCTTTCATTTCTCCCCAAAGGTCATTCCCTTCACGGGTACGTTCCCCGACGCCGCAGAATACGGAGCAGCCGGAGTGTTCTGTTGCCACGTTGTGAATCAGTTCCTGGATAAGAACTGTTTTACCTACGCCGGCGCCGCCGAACAGACCGATTTTACCACCCTTTGCATAGGGGGCAATGAGGTCAACGACTTTAATGCCGGTTTCAAAAATTTCAGTTGCCGGAGACTGGTCTTTAAAGGCCGGTGCCGGACGATGAATAGGCCAGTAGTCGGATGCCGGTACTTTCGTATCGTCATTATCCACGGTTTCGCCGAGAACGTTGAAAATACGTCCGAGACAACCGTCACCGACCGGTGCCGCAATAGCACGGCCGGTATCTACTGCTTTCATTCCACGTACCATGCCGTCTGTGGAACTCATAGCAACGGTGCGGACTACGCCGTCACCGAGGTGCTGCATTGTTTCACAAACAACATCTACCGGAACATTGCCTTCTTCATCTTTGATATGAATTGCGTTATAAATAGCCGGTAGTTCCTGGTCATCAGCAAACGCAATATCAACTACTGCGCCCATGACCTGTACAACTTTACCTACCTGCCCCTGCTGTTCATTTGCCATGAAGAAGCTTTCCTCCTTATTAAATCAGGCAGTTTATTCGAGAGCTGCCGCACCGCCGACAATTTCGGAAATTTCATTGGTGACCTGAGCCTGACGTGCTTTATTGTAAGTCAGATTGAGATCTGCAATTTTTTCGGTTGCATTGTCGGTTGCTGCGGACATGGCTGCCATCCGGCTGCCCAGTTCCGATGCTGCGGATTGCAGCATTGCATTATAAACCTGCACTTGTATATACTCCGGAAGCAGTTTGGAAAGAACGGTAGCTGCATCGGGAAGGAAAATATACGGTATTTCTTCTTTTGCAAAAGAAACCTCTTTTTCTTCCGCTGCCTCTACAGCACCTGCCTTCACTTCCGTCTCTTCGCCGGCATCTTCCGGTGCTTCTACGGGAAGCAGACGGGATACTTTTACCTGCTGACGGAGAGCTGTAATGAATTTCGTATAGATTATATAAATTTCATCGACTTCTTCTTTAAGAAAATAGTCAACCATTTCTTTCGCCAGATCCATAGAATCCTGGGCTGACGGCTTGTCAGAAAAGCCGAAATGATAGGAATCGATATCATATCCGCGGAATTTCAGGTAATTTCTTGCCTGTTTCCCGCAGACATATAAAGCGTATGCAGAACGGTCCTTCCCGGAGATTTCCTGTATAGTACGCTTCATAACGTTGGAGTTATAAGCGCCGGCAAGACCTTTATCTCCGCTGATAACGAGATAACCGGTCTTTTTTACCTCACCGTTTCTAAAAAGCGGACTGGTAAAGCCGGGTGTCACCGAAGAAGCGCGGCGCAAGAGCTCTCCGATCTTTTCTGCATAGGGATAGGAACCGCTTGCTTTTTCTTCTGCTTTGCGCAGACGGGCAGCGGCTACCATCTTCATTGCTTTTGTGATCTGCTGGATGTTGGTGACAGATTTTATGCGCCCTTTTATATCACGCGTACTTTCCAATCAGATCACCCCTCTACCGTTCCAGACTTTTCTTCTCCAGCTGTAGCAGCTTGTGCTTTATATCTTTCCTTGAATTCGGCAATAGCAGCCTGCAGTCTGACTTCATTTTCGTCAGTCAGTTTCTTGTTAGCTGTAATGTCTTCGCCGATTTCGGGATGGCTGCTGTGAAGGAAATCTAAAATCTGATGTTCGAAGCTTACTACATTTTCTACTTCTACATCATCCAGGTATCCTTTAACGGCTACATAAATCGCCATAACCTGGTCGGAAACCGGGTAAGGTGAGTACTGCGGCTGTTTCAGGATTTCCGTTGTTCTCTGTCCTCGGTCAATCTGTGCCTTTGTAGCTGCGTCCAGGTCAGAGCCGAACTGGGCAAATGCAGCCAATTCACGATACTGGGCCAAATCCAAACGGAGTGTACCTGCAACCTGTTTCATTGCTTTAATCTGGGCAGCACCGCCTACACGGGATACGGATAAGCCGACATTGATTGCCGGACGAATCCCGGAATAGAAGAGAGCCGTTTCCAGATAAATCTGTCCGTCTGTAATGGAAATAACGTTGGTCGGAATGTAAGCACCTACGTCGCCTGCCAGTGTTTCAATAATCGGCAGTGCCGTGATGGATCCGCCTCCGAGTTCCGGAGAAAGACGGGCTGCACGTTCGAGCAGACGGGAATGCAGATAGAATACGTCGCCCGGATATGCTTCACGTCCCGGCGGACGGCGGAGCAGAAGGGACATCGCACGATAAGCTACGGCGTGCTTGGAGAGGTCATCATATACAATGAGGACGTCTTTGCCCTGGTGCATGAAATATTCACCGATAGCTACACCGGAGTACGGTGCAAGATACTGCATCGGGGATCCTTCGGATGCGCCGGCGTGTACGATAATGGAATAATCCATCGCACCTGCCGCTTTCAAGCGTTCATATACGCGGACAACGTTCGCATTTTTCTGTCCGATGGATACATAAATACAAATAACATTCTGTCCTTTTTGGTTCAGAATGGTATCGACAGCAACGGCAGTTTTACCGGTACCGCGGTCACCGATGATAAGTTCACGCTGTCCGCGTCCGATAGGAACCATGGAGTCGATACATTTCAAACCGGTCTGCAGCGGTACGCTGACCGGCTGTCTGTCGGCAATACCTGCCGCTTTCACTTCAATGTCGCAGTATTTGTCTGTCTTGATGTCGCCGTTACCGTCAATCGGCTGTCCCAGCGCATTGACTACGCGGCCGATAACCGCATCGCCTACCGGAACCTGCATGAGGCGGCCTGTTCTTTTTACCGTGTCGCCTTCCTTAATGGTTTCGGCATTACCCAGAAGAACCGCACCTACGTTGCTTTCTTCCAAGTTCATAGCCATGCCGTAAACGCCATTGGGCAGTTCGAGCAATTCACCGGCCATACAATTTTCCAGGCCGTAGATATGGGCGATACCGTCGCCGACTTCAAGAACCGTACCTACTTCATCGACATTGAGGTCTACTTTGTAGTTTTCAATCTGTTTTTTAATGACAGATGTAATTTCATCTGAACTGATTTTCATTTCCTGTAAGTCACCTCAATCTCTTTGCATCATTTGGGCACGAAGTGCAGCAAGATGACGGGCTACAGATCCATCGATCAGACGGTCGCCCATCTGTACGGTAAATCCGCCTATCAAAGATGCATCCACTTTTTGCTTCATGATAATTTTGCTGCCGGTAATTTCTGCAAGCTTTGTTTTGATCATCTCCGCCTGGCTTTTGGTCAAGGGCAGAGCTGATGTGACAATCGCTTCTTCCATTCCCATACCGTGATGGGCAAGATTGGAATAGACATCAACCATAGCTGCAAAATCACCGATGCGGCCTTTGTCAATCACAACATAGCAGAATTGCAAGACTGCCGGCTGCACCTTATCTGCAAACAACTTCTTTATAGTATCTTTCTTGACATCCTTTTCAAGCAGAGGATGATTCAGAATATTTCCCAATTCTTTATTTTCCGCAATCGTTTCGGAAATAAAACGGAGTTCTTCTTCTGTTTCTTTCAGGCATTGCTTTTCTTCAGCAATTTCATAGATGGCACGACCGTATTTCTTTGCAAGGATTACGTTCTTATCCATAACTATTTACCTGCCTGCTCAGCATCCAATTTCGCGATGCTATCTGAGATGAGCCGGTCATTTGTATCCGGCGTCATATTTTTGCTGATGATCTTCGCTGCAATATCGCAGGAAAGTGCTGCTACCTGTGTTTTCAGATTTTCCAGAGCATCCTTGCGTTCTCTTTCAATCTGCTTGGTCGCATTTTCTTTTTCCTTTTCGATGGCAGCATGCGCTTCATCAATCTGTGCCTGCGCCTGTACCTGGGCTTCTTTAACCGCCTTATTCACAATGTCCTGGGCTTTTGCCTGTGCTTCTTGTAACTGAGTTTCGTAACCGGCTTTCAGTTCTTCGGCAGCAGCCTTGGACCGGGCAGCCGCATCCAAGTCATTTTTGATGCGCTCTTTGCGGGCATCCAGTACTTTGAGTACCGGCTTATAGCAGAAATGCCCGAGAATGGCACAAAGAACAATAAAGTTGATGATCTGAATCAGCAGTGTACCATTTACGTCTACCAATTCGTTTCCTCCTTAGACTAATATTCCGTCATAGAATTATCGGAATAATTATTTCAGGAATGGATTAGCGAATACCAGTACCAATGCAATAACGATAGCGATAATCGGAATAGATTCTATAAGACCGATAGCAACGAGCATATTTGTAAAAAGCTTACCTGCCATTTCCGGCTGGCGGGTCATACCCTCAAGAGCTTTAGCTGCAGCATTAGAATCTGCAAATGCAGCGGCAATAGATGCTAAAGCAGCAATAAGTCCTGCCGCAATAAGAGAATACTGTACAACAATTGTCTGATCCATGATGATAATTCCTCCTAAAGAATCTAAAATTTGGGACATATCCCCTGATCAGCAGTGAGATGCCCTTTTTTATTCCGTTTTGACGGTCGGTGCCGTTCCGTTTGAAAAGCGGACGGTGCCGCTCCCCGGTCTTGTATATCTCGTATTAATAGAGACTTTCTTTCATATATACAGATGCCAGAGTAGTGAAAATATATGCCTGAACCACACCCACAAACAATGAGAATCCGATCCAGATCATAGGTACAGCCCATGGGCAGAGGAAATATAGAATTTCCAAAAGAATCTCCCCGGCCAAAATATTACCAAACAGACGCATTGCTAACGTAATTGGTCTTGCTATCTCTTCAATCAAATTCATAATCACAAAAATCGGAAATGGTTCAAAAAAGTGTTTAACCCAATGTCCGACACCTTTGTTTTTAATAAAATAAATATGCAGCAAAATAGAACTTGCAATAGCAAGACCCAAAGTTGTATTCACGTCATTAGTCGGCGATGCCGTTAAATGTTCAGTCGGCAACAGACCTATCTGGTTAGACGTGAAGATAAAGAGGAAAAATGTTAAGAAAATACTGCTTACCTGACGATATTTAGGTCCTAAATTACTTTCAAACTGATTGCAAAGACCTTCCACCAACATTTCAATGAAATTCTGCCAGCCTGACGGTATTAGGGATCTCCCTCTTGTTGCAGCGAATATGGCAATAAAAACAATAATGGCAGTAAGCCAAGTAGTATAAAGTGTATCCATATTGACCGGAAATACGCCAAAGAGTTGCTCCATAGTATGTGTACCCGTATGAAGATGCATAATCTCACCCCCCTTCTCTTACAAGGATATCAAGAAAAGAATTATTCCTTAATTACATTAACCACCCGTTCAAAAATGGACAGAAATGGTAATGAAAGTAAGCCACCTAGAAAACCGAGCACATTAAGCGGCGTTAGTGCCACTACGACTGCGGCTAAAACAATCTCCAAAATGAAGCGGAAAATAGCAAAAACAGCAACCCGCTGTCCGATGAAATCCGGTTCTCTTCCGTCTTTCACCCATTGGAAATATTTGGCCCGTAAAAACATGAAAAAAGCAGCGTGGAAAAATGCCCCCAAAATCCAGGCACCGCCGACACGCCATCCCCAGATAAAGAAAAGGACCACTGCTCCGGCAACACCGAGACCGAGAAGCCAGCGTATCATACGGCCGGCATATTTAGGAAAAGTCTGATCGTATGTCACTTTTAATTATTTCTCCAACATCTGCCTTATAACGGACCATAATCCTGCCACGGCACCGAGAAGAGAAAGGAAAATCAATCCGTACGGATAAGTACCGAAATACTCATCACATTTTATACCGCTCCATACGCCTATGCCCATGCAGGTCAGAAGACTGAATCCTGCTCCCGAGGCAACGGCGACGCTGCGCCACGGATCAAAACCGTTTTGCTTCTTTTTTTCCTTATCATCCCGTTTCATGACGGACTCCAGATAGTAAACACATGGAAAACGGATATATGAAATATTCGTTTCCCACACATACACTGATATTGTAACATAAGACCTGCTACTTGGCTATAAATTTAGACGGTTTTTTGTCGGACAATCCCGACATGTACAGAAGGGTTTCCACAATTCTTTCCGACGCCTTTCCGTCTCCGTAAGGGTTCACCGCCTCCGACATGGCATCATAGGCCTTTTTGTCCGTTAACAGGCGGTACGCCGTTTCGTAAATCAGATTTTCATCAGTCCCGACAAGCTTCACCGTCCCCGCCTCTATCGCTTCCGGCCGCTCCGTCGTGTCACGGAGCACCAAAACGGGTTTCCCGAGACTCGGCGCTTCTTCCTGGATACCGCCGGAATCGGTGAGTACGATACTCGACCGGGCCATCAGGTTGGTAAACGGTTCATATTCCATCGGCTCCACCAGGTGGATACCGGGAACCCCTTCCAATTCTTCTTCCACCGCTTCGCGGACCAGCGGATTTCTGTGGACCGGAAATACAACTTCCGTATGCGGCACCGTTTCCACAAGACGGCGGAGTGCTTTATACACATGATGCATCGGTGTACCCAAATTTTCTCTCCTGTGGGTCGTAACAAGAATCACCCGCTTGTGCGCTTCTATCTCCTCTATTTCTTTATCGGCAAAGCGGTAATTTTCTTTTACCGTCGAAAGCAGGGCGTCAATCACCGTATTCCCCACTACAAATATATTTTCTTTCTTTTTATTTTCACGAATCAGGTTGTTTTTTGCCGTCTCCGTCGGGGCGAAATTCAAGTCTGCAAGAACACCGGTCAGACGGCGGTTTGCCTCTTCGGGAAAAGGAGATGCCAAATTTCCCGTCCGAAGCCCCGCTTCCACATGAGCCACCTTGATTTGCTGGTAAAAAGCCGCAAGTGCCGCCGTAAAAGTCGTCGTCGTATCTCCGTGGACAAGTACATAGTCCGGCTTTTCCGTCTGCAAAACCTTCTCCAGACGGCAGAGCACCCGGGACGTAATATCATACAGGGACTGGCCGCTTTTCATGACATCCAGGTCATAGTCCACAGGAAGTCCGAATAAGTCCACCACCTGGTCAAGCATTTCCCTATGCTGTGCCGTCAGGCAGACCTTCACTTCGATTTCAGGATGCTTCAAAAGCTCCTTAACCACCGGCGCCATTTTTATAGCCTCCGGTCTCGTACCGAAAATCGTCATGACCTTCATGAATACAACCCCTTTATTTTAAAATTCAGATATGATCTGTTTTTTCCGCCTCTTTTTCCTGCCGGTACGGAGTGGGAACAACCTCTCTCATGACTCCCAGTTTTTTTGCCCAGAGAAGAAATACCGCAAGTGCCAGAACGATTAATGCGCCGCCGAACCAGAGATTCATACGGATGACAAAAAGCGCCATACAGGAAAAGAACGCCGTCAAAGCATACATAATAAGAACCACTTGCTTTTGCGACAATCCCTTCGCAAGAAGACGGTGATGAAGATGATTTTTGTCAGGAGAAAAAATCGGAACCCCCGACTGCTTCCGCCGCACAATCGCAAGAAGCGTATCCATAATCGGCACTGCCAATGCGACAAGCGGTACGATAAGCACGGCAACAGCCGCTGTTTTCATTGATCCCATGACAGAAACCGCACCGATTACATATCCGAGAAACATAGACCCCGTATCACCCATAAAAATTTTAGCGGGATTGAAATTATACTGTAAAAAAGCAAGACAAGCGCCCGTCATGGCAATCATGGCAGCGGCAGACACCCACTGTCCCATTTGGAAAGCAAGAAGTGCCACGGCAATCGAAGCAATCGTTGCAATTCCCGCCGCAAGACCGTCCAGCCCATCAATAAGATTCACCGTATTAATGAAACCGACAATCCAGAAAATAGTAAGCGGTATGGAAATTATCAACGGAAACGTGATAATGCCGAGCCACGGCAAATCCACCCAATCGATATTGACATTAAAGAAAACGACCAAAATGGCCGCCGAAAAAATCTGCCCCAAAAGTTTGACTTTCGCCGGAAGGGACATGATATCATCGGCAATCCCCACAAGCACCAAAAAAGTGGCACCGATCATAATCCCCGTGATTTCATAAGTGAACCCCACCGTGGCAATCACGGAAACCATAAATCCTGCATATATAGCAAGCCCTCCCAGACGGGGAATCAGGCCCTGATGAACCTTGCGTGCATCCGGTTTGTCTA
The DNA here is from genome assembly GCA_900547785.1 of uncultured Dialister sp. Classification (GTDB taxonomy): domain Bacteria; phylum Bacillota; class Negativicutes; order Veillonellales; family Dialisteraceae; genus Dialister. Next base: position 16,408 of record URIB01000021.1, read on the forward strand.
CCGCTCCTACAATCATCGCCAAATGTTTGACCAACGGTGTCAGTACAAATGTCACGACAAGTGCCGTCAGGAACGTGAACGCATAAGCGAACAACGAAGCACCTCCTAATTGATTATATGATTATTTTACCATAAATACTGAAATGTTGTTCTCCATAAAAGAGATTCTTTTCCCCTTCTTCCGCACTTTTGCCATTCGTTTTTTTCCGTTCTTCCGTTTCTTCTCACACTTATTTCCATCCTTTCGCTTCTGCTCACACTTACCCCTTTCGTCAACCTGACGGTTTACACTTTCCCCGACAAGCGGGGACAGCTTACATTCTTCATTCTTTCCTTATATATCGGACAAGTGGTTCGCTTGCTTCCTGTGTCCAGGGACGGCTTGCAATTTGCAATTTCCCTTTCACAAGCAAACAACAGGGACACTTTTTTGCATGAGCCATTCCGTTATTTTTTGTTTTGCTCATTTTAAAAGCCATAAATTCTTTCCTCCTCAGTCGTTTGCTTCCCCCGAACGCGGAGAGAAGTGCCGAGCCTTGCGAGGCGATAGGGGTAAGTTGGCGTACACAAATTAAAATCATTCTTACGTATCTGCTCACACTTGCCCCTTTCGTCAGCTAACGCTGACACTTTCCCCGACAAGCGGGGACAGCTTACAGTTTGCATTTTATCGTTTTAGGGCGTCAATCAAGTAATACATTTTAAAACTATAATTTCTTTCCTCCTTGGTGTCCGCTTCCCCCGAACGCGGAGGGAAGTGCCGAGCTTTGCGAGGCGATAGGGGCAAGGGTGCGTACACAGGTCAGAATATTTAACTCTTGCAACCTATGCCCAGATTCTTCACTTCGTTCGAGAATGACGGGCAGGTATTTAATACTGGTCTGTAAAAACCGTTTTTTAGTTTTGCTCATATTTATTTCCATTCTTCCGTTTCTGCTCACGCTTGCCCCTTCCGACGGCTTCGCCGCCACTTTCCCCGACAAGCGGGGACGGCTTACAGTTTGCATTCTTATTTTTTGTGCAAAAGTCCTTTACGCCACTCGTAAACGCAATTCACTTCTGCCGTCATTCTTGAGCGGCGGGCAGAACAGGAATGATAATAGAAGAAAAAACATAATCTGCCTCTTAGCGAAGAATCCAGCATCGATTAATCGCAAAAAGCATATTTAATACCTGTATCCTATGCCGGATTCTTCACTCTATCCCGTACTTTTTTATTATTGTATCCCCGACCGCTTTTTTACGACCGTTCAAGAATGACAGGCAGGTATTTAATACCGCTCTGTAAAAATCACTTTTTCAGTTTTACTCGCTCTTATTTTCATTCTTTTGTATCTACTCAAACTTGCCCCTTTCGTCAACCTGACGGTTGACACTTTAGCCAAAGGCAAAGCGTCTCACTCACTTTTACTGCGTCGCTTTGCTCCTC
>URIB01000022.1 GCA_900547785.1 uncultured Dialister sp.
AATGGGGTTTTGTTCTTTCGTAATGTGCTTTTGCCATTTTAAAGTCTCCTTTTAATTATTTATTTCCTAAACGTTCTTCTGTAATCTGCTGGGAGATTGCTTTCGGAACTTCTTCATAATGATCGAATGTCATCGTGAATGTGCCTCGGCCCTGTGTGGAGCTGCGGAGTGCGGTCGCATAACCGAACATTTCAGAGAGCGGAACGAAGCCTTTGATACGGGATTCTCCGTTTTCAGATTCCATACCTTCAATGCGTCCGCGGCGGGAGTTCAATCCGCCGATAACATCGCCCATGTATTCTTCAGGAACATCGACTTCGACGCTCATGTACGGTTCGAGAAGGACTGCGTCCGCTTTTTTCGCGCCGTCTTTGAATGCCATGGAGCCTGCTACTTTAAATGCCATTTCAGAGGAGTCGACATCGTGGTATGAACCGTCGTAAACGGTAACTTTGATGTCAACCATCGGATAGCCGGCAACAACACCGTCATCCATAGCGGCTTCAACGCCTGCCTGGATCGGGTTAATAAATTCTTTCGGAATAACGCCGCCGACAACTTCATTGGCAAATTCAAAGCCTTTGCCCGCTTCCATCGGTTCAAGACGAAGCCAGCAGTGACCGTACTGTCCGTGACCGCCGGTCTGACGAATGAATTTACCTTCCGACTCAACGCTCTTTCTGATGGTTTCACGGTAAGCAACCTGCGGTTTACCTACGGTGCATTCTACATTAAATTCACGTCTCATGCGGTCAACGATGATGTCCAAATGGAGTTCGCCCATCCCGGAAATGATCGTCTGGTTCGTTTCCGGATCGGTATGTACCTTGAATGTCGGGTCTTCTTCCGCCAAACGCTGGAGCGCCGTTCCCATTTTTTCCTGATCGGCTTTGGTTTTCGGTTCTACAGCTACGGAAATAACCGGTTCCGGGAATTCCATTTTTTCCAGAATAATCGGGTTTGCTTCATCGCAGAGGGAGTCCCCTGTGGTGACATCTTTAAATCCTACAGCGGCGGCAATATCACCGGAGTAAGCTTTTTCGATTTCTTTACGATTGTTGGCATGCATCTGGAGAATACGGCCGACACGTTCTTTTTTGCCTTTGGTGGTATTGAGTACATAAGTACCTTGTTCCAGGATTCCGGAATATACACGGAAGAATGCGAGTTTCCCTACATAGGGATCGGCCATAATCTTGAATGCCAAGGCCGCCATCGGCACTTCATCACTGGATTCACGGGTCATTTCTTCCCCGGTCTTCGGGTCCGTACCTTTAATCGGCGGTACGTCTGTCGGTGCCGGCAAGTAATCGAGGACTGCATCAAGCAGCATCTGGATTCCTTTGTTCTTATATGCGGATCCGCAGAATACGGGGAACAATTGGCAGTCCAGAACCTGTTTACGCAGAGATGCTTTGATTTCATCAATGGAAAGTTCTTCTCCTTCGAGATATTTTTCCATCAACGCATCATCGCCTTCTGCGGCTTTTTCCACGATTTTATCACGATATTCTTCCACAAGATCTTTCATGTCTTCCGGAATTTCTCTGACTTCATACTGGGTACCGTCATCGGAAAGATACACTTCCGCTCTTCTTTCCAGCAAATCAACGATACCTGTAAATGTGTCCTGTTTGCCGATCGGCAGCTGCATAGCCAACGCATCGGCATGAAGACGGACTTCCATTGTTTTTACCGCACGCAGGAAATCAGCGCCGATGGTATCCATCTTGTTGATAAATGCGATACGGGGAACGTGGTAATGATCAGCCTGTCTCCAAACGGTTTCAGACTGGGTCTGCACGCCGTCTTTTGCACTGAATACGGCAACAGAACCGTCAAGTACACGAAGGGAACGTTCTACTTCTACTGTGAAATCCACGTGTCCGGGGGTGTCGATGATATTGACACGATACCCTTTCCATGTACAGGTGGTCGCAGCGGACGTGATGGTAATACCGCGTTCCTGCTCCTGCGCCATCCAGTCCATGGTAGCGGCGCCGTCATGAACTTCACCAATCTTATGATTTACACCGGTATAAAAGAGGATACGTTCCGTGGTTGTTGTTTTTCCGGCATCAATATGTGCCATGATACCGATATTTCTTGTTTTTTCAAGCGGATATTCTCTGCCCACGATTTTTTCTCCTTATATAATTACCAGCGATAATGTGCAAACGCCTTGTTGGCTTCTGCCATCTTATGGGTATCTTCTTTCTTCTTTACGGCTGCGCCCGTATTATTGAAAGCGTCCATCAGTTCTCCTGCCAGACGTTCCTCCATCGTACGTTCGCCGCGCAGACGGGCATAGTTGACCATCCAGCGAATCCCCAGTGTCAGACGGCGGTCTGCACGGACTTCGACCGGCACCTGGTAGTTAGCACCGCCTACACGACGGGCACGGACTTCCAAAACCGGCATGACATTATTCAAAGCCTGTTCGAAAACTTCGATCGGGTCTTTGTCAAGTTTGCTGCGGCAAATGTCGAATGCACCATATACAATGGATTCTGCAACGCCCTTTTTGCCGTCGAGCATAATTTTATTGATGAAACGTGTGACCGTCTTGTTCCCGTACACGGGATCCGGCAGCACATCACGCTTCGGAACAGCACCTTTTCTCGGCATTGTTGTTTTCCTCCTTATATAGTTGTTTGTTAATCACAGAATTTTAATCAAGAAATATTATTTCTTCGCCTTTTCGCGCTTAGCTCCGTATTTGGAACGAGCCTGCTGACGACCGGATACACCTACTGTATCAAGTGCGCCGCGGATAATGTGATAACGAACGCCCGGAAGGTCTTTAACACGGCCGCCTCTGATGAGAACGACGCTGTGTTCCTGTAAGTTATGACCTTCGCCCGGGATATAAGCGGATACTTCAATGCCGTTGGTCAGACGTACACGGGCTACTTTACGAAGCGCCGAGTTCGGCTTCTTCGGTGTAGCTGTATACACTCTTGTGCAAACGCCGCGTTTCTGCGGGGACTGCTTCAGAGCCGGGGTCTTCGCCTTTGTTCCTAAAACTTCACGGCCTTTACGAACCAGCTGATTAATTGTCGGCAATATGGGCACCTCCTTTCCATAAAGGTAAATTTATAATTGATCTGAAACCGCTGTAGCGTTCTCAGATATTACCGGGAATTAAGTACGGCGGCGGAAGCGGCTTTTACTTTGATTTTGCAAGCTTGGCCTATTTCTTTCTTGCTGAAATCCCGTGTGACGGAAACTCCGGCATCGGCGCAAGTTTTTTCCAGGCGGGAGGAAATCCGTTCATCACAATCGGATCCGATGAAAACATGAATCGCCGTCTTCTTTTCAACAGCTCTTTGCGTTTCCTTCAAACCGACCACAAAATCTGAATTTTTCAATTCATCCAGTGTCATGAACTCACCCCGCTATCACTTCCACTTTCACGCAACAGTCGAATTATATCATTCTCTTTCTAAGCTGTCAATCAATACACCCCTCATTTTCTTTGTATTTATGCACAACTCTTTTACAACGTTTCCGTGCGTATCATTTTATCTTTCTCTTCTCATTTGTAAAATCCAAACTCACGGCGCTCATCACTTTTTTCCGCCTTGCAAAAAACAGTTTTATTTTTATTATTGATTTTTTCTATATGCGTATATAATTCTCTGTATTTTTTGGCTGTCAAAAAGTTTTCTTCCCCATTATGTTATACAATAGAAAAAAACAGTTTGACTTTATCATTCCGGAAGAAAGGATTCTTATCTTGAAAAAAAATGTCGTTGTTTATTGCGGGTCACGCTATGGAAACAATCCCGCTTTCGCCGCCTTCGCGGGAATGACCGGCGAGTTCTTGGGAAAAAACGGCTATACGCTCATCTACGGCGGAGGCAGCATCGGTTTGATGGGAACGATTGCCGATGCAGCTATGGCGGCAGGCGGACATGTGACCGGTATCATTCCCGATGTATTTATTGAAAAAGAACAGGCGCACCGTTTCATTACAGAATTGATCGAAGTCCCCGATTTAACTGCCAGAAAACAAAAAATGATTTCTCTGGGAGATTTGTTTCTCATTTTACCCGGCGGCATCGGGACGCTCGAAGAATTAGCCGATACCGCAAGCTATCTGCATATCTACAAAGAAGACGAAGAACGTCCTCCCGTCATCATTGCCAATATTGAACACCTGTATGACCCTTTGGAGTCACTTTTCAAATCCTGGAGCACCGCCGAATTTATAGTGCCTGAAGAATGGAAAAATATCCATTTCATTCACTCCTTCGCCGAGCTTATCCCCTTCTTTCCCGGCACACGGGAGCGGAAATTTCTATGACAGAAAACATGACCCCCGCCACCCCACCGGAGAAAATACACCCTACTTCTTTTACGAAAACCGGATTTCCACAATGAAAGGATTGCATGATGAACGACAGAAAACTCACTGATAAAGGCGGACATATAAAAGAAAAAATGATTGAAGTCACCGCCCGCATTTTAAGAGAAAAAGGATTCAAAGCCACCACCGTAAGAACCATTACCAAAGAAGCGAATGTCAATATCGCCGCTGTCCGTTACTACTTCGGCTCGAAAGAAGAATTGATAGGAGCTGCTTTAGAATACATGATGGGATCCCTGGAAAGCATCGTTTCCATTCTGGACGACTCCCGTCTTTCTCCGAAAGAGCGGCTCAAAAAATATATCATTTCCTATTTCCATCTGGCCCGGAAACACCCGGCGCTCTTCCGTTCGATTTCCAATCCCTCCAGCACGGAAGCGAAAGAAACTTATTTCATCTACCTGAATCTCCTCCATGACCAGTCGTGGGAAAAAGTCATTGAAAACATGACGGAAATCACGGGCTACACCGACCGGCGGGATTTGGAACTGAAAAGCATGCAGATTTTTTCGGCTGTAGAATTTCCCATCATCTTGGAAAGCAATAATAAAGAATCTTTTATTTCTCACTACACCGACGACCCCACCTTGGAAAGATATGTGGATATTCTCCTGGACAATATCACGCCGCCGAGAAGTGAAAAAAATATGTACCTGAAAGAAATTCTTCACGGCGTCAAATAATTCACACGACAAAAAAACGTATTCACCCGCCTGTAGTGAATACGCTTTTTTGATTATTTTTCTAAATCCGCCATTTCTTTATAAACTAACCATTCCTTATATGTCGGATTAATGGAATTAATATCTGTTTTTTCATAGGCATCTTTCAGTTCCGAATACATAGCAAGTCCTATAATCTCTATACCATCCTTGATTCGAATGCCCGGACAGTAAATGGATTCTAATTCTATACTGTAAACCGACTTGTTTTTCATACATTTCATATTGCGGAAAACCGGATCATCAGTAAAGAATTGTAAAGATTTACCATGACTGCCATCGCTGCAAATCCTTTAATTCATACATGTGTATTCTTTTAACTTTTATATACTCTTTAAAGAATATCTTTCGCTGATTTCGGTTTATGCGTTCTTTTCACACCGAATTTCTTTAAAGAACCCCCCAGCCTTTTCATCATCGTTTCTACCGAATCCGCCTCTGTAAGCTCAACCGCTTTCCTCACAATCAGCTCACAGGCTCTGGCATCGTCCATGGCATCGTGATGACGGAAAGCAAAGCTCAGATGAGCCGCCACGGTATTTAACTTATGATTGGGGAGTTCTTTCCATAAAATACGGGACATGGCAACCGTATCTCCGTAGAGAAAATGAATATCCGGCAAGTCGTAAATATCGAGAACCGATGCGAGGACGCCCATATCAAAGCGGGCATTGTGGGCAAAAACGATATTGCCTTCCAGATAGTCTGCCACGTCTTTCCAATAGGCGGGAAACGGCATTTCATTTCCCACATCTTCCGGGCGGATACCGTTCACGCGGACACAGCCGCTGTCAAAATTCATGCTGTGCGGTCTGATAAGACGATACCATTCGTCCGTAATTTTTGTGCCGTCGCTCGTAGTGATTCCCAAAGCACAGGCGCTCCCCGGTCCCCAATAGGCGGTTTCAAAATCTATCGCTGCATAACGTATCATGTTTATATTTCCGTTTCAAATTCCGTTTCTTTTCCTTCCAGCCAGCCGACTTCCACATCTCTGTCAAAAGCCGATTTCATGCGGCGGGCCAGTTCATTTCTCGCCGCCGCCACCTTTTTTCTGTTTTCTGCAAATCCTGTAATCACGACAAGGATATTTTCCGTTTCTTTCGTGATTTTTCCCGCCCCGCTTTCTACAGACAGCCATGGTTTTGTGCAGATCTGTTCTTTCCATGTAACGGGGTAACCCGCTTCGTCTTTAATTTCCAGCGGTGATTTTCTATCGCCCAAATCGTAGGCATGGATATTGACATGAAACTTGAGCATGCCCGCCCGGACGATATCCATAACGGGATTGATCCGTTCCAATCCATCCGAGCCTGCCAATTCGTCCAGTGTCGCCGATTTTGTTACCGCTGATGTATCTGCCGTTTCTTTTTCTTCTGCCGCCGTTATTCCCTGCCGTTTTTTATATTCATGAAATATCCTTTCCAGCGCCGTTTCTTCCTCAATTCCCAGATTCTTCAACTGCTTTGCATACAAGCTGTTGTCTTTTTCCCCCAGCTTCGGATTCAGTTTAAAAAGCAGGTTTGCTTCCGTGCAGCAGCGTCTGCGAAACGCTTCCGCTTCTTTGTTATCTCTTTCATTATTGACCGCCCTGACAGCGATAATGCCCATGCACAGGCCGGGAATATTTTCAAACAATCTTTTTGTGACAGATATTTTCATTTAGGAATCCTCACTTTCTTTCGTTCATTCAAGTGTATTACAAAAAAAGAAAACTGACAAATTCCGTACCTTGGCAGAAACATTTTTCCCCTGCGGCTATTCAATAAAATGACCTGCCCGTTTTGCTTGCTCCGTTTATTTTTACAAAACAAAAAAGACATTCCCCGTTTGGGAGAATGCCTTTTTCTTTGCCTTGTATTACCCTAAAAATCCTCTCATTTTTTGTGCTTCTACCACACGTTGTAAAGCGAGCATGTACGCCGCCAGGCGGTAGGTGACTTTGTATTTTTCTTTGATGGCAAATACATCTTCATAGCCTTGACGCATTTTCAGTTTCAATTTTTCATTATATTCTTCTTCCGTCCAGTAGTAGCCGGTGCGGTTTTGTACCCATTCGAAATAAGAGCCTACAACGCCGCCCACATTGGACATGACATCGGGAAGTACTTCGATGCCCTGTTTTTCAAAGTAGGCATCCGCTTCTTCCGTGGTCGGTCCGTTGGCGCCTTCGAGTATCAGTTTAGCTTTTACTTTTTTCATGGTACTTTCATTCAGCTGGTTTTCCATAGCCGCCACGAAAACTACGTCTACGTCCTGTTCGAAAAGTTTATCATCATCAATGAGCGTTGCCCCCTCTTCCGTATAGCCCTTGAGAGAACGGCCGTGGGAGTTGGCATACACGTACATCGCTTCGATATCGAGTCCTTCCGGCTTGTACCATGTGCCGTTGATATCGCCTACACAGGTAATTTTTACACCTGCCCGGTGCATCAGAAGAGAGCCTACAGAGCCTACATTTCCGAATCCCTGCACGAGCATGGTAAGTTCATTCATTTTTTTATTATTTTTTTCGCACCATGTTTCCAGTGTGTAGGTCAGTCCTCTGCCCGTTGCTTCATTCCGTCCGAGGGAGCCGCCGGTCACAAGCGGTTTCCCCGTAACGACACCGGGCTGCCATGCGCCGGAAAGCACCGCATATTCATCGGCTATCCACGCCATGATCTGGCCGTTTGTATTTACATCGGGCGCAGGAACGTCCTGATCAGGTCCGATGATGGGGAATATTTTCCGCACATACCCGCGGGTAAGTCTTTGTAATTCTCTTTCCGAAAGTTTATAGGGATCGACCTTGATGCCCCCTTTTGCTCCGCCGTAGGGAATATTTCCGATTGCATTTTTAATGGTCATCCATGCGGCCAGTGCTTTGACTTCATTTTCATCGGAAGCGGAATGGTAGCGGATACCGCCTTTAGCCGCTCCTCTCGCCGTATTATGCTGAACACGGTATCCCGAGAACACCTGCACTTTGCCGTCGTCCATGGTGACAGGAATGCTGACGGTCAATTCTCTTTCCGGATACCGTACAAATTCATAGTCTTCTTTTTGATACCCCAGTACTTCTGCCGCTTTATCGAGTACGTGGAGCATATTTTCATATGGATTATAATGTGCCATTGTATCACCTCAAATAATAAATATAGGAAACATCTTTTATTAATATACCACCTTGTCCCGTTTTATGCACTTAAATTATCCATAAATGATTTATTTCTATAAATAAGCCGCTTTATTTCCATTTCAGTTATACCTCTTTGGCAGATTCTTTGAAATATTTCCATCAAAAAACCGCCTCTCCCGGAACGGGAAAGACGGTTCGCCTGTCTTAAATAACACCTCTGATGAAAATAATAAAAATGAGCGCCGGCAAAACGAATTGGAAATACGGTTTGATCCATCTCGGGAATTTCACGCCGTCGCCGGTATTGATTTCTTCCATGTACTTATCAAAACCCCATCCGTATTTCGTAACGCAAAAGAGAGCAAATACGAGCGAGCCGAGCGGCAGAACGAGGTTGCTGACAATAAAGTCTTCACTGTCTAGAATCCCTCTTGCTCCGATAATCTGTACATCTTCCCAAAGACTGAATCCGAGAACGCAGGGAATGCTTCCGAAGAAAACGAGGGGGAGTAAAATGTATACCGCCTTTTTCCGGCTCCAGTTGAAATTATCCATACAGTTTCCGATGAGCGCTTCAAACACCGCCGTTACAGTAGAAAAGCTGGCAAAGGTCATAAACACAAAGAAGAGTCCGCCCCAAAGCTGCCCCATCGGCATATTGATAAAAATATTCGGAAGAGTGACGAAAATTAAAGAGGGACCCTGATCCGGTTCCACGCCGAAAGCAAAACAGGCGGGAAAAATAATCAGACCCGCTAAAAGTGCGACAAACGTATCCAGTGCGGTGATGCGGATCGCTTCGCCGCCGAGACTGTTTTTCTTATCCATGTAGCTGGCAAATATTTCCATAGACCCCTGCCCGACGGACAACGTGAAAAAGGCCTGGTTCATGGCGGCGGTTGCCACATTGCCCAGTCCCGCCTGCATCGCTTTGTCCCAATCGGGAAGAAGATAAAATTCGATTCCTTTTTCACCGCCGGGAAGCAGCAGGCTATTCACGGCAAGAATGACAATCAGTCCGAGCAGTCCGAGCATCATGAATTTCGTCACTTTTTCAAGGCTTCCCTGCACGCCGCCCACACAAATCAGAAAACCGATCAATACGGTAAGCCCCATGAAAAATAAAAGCTCCGCCGGATTGGAAACCATTTGTCCGAATGTGGCGCCCACCTGCTCCGGTGTGGCGTTCACAAAAGTACCGTTGATAAATTTCCAAAAATAATCGACCATCCACCCTGAAATGGTGGTGTAGTAAATCATGAGTATGAATGAACCGGCAAGGCAAACCCAGCCGTGAAGATGCCAAAATGTTCCTTTCGGCTGCAACGTCTGAAATCCGCGGAGAACACTTTTTTTACTCGCTCTGCCGACGGCCAGTTCCATCGTCACCACGGGAATCCCCATCAGAATCAAAAAGGCGAGATAAAAAAGAACAAAAACCGCCCCGCCGTATTCGCCAGTGATATAAGGGAATTTCCAAACATTGCCTATACCGATCGCACAGCCGGCGCTCACTAAAAGGAATCCCAGCCGTGAATTGAAACTGTCTCTCTCTTCCATTCTTCTTTCCTCCTCAAACTTGATTAAGCCGATCTGTTTCTATCAAATCAGTCCGCGTATCAGAATCACTAAAATCAACACGGGCAGAACCCATTGGAAATAGGGTTTCAGAAATGCCGGCATTTTGATGCCTTTCCCTTTGTTCACTTCCGCCAGATACCTGTCAAATCCCCAGCCCCATTTCGTGACGCAGAAGAGAAGATAAACAAGGGCGCCGCCGGGAAGCAACAGATTGCTGACAATAAAATCTTCACTGTCCAGCACATCTCTCGCTCCGATGAAATGCATATCGCTCCACAAATTATATCCGAGAACACAGGGAATGCTGAGGAAGAAAACCAATGCCAAATTGACGAGTACCGCTTTTTTGCGGGACCAGCCGAAATTATCTATTGAGCAGGCGATGAGATTTTCAAAAACCGCCGTCACCGTGGAAAAGCTGGCAAAAGTCATGAATACGAAGAACAAAGCGCCCCAAAGCTGCCCCAAAGGCATGTGCGTGAAAATCTGCGGCAGCGTAATGAAAATCAAAGACGGTCCCTGATCGGGCTTTACATTGTAAGCAAAGCAGGCGGGAAAAATAATCAGACCCGACATGAATGCCACAAACGTATCAAGAACCGTGATTCTTACCGCTTCGCCCGCCAGTGTAAATTCATCGGACATATAACTGCCGAAAATTTCTATCGCCGCAATCCCGAGAGATAATGTAAAAAATGCCTGGTTCATCGCGGCGGCCGCCACATTCCCTATGCCCGCCTCGACCGCTCTGTTCCAGTCGGGAAGAAGATAAAATTTTACGCCTTCTCCGCCGCCTTCTAAAAACAAACTGTTCCCCGCCAGAACAAAAATCAAAATCAAAAGCCCCATCATCATCAGCTTATTGACCCGTTCCAAACCGCCCTGCACGCCGAATCCGCAAACCGCAAATCCCACGAAAACGGTAATGGCCATGAAAACTCCCATTTCCAAAGGGTTTCCGAGCATGGCGCCGAATATTCCGCCCATCGCTTCATTGGGCACATGATGAAAAGTGCCGTTGATGAATTTCCAAAAATAGGCAACCATCCAGCCTGATACAGTGGTGTAATACATCATAAGCAAATAGCAGCCGGCAATACAAAACCAACCGTGAAGATGCCAAAAACTTCCTTCCGGTTCCAGTTTCTTATAGCCGAGAACCGCACTTTTGCGGCTTCCCCGCCCGACGGCAAGCTCCATCGTCATAACGGGAATCCCCATCAGCACGAGAAACGCCAAATAGAACAAAACAAAAACAGCACCGCCGTACTGACCGGCTATATAAGGAAATTTCCAAACGTTTCCTATACCGATCGCACAACCTGCGCTGACTAAAAGAAATCCCAACCGGGATTTGAATGCATCTCTTTCTCCCATTTTCCTCTGCTCCATAAATTTTTAATAAAGAACGCCGGTCCGCTTCCGTTCCCGAGGAACACTCCCGTCTTTATCCGACCCTGTTCTTTGGTTAACTCTTTATATTTTTATTATCATAACGCAAAGTCATCTTTCTGCCAATACAAAAATTTATTTTTTTGCAAATAAAAAAGATTTCCCCTTCAAGAGAAAATCTTTATTGTCATCATTTTTTATGTCAGTCACGAAAAATAAGTTTGCCGGAAAGGGACTTTCCCCACGGTAAAGCTTTGTTGATCCAGATAGGATAAAACATTCTTCTCTTTGATTTCAAAGGACAAACGCCATGCGCAAAGAAGCTGCCCCTTTTCCTTATACCGCCGGTTAATTTCTTTTTTTCCGTATTTGTCATCCCCCAAAATAGGGTGTCCTATATGGGCAAGCTGGCTTCGTATCTGGTGCGTTCTCCCTGTCAGCAAATCACATTCCACGAGAGAGAGTCCGTTTTTTTCTGCTTTCACCCGGTAGGACATCACCGCCGTTTTTGCGCCTTTTACGGGAACCGTCGATAAAAACACCTTATTCTTCTTCGCATCTTTAAATAAATAATGGGTCAGCGTTCCCGACTTTTGTTCCATCGTTCCCAAAGCGACACAAAGATAGGTTTTGTGAATCTGCCTGTTTTTTATCAGTCTGTCAAGAGTTTCCTTGCTTTCTTCCGTCTTGGCAATCACCATAAGTCCGCTCGTGTGAAAATCGATACGGTGTACCATATAAGCCGGCTTTTCCCGCTTTTCCGCCAGATACACATTCACCTCGTCAATCAAAGTGCGTTTTGTTTTTCCCGTGCTGTCCATGCAAAGAAGTCCCGGCCTCTTATCGGCAATCAGTATATTCTCATCTTCATAGACAATGGAAAAATCCTTTTTTCCCGTCTTTTCCAATAGATAAGAAACGATTTCATCGTCCCCCGATATCCGGTAGGACGCTTCTTCTTTTTTTCCGTTCACTTTCAGCTTGTTTGTCCGTATCGCTTTCATGACAAGACTGCGGGGCCACCCTGCCGCCTCTTCCATGAAACGGTCCAGCCTTTTTCCTATATCGTTTCTTCCGGCATTGAATTTTTTCATATCACTTTGTCCCGTATTTCCGTTTGATTTTCAAAATGCTTTCTTCCATTATACAGAATCGCCTGCATAAAAAAAGTGCCTCTCCGGAGAAAGACGCTTTTATTTTTTTATAAACTGACAATACGTACAAATCCGCCGCCGAATTTTGTATGTTTAAGCCATGCCCGCAAATTGAAAACATATTCTTGACCGCCGTCCCAAAGCGTGCAAAGGGTTTCGCCCTCTTTGTCTTCCATCTTTACAAGAAGCATCCAGTGCCAATAGTAGGGAATCGGTTCTCCCCCGCTGTGGAGATTCAAAAATCCTACGGGCAAATCGGCGCCAAGCCCCTCTTCAATAAAAGCTTTCACCACATCAAACGGCGGCGAAAGAAAGTGGACATAAGGAACGGAGAGTGCTTCCGCGCGGAAAGGAATCCCCCTGTCTTTGAAATAATTGTTCAATCCGTCTTTCATCCATCTCGATTTATAAAGACCGTGCATCCGGGGCGTCGCATATTTCCACATGTCCAGCATCATTTTCTCCGCTTCCTCTCCGGTGCTGACGGAAATTCCGTTATATTTCCTTTGCACATACGCGGCTGTCATGGCGCCTACGGTCGGACCGCAGCCTGCCAACTTCTGCCGTTTTTGCGGATACCACTCCTGATCATAACCGAAGTGGGTTTGTCCGTTGATGGAAACCGTAATCCACTCAGGATGTCTGATCGCCGTCATATCCGTCCTCCTTGAGCAAAGTCCTCACTGCATATCCCGCCATCATCAGACCGGAAACGGGAGGAACAAAAGAAACCGAACCGGGGGCATGCCCCTCTCCATGAATTTTCACAGGAACCTCCGTAGAATATACGACAGGCAAACGGGAAATTTTTTTCTCTTTCAAAGCCTTTCTGATTTTTCTTGCCAGAGGACACACCGAAGTTTTATAAATATCTGAAATCACAAGACGCTCCGGGTGCAGTCTGTTTCCCGTACCCATAGAGGAAATCATGGGGATTCCGAGGCGGCTGCACTCGCAGATCAGCGCAATTTTCGCAGGCACATCGTCGATGGCATCAATGACAAAATCCGCATGCAGTTCTTCCAGCCACGCACCGTTCTCCGGCCGATAATCTATTACTTCTGCACGGGCAGCACAATTCTCATTCACCCGCCCGGCTCTTTCCGCCATCACTTCCGCCTTATATCGGCCCACAGTGGTAAAATCCGCTACAAGTTGGCGGTTGATATTGGAAATATCAACCACATCTTTATCCACAAAAACGAGATGCCCCACGCCGCTCCTTGCCAGTGCCTCTGCCGCATAAGAACCGACACCGCCGATCCCCAAAACAACGACCCGTTTCTCTGCTAACACCGCCAGTCCCTTTTCACCGATCAGGCGCGCCGTTCTTTGAAAAACAGAATTCATCATAATTTTTCCGGAATAATTTCAATCCAATAATTGTCGGGATCGCTGATGAAATAAATGCCCATCACCGGATTTTCATAGCAGATACAGCCCATTTCCTTATGCTTGGCATGCGCTTTTTCAAAATCATCGGTCACAAAAGCAAGATGAAACTCATTTTCTCCCAAATTATACGGTTCTTTTCTGTCCCGCAGCCATGTGAGTTCCAACGTATGCTCCGTTTTCCCGTCACCGAGATAAACCAGTATAAAAGAACCGTCGTCCGCTTTTTTCTCACGGACCGCATGAAGCCCCAGTGCCTTTTCATAAAAAGAAATGCTTTTCTGTAAATCCAACACATTGAAATTATTATGATTGAATGTAAATTGCATAAGTCACCTCTATATCGAAAATGTTCACAATTAAAGTATAGCAAATTCCCACGCCGGAATAAAGAATCGGCGGTCAGGCTTTTATGCCAAACTGCTCCGGATACCTCGTTCGCTTGTCATTATTTAATTTTTATTTCCCTAAAATAAAAGCCACCCGTATAACGAGTGGTTTCTATTTGAAATGCTACCGTATCCTGAGCCGGTTATTTGGTGATGTGTGAGCCGTAGACATCACGATAATCATTTTTCTCCGCATTGTCTTTATCGTTGATGCGGACACGTTCTACCTTATGGCGGTCGTTATCCTTGCCGGAGATGCGGTCGACACGGAACCGGTCAATATTTTGTACCTTCACCAGTTCAGATCCGAATTCATCTACAGAACGAACCATGGCGCCGTCAGAAGGTGCTCCGTTCTGCAACGCCCGGTAAATAATGGCCGCATATTCATAGCGGGTCATCGCGCGGTCACCCTTAAATTCTCCGTCCGGGTATCCCGTCAAATATCCTCTTTCCGCCAAGAGTTTTACATATTCATAAGCCCAATGGTTTTCAGGTACATCCGGGAACATCACAGACCCGGCAGAAGCAGTCACCCTGCCGACAGGCTTTCCTGTTTCATAAGCTTCCAGTTTTTTCGTCAGCATTTCAATCTGATGTTTCATCGCCAGCATATCTTTGGCCATAGAAACACGGGAACGGGAAATATGATTTCTCTGCCCGAATTTCCAGGAAACACCTGCATTGACCATGTTCTCACCGCCGCCGAAAGAGCCGCCTACGCTGAACATGGTATCTTCGTTGGGACGGTAGTACGCGCCGACAGCTGCCGCATGAGCGTCTTTATAGTTACCGTAACCCACCGCAAAATCCCACTTGTCATCAGGATCGAAATCCATCGGGTGGAGAGCGGCAAGAGCGGCGGCTCCCGCACCGACTTTATTGACTCTTGTACCCAATTCTCCCACTCTGTTTCCCAAATTCGTAATGTTTGTTGTATTTACGCCTACCTGCTTGTCAAGTATGGTGAGGTTTTCTCCTGACGTATTGATTTCTTTGATGTAGGTTCCGTCTTTTTCAATTCTGGTTTCTTTGTAGACCGTTCCGCCGTTCACAACACCTTGATTGTCTTTTTCTACTTTTCCGTCCGTCTTAACATTCAGCTTGTAGTTTATGCTTCCGTCTGCATTTTTATTTGTATCATCTACGGCCACGGTGTCACTTTCCACAATGGTATTTCTTGTATCCGTGCCTGCAAAAGCGGACAAATCAACCGATCCTTTGACTTCATTTCCCGCCGTATCTTTCACACTCAAAGAAAGAGTGTTTCCCGCAAGCGTTAATCCCCGGGAAGTTTTATCTAAAACATCATTGCCGTCAGCCGCTGACGAAACGGCTTTTTTCAGCTGCGCCACGTTCACCGCATCGGTATCTTCCCATCCTGCGGCTACCCCTGTAATCTGACGCGTAACGGTTGTGCCATCACCTACGGAAACGGCCGCATCCGTCGCTTTCCAAATCGAATCTCCTTTTTCGGAAGCCTTTCCGGTGGTCGGATCATATCCTGCCACGCCTTTATCGACAGACGCTATGGAATGAGCGCCCAAAGCCACTCCGCCATCTTTGGTTACATTTGCTTCACTGCCGATGGCTACCGCATTTTTCGCACCGGTTGTTGTCCCTTTTTCCGATGAGCCGAGAATAATACTGCCGTCTGCTTGGGAAACGGTTCTTTTATCGCCCAGCACAAGACTTCCTTTCGTATCCGTTACCGTATTTTCACTCCCGATGACCGATACATGCTGTACGTTCGTGGCTGTATTTTTATAGCCGGAAATAAAATTATAAATGCTGACCGCATCCTCGGTGCCGTTCACTTTGTTATTGACGCCGATGATCGACGTTTTCTGCGTATAATCCGCTTTATTTCCGCCCCCGATGGCGAAAGTGGCGCCGCCGCTTTCAGAATCCGCAATGGCCGTTCTCAACTTATCGGCAAAATCTTTGGCGGAATTTCCGCTGTTTTTGGGTACACCGGTTAAACCGGTTATTGAATTTGTAATTTCATTACCTGCTCCGTAAATAAGGGTGCCGTTGGAATTAAAGGTGCGATTGGCTATACCGCTGATTGTATTGGCTATACCGGAATAATAAGATCCCTTCATGGATTCAATGCTGTTTAAGGAACCGTTAATTGTAGCTCCCAAATTCTTTACCGCATTGGAAAAGCGCCCTCCGTTATATTCACTGGATATGATATTGTAAGCACCGGTACTGGTAGTAAACGCACCGTTGCTGAAGCTGTTGGCACCGATTGTTGTCGCATAAACGCTTAGTGCATGTTTTCTTGTCGAATCACTATTTACAGTAGTATCTCCCAATTCCCCGTTATAATTATGAGAACCGATCATAGTGCTGCCGGTACGGGCAAATGTATTATCTCCGATGGCAACACTGCCTACCACTTTAGTGGGATCAGCAGGGATTCTTGACGAAGAGAACGCCCCTCCGCTGAAAGTTGTCTGCCCGAAAGCAAAGCTGGCTTCTCCGCCGCCCGCCATATTTTCAATTTGGGCATTTTTACCAATCGCAATACTTCCGCCCTGGCTGGCGTAATTATTAATCTTCGCCCCGCTGCCGATTGCAACATCTCCCGTAGCGGCAGTTAATCCGTTCGAGTAAAGAATTTTGGCATCCTTACCGACAGCTACGTTTTCTGCATTCGGAGCAGAACTTCCTGTACCGACAGCGACACCCTTTCCCTCTCCGGCAGTATTATCCGCCGCCATGACCGCTCCATAGCCGCTACACAAAAAAGCGGCACAAAGGAGTGCCATGCTTTGCTTGTAAGCCGCATGCCCGCCATTCTTTGTATGACTCTTTGCCAATTCCGAGGCAACCACATAACCATGCTTGATCTGACTCCAAATCACACGATACGCCTTATTCATAAAAAACGTCCCTTCCTCTCTTTACAATATATATTTCATTTCATTATGCTACCAGATCGGAAGAGCGTCGTG
>URIB01000023.1 GCA_900547785.1 uncultured Dialister sp.
TTTCGGAATGGCGGTTTTTGTTTTTGTGATGGTCAAGATGTCTTTTTTGTGTGAGTGATTTCCTTGTTTTTTAGTTTGCGCATGCCAAAAGAGCAGTGAAGTAGTTACGTACTTCTTTCTGCTCTTTTGGTTTCGTTTATTTCTCTTGTCTGAATTATACTTTTCTGTAGACTTTCACGATTTCTCCCATGTATACGCTGTGATTATCATCGGCGTGACTGCCGCTGTTGTGTTTCATGTAGATTTCTTTGTTGGTATAGTGGTCTTCCGTCAGTTCGGCAGTGTAAATTTTTTTGCAGACAAAGACGAGATCCGCTTCTTCTATGGCGGCGGCGCCGTCCAAATCTACGGGGTGCAGACCGGAATTTTTGTATTTGTCCTCGTCCCGCCCGGAGTGACGGCCCATGTAGCTCATCTGCGGCTTATAGTCTTCGGAAAGACAGGACAGGGTGAAATAGTCCTGACTGTCCAAGAATGTTTTGGTGAAACGGCTCTGCCGGATATAGACGGTGGCGATTTTTTTCCTCCATATCTGACCGAATGTGCCCCATGTGACAAGGAGCGTATTGCACTTTTCTTTTTTCCCTGCTGTGACGAGAATGTATTTGCTCCAGTCGGTAAAAGGATTGAAGCCCGATTCTTCAGGGGCGATTTCTGTGAATTTCATCATATCCTCCTCTTGATATATTAATATTTCATATATTGTATTATAACAAATATTGGAATAAAGAGGAGAAAAAACGGGAAAATACATGATGAAAAGGGGGAAATACTTGACTTGTCGTCTGGTGAGGTTATACCATGAAACGGTAAAAATATTTGCTTTTAAGTTTTGAAACAGGAGGTGAAAGCTGTGGCAGGGAATGAAAATTGGAAACGGATTGCCTATCTGATGTGCGGTATCCAAGTGGGAGCGGGTATTGCGATGATTGGTGTCATGGCTTTTCTTCCGCTGTTTTTAGGGGAAATAGGAGTACATAATCCGGGCGAAGCGGCTTTTTGGGCGGGACTGATATCGGGAGTGACGCCTTTTATGATTGCTTTGAGTGCGCCTTTTTGGTCTATCCAGGCATCCCGCAGGGGACCGAAATTGATTTTGTCCGTCGTTTTGCTTTCCGTGGTCATAACCGCTTTTCTTTGCGCCGTTTCCACATCCCCTTGGGAAATTCTCATTCTCCGTACGGTGCAGGGATTGGCGGGCGGATTCGTACCGATCGGTCTTTCCGTGGTGACGATGGTGACGCCGGAAGAGGAAATATCCCGGTTTCTCGGCTATTTCCAGGCGGCGATGGTGATGGGAATCATGTTCGGCCCTTTGGCGGGCGGACTTGTGGCGGATACGTTCGGCTATCGCATGCCTTTCGTTTTTTTCGGAATTTTGGCTATACTTTGTCTTATCAGTCTTTATGTATGGATGCCGGATATAAAAGAAGAAAAGACGGAAACAAAGACGTCAACGTGGAAAGAATTGAAATATTTCTCTAAAATTCCGCTGATCCGTATCATGGTGGGCATGCAGTTTCTTTGTAATTTCGGAATCACTGGGATCGGCCCGATACTTCCGTTGTATATCAAAGAAATGATGGGCGGAGATGCACAGCTGATTGCAACGACGGTGGGAATTATTATTTTTCTGGCAGGCGGTGTCAGCGCCTCCTGTTCCCTTTCCGTGGGAAATGTGACAGCCCGTATCCCCATGAAAAAAGTACTGATCACATCGACCTTTTTTGCAGGAATTACTTTCATTATGCAGTATCTCATGCCGAATATTTGGGGGCTGGGATTTTTCAGAGCGGCGACGGGATTCGGCATGGGATTTATTATGCCTGTTGCCAACACCTATATTGCCGAAGCCGTGCCGGCAGAAAAGAAAAGTATCGTTTTTGGCGTTGTTTCCGGGGTGACCATTATGGGAAATGTAGCCGGACCCGTGTGCAGCGGTGCATTGGCCATGGCATTCGGCTACGGATCGGTTTTCTGGCTGACCGCGCTGGCGTTTATGATAGCGGGAGCGGTGATTTATTTCACGCTCCGGGACAATGAAAAGACATGAGAAAGAAAAGACGGAAAAGAAACGCCGTCTTTTTTGTTTGATAAATGAGTTTCTTTCTCATGTTACAATACATATAGAAAGGAGAAAAACAATGCTCATTCGCGAACGGACAGAACAATTGGAAAGAAATACACTAAGCAACCGCGCGGCCTTTGCCGATGAAGCCCGGCGGGGAAGAAAAGAAATGGAAGATCCGATCAGAACTGCTTTCCAGCGGGACAGAGACAGGATTCTCCACAGCAATTCCTTCCGGCGGCTGAAACATAAAACACAAGTATACATTGCACCGGAAGGGGATCATTACCGCACCCGCATGACCCATACATTGGAAGTGGCGCAAATCGGGCGGACCATGGCGAGAGCACTCCGTCTGAACGAAGACCTTGTCGAAGCCATTGCGATGGGGCATGACCTGGGGCACACCCCCTTCGGACATGTAGGAGAACAGGCGCTTCGTGACGTCTGCGGACATTTTGAACATAACGAACAGAGTTTGCGCATCGTTGATTCCTTGGAAAATGACGGAAAAGGACTGAACCTCACCAAAGAAGTGAAAGACGGCATTTTGAACCACTCCGGCGATTTAAAAGCGAAAACACTGGAAGGAAGCCTCATCAAATATGCCGACCGTATCGCATACCTCTGCCATGACTATGACGATGCGGAAAATATGGGACTCATCACCGCCGAAAAACTCCCCGGGCGGGTGCGAAAAGTTTTAGGAACGACCCACTCGTCTATGATTACCGCTATGGTAGAAGATCTGGTGGCAAACTCTATGGAGCAGGACAGCATACACATGAGCCGTGAAGGCGATGAAACGCTTCTCGAATTTCGGGAGTTTATGTTTTCCGAAGTCTACATGTCAGAGGCTCTTATTCCCGACAGAAAAAGAGGACACGATGTTGTCGTCATGCTCTATGAATGGTACATGAAACACCCGGACGAACTTCCGGAAAAACAAAAAAAGCTGGCAAAAGGAAATATTTCCCTTGCCGCCAAAGACTACATCAGCGGTCTTACCGACAACTTTGCCATCAATTTATTTACATCAAAATATGTGCCGAAATATTGGAATATCTGATTCATTATTTCTTCAAGCTCCTCTTTTACAAGAGGGGCGTTTTCTTTTTGGGAAAGAAATATAACCCAAAGGAATATTATATATAAATTAAAAGAATTTTATTATTTTATAGAATATAAGTTACAATAAAAGAAAATAAAAGGAGGGAAAGCATGGTGGATATGATTGACGAAACATCACTCTATATATGGCGTGCCATCGGAATTTTATTTTCTTTTGCCATTATATTTTTCATTTTTGAAGTCCAAAAGAAAAAAATAAACCGTCTGAATACATCGAATCAACATTCGTCCATTGTGCTTTTATATAAAAGACATGCAGGAAATGCCGACTATGCCGGTATCAATGAAATCACAAGAATTGACGGACTCAAAGCGGAAACCTTTCTCTATTGTGTCGGTGTTCCGGCGGTCTATCTCTCGCCGGGAGAGCATGTCATAGAGGTAAAAGCCTATTGGTCCCGCCATATCCGGGGCCAGCGGTTTAAAGAACATAGAGTGGGACCGAGAAATATAAGAGTGGAAGTGGGGCATGGAGAAATCTGGTCGCTTGAATACCAAATTAAAGAAGATAAATTCACTTTTACCAAGTGCAATACAAAGAAAATGTTCAAACGGGCATAGGGCAAGATAAAAAATGACGGCAAGTGTGAAATGAGTTTTGCCAACGGCAGACAACAATTTCCTTATTTCCCCAAAGTTCATTCAAAAATGGACTAAAAGGTAGTAAAAATGAGCAAGATATAACAAATGGGAATAACTTCTATAAAATGCTGGAAATTGCGGAAAAATAGTCATATAATCAAATCAGAAGGCAGGGAAAACCTGAATTCAGACCGGTCAAAATATAAAAGGAGTTCACTTACATAATTTCAAAGAAGGGAGAACCGTCATGAATCACATGTATGATGCAGTTATGAAAATGGAACAGCTGATGGAGTCGTATGAACGTTTGATCGGAGAGGTATCGGCATATATGAAAGAGAACGGCATAGATTATACCGATGACCATTCCGTACACCCGGCCATCATGGTCTATGATGAAGCGGGCCGCATTTATTCCCGCCTGCTCCAAACGAGAAAGCTGGAGGACTTGCTTCGCTTGGAAGGGGAATATAATTTCATGAATGCCATGGTGGCGGAAATGAAAGCGGGCGCTTGGACAGGTTTGCTTACCCGCCGGTCATATGACACCAAGGCTATGTAATTTAAAAACGGCACATGTCGCAAGGCATGTGCTTTTTTGTTGCCGTTTACCGGGAATGAAAAATCGGGAGTGAGCCATTGTATTTTCCGGAGCGGACCATAAAAATTCATTTTAAAAGAAAGAGGCCATTGTCGGAGAAGAATATGCTCTCCGCCTGTTTTTTTCAGTGCTGATGTATTATAATACATGAATAAATACATATACAGGGAGGCTATCGTGGCGGAAATGAATTTGCTTCAGAAAAAAATAATGGAAGAGGGCGTTATCAAGCCGGGGAACGTTTTGAAAGTGGACAGTTTTTTGAATCACCAGATTGACGTTCCCTTTATCAGTGAATTGGGAAAAGAATTTAAGGCTCTCTTTGCAGAAAAACAGGTGGATAAAATACTCACTATCGAAGCATCGGGGATCGGCATTGCCTGTCTCACCGCCATTTATTTCGGAGTTCCCGTTCTCTTTGCCAAAAAATCGGCAGGGAGCAATATGGACAAAGACATGTATGAAACGGAAGTCCACTCTTACACGCATAATAAAACAAACCATGTAGTAGCCTCAAAGAAATATCTCAGCCGGGGAGAGCATATTCTCATCATGGACGATTTTCTGGCCAACGGTTGTGCGGTCGAAGGACTGATCGAACTGGTGGAACAGGCGGGCGGTATTGTGGAAGGTGTGGGCATCTGCATCGAAAAAGGATTCCAAGAAGGCGGCGACCGTCTCCGTCAAAAAGGCTACGACCTTAAATCTCTTGCTATTATAGAAAAAATGGATGCCGCGACAGGTACCATTACATTCCGCTAAGGAGATATCATGGAAAACAAAGATCCCGTTTATGAATTTCATGGAAATATTTCCGTAAAAAAAGCCGTTCCTTTCGGACTTCAGCATGTACTGGCCATGTTTGTGGCCAATATTGCTCCCGTACTCATCGTGACCGGTGTAGTGAAAATGCCCGCGGCGGAAGCGGCGTCACTCGTGCAGGCCGCCATGATTATCGCCGGCGTAGGCTCCATGCTCCAAATGTTTCCCTTTTGGCGTATCGGAAGCGGACTTCCCATCATCATGGGGATCAGCTTCACTTTCGTTTCCATTTTCTGTGTCATCGGAACGAAATACGGTTACGGCGCCGTTCTCGGCGCGGCTCTTGTAGGCGGAATCCTCGAAGGACTTTTGGGACTCGGCGCTTCCTGGTGGCGGAAACTCGTTCCGCCCATCGTATCCGCCAGTGTCGTTACCGCTATCGGATTCTCTCTGCTTTCCATCGGCGCAAACTCCTTTGGCGGCGGTTTCGGAAATCCCGAATTCGGTGACTGGAAATATCTCACCGTCGGCATGATTACCCTCATGTCCTGTCTTATTTTCAATATCAAAGCGAAATCGTTTTACAAACAACTTTCCGTTCTTTTCGGACTTGTCGTAGGATACATCGCGGCATTCTCTTTCGGCATGGTCGATTTGACACGTATGACATCCGTGTCCGTGCTCTCGCTTCCCGCCTTTATGCCTTATGAGCTTGAATTTCACGCCGACGCCATATTCTCCGTGTTTCTTATCTTCTTAGTTTCCGCTACGGAAACCTTGGGCGACACGTCCGCCCTGTCCGCCATGGGATTCGGAAGAGAAGCGAAAGACAAAGAAATATCGGGCGCTATCACTGTTGACGGATTCATCAGCAGTCTGTCTTCCCTTTTCGGATGCATGCCGATCACCTCATTCAGTCAGAATGTAGGGCTCATTGCCATGACAAGAGTAGTGAACAGAAAAGCCATCGCCTGCGGAGCGGGCATAATGATTCTCGCCGGATTCATTCCCGCCTTAGGTGTCATTCTCGCCTCGCTCCCCGATGCCGTCCTCGGCGGCTGTACCCTCATGATGTTCGGATCCATCGTGGTTAGCGGCGTGAGAATGATCAGCCAGTGCGGATACTCCCAAAGAAATATGAGTATCGCCGCACTGTCCCTTTCCATAGGACTGGGATTTACACAGACCCCGCAAATATTCCGTCTCTTTCCCGATCTCTTCAGAAGTGTCTTTGCAGAAAACTGCGTAGCCGTGGTATTCATAGTCGCTATTCTGCTCAACCTCATCTTTCCGAAAGAAAAAGAAGAACTGAAAATCACAGAATAAAAAAAGAAAAAGCCCCGATACAAGGGGCTTTTTGCATGGAAAGAAATAAGTGTGAGCAAAACCAATAAATGACGAAATAACTCACACAAAAAAGCTGTTCCACATGTAAAAAAGAAAAGTACACGGAATGCAAGCTGTCCCCGGACACGGGAAAAGTGGCGGCGTTAGCCGACGAAAGGGGCAAGTGTGGGTAAAGCTGAAAAAGCGATTTTTACAGAGCAGTATTAAATACCTGCCTGTCATTCTTGAACGAAGTGAAGAATCTGGCATAGGATACGGGTATTAAATATTCTTACCTGTGTACACCAACATGCCCCTATCGCCTCGCAGGCTCGGCACTTCCCTCCGAGTGCGGGGGAAGCTGACACTAAGGAAGAAAGCAATCAAGTTTTTATAAGTGTGAGCAGAAACGAAAGAAGGAAAACGAGTGTGGGCAGACACGGGAAAAGGATTTCGTAGAATGGTACGGGTGATTTTATTTGGCAACGGTAATTTCTTTTTGATTTCTTTTTTTTAAATACTGTCAAAAATGACATAAACATTAAAAATCAAGAAAATATAAATTAATTTCCTCTCATAAATCGTTTGTGCTTGTTTTCGGAACGCCTGCAAACCCGCATATTGACTTAAATTCAATACTTTCGGAGCTTAGGTAAATTATGACAAAAAACGATACATCATGCTAAATTAAGAATTTGATTATTGCTAATGTATCGATTATAATAAATATACTTAAAAGTGTCGGAGTCTATATTTTTTTTGGGGGGGGTGGAGAAAATCCCCTCCCTCGTTTTGGGAGGTTACAATGAACAAGATTTACAAATTGGTTTGGAGCAAGGTAAGGAACACCTGGGTGGTCACCTCAGAGTTGGCGAACTCGCATGCGAAAAGCACCTCAGGCCGGGTCAAAGGCAGTGTGCTTGCGGTATCCGTACTGACGGCACTTTTGGGGAGCGCACTTTTCCCGATGGACGCCGTTTACGCCGCGGATCCCGTTGCTGACGGACAAACGCACTATGTTTCTGTCGGCGTGAAGCAGAGCGAGAAGATCAAAGTAAGAAAAAATGTGTACGATGCCAATGGTCACTTTCTGCGTGTGGAAGAAGAAGAAGTCGAAATCGATCCGACTAAAAACTATAATCCTCCTGCGAATCCTTCGGTTAACTTCATCGGCATCGGCGCCGACCTCTCTCAATATGGGAACGGTTCTGTCGGTGTTGGATTTAAGTCGGGCGCCGCGGAATATGGAACCGCGTTGGGCACCAATGCGAGAGCAGGCTCGCTTGGCGATGTCGCTATCGGATGGCAAGCGTTCACAAGCGGTTTTGTAGGTGCCACAGGCAAATATACCGCCCCGAATAAAATCGCGATCGGTACGCAATCCACCGCGCTGGAAGAAAACGGCATTTCCATCGGCACCAAGAGCAAAACTTGGGATAAAAACTCGATCGCTATCGGTAATGAAGCGGAAATAGGCAACGAAGGCGACATAGCCGGCAACGACTCGATCGCTATCGGTAATCAGGCGAAGATTCAGGGACAACATAACGTTGCGATCGGTTCCGGCGTCACTGTGGGAGTAGGTGAGAAAGATAGTGCGAGTTCCTATGTAGTCGCCATTGGCAGCGACTCTCATGCTTACGATACGGACAGCGTTGTCATCGGCGGTCACAGTGAAGTTCGCGAAAATGCCGTTGTCGTCGGTAACCGTTCCAAAGCCGGCATGCAGTCGGTGGCGTTGGGCAGCGACATTAAAGCAGGCGAATGGTCGGTTGCTATTGGGGTGAGCAGCAAAGCGAAGAATCACGCGATCGCCATGGGTTACTCTTCGGAAGCATCGGCGGCGGACTCCGTCGCCTTCGGTAATCATGCAAAGGCCAACGCACTCGGTGCGATTGCCATCGGCAGTGACCATGATTCTTCGACCGGCGGGGCGCAGGCGTACAGCGGTGACACGATTGCCATCGGTCGCGGAGCGAAAGCCGGCAATGAAGATGATACGGCAACGGTGTATAATAGCGTCGCTGTCGGACGGGAAGCCAGAGCGTACGGCAAAAACTCGATCGCATTGGGCGGAACTGCCAATGTAGGTGATATCTGGCAAAAAAAATTAGCTGATGGCGGTACGGCGATCGGTAGCACCTCCAATGCAGCCATGGAAAACGCTACGGCGATCGGATTTCATTCCATCGCTTACGCGAAAGACGCGGTCACTATCGGCGCGAACACCAGAACGGAAGTCGCGGGCGCAGTCGCTTTGGGCAGCGAATCTCAGGCAACGGTCGGCGCCGGCGTGTATGGCTATGATCCGTTTGATGAGAACAGACAACAGGAATCGCCTACATGGAAATCTACGAAGGGTGCTGTCAGCGTAGGCACAGATGCTTATGATCCTAATTTGAAGAAACAAGTTAAGGAAACCCGTCAGATTACCAATGTTGCCGCCGGCACCGAAAATACAGACGCGGTGAACGTTGCCCAGCTGAAAAGTCTTAAATATCGGGCAGCTGCTGATTTAGAAGC
Organism: uncultured Dialister sp.; assembly: GCA_900547785.1. GTDB lineage: Bacteria > Bacillota > Negativicutes > Veillonellales > Dialisteraceae > Dialister. The sequence continues at coordinate 8,994 of URIB01000023.1, forward strand.
CGCGGAGAAGAAATTAAACCAAGGCATCGAAAAGAATGCCGGAAACATCCGCAATCTTTCCAAGAAAGTAGACGGAAATACCGACAATATCAACAACTTGAAACAACAGCGTCTTACCGACATCAAAAATATTAATCAATCGATAGAGGGACACACGACCCGTTTCGTTTCCGTTAACAGAGGAAACACTAATGAAACATCAGATAACTACCTTAATGACGGAGCGACAAAAATAGGATCTATCGCGATCGGACACAATGCTCATGCGAACGGAGAACAGGCCGTTACTTTAGGCTACAATTCATTCACCAGAGGACAGGGCAGTGTTATCATCGGTGAAAGTTCGGATCACTCCACTCTTGCAACTGCCACGCTCAAAGACGGACAATTCGATCAAAGTATCATTGTCGGCAGTCAGAACGAAGTCTATGCGAAAGATGCGGATTTGGGCGGACGAGAAGATACTATTTTAGGAAGCAAGAATAATATTACAGAATCCCATGGCACATTTGTCCGCGGCGTAGGCAACTATGTGGCTGACGCGTATAATGACGAAGTCATGACCGCTGATGAAAAGAAACAACTGGAAGGCTATTTGCGTGATAATGAGGATGCGCCGGAAAGTCCGGTCGGCCTGTTTGAAAAAGAAAGAAGCCATGTCACTGTTGACGGAGACGGCAATGCGGTAGCGGGCGCTATCTATACCCGTGTTTCGGGTGTGAGCAACGAAATTTCCAATTCGGATGGCACTCCGAGAGTATCCTACAATATTATTACGGGCAACAGAAACACCGTCATCGACTCGAATCATAACCTGATACTGGGCGATAATCACGAGTTGGACAAGGTCAATGGAAATATCATTATCGGCTCTTTGACAAAGAAAGCGAAAACGGAAGCGTCGAACGTAACCGTCCTCGGCAATGATGCCAATGTCAGCGTGGAAGGCGGGGTCGCTTTGGGGACCGGCTCGGTAGCGGATACCGCCGCGGAAGTGGCCGGGTATGACCCTCTCACGGGAGAAGGATCCACAGAAACCGGACCGGCATGGAAATCCGGAAACGGCGCCGTCTCTGTAGGCGCGGCGGATAAGACAAGACAGATCACCAACCTCGCCGCGGGCATGGCGGATACCGACGCGGTCAACGTCGCCCAGCTGAAAGCCATCAAACAGAAAATAGACAACGGCGCGATTCATTATTTCTCCGTGAGGTCGGATGACAGCGCAGCTCCCGAAGGAACGAACTGGAATAATGACGGAGCGAGCGGAAACAATGCGGTTGCGATCGGTTCATTTGCCAAGGCGATGCAGAAATCTGCTACCGCTGTAGGCGCTAAAACCGCTGCTGCCGGGAAAGGCGCGAATGCTTATGGCGGCGGCATCGCGGCCGGAGAAGGAACGGTGGCGATCGGACAGAATGCGGTAGCGGCTTCGAAATCGGGTATCACCCAAGAGGAATATGACGCGCTCACTCGTTCCCAACAAACATTTTATATTTCTGATAACAACGGCTTATATTACCAGTATCAATATCAACAAGGGAAACGCACAAGAGACGAACAAAATTATAATGTAGCCATCGGTTCGGGAGCGGAAAGCTATGCAAACCAAACCGTTTCTTTGGGGTATAAAGCAAAATCGGATGTAGACGGCGGTGTCGCGTTAGGCGCAGGGTCTTCGGCAAACAGACAGGCCGGTGGCATCGGATACATTGCGACAGGAAGCAGCGCGACTTTTGAAGATGCCTTGACGACCTTGAACCAAAAAGAAGACTATGATAAATGGACGGGGATTGTTGATGCCTCGAAAAAAGAATACGATAAATTGACCAAAAAATTTGACATAGCCAGGACAAACGAGAGCAAAGCCAAAGCGAAAGCGGATCTTGATGCATGGAAGGAACAGCATGCAGATTTCGTAGAAGCGTTGACCGCGAAAGAAAAGCTGGAAGCGACATGGAAAGGTACCAAAGGGGCCGTCAGTGTAGGCAAGGATGAAATCAATGAGGCAGGAAACAGAGTCATTGCAAGCCGCCAGATTACCAATGTGGCGGCAGGCACGGAAGACACCGACGCGGTCAATGTAGCGCAGCTGAAAACCGCCAAGACCACAGTCGAAGCGGGTGATTATGTCACTGTCAGCGAAGGGACAAATGCTGATGGTAGCAAAGAATACACCGTCAGCGGACCGAAACTGGCAGCAAAAACCGGAGACACAAACATAATTGTTGAAGACGATGTAGAAGAAGCCACAAAGAAAAAAGTGGGCTACAAACTCAGCCTGAATAAAACACTCACAGGACTTGAAAGCATAACCAGCGACACCTTCAAATCAGGCGATAACGTAACAATCAATAAAGAAGGTCTTACCATTACAGGCGGACCGTCCGTGACCACAACAGGAATTGATGCAGGCAATAAGAAAATCACCAATGTGGCAGATGGCGACGTATCCGCAACCAGCACCGACGCGGTGAACGGAAAACAGTTAAACGAACTGAAACAAAATGTAGCGGAGAATAAAGTCACTGTAGAAGCGGCAAAAGACAGCCAGATTACCGTTACCGCTGAAAAACAAGCGGACAAGTCTACAAAATATGTGGTAGATATAGAAAAAGACGGCACCATTGACGGAGCAAAGGACGGCAATCTCGTTACCGGAAAAACCGTCAAGGACTATGTCGATGCGAATAAAGTAACTGTTACAGGTGACGAAGACAGCGGTATCAAAGTCAAAAACATGGCAGCAGACGGACAACCCGCCAACTACCAGGTAAGCTTAGGTGACAAAATTAAAGCAGGGGATGTCATTGTTGATGGCACGAAAGGGCAGGGACAAATCACAGGACTCTCCAATACGACCTGGGATGCTGGCAATATTGTCTCCGGCCGTGCAGCGACAGAAGATCAGCTGAAAGCAGTATCAGACGTAGCGAAAAAGCAGACCACAGTCAAAGCGGGAGATTATGTCACTGTCAGCGAAGGCACAAATGTTGATGGCGGCAAAGAATACACCGTAACCGGGCCGAAACTGGCAGCAAAAACCGGAGATACAAACATAGTTGTTGAAGACGATGTAGAAGAAACTACAAAGAAAAAAGTGGGCTACAAACTCAGCCTGAATAAAACACTCACAGGATTTGAAAGCATAACAAGCGACACATTCAAATCAGGCGATAACGTGACAATCAATAAAGAGGGTCTTACCATTACAGGCGGACCGTCCGTGACCACAACAGGAATTGATGCAGGCAATAAGAAAATCACTAACGTAGCCGCAGGTACCGAAAAAACCGATGCAGTCAATGTGGAACAACTGGACAACGTAGAAAATAAAGTCAATACCAATACAACGAACATCGCAGTGAACAAGGCGGCCATCGAAAAGAACGCCGGAGATATCGCAGCGAACAAGACGGCGATCGAAAAGAATGCCGGTGATATTGCAGCGAACAAGACGGCGATCGAAAAGAACGCCGGAGATATTGCAGCGAACAAGACAGCGATCGAAAAGAATGCCGGAGATATCGCGGCGAACAAGACGGCTATCGAAAAGAACGCCGGAGATATCGCAGCGAATAAGACGGCTATCGAAAAGAACACGAAAGACATTGCCGCTAAGATGACCTCGTGGAAGCTGAAAGCCGAAGACGTTGCAGGGGAAGAGGAAATCAAAGACGGTAATGAAGTTACCTTTGGTGTAGTGGAAAAAGACAAGGGACTAACCGTCACGAGAGAGGGAGGAACTATCAAGTACGGTATCGAGGGAGATAAGATTGATATTTCTAAAAACGAGAGCATTACCGGTTTGAAAAAAGAAATCGAAGAGAGTAAGGTAACGCTTGAGGGGGATGATACCACCGGCATCGTAGTTACACCGGAGAAAAAAGATGGAAAGCCGACCAATTATAAGATTTCTCTCGGTGATAAAGCCAAGGTGGGAGATGTCACCATTGACGGAACGAAAGGGAAAGGCAGTATTTCCGGTCTTTCGGAAGTCAAAGTTGGCGATGATGTGAAGCTTGATAAAGAGGGACTTACCATCAACGGCGGACCGTCCATGACAAAAGGCGGCATTAACGCAGGCGATAAGAAAATCACTAACGTGAAAGACGGAGATATTTCCGAAAACAGCAAAGACGCTGTGAACGGCGGACAGCTGTATAAAGTGGACAACAAAGTCAATGTCAACAGTCAGAATATTTCCATCCTCGGAAATAAAATGGGTGAACTCGGAAACCGTGTAAACAGAGTCGGCGCAGGTGCGGCAGCTCTGGCGGCACTCCATCCGCTTGATTTCGATCCCGATGACAAATGGGATTTCGCCGCAGGATACGGCAACTATAAAGGCGCGAACGCGGCGGCTGTTGGTGCATACTACCGTCCGAATGAAGATACGATGATCAGTATCGGCGGATCTTTCGGCGGCGGAGAAAACATGGTGAACGCAGGCATTGCCGTAAAACTCGGTCAGGGCAATCACGTTACCACATCGAAAGTGGCAATGGCGAAAGAAATCAAAGATCTTCGCAAAGAAGTGGAAGTGCTGCGGCAGGCAATAGCAGGTATCGGCCAAGGACAACCGATGGATCCTGTCAAGATGAAACTGTTCCCGGATATCGAGAAGAATCACTGGGCATACGAAGCCGTTGAAGCTTTGGCAAAACAGGGACTGTTGGAAGGATACCCGGACGGCACATTCGGCGGAGATCGCATGATGACCCGTTATGAATTTGCAGAAATCGTTTACAGAGCCATGCAAAAAGGACTCAACGTGAACGAAAGACTGATTCAGGAATTTGAACCGGAATTGGAACGGTTCCGTGTCGATGTCGTTGCAAAAGATAAAGATGGAAATCCGGTCATCGAAAGAGTAAGAGTCAACAAAAAAGCGGATACTGCAGAAACTGCAAACGCATAAAGTAAAATCAAAAGACCCCAAGGAAATAAAAAGCCTTGGGGTTTTCTGTTGCCGGAAAATAAAGAGAAGAAACAGAAATCGGTACGAACGGCTTGCCTTGTTATAAAAGAATATAAAATACAAGCCGTCCCCGCTTGTCGGGAAGCAAGGAAAGAATGCAAGTTTCAAGCTGTCCCCGGACACGGGGAAAGTGTCAGCGGAGCTGACGAAAGGGGCAAGCGTGAGCAGAAACGAAAAAAAGCAGTTTTTACGGAATGACATTAAATATCTGCCTGTCATTCTTGAACGGTCGTAAAGAGCGGTCGGGAATACAATAATAAAAAAGTATGGGGAGAGTGAAGAATCCTGGCAGAGGGTGGAAGATTCCAATGTTCTAACCTGTGTACGCCAACTCGCCCCTATCGCCTCGCAAAGCTCGGCACTTCCCTCCGCATTCGGGGGAAGCTGACATTAAGGAAGAAAGGAATTATAGTTTTTATGATTTAAATACGCTTTTTGCGATTATCCTCTGCCGGATTCTTCACTATTTGTCATAAGCATTCTGATGTTTTGTTTCTTCATGTATGCTTGGCACCGCTCAAGAATGACGGCAGAGTTGTTTTTGTTTTGCTATGACGTTCTGATGCTAAATGAGTGCATAAGAGAAAGAATAGAGAGCGCAAGCTGTCCCCGCTTGTCGGGGACAGTGTCAGCGGAGCTGACGAAAGGGGCAGGTGTGAGCAGAAACGGAAAAAGCGGTTTTTACGGAATGACATTAAATATCTGCCTGTCATTCTTGAACGGTCGTAAAGA
>URIB01000024.1 GCA_900547785.1 uncultured Dialister sp.
GGAGCAAAGCGACGCTGTAAAAGTGAGTGAGACGCTTTGCCTTGGCTAAAGTGTCGGCGAAGCTGACGAAAGGAGCAAGTGTGAACAGAAATGGAAATAAGTGTGAGCGAAACGCAAAAACAGGGAAATGATGGATATAGAATGAAAGAAAATAAAAGAAAAATAAATTGAAAATTTCTTTTATAACACAAAGTCATGAATTACCGGGCATCTATGCGAAATTAATATAATAGGGGGGGGTAAAAACGGGCATAATTCAGATAGACATCCTCGTTCATTTTCTAAAGAAAATTTACAATAAAGGAGTGAAAGCGATGAAAAAGAAGACACAGGCACTCTCACTTGTTTTGGCCGGACTATGTATTTTCGGCGCCGCGGCAGAAGCGCAAGCAGGATTCAGCTTGGGAAAAGTCTTGGATCAGGTAGGCGTTATGGGCAGTAAGAAAAAAGAAAAGCCCGCAGCCGCTCCGGAAAGAAAGCAAGAGCAAAAAGGGGAAAATATTCCTGAAGGGTATACGGAAAAAGGAATGGTGTATCGTGGCGGTTTCTGGTATGACCGTTCGACAGGAGCGCTGCTCAGCAGTGACCAAGTGGCGCTTCGCAGACAAAAAGGAACGATGAATACCAAAGCCCAATGCGATTTACCGAAAGCAACGATTATTGTTTCCGAAGGCGATTTGAAAGTGCGCATTGAAAACGGCATTATCATCGTATCGGGAAAGAAAGTACAGACCTGGGGCATGTCCGATGAAAACGGTGTGATTAATGTGGGGATCCCGGCGGAGGTAAAAGCGGGTGTAGTCTGGCTGCGGAATGCTGACCACTATTTCACTTTTACCAAGACCGAAGAGGGCGGACCGGTGACATTGGTACGTCATGAAGGAAGTGCAAAAGGTTGGAATTCGGAAGAAATATAACAGGAATTTATAAAAAATGAACGGGGAAGCAAAACTAAAGGAGGAAAACAAATGAAAAAAAGTGTAATGGCTTTGATCGCGGCAGGACTTTTAGTAATGCCGCTTACGGGACAGGCAGGATTTAATCTCGGGAAAGTGCTTGATAAGGTAGGCGTGACCGCTCCGTCAGCACCGGCGGAAGAAAATCGCGGAACCGCACAGGGACCGGCGGCAGACCCCATTACCCAATCATCGGAAGAAGGAATCGGCGGATGGGTGCATTATAGCGGCGGCTCAAACAGCATTGAAGGAGCGGATGTGTACCTGGTGGAAGGGCTCATGGTATCCAGTGATTATGAAGAACGCACGCCTAATGTCAATATCAATAAAAGAGGCGTTTACCTGGGAAAAACCGATGCAAACGGAGAATTTAAATTCGAAACCCCGGCGGATATTGAAATCTACGTCAGAGGAAATGGTCGTTTTGTAACGATTATTGTTTTTAAAGAAGGCATCGGCTTTGTTTACAAAGACGTTAAACTCAGCAACTTAGGCTACCATGAATTCTGGCTTTCGGAAAATGGAGAACGGGGTCAGCACTGCACAAACTTCAATTTCCTTAAATAACCAATGAATGTTTAGAAAACGAAACAAAAGAAAAGGCACAGGACGGGAAATTATTTTGCCCGTGCCTTTTTTGTGTACATGAATTTCTATCGCTCCGCAAACCCGGCGCTTCTTCCATCAAGTGAGATTGTTATACCAAAGAAAAAGAAATTATAGTTTTTATCTGAAAATAAAAATAGGAAAATGAATCGTATAAAAAAGCTGTCCCACGTGTTTTGTCGCAAAAGGAAAGAATAAGAAACGTAAGCCGTCCCCGGACACGGGGAAGGTGTCAACCGACAGGTTGACGAAAGGGGCAAGTGTGAGTAAACATGAAAGAACGAAAATAAGTGTGAGTAGATATGCCAGAAAGGGTTTTATAGAGCAATATTAATACCTGCCTGTCATTCTTGAACGGTCGTAAAAAGCGGTCGGGAATAAAAGTATGGGGGAGAGTGAAGAATCTGGCAAAGGTTGCAAGATTTAACGGTTCTGAGCTGTGTACGCACGCATGCCCCTATCGCCTCGCAAGGCTCGGCACTTCCCTCCGCTTGCGGGGGAAGCAACGGCTAAGGAAGAAAGAAATTATAGTTTTTATGATTTAAATGCGCGTTTTCCGATACCCTATGCCGGATTCTTCGCTAAGAGTCAGATTATGTTTTTTCTTCTATCATCATTCCTACTCTGCCCGCCGCTCAAGAATGACGGCAGGAGTGAATTGCACTTTCCAACGGTATAAAATGATTTCTTATATAAAATAAAGAATAGGGAACTTAAGCTGTCCCCGCTTGTCGGGGCAAGTGTCAACCGTCAGGTTGACGAAAGGGGCAAGTGTGAGCAGAAACGGAAAAGTGACGGCGGGAATGGATTGTATTTGGCAGATGGAATTTTCAGGGTTAGAAAAAAATTAAAGTTTATTTTTCTATTGCATATTTTTGGCAAGGGTCGTATAATTTAATCCATAAATTCATATAGGTGGATGATGCATATAGGAGAAAGCCCCGGGCTTACCGTAGGAGTAAAACTCTCAGGTGTTCCTTTCGGAACGGTACCATATGCGGACACACTCTGGAGAGTTCCGCAGGTTTTTCTGACGGACGCCGAAGGTGTAAGGACGGAAGTCCCAATCTCTCAGGCAAAAGGACAGAGCATAAAGAACATGATTTTTTGTATTTCATGCTTCCCTTTATCTATTTCCGGCTCCGGAGTTTCGGCTTTGTGAGCCGGCTTTTTATTTCTGATTTTAAGGGAGGATGTTATGGATTTTATTGCATTGTTGAATGAGATTGACAGCTTCATTTGGGGGCCGCCCCTTTTGATTCTTCTGGTAGGGACGGGGATTTTGCTGACAATCCGCTTGAATTTGCTGCAGGTTTTCAAGTTGCCTAAGGCGATGAGTCTTATATTTAAAGCGAAAAATGCGGGGAGCGGAGATATTGACAGTTTCAAGGCTCTTTGCACGGCGCTTTCCGCCACGGTGGGGACAGGAAATATCGTCGGTGTGGCGACAGCCATCCATGCCGGCGGACCGGGAGCGATTTTTTGGATGTGGATCGCCGCTTTTTTCGGAATGGCAACGAAGTATGCGGAAGGTCTTTTGGCGGTCAAATACCGTGAAACCGATGAAAAAGGCGAAATCGCCGGCGGACCGATGTATTACATCAAAAACGGAATGGGTGAGAAATATAAATGGCTGGGTACGCTCTTTGCCGTTTTCGGGGTCGGTGTGGCGTATTTCGGTATCGGTACGTTTGCCCAGGTGAATGCGATTGTAGATATTACCAAAATGACACTCGGTGTCGATCCCATGTGGACAGGGGCGGTGTTGACCATTTTTGTGGCGGCGATTACCCTTGGCGGACTTCAGTCCATCGCATCCGCGGCCAGTAAGATCGTACCCGCCATGGCGGTGATTTATTTCCTTTCCACCATCGGGATTCTGATTGTATTTGCCGATCAGGTGCCGGCGGCGGTGATGATGATTATAGAAAGCGCCTTCAATCCCACGGCGGCGGCAGGCGGATTCCTCGGAGCAACGGTGATGATGGCGATCCGTAACGGTGTGGCGAGAGGCGTATTTTCCAATGAATCCGGTCTGGGTTCGGCACCGATTGTGGCGGCGGCGGCAAAAACGAAATGGCCGGCGGAACAGGGGCTGATTTCCATGACGGGGACGTTCATTGATACGATTATTATTTGTACATTGACGGGATTGACTTTGGTCGTGACCGGCGCGTGGTGCGGTCTTGAAAACGGAGCGGCGCTTACCAATATGGCATTTACCTCCGCATTCCCCGTATTCGGCGGATATATGCTCATGGTGGGCCTTGTATTGTTTGCATTCACCACCATTCTCGGCTGGAACTATTACGGAGAACGCTGCATGATTTACCTGACGGGCGTGAAAGGCGTTCTTCCCTATCGTGTGATTTTCATTCTTCTCATTGCCAGCGGCGCGTTCCTGAAACTGGAAGCGATTTGGATTTTGGCGGATATCGTCAACGGTCTTATGGCCGTTCCGAACTTGATTGCCCTTCTCTTCCTCTCCAGTGTCTGTGTGAAAGAAACGAAGAAATATATGGATCATCTGAAAACCGGAAAAAGCTATGAAGAATATGAAGATTAATTCGTAAATATAGATACGGACAGATAACCGTTACCTGAAAAGGTGACGGTTTTTTTGTGGAGAAATAAAAAACACTCCGGCAGAAAGGAGTGTTTGCAGGACATATAATTACCAACCGTTGAAAAGAGGAACATATTTCATGAAAAGGAAACAAGTGCAGGTGACGGTCAGCCATGTGATCAGTGTCAGTTTCAGCCCCTCTTTCATTTGCGCGGAAGCATTGAGTCCGTAACCGACGGGAATGGCTCTTGTGCTGACGGGCAGAACATAAGCACAGCAGGAAGAAACCACGGCGGCGAGCAAATACGGGAAAGGAGCGATTCCCAAGGCATCGGTAATGCCGAGAATGACAGGGACACTGATGGATACGGCGGCGGTATTGCTCGAAAGCTCCGTCATGGAAACGGAGAAGAAACAGAACGCGGCCATGAGGAAAATCCCGTCCCGGAGCGGATAACGGGCGATGAGCGACGCCATTTGCGTTACCGCCTCCGTTTCAATGACAAGGCGTCCCAAGGCAAGACCGCTGGCAAAAAGGAAAATCATACCCCACATGACGTGGCTTTCCGCATATTTCCATGTCAGCATGACTTTTCCGTTCTCATCTTTAAGGAAGAACATGAGAAGCCCGCAGAAAAAGAAAATATAAGCCGGTTTCATGGCGGGGAGAAGATCCGCGAACAGCGGACGGACAAAAGCCAGGGTGGTGGAAAGAATGAAAAGAGCAAGCCCTATTTTTTCGCCCCGTTTCATTTGACCGAACGATTGATACATGGAGAGGAAATACTCTTTTGTTCCTGCCAGATATTTCACGGGCACGGGAAGAAACCACAGGAAAATCAGATTCACTATAAAAATTACGGACAGAACGGGAAGAAAACGGATCACCCAGTCATAGTACATAAATTCCTGTCCCGACAGTTTTTCGAAATAAGAAATCGCCACCAGATTCGCCGAACTGCCGATAGGAGAACCGAGACCGCCGATACCGCTCCCCCAACCGATGGCGAGAAGAATGGGGATGGCAGTTTTGCTTTTTTCAATGTCCGTCTCTCCCACAAATTTCAGCATGGAAATGGCAATCGGGCAGAAAATCGAAGCGACCACCACATTGGGAAGAAAAATGGAAAGAACAGTGGAAGCAAAAAACCAGACAAAAACCTGGTTTTTCATGGACGTTCCGATAAAGCAGAGCGCTTTGACGGAAATCCGCCGGTCCAGTTTCGTTGTCGTCCAGGTTTGGCAAATTAAATCGGAACCGAGAAGAAGAACCGCAATTTCCGAAAAATATTGACTGAGCACATGAGCGCCCGGAATGAGATCGAAAAAAGAATTGACCACGATCGGCACAAAGGAAGTCACATAAATCGAGCAGGGACGGAAAATCCACCAGAGTGCCATCCAGACAGCCGTAGCCAGCGCCGCCGCCGCTTTAAAAGTGAAAACGGGCTGTAAAAGAAAAAGCGCCGCCGCAAAAGCCAGCGGCCCGGAAAGTAAAGAAAGATGTTTCGTCATCATGCATCCTCTTTCTGATAAAAGAAAAATAAAGATGAGTCATACCTGCAAATGATTCTGACCTGTGTACTCAAGCATGCCCCTATCGCCTCGCAGGCTCGGCACTTCCCTCCGCGTTCGGGGGAAGCTGACGCTAAGGAAAAAAGAAATATAGTTTTTATTATTTAAATACACTTTTAGCGATTAACCTATGCCGGATTCTTCGCTAAGAGTCATAGTATGTTCTTTTCTCTTAATTACCATTTCGGATCTGCCCGCCGCTCAAGAATGACGGCACGAGTGAATTGCGTTTTCGAGAGACGGTAAATGACTTTTCGCCTAAGAAGAAAAGTATACGAAACGCAAGCCGTCCCCGGACACGGGGACGGTGTCAACCGACAGGTTGACGGAAGGGGCAAGTTGGAGCAGAAGCGAAAGAATAGAAATAAGTGTAAGTAAAACCGGAAAAATATTGAAATGACTCATATAAAAAGCTGTCCCCGACTATGGGAAGGTGTCGGCGAAGCCGACGGAAGGGGCAAGTGTGAGCAGACATAAAAAATGATTTCCTACAGAGCGGCATTAAACGCCCGCCCGTCATTCTTGAACGGTTATAAAAACCGCTATGACTGTCATGTAATAAAAGGAGATTGACTCAGAGTGAAGAATCCGGGCAAAGGATAGGAGTATTACATATTCTGACCTGTGTACGCACCCTTGCCCCTATCGCCTCGCAGGCTCGGCACTTCCCTCCGGGTGCGGGGGGGGGGAAGCTGACGCTAAGGAAGAAAGAAATTATAGTTTTTATTATTTAAATACGCTTTTAGCGATTATCCTATGCCGGATTCTTCGCTAAGAGTCATAGTATATTCTTTTCTCTTATTAATATTCAGTTCTGCCTGCCGCTCAAGAATGACGGCAGAAGTGAAATGCGTTTTGCAAATGAAATTGAATGGAAGTTGTCACAAAAGAAAGAATATCAATCGCAAGCTGTCCCCGGACACGGGGAAAGTGTCAGCGGAGCTGACGAAAGGGGCAAGTTGGAGCAGAAACGTGGAATGATTTTGACCTGTGTACGCACCCCTGCTCTTTTGCTTCGGTTTCTCCCTTTACTTGTATTATAACGAAAAATATATCGTTGAAAAACTGTTATTTTTTGTTTATACTACAGGTAAATACTTGTAATCGGAGAAGCTATGAACTTTTTAAGTATCAAATATTTCCTGGCTCTGGCGCGGGAACGGAATTTCACGAGAGCGGCGGAAAAACTTTATATTACACAGCAGACCTTATCCGCCCATGTGTCGGCATTGGAAAAGGAAACGGGCGGGCCGTTATTTGTAAGGCGGGTTCCTTTGGAATTGACCGGGGCGGGGGAAGTTTTTTATCGCTATGCACTGGCGTTCGAGGAAAATGAAAGAGAGTTTCGCCGGGAACTTTCGTCCGCTCATGGAGAAATGGCGGGCACGCTCCGCATCGGTGTCGCTCCTGCGAGAGGACAGCTTCTTTTGCCGACAGTGATTCACCGGTACCGTAAGAGGTATCCGGCGGTGCGTATCCGTCTTGTGGAAGCGGCCAATGACCGTCTTGTCCGTGAGTTGGAAAGCCGCAATCTGGATCTTGTGCTTGCCCGTTTTGACGGACCGGTGGCGGGGCTTGTGCAAATTCCTTTTTATAAGGAAAAAATTGTTCTTTTAGGAGCAAAGACTTTTTTTGAAGAGCGGTTCGAAAAGGAAGAGGAAGCCATGATTTCAGCGGCAAAAAAAGGAGAAAAAGGCTGGCTTTCTTATTTCCGGCGATGTCCCGTTCTTTTGAACAGCCGGAGCGATATTATCGGCTCTTCCGTGCGGGGCTTGTTCAAAAATGCTGGCTTTGAACCGCATATTTCGGTGGAATCGGAAAATATGGCGACGCTACTCAAGCTGTGCTTGTTAGGAGAAGGGATTTTTTTCTGCGTGGAAAATCTGGCAGGGCATCTTCTGACGGAAAAGGAAATGAAAGAACTCCGGGTGATTCATTTCGCCGGCGCCCCTTCCTATGATATTTCTTTTGCGGTACGAAAGGCGGAGTCGAAAGCGGCGATGACGAAAGCGTTTATAAAAATGACGGAAGAAATTTACGGGAAATAAGAAAGGGATTTAGAAAGTAAAGAGAAAATGCGTTTTTTCCTGTCTTTATGTTACAATAAAACCAGCGATAATTAATGAGGTAATTATGTTTAATGAAAAAGTATTGAAACAAGCGGAAGATTTATATATCCGGTGCAAGCTGGACGAAGCCTTCCCGCTCTTTCTTTCTCTGGCGGGCGCGGGTTCTGCAAGAGCGATGTATTTTTTAGGAGAATACTACAGCCACGGTTTGGGCGGACTTCGGGACAGGAATGAAAAAGAAGCCCGGTACTGGCATGAAAAAGGAGCGGCGGGAGAAGTTTTGTGCCGCCTGAATTTGGCGTATATGTATGAGCGGTTTTCTCCGGAGATGACAGCGCTTTGCGAAGCATGTTTTCCCGCCGTGCTGGAAGCGGCGGAAGCGGGCGATCTGATTGCCGCCGATGAACTGGGCGATATGTATCTCTACGGTTTCGGTACGGAAAAGGATAGAAATAAGGCGGTCCGCTGGCTGGAAAAAAGCGCGGAAAAAGGATACTGGCGCTCTTTGAATGCCTTGGGCGACATATACCGCTTGGACGAAGAAACGGAAGAGAGTTCGGAAAAAGCGGCGGTTTATTATGAACGTTCCGCCCAAACGGGATCAAGAGAAGCGATGACGTCACTGGGACTTATGTATTATGCCGGTGACGGAGTTTCGCCGGATGAAAAGAAAGCCTGCCGCTATTTCAAAAAATCCGCCGCGCTGGGAGATGTGGACGGCCTTTTCATGCTGGGCCGATGCTATCTGGAGGGAGCCGGCATCAAAAGAAATGAAAGGAAAGCGGTGGACTGTCTGGAAAAAGCGGCGGCAAGAAATTTTCCGCTTGCCATCTGGTCTTTGGGAGAGTGTTATCTCCACGGAATAGGCGTTCCCGAAAATCCGGGGAAAGCGTTCCGTCTTTTTGAAATGGCGGCGGCACTGGAACTTCCCGCCGGCTGTTTTTCTCTTGCTAAATGTTACCGCTACGGAGAAGGAACGAAAGAAGACAAAGTCAAGGCGGTGGACTGGTACAAAAGAGCCTTTGAACTCGGCCACGGAGAAGCGGCGGACGAAATCGGCACGATGTATCTGACCGGAACGGAAATCATGCCCAATCTTTCCGAAGCTTTTTCATGGTACCGGAGAGGGGCAGAAGCGGGCGAAGCGATTTCGCAATACCATTTAGGGGTCTGCTACCACGAGGGACTCGGGACGGAAGCGGACGAGGACAGAGCGCTCTCCTGCCTGTACAGAGCGTATATGGCCGGGATTCCGGGCGCTGTCGAATACCTGAATGACCATATGAATATTACGATACAATAAAAAAGGAGAGCCGCTCTCTGCGGAAACTCTTCTTTTTAAAATGACCGGAACGGGAATAGCGTCTTTTTTCTTGCATAAGCGGATTTGAAAGAAAGAAATAGTAGATAAAGGTCATTTATTCACAACTTATACACAACATATTGAGTAACTTTTATATTTTCAACATATATATACCGCATTTTTGCCGTTGCTGCAAAAACGGATCATGAAAACCGGGGAAGAAATAAAAAGGAAACGTTTCATGGAAAAAGGAGTAAAAAATTATGGTGAGTGATGTATTTTGGGGATTATCCCTTCCTTTTTTAGGGACGGCCCTCGGCGCGGCGTGCGTATTTTTCATGAAAGAAGCCCTTCACCGGGGAACGCAGCGCTGTTTGACGGGATTTGCCGCAGGCGTCATGGTGGCGGCGTCTTTTTTCAGTCTGATTCTTCCCGCTCTCGATATGGCGGCGGATATGGGGCGGTGGGCGTTTGTGCCTGCCGTTACGGGCTTCGGCGTGGGCGTCGCTTTTCTTTTATGCCTTGACCATGTGATACCCCATCTGCATATGAATGCGGAAAAAGCGGAAGGACCGGCGGCGCATCTGGCAAAAGGAACGATGCTCGTTCTCGCTGTCACACTCCATAATATTCCGGAAGGCATGGCGGTCGGCGTTGTTTATGCAGGATATCTGGCAGGGAGCGGAGATATCACCGCTGCCGGAGCGATGGCGCTCGCCTTGGGCATTGCCATACAAAACTTTCCCGAAGGAGCGATTATATCCATGCCGCTCAGAGCGGGCGGAATGGGAAAAATGAAATCCTTTGCCGGCGGCGTTCTTTCCGGCGCGGTAGAACCGGCAGGTGCGCTTCTCACCATTCTTCTGACGGAACTTGTCGTACCTTTTCTCCCGTACTTCCTTTGTTTTGCCGCCGGCGCTATGATTTTCGTCGTCGTTGAAGAACTTATTCCGGAAATGTCAGCAGGAGAACATTCCGATATCGGCGTGATTTCCTTTGCGGCCGGCTTTATGGTTATGATGGCGTTGGACGTGGCGCTCAGCTGAAACAGATAAGAAATATAAGCATTCGGGCACGAAAAAAACCGGAATCACCGCTATGTGAATCCGGTTTTTTATTGTGTAAAAATCAATCGATAGATTTTTTGACCTTTTCAATCACTTCTTCAGCAGCATCCTTGGCATCGGAAGTGACCTCTTTGGCCTTGCCTGTCGCTTTGTCCATCAAACCTTCCGCCTTTAAAGCGGAGTCGTCCGTGATTTCTCCGACAGTTTCCTTAATGCTTCCCTTGATTTTATCCGTAAATCCGCGATCTGTCATGATATACCTCCTAATAAAAACAAAAATGAACTATCTGACTATTACTCTATGCCAAATCAGATGATTTGTAAATAGACATCACAAAAGAGACCCCTAAGTAAGAGCAAGCATATCACTCCATCGCATTCGTTTCAGACGGTGCAGGAGAAACGTCGCACACGACGCGCGTATGCACTGATCAAGAAAAAGAGCCCACCAACAGCCCATAAGTCCCCAATCCAGTACATACAGGAAAAAAGCCGTCATAGCGGGGCGAAGCACCGTGACACTCACAAAAGAATAAGCCGCCACCGCTCCCGTCCGACCGCTTCCGCGGAGAATCCCGGCACAGACAATCGCCTGCGCTTCCGGAAAACTGACCAGCGCCAGAAGAATCATGACACCGCCGCTCATGGCGAGCGCCGCGGGATCGGACGAATAAAAAGAAAAAATCTCTTCCCTGAAAAAGAAAGTCACCAAAAATGAAATCGTGGAAAAAATCAAACTCCACTTGATGCCCGTACGATTATACATGCGCCATTCCGATTCATTTCCCTTTCCCACCGACTGACCCGCCATAACCATACTTGCCTTACCGATACCGATTGTATAATCCCAGTAAATATCACAAATATTCATACAAATACTGTGCACCGCAAAAGGAACCGTTCCAAGCCCCGCCGCCATGCGGGTGAAAAGCACCATACCGATCCGCTCGAACCCCTGCTCACTGAAAATGGAAAGAAATACAGGAGAAATCCGGCGGAAATACGCAGAATCCGGCCAAAAAGAACCGCCGGAAAGAAACCCGTCCTTTTTCATAATCCAAAGAGTCCAGACCAAAGTGAAAACCGTACTTGCCACCGTACCGATCGCCGCCCCCGCGACACCCATGGCAGGAAACGGACCGAGACCGAAAATCAGAAGTGCATTCATTACCACATTCAGAATATTTCCCGCCACATTTGTTTTCATAATCACCGCCGTCTGCCCGTATCCGAGCTGCACCGCCTGGAAAATAAGCGTCAACGATGTGATAAAAACCGAAACAAGAGCAATATTTCCATACACAAGAGCATAAGCGATATACTCCTCCTGCGCCCCCATGAGATAAAAAATTTCTTCCAAATACCAATAAAAAACGGCATGAATCAAAAGAAGAACCGTTGTGCCGATCAAAAGCGACTTTTTCAAAATATCCGCCGCCTGCCTCCGGTCATCATGCCCGGCCTCACGAGCCACAAGCAAAGTAACCGCCGAAGAAAGAGAACGGGTAAAACAAAGAATCACAAGACGAGGCTGGAGAAAAATACTCACCGCCGCAATAGAAACCGCACCGAGAGTCCCCACCATAATTAAATCCGCCGACGCCAAAAGAATCATAAAAAGACTCTCTAAAGCCGCAGGCATGGCAATCCGCAAATACTTCCCATCGTAACCGTTCATCATGAAAAAAATCTTTCCAGAAAATTAAAAATAGAAATGAAATACATAGACATAGTACTATATTTGTTCAGCAACATCAAATAGTCCGCGCCCCGGAATGACGGCAAAGATGAAATGCGTTTTGCAAATGAATTAAATACTTGTTCGATATATCAAAGGAAAGAAAAACAATCGTAAGCTGTCCCCGCTTGTCGGGAAGCAAGCGAACCACTTTTCGAGGAGCGGAGC
>URIB01000025.1 GCA_900547785.1 uncultured Dialister sp.
ATGGATGAAGCGGTTACACGTATCCAACAAGCGATAGATCAAAAGGAAAAAATTGTTATTTATGGAGATTATGACGTTGACGGAATTACATCGACAGCCATTCTTGTCCGTTATCTGAAACGGGAAAAAGCGGCGGTTGATTTTTATATTCCCGTACGGGAAGAAGAGGGATACGGTCTTAATCAAAATGCTATTGAAAAATTGGCCGAAGAAGGAAATACTTTACTGATTACTGTAGATTGCGGGATCAGTTCGGCCGATCTGGTGAAAACAGCACCGGCTGCTATAGATATAATCATTACCGATCATCACCAACCGCCGGACATAATACCATCTTGTGTTGCTGTAGTAAATCCTCATCAAAAAGATTGTCATTATCCTTATAAAGAATTGGCCGGTTGCGGAGTTGCATTTACTTTATGCAGAGCACTTTATATGAGAAATTACAAAAAAAATTACACCGATGATGTGGAATTGGCCGCTTTAGGAACGATTGCCGATGTTGTTTCTTTGACGGGAGAAAACCGGGTTTTAGTTCGAAAAGGAATGGAAAGGTTTTTATCTACGCCCATTAAAGGCTTATTTGCTCTACTTCGTACAACAGGAATTGTTAATGAAGATACAAAAGAATTTCTGCATGCAGACCAGATTTCTTTTGGACTTGCTCCCCGTTTGAATGCGGCGGGAAGAATTACTCATGCCAAATATGGCGTACAGCTGTTGATAACGGAATCAGGAGTGGAAGCGGAACAATTGGCACAAAAGCTCTGTGATACCAATATAGAAAGACAAAAGATTGAACGGGAAATTTATGAAGAAGCACTTAACCGAATCACAGAACTTCATATTGAAAATGATAAAGTACTTGTTATAGACGGAAAGAACTGGCATCCCGGAGTTATAGGAATTGTCGCTTCACGGATTCTGGAATTATATCATCGTCCCGTATTGGTGTTAACAATTCGTAACGGGGTGGGAAAAGGATCGTGCAGAAGTATACCTGCTTTTAATATGTATGAGGCACTGGGGGTTCAGGCGGACTTATTGATTCAGTACGGCGGGCACAAAATGGCGGCAGGATTCAGCATCGCTGAGGACAAGATATCCTTATTTAGAAAAAAAATAAATATGTATGCAGAAGAGATTTTGACACCCGGCGACTATATCCCGGTTCTGGAATTAGAAGAAACGATTCCCTTGGATGAAATTACTCTTGATTTTATCCGATCTTTGAATTTGCTTGAACCTTATGGGTGTGATAATCCCAAGCCTCTTTTTTCCATTCAAAATGCTTTTGTAGAAACGGCACGCCGCATAGGCAATGATAATCGTCATTTCAAGTGTCAGGTTATGCAAAATAACACTCCTGTAGAAGCCATATTTTGGAATGCCGGAGAGTGTGATCCTTGTTGTGCGGGAGATACGGTGAACTTGGTTTTTGAGCCGGAGATTCATGACTGGTATGGTGAACATGTGCAATTGATTTGTAAAGATGTCCAAAAGGCAGAGAATTTCTTTTTAACCAGAGATTTTTTAGTAAAAATTTTTGTTTTGCTAAGAGAAATTTTGAAAGAGGATACCATTCTGTCTGTGGGAGAGGTTCAGGCTGTATTGCAGGAGAAAACCGGAAAAGAAGTGGAAACAGGCACCATCAATATAGCACTTGCCGTTTTTGAAGAGTTGGCAATACTATACCGTTTCAGCAAAAACGGTACTGATTATTATCGACGACGCATTATACCAAATAGAAAGTTGGATTTATTGTCTTCATCTGTTTATAGAAAATATAAACAGTAAAGGGGCATCATATGGAAAACAAGGATACAAACATAGGGAAGATTCAAGAAAAGAACATATCCGATTTATTTACACCGGCCTTGTCCGGAGGAAAAATACATACTGATGCGTCCGCATCTACCTTGGCAGAGTTTTTGATTCACCAAGATGATTATGTAAAAGCGGCTAATGAAAAAAAGGATTTTATAAAAGAAAAAGAAACAGCGTATAAAAAACTGATTGATAAAATTACGCAATATATTTCCGACGAAAAAAGTATTGAGCAAGTAAGAGAAGCCTATGAGCTGGCTGATAAAGCACATGAAACACAGGTAAGAGCCACCGGTGAGCCATACATTATCCATCCTTTGGAAGTGGCATATATTTTATCTGAGTTGGAAATGAATACGGAGGGAATCGTTGCCGCACTGCTTCATGATGTAGTAGAAGATACGGAGTACACTATCGACGATATAAGAATGCTTTTTGGAGAAGAGGTGGCTTTTTTAGTTGACGGTGTAACTAAATTATCGCAATTTCATTATAAAGATAAAGAAGATCAGCAAACGGAAAATTTTAGAAAAATGTTTCTTGCTATGGCAAAAGATATACGTGTGGTCATCATTAAACTTGCAGACAGGCTGCATAACATGAGAACGCTCGGAGTCTTTCGGCAAGAGAAACAGGAGCGTATCGCACGAGAAACTATGGAAATATATGCTCCGTTGGCACATCGTCTGGGAATTTATAATATCAAATGGGAATTGGAGGATTTATGTTTTTATTACCTTCATCGTGAGGAGTATTACGATCTTGTTCGTCAAATGCGGCAAAAACGAAAAGTTCGTGAAGAGATTGTCAATGATACGATGAAAGTTCTTCAACAACACATAAAAGAATCAGGAATTACAACGACAATTACAGGGCGCCCTAAACATTTCTATAGTATTTATAAAAAAATGAAACGGGACAACAAAGATTTATCACAAATTTATGATTTGTATGCGGTCAGAGTGATTGTAGATACGATTCCGCAATGCTATGCCATTTTGGGAATTGCCCATTCTTTATGGAAACCGCTTCCGAACCGTTTTAAAGATTACATTGCCGTTCCTAAGCCTAATATGTATCAGTCCCTTCATACAACAGTGATCGGAACGAAAGGACAGCCTGTAGAAATACAAATACGCACTTGGGAAATGCATCATATTTCTGAGTATGGAATTGCTGCACACTGGAGATATAAAGAAGGAAATAAAGCAGGCTCTAAAAACTTTGACCAAAAAATCAGTTGGCTGAGGAGATTGCTGGAATGGCAGGATACATCAAATTCAAAAGAATTTTTAAATGCACTTAAACTGGATGTATTTTCAGATGAAGTTTTTGTTTTCACTCCGAAGGGCGATGTAATCAATCTTCCTAAAGGTTCTATCCCCATTGATTTTGCTTACCGTATACATACGGAAGTTGGAAACCGATGCGTGGGTGCAAAAGTGAATAATAAGATTGTCCCGTTAGATACCAAATTGAAAAACGGAGACATCGTTTCAGTCATTACCTCTAAAACGGGCAAACCCAGCTATGACTGGATTAATATGGTGGGAGCCAGTGAAAGCAAAGCAAAAATTCGGAGTTGGTTTAAAAAAGAATATCGTCCGGAAAACATTTCCCGTGGACAGGAACTGCTTTTAGAAGAGTTGGAGCGTTTAGGTTATAAAGCGAAAGAAGTTGCGTCTAAAGAAAGACTGAAAGAAGTAGGAAAATATTTTAATCATATTTCCGAAGATGATATTCTTGCGGCCGTCGGGTATGGTGGTATCGCTATAAAAAGTGTGATTCTTAAACTTGTTGATCTCTATAAGAAAGATGAGAATATTGAAAAAGTAACAAGTTTAAAGACCGCAAAAGATTTTGAAAATTTAAAAATGCACAGCATAAAAAAGTACTCCGGCACCGGTATTCTTGTAAAAGGGCAAGAGGGGCTTGAAGTACATTTGGCCAAGTGCTGCAACCCTGTTCCCGGCGATAAAATTATTGGATACGTGACCCGGGTAAGAGGAGTATCCGTTCATTGTCTGGACTGTCCCAATGCCATTAACTTTATGGATAAAGAAAGAGAAATTGAAGTGGAATGGGAACAAGCGACAACCGGTATGTTTTTAGTAACAATTGAAGTCGTTTCTTATGACCGTACAGGTTTAATGGCTGATATTTTAGCAGCATTGACGGAAATGAAGCTTTCTGTTTCTTCCGCCAATGTCAAAGTTGAAAAGGCAGGAACGGCTGTTATGAATCTGGGAATCCAGATTAAAGATTTGCCGCAATTAGACTATATAATGACTAAAATCCGGCGTATTAAAGGAGTACATTCTGTGAACAGGATGCGTTCTTCTAAAGGAGGATAGATGAGAGCGGTTATTCAGAAATGTAATTTTTGCAGAGTCATTTCAGAGGGCAATGAAATCGGGCATATAAAAAAAGGAATGATGGTACTGATCGGAGTAAAAAAGGGAGATAATGATGAAGATGCACGGTATATTGCTGATAAAATAGTGAATCTTCGTATATTTGAAGACGGACAGGGACGAATGAATCATTCTGTATGTGATGTAAAAGGGGATCTTGCCTTGGTATCACAATTTACTTTATATGGGGATTGTCGTCATGGAAGACGTCCAAGTTTTACTGAAGCGGAGAATCCGGAATCGGCAAATTTACTTTATGAAAAAGTAGTGACTCTATGCCGGGAAACAGGTCTTCATATAATAACCGGATGTTTTCAAACGCACATGAATATTATTTTGGATAATGACGGACCGGTTACTATGATTATAGATTCAAATAAACAATTTTAACGAAAAGGAGCATTCGAAGAATGAAGATTACATATCTTGTTCTGGGACCGTTTTTGACGAACACTTATATCATTTATGATGAAGAAACAATGAAAGCGGTTATTATTGATCCGTCATTCACGCCTGAAAATATAATTCATGCTGTTGAAAAATTAAAAGTTAGGGTAGAGGCTATATTTTTAACACATGCTCATGTAGATCATATGGCGGGCTTGAATGTACTAAGAAAAAACTATATAAACGCAAAAGTTTACATGAATAAAAAAGATCAGCCTTATTTAAAAGCCCCTGAAAAAAATCTGTCAAACGCTTTGCCGGAACCTGTTCTTTGTGAGGATGCCGATGTATGGGTAGAGTATGGAGAACATATACATATAGGCAAACTTGATTTTGAAGTTTTAAACACGTCAGGACATACACCGGGCGGGATTTCTTTTTATAATAAAGAAGGAGGCGTCGTTTTTTCGGGAGATGCTCTTTTTCAGGGCTCTATAGGGCGCACCGATTTCCCCGGTGGAAATATGAGCGAATTGGTTACAAATATAAGAAATAACTTATTAAATTTGCCGGATGATGTTGTTGTCCTTTCTGGGCATGGAGAAGCAACCAATATAGGTCATGAAAAGAAATATAACCTATTTTTATCGGAGGATGTATAATGAAAAAAACACCTGAATTTTGGTTAAGGATCACTATTGTACTCTTTTTTGCAGTGTTAATTATATCCTCACCATCCATTTTGTTTCCTTTCGGAATATCGTTAATTATATCGATACTTTTAACCCCTTTAGCGCAATGGATACAAAAATACGCAAAAAAAATCGGAATCAAAAAGTTTCCCTATGACTTTTCCATATCCATTTCCTTTTTAATATTTTTGGCTGTTTTATATATGATAATGATTCATATTTTTGTTCCGTTTATTGCAGAGCTAAGAGATTTCAGCAAAAGTTTACCGGAAACATTTACAGCCATTCAAACCGCAATCCCTGAAATAGGAAAAAGATATGATTTGAATGTATTACCGGCAGAGATACAATCGGAAGTACAGGGATTTGTATCAAAAATGATACAGGAGATTGGTGAATATACGCTAAAATTTGCACAATTCAGTTTGTTTGCCATATTTTCTTTAGCAAGTACAGTCATCGAATTAGTTGTTGTCCCTTTTATTACTTTTTACATGATGAAAAAAGGGAGTGCCTTTGCAGATTTGTTTGCAGGTTTTTTCCCTGATAAATATCAAGCACATATAAAAGAGGTTTTTAAAGAGATACACTTTGTACTTAAGGCCTATATCCATGGACAATTGTTGTTGTCTGTTTTAATGGCGGCTGTCGTATTTGTGGGAATGTGGATTATGGATATCCCGTATCCTCTCGTCATTGGGCTGCTTGCCGGTCTTGTAGAAATGGTTCCTGTCATCGGACCGATTATAGGGGCGATTCCGCCCATCCTTTTAGGATTATTGCAAGGAACGGCTACCACGATTCAGGTTATTATTTTTTACGTAATTGTTCAGCAGCTTGACTCACATTTCGTTATGCCCAAATTAATGGGATCAATTATTGAAGTGCATCCGGTGGCTATTATTGCCGGTGTTCTTATAGGAGGAAGTCTGTTCGGTGTAATAGGAATGATGATTGCTGTTCCTACCGTGGCAGTTTTACAAATATTATTCCGCCACATGTGGTATTACGATAAATATAAAGTAAGTCGGTAACGGAGGACAATCTTATGAAAAAAACAACAGTAATGAATACGTTGAGAAAAAAAATAAGAGAACATAAATTTAAATTTACAACACAACGGCAAATTATATTGCAGGCATTTTTAGACAGTAAAGAAAATCATATGTGTGCAGAAGATATCTATGAAGTAGTTCGTGAAGGGAATCCGGACATTGGACTGGCGACGGTGTATAGATCCCTCGAACTTTTTACAACTCTTGAATTATTAAAGAAATTGGATTTTGGTGACGGGAGAAGTCGTTATGAATTGAATGATCATAATTTGGCGCATTCCCATCATCATCTGATTTGTTTAAATTGTGGGAAAGTGATCGAATTTACCTACAACTTCCTTGATGATATAAAACAAAAAATAAAAAAAGATAACGGTTTCGGTATTGTGGATTACCAACTTAAGTTCTACGGCTATTGTGCAGACTGTGAAAAGAAAAATAGTAGAGCAAAAAGTAATCAAAAAATCTAAGTTTTATTGACTCGTAGATTTGATTATACATAAGCATGGTGATAAAATTAATGCGTTAGTGTCGCTCTTGCATGATTTTGGAATAAAATAGGTAAAAGTGGAGAGGTGTTATCAATTTGCAGGCATTAAGAGGAACACAGGACATATTACCTGATCAAGTTTATAAGTGGAATTATATAGAATCTGTTATCAGGGATCTCTGTAGCCGGTATGATTATAAGGAAATCCGTACTCCTATATTTGAAGATACAAGATTATTTCTACGTGGAATAGGGGATACGACGGATGTAGTAACAAAAGAAATGTATTCTTTTGAAGATCGTGGAGGGCGATCTGTTACGCTCCGTCCGGAAAATACAGCATCCGTAGTAAGAGCTTATTTAGAACATAAGCTCTATGGAGATCAGCAGACTCATAAATTTTTTTATATCGGCTCTATGTTTAGATATGATCGTCCTCAGGCCGGCAGATATAGAGAGTTCCATCAATTTGGCGTGGAAGTTTTAAGTGCGATGTCACCGGCTGCCGATGCGGAAGTGATTGCATTAGCCTATGACCTGTTGAAATCTTTAGGACTTAAAGATTTAAGTTTGCATATTAATTCTATCGGGGATTCAATGTGCAGACCTGTTTATCGGGCCAAGCTGATTGAGTTTTTTGAGAAAAGGAAAGATCATCTTTGTGAAGATTGTAGAGAGAGGTTATATAAAAATCCTTTAAGAATTCTTGATTGCAAAGAAGAGGGATGCAAAAAAGCAGCCGTGGGGGCTCCTGAAATCACCGACTACTTATGTGAAACCTGCAACGAAAAATTTGATGCGGTGAAGCAATATTTATCTGCCCTGGAAATTCCTTATACGATAGATTCAAGATTAGTTCGCGGGCTTGATTATTACACAAATACGGCCTTTGAAATTCAGTATTTACCGCTGGGAGCTCAAAGTGCCATTTGTGGTGGCGGTCGTTATGATGGTCTTGTTGAAGGAATGGGAGGACCTGCAACCCCCGGAATCGGATTTGCCGTAGGGATGGAAAGATTATTATTAGCATTGGATATGCAAAACTTGATTCCATTTCCGGAAGAGTCCCCAAAAGTATATATTGCCGCGCTTGGACAGGATGCTGTTGCTGAAGGATTAAAAATACAGCATGCATTGCGTACAAAAAATATACTGGCAGAACTTGACTTACAAGGTAAAAGTTTAAAAGGTCAAATGAAACAAGCCGGGAAATTAAAATCCATTTATACTGTTATTATAGGAAGCGATGAATTGCAAAAAGGAATTGCTATCGTGAAGGACATGGAAAAAGGAAATCAGGAAACCGTTTCCTTAGGAAGCGTGGCAGATTTTATTATCCATTCCCATAGTTTTTGAGCATTATATAATTTTTAAAGAGGTGTTTTTATATGGAAACGATGTCAGGCATGCATAGATCCTGTGGGTGCGGTCAGGTTACTGAAAATGATTGCGGTAGAGAATTAACATTATCAGGATGGGTGAATACCCGACGGGACCATGGAGGATTGATATTTATTGATCTTCGTGATCGTAGCGGAATTGTTCAAGTCGTTATGAGTCCTCAATATGGAGAAGAAGCCTTTCATAAAGCGGAAGATGTTCGCAGTGAATATGTATTGGCCATAAAAGGTGTAGTTAGAGAACGAAGTGAAGACACAATTAACCCCAAAATGAAAACGGGAAAAATTGAGGTGGTCGTTTCTGAATTGCGTATTTTAAATAAAGCTAAAACACCTCCGTTTTATGTGGAAGACGGCATTGATGTAGATGAAACAATTCGTTTGAAACATAGATATATTGATTTACGCCGCCCGGAAATGCAAAGAAATCTTATGATGCGTCATAAGATTATTCATGAAATCCGGCAGTTTCTGGATGAACATCACTTTCTTGAAATTGAAACTCCTATTTTAACAAAGAGTACTCCTGAAGGGGCTCGTGATTATCTCGTTCCCAGCCGGGTGAATCCGGGTAAGTTTTATGCACTTCCGCAGTCCCCGCAACTTTTCAAGCAATTGCTGATGGTTTCCGGATTGGAAAGATACTTCCAGATTGCTCGTTGCTTCCGAGATGAAGATTTGCGTGCAGATAGACAACCTGAGTTTACTCAGTTGGACATGGAACTTTCTTTTGAAGATCAAGATTTCATTTTAGACTTGATGGAACATATGATGAAAAGGATCTTCAAAAATGTTTTAAATGTTGATATTCCTATTCCGTTTGCAAGGATTACTTGGGATGATGCAATGGAATTATACGGTTCAGACAAGCCGGATTTAAGGTTTGATATGCACTTTTATAATATTTCCGACTTACTTCGCGAT
>URIB01000026.1 GCA_900547785.1 uncultured Dialister sp.
TACCCATGCCGAACACGGAAGTTAAGCTCACAAACGCCGAAAGTACTTGGCCGGAGGCGGCCCGGGAGGATAGGAAGCTGCTGATAGATACACCAAAAGCACTTACAGTCATGTAGGTGCTTTTTTCTTGTAAAAGTTATGTGCAATAATTTGCATAAGCATATAGGCTGACAAATGTAAAATGTAATTCGTGTTTTTATAGAAAATCTATTTTCAAAATGGCTATACTGGTAGAATCGGAATTTGATTTTATATTCTCTTATGTAATGCGGTGTAATCCGGTTTTGGTGGCGTGTTTTCTAATATCTTACTTTTGCAGAGAGAAATATAATCATCTTTTTTAGACGATTTTTATTGAATAAAATCAGGGAGCTTGCTATGATAAAATATAAATGATTAGCTACAAAAGAGGACTCTATGCGTTTGGAATTTATTGTGCCTGCTTCGCAGGACGGGCGGAAATTGAAATCTTGTATTCGTTCTTATAAGGGGATTTCCGCTTCACTTTGGAAACGAATCAAATGGGACGGAAGGGTTACGATTGACGGTGTGGAAAACAGAAATGCCAATATCATTCTTCGTGAGGGAAATGTTGTAGTTTGTGAATGGGAAGAGCGTGCGGATATCATTCCTTCCGACAGACCTGTTGATATTTTGTATGAGGATCCTTTTCTTTTGGTGGCGAATAAGCCTGTGCAGATGTTGATTCACCCTACAAGTCGCGGAGTGCAAGATACGTTGGTGAATGCGGTGGCGGGGTATTTCCAAAGGGAAAGTATAGTATCCGGGATTCATCCTATCTATCGTTTGGACAGAAATACGACAGGTGTGGTGGTGGTTGCTAAATCGGCGAGAATCCAACATGCACTCTCTAAAACCCACGACCGGATTTATAGGGAATATATAGCGATTGCAGAAGGAAATATCACGGAAGATTCAGGAATTATTGATGAACCTGTCGGGCGCAAAGAGGGAAGTATTGTAGAGTGGACGGTCCGCCGTGATGGAAAAACGGCACGGACGGAATTTGCAGTAATAGAGAGAAAAGAAAAATTTACGGTTCTCCGGTTACATCTTTTGACGGGACGGACACATCAGATCCGCGTGCATTTGTCCCATGCAGGGCATCCTTTACTGGGAGATGATTTATACGGCGGTGATACCCGTTTGATAGACAGGCAGGCACTTCATGCGTTCTCTGTACGATTCACTCATCCTGAAACAGGAGAAACTCTCTATTTTGAGGCACCGTTGCCGGAAGATATGCAGAAATTGATTACTAAAAAACGGAAAAATGATGAAATATAGCGGGCAAGGCTTGTAGGAAATAAAAAACTGCGGTTTCAGAAAATGGACCGCAGCTTTTTTATTTATAGGGTTTGTTTTCCAAAAATCGGATGAGATGTCAGGTGAAGACTTCGTTTTTCGATAATGTCCAGAGCATTTTCGATGGAAATATCCTGACGCTTTTTTTCGCTTTCATAAATCAGAACAGGACTATCCGCGCCGACTTCACTGCCCGGGAGATAGATATATTCATCCGTTGCGGGATCGCCGTAAATAAATCCGGCCAGTAATTGGCTTTCTGCTAATTTGTGCATTTCATTTCCTCCAAGTCACAAATGGGGAGCGGTTTGAAGTCCAGATAATCCGCGGAAGTCAGATGAAGTTTGATGCCCTCCAGTTCATTAGGCAGGTTCATGAAATTCGGTTTGCCGTGGATATGTCCGTAAATGCAATCGGTCACGCCGTATTTCTTCATGATAGCCAGCATGTGTGTTGGCTCTTTTTTTTCATCAAACGGGGGGTAGTGAAGTACGGCAAATATTTTTTCGGCTTGGAATTTTTGAGCCGCTTGCAGTGAGCGTTCCAACCGTCCTTCTTCACGTAAAATAATCGGTTTGTCGTCTTCGGTCAATTTTTTTGACGTTTCCGCAATCCAACCCCGTGTGCCTGCAAGTGCAATGTGTCCGGCCAGCAGGGCGGAGTTGAATAAAAATTCAAAAGCATGACCGGTCATTTGATGCATTTTTGTTACGGTACTCCACCAGTAGTCATGATTTCCGCGAACGATGATTTTTCTTCCCGGCAGTGCGGCTACGGTTTTCAAGTCTGAGAGCGCATCTTCCAAATGGAGCGCCCAGGAAAGATCACCGGCAATGATGACAGTATCTTCCTCACAAATCGTGTCATGCCAGGCAGTCATGATTTTTTCTCTGTGATTTTTCCAATTTTCGCCGAAAATATCCATCGGTTTCGTTGGCGGATTTCCCGATAAATGGAAATCGCTGAAAGCATAAAGTTTCATTGATCAAAAGCTCCTCAGTTACCGAAATACGCTGGAGATTTCAAAGTCCGCAGCATGGTGCGGATACTTTTTTCATCAAGGATATGAGTGACCCGGTAGCCTATATAAAGCGGACTTGCGGAATAACGGGGACATATTTTTACATGAATGTTTTTCATTTTATAAAAAAACAGATTATAACTGTTGCAGGAAAGAGGAAAGTCTTCCAAGACGAAACGGGCTGCTTTTTGCAACGTATCGGCAAAAGTATCAAGCTGTCCGTCCGACTTCAACGTGACATTCAATTCACCCATTCCGCAAATGGGATAAGAAGAAATGGAAGCATAGCAGTTGCTATCCTCATGAAAGACAGTGCCTAAAAAGTTCTCGTCGGAAATATTCTCATGGTAGTCATATTCTTTAAGACCGATAATTTGTGAGTGAGGATGACGCTGGGAACCGCCGGCACCGGGACCGTAATTTCTGAAATAAATCACGGACTTGAAATCCGGATTTCTTTCCATAGATTCCCATTTTTCCAAACCGAAAGAAATGACATCATGCAATTTGAGGGAGTCATATTGAGTGAACTCCGAATTGTGTTTTTCCGTTTCAATAATCAAAGTCGGACAGGTTTTTTCAAAGATGGGAAATTTATTCATCAGCCAGAGCATATCTTTTTTTTCATCCAGAATATCCGTCAGTGTACTCCGTTCACAAAAGGGACAGGATTTCTGTTTTCCCGAACGGGGTTTTTCTTTGCCTATAGATACATCATATACAAGGGGTGTTTTCATAATGAACCTTCTTTCTGATTCATTATATCATGGAGAAATACAAGCGCTTCTATAAGAACGGAACATGAAAAATTATTTTTGTTTTTTTGGAAAAAATTTGACAAAAGAGAATCAATAGGGTAATATTATGTCATAACATCACTTTACTAAGATAAAGAGTTAAAGAAAAGGAGAAAAAATTATGAACTGGAAAAAAATGATGATTGTCGGTGCATTGGCAGTGGGAACTGTAGGATTTATGACCGGATGCGGCGGAGATAAAAAAGCGGACGCCCCGGCGGCGGACAAAAGCGGCAAGCCTGCGAAAATTGTGGCAGGCATGGACGATACCTTTGCACCGATGGGATTCCGGGATGACAAAGGAGAAATTGTAGGATTTGATATTGATATGGCAAAAGCAATTTCTAAAGAAATCGGAGTGCCTATCGAATTTAAGCCGATTGACTGGGCAAGTAAAGAAACGGAGTTGGAATCGGGACGTATCGACTGTATCTGGAACGGTTTTACCATGACGCCGGAACGGCAAAAAGTACTGGCATTCACAAAACCCTATATGGATAACGTACAGGCCTATGTAGTTCTGAAAGACAGCCCTGCTAAAACAGCGGAAGATTTGAAAGGGAAAAGATTATCCATTCAGGAAGCAAGTACGGCAGAAACAGTTCTGAATAGAGAAGGGAACTTGAAAAAATCATTCAGCGATATTAAAGCCTATCCGGATCTCACCGCCTGCCTCATGGATTTGGAGTCGGGCCGTGCCGATGCGGTTCTGGCGGATACCGTTCTGATTGAATACTACATGACAAAGAAACCGGGGGTATTCCGTGAATTACCGGAAGAAGTGGCGAAAGATACATTCTCTATCGGTATCAAAAAAGATAATGAGGCTCTTGTAAAATTATTGAATGACGGCATTGAAAAAATTATCGCCAACGGAGAGGGCGCTAAAGTATCCGAAAAATGGTTCGGAAAAGATGTCATGCTGAAATAATAGAAACGATAAAAAGGGCGGACTCCCAAAGTCTGCCCCTTATTTTTGATAGTGACCGGGAACATGCTCGTATATGTTCATTTCAAAGAAGATGAAGTATAATGAATGGCGGTTTACTATAACAAAGGATTTAAAGGAGTTTGTGATGGATTATATTATCCGCATATTACCGAATATGTTTGCCGGACTGGGTATCTCGGCACAAATATTTCTTCTGACAATTATACTGTCTCTTCCTATAGGAATGCTTCTTGCCTTGGTCAGAATTTCAAAAGTAGGACTTTTCCGACGTCTGGCGGAAGCGTACATCTATTTGATGAGAGGGACGCCGCTGATGCTTCAAATTATGTTCATTTACTACGGACTGCCGCTTATGCTGAATATACAAATCAATGATTTTCCGGCGGCGATTCTTGCTTTTGTTGCCAACTATGCGGCGTATTTTGCGGAAATATTCCGCGGTGGGATTCAATCCATCAGTAAAGGGCAGTACGAAGGAGCGAAAGTCCTCGGTTTCACTTATAAGCAGACCATGTGGCACGTCATTTTGCCCCAGGTGGTGAAGCGGGTCATTCCGCCCTTGGGAAACGAAACAATCACCTTGCTGAAAGATACGTCCTTGGTGTATATACTCGCCATGAATGATCTCATGCGCGTGACTCGCGCCTTTGTACAGAGAGATTTTGATACGACGCCGTTTTTAGTGGCTGCCGTATTCTATCTGGTGTGTACCGCCGTTTTGACAAAAATTTTGACGTATGTGGAAAACCGCTACGCCGTTTATGAGGAGTGAAGATATGAGCTTTATTGAAATGAAAAATATCCGGAAAGATTTCGGAAAAAATACCATTCTTCACGGCGTAGACATGAACTTGGAAAAAGGGCAGGTCATTTCCATCATCGGTCCGTCCGGTGCCGGGAAAAGTACATTGCTCCGCTGTCTGAACCATTTGGAAATTATTCAAGGCGGTTCTATCTGTGTAGATGGAGAGTATTTGGCAAAAGAAGAAAACGGAAAAGTCGTTTATGCGGAAGATAAAGAGATACGGAAAATCATTTTGCGAATGGGCATGGTATTCCAATCCTTTAACCTGTTTCCTCATATGACGGTGATGGAAAATATTCTGGCAGCACCTGTTTATGTAAAAGGGAAAAAACGGGAAGAAATATGGCCGATGGCAGAAGCGCTTTTAGAAAAAGTCGGACTTCTAAATAAAAAAGACGTTTACCCCGGCCGGTTGTCGGGCGGACAAAAACAGCGTGTGGCGATAGCCAGAGCCTTGGCTATGAATCCGGACATCATGCTTTTTGATGAGCCGACATCGGCGCTGGATCCGGAGCTGACGGGGGAAGTTTTGAAAACGATCCAGCAGCTTGCTGACGAAAATATGACCATGGCGATCGTTACCCATGAAATGGCATTTGCCAAATCCGTTTCCGATAAAATTTTATTCATGGTGGACGGGAAAGTCGAAGAAGAAGGAACAAGTGAAGACATATTTGAAACCCCCCGGAGCGAAAGGACAAAATCGTTTTTACAATCTATTTTGAGATAAAGTTGTGCAAAAAAAATACAAGCCGTTGCATGCATCGGTTTGTATTTTTTATTATCAAAAAGAGAAACAGGAAGACATGTACCTATAAAAAAAATTAATTAAAAGCGGATAAAGAAAAATACCCATAATCATGCCTGGCATGATATAGTTACAATGTATTTTATTATATGAGCAGAGGGGAACTGTGCTCACGAGGAGGTATAGCATGGAAGCTATTTTTCATGTCATAGATATCATTGTGGCGATTATCGGCCCGATATCTGATTTTTTTTGGGAATTTCCCACGAATTTTGAGTGGTACAGCAGTATTCCCGTACTGGGAGAATTTTCTTTCTCCACCTTTATTTTAGTCGGGTCGGGGATTTATTTCACATTCCGTCTCAGTGCGATTCAAGTCGGTATGTTCAGAAAAGGACTTCACATTCTGGCGCACAGCCGTACTCGTGAATTGGGGATTTCACCGTTGGCGGCATTTCTTCTGAGCTCCGGAATCCGTGTAGGTCCGGGAAATATCATGGGCGTTACCGGTGCGATTGCCGCAGGCGGACCGGGAGCGCTTTTCTGGATGTGGGTGTCCGCTTTTTTCGGCATGGCGACGGCATACACGGAAAGTACATTGGCGCAGATATTTAAAGAAAGACAAGGAAATGAATATGTAGGCGGACTGCCCTACTATGCAAGAACCCTTTGCAATAATAAAGTCTGGGTTGGCGCCATTGCATCCGGTGCCTATATCATGTACAGCATGTGCGGCATTCCGGTAGACAGCTTCAATACTGTCACAGGCATTGCGGCAATGGGGCGGATTCTGACAGGCGTCGACTATCCTGTCCAATCTGAATTTTACTACTATGTATCCGCTTTCGTGGTGACTCTGGTCGCTTTTATGTCCTTCGGCGGCGTGAAACGTGTCACCAGAGCCTGTGAATTTATGGTGCCTATTATGGCAGGCATTTATTTTCTCACGGTCATTGCGCTTATTCTGTATAACGCAAACAGCATAGGATATTTCTTTCATGCCGTATTCAGCGGAGCATTCACACCGGAAGCCATGTTCGGCGGTGCTTTCGGAATGACCCTTGTACAAGGCGTCAAACGGGGACTGATGTCCAATGAAGCGGGGCAAGGAACAATTACGATGGCGGCAGGCGCCGCTCATGCCAAACACCCCTGTGAGCAGGGACTTGTAGGAGCCGTCGGCGTATTTCTCGACACCCATGTCATTTGTACACTGACAGCTTTCATTATCATCATGGCGCACCAATGGGTACAAAATCCCGAAGTTTGGCAAGAAACGGAGACCTATAACCGCTTCCTTATGTCCGTCAGCTCCATGACCCCCGGCGGCATTGAAACCGTTATACTCTTCCTGCTCTCTATGTGCTTTGCCCTTTTCGCCTACACTTGCGTCATCGGTATGGTGGCATTCACGGAAGTTTCCGCCCGCCAAATCAGCAGCAACAAAATATTTGTCAATCTGGTCAGAATTTTCTGCATTTCCGTATCCGCCTTCGGGATACTCAGCAGCATTGCCGGCTACGATCTGGACCGTATATGGGCCTTTGAAGACCTGGGAAATATAACGATTGTCTACGTCAATATACTGATGCTTCATATCGGATTTAAATACGTAAAAAAAGCGACCGCCCACTTCAGGGGAGGAGAGGAAACATTCACATCCGATGTCATTGGCATAGATACACCCTGTTGGAACAAAGAAATGGATAAATAAAGAAATACAAAACAACCGGTATATATTAAACCGGTTGTTTTTTTATGGAAAAATAAGCGCTTCTCCGTGTCGGGCATAGTGCCTGTCATTCTCGAACTGTGGTAGAAGTGAAATACGTTTTATAAATGGAATTACATGGGAGTTGTCACAAACGGAAAGAATACCAATCACAAGCGATCCCCGGACACGGGGAAAGTGGCGGCGTTAGCCGTCGAAAGGGGCAAGTGTAAGCAGAAATGGAAAGAATGGAATATAAGCATGAGCAGATACGAAAAAAGCGATTTTTACAGAACGACAGTAAATACCTGCCGTCATTCTTGAATGAAGTGATGGCAAGTGAACCATTTTTCGAGGAGCGGAGCGACGCTGTAAAAATGA
>URIB01000027.1 GCA_900547785.1 uncultured Dialister sp.
AGTGAGACGCTTTGCCTTTGGCTAAAGTGTCAGCGGAGCTGACGAAAGGGGCAAGCGTGAGCAGAAACACAAGAAGTATTTTTACAGAACGGAATTAGATACTTGCCTGTCATTCTTGAACGAAGTGAAGAATCTGGCATAGGATACAAGTATTAAATCTTCTAACCTTTGTATGCCAACTTGCTCATTTCATCTCAAGCATGACGACAGGTGAAATATTTTTTTCTTTGCATAAAAATCTTAATACCAGTCATGCATGAGTAAAAAGCAAAAATCGGGGGGGTGCTATGCAAAAATTGTAACCATGAATAAAAAATGAAATAAACTGATGAAATTATGAAAAAGATTCAGAAATAGTCAGTAAATTTGTGCAAATCTTTTAAAATGATTAAAAAAACAGGAATTTTATAATTATAAATATGAAAAAACGTGGAATGATTTGACAGATAAATCATGTTTTAAGAAATAGGCTAAAATAATGTTTGATTAAGGAACTTTGAAGAGATAAAATAAAACCAGCATAATTTACGTTTCTTACGAAATATTTTTCTGCGGAATATTTCGAATTTAATTTGTAAAGGAGAGTTATGTATGAACAGAATTTACAAACTGGTTTGGAGCAAAGTGAGAAACACCTGGGTGGTGGCTTCTGAAATTGCGAAGTCCCACGGAAAAAATCCCTCCGCATCAAGAGAACGGAAAGTCCTGAAATCTGCGATCATTACTGCAATTATGGGGGGGGGTACTTGCTACAGGCGGCTTAGCGTCTGCGGCACTTACGGCAGATCAGCAGGCTGTTTATGATGCCGTCATGGCAAAGTTGAATGAAGGAGGAAAAATAGAACTTGGCGGTACGGCCGGTACAAATTCAGGGATAGCGATAGGCGGCCTGTCCGAAGCGACAAAGCAGGGCACGGTAGCAATTGGAGAACGGGCAAAAGGTGAGTTTCAGTCCGTAGCTATCGGGCAAGATGCACAAGCAAGATGGATAGATGATACCCCCAATGTAAGCGGAAATAATATTGCCATCGGTGCATCGACTCGTGCCTATGCAGCGAATGGGATTGCCCAAGGAAACTATGCAACGGTTTACGGAACGCAGGGCATTGCTATCGGATTGCAGGCGACAGTAGGAGAAAAGCCGCTTACAGAAGCAGAATATAAAGATAAAGTGGCTAAAGGAGAAATTTCCGCAGAAGAACAGAAATCTTACCTGAAGACAGATGAATATGGGGAAACTGTTTATCGTAAGCTCGATACAAGCGGAACGAATATAAAAAAAGACCATTTCCGCGGTATAGCAATCGGTTCATTATCACAGGCAAATGCAGCTGACAGTATCGCCCTCGGATCCGGAGCGGAAACCTATGGAGAGAACTCTGCGGCACTTGGATTCTGTGCACAGACCCGAGGAGACTATTCATTAGCGATGGGTATACAGTCAAAAGCGGAAAAGAGCCTTTCTATTGCCATAGGCGGATTGGCAAGTGCAGGTGAAGAGAACTCCATTGCTATAGGAGCAAAAACAAGAGTAAACAAATCGGGCGGCGTCGCTCTCGGAGCAGGTTCAATAGCTGATCGGGACGCAGAAAAAATCGGCTATGCCTTAGGCGGGGATAACAGTACACTGGAAAAAGCACTGGAAGCGATCGGGCAAAAAGAAAAATATGACAAGCTGTCAGGCATCGTTGACCCGCTGCAAGCTGAATACAATACCCTCGTAAATGCGTATATGAATGCGGACTCCGGATCGACAGAAGAAGCGGAAGCAAAACAAAAACTGACGGCATGGGAAGGCGGACATACGGAGTTCCTGGCAGCCTTAAAAGAAAAAAATAATATGAGTGCCTCTTGGAAATCAGGGAGCGGAGCCGTTTCTATTGGCGATGCAGGAAACCAAAAGACCCGCCAGCTGACAGGACTCGCCGCAGGCAGTGAAGACACCGATGCGGTGAATGTTGCACAACTGAAAGCGGTGAATGCGAAAGTCGATCAAAATAAGACAGACATTACAGAGATTAATAAAAAGATTACCAATCTGGGTGAGTCTTCCGATTGGACATTGGCCGTTGCACGCGGTGATGATTCCAAAACGGAGAACGAAGCCACCGTGGAAGGAAACAGCGCAAAAGTAAGCGGCGGCACAGTCACGCTTAAAGCCGGCAGAGGCGTCAATCTGAAACAAGACGGCACCAATGTCCAAATCGGATTGAAATATATTGACATGGAACCGGCAGGCGGTACTTTCAATGATGCAAAAGCAACTGCTGGGGGAGCTTTGGCGGTCGGACAAAACAGCGTTGCCGACGGACATCAGGGAACGGCAGTAGGTTTCGAGACCCATGCAGGAGACTATGCATTTGCCGGAGGAAGTTATGCAAATGCCAAAGGGAACGGATCCGTAGGGATCGGTTATAATGCGCTTGCCAATGGAGACGGATCTATCGCGATTGGCACGTCAAGGCAGAAAGTAGAAGGATACCCGGATAAGGGATGGCGCAAAGTCGACAGTGAAAATGCTATCGCTATCGGTGCGGAAGCGGTCATTGATAATCAATCGGAGCAAAGTACGGCGTTAGGTGTAAGAGCCGAAGCAGTAAAATCCGTAGGCAGTGCGGCACTGGGCAGTTTTGCGAAAGTGCAAAATTCCGATTACAGTACGGCGGTAGGAAATGGAGCTCTTGTAAGAAATTCCCAGTACGGAACCGCATTGGGGAACTTTGCCGTCGTTTCCGGA
The DNA here is from genome assembly GCA_900547785.1 of uncultured Dialister sp. Lineage (GTDB taxonomy): Bacteria > Bacillota > Negativicutes > Veillonellales > Dialisteraceae > Dialister. The sequence goes on from URIB01000027.1 coordinate 2,738, forward strand.
ACGGAAGGCGGCGTAGCTTTGGGTTCACACTCTCTTGCCACACGAAAGAGCGGCGGTGTGGGATATAATCTGACGAATACACCGTGGAGAGATTTGAATGACTACCTCATTATGACGGGACAGATAGAAGCGTATACAAAAGCGGATGCCGCATTGACGGCGGCACAGAAAGAGCTGGCCGCCGATCCGGATAATTACGATTTGCAGGCGAAAGTGGCAAAAGCAACGGCAGACAGAAATGCGATTTATAATTCATGGATCAGCACAAACGGAGCCGTTTCCATAGGAAATGAAGCGACCGGAATCACCCGCCAGCTGACAGGTGTAGCCGCAGGAACAAAAGACACCGACGCTGTCAACGTGGCGCAGCTGAAAGCATTGGACAATAAAGTAACGGATCAATTGAAAGACGCAGGCGGAGTTCATTATTTCTCTGTCACGCCTATTGATAAAGCACAGACGGAAGACTCCAACTATTTCAATGGTGGAGCAAAGGGTGACGGCGGTATTGCCATTGGTGAATCTGCAATGAGCCAAGGACGCGGCATTGCGATGGGACAAAAAGCCAAGGCAGACCCCAATGGTGATACAACAGGAAATATAGGAGCTTTTGACGGTATTGCTATAGGTCATAGAGCGGATGTAAGAAAGGAAGGAGGCATTGCGCTCGGTGTCGGAGCGACGGTAGAACGTTCTCAAAAGAGTATCGACGAAGGATACCATGAATTGGGAGGAATTTCTATCGGTGCAGGTTCTTTGTCTTCTGGGGACAGTGCGATTGCCTTGGGGGCGAATACAAAAGCTTATGGAAGTGCGGCGATGGCACTTGGCGATGAGTCGCAGGCCAAAAAGTCTGGTGTAGCAGTGGGCAGCCGTTCCAGTGCAGAAGAAGGAGCTATCGCTGTGGGTTGGCAGGCGCATGCTAAGGAATTGGCGGCAACGTCTATCGGAACAAGCAGTGATGCGGTAAAACAGGCAACTGCTGTCGGTGCTGCAACCACCGCTGACGGAAAAGCTTCGACAGCGATAGGATTGGGAGCGACTTCCAAAGGAGTACTTTCTACTACGGTCGGTGCATTGTCCAGAGTAAACGGTTTTGCTTCCTCTGCGTTAGGCTATAAATCTGTAGCGGAAGAAGCAAATAGTATTGCTTTAGGAGCAGAGTCTGTAGCAAACAGACAAGCCGGCGAAATCGGTTACATTGCTACAGGAAACAGTGCGACCTTTGAAGAAGCATTGGGCACTCTGAATAGAAAAGAAGACTATGATAAGTGGACAGCCAAGGTCAATGAATCAAAAGAGGAATACGAAAATCTGACAAATGCATTTAATGATGCCTCGGAAGATAAGAAAGATGAAGCGAAAGCGGCTCTTGACGCATGGAAAGGACAGCATGCGGACTTCATAGCAGCATTGACGGCAAAACAAAAACTGGAAGCGACATGGAAAGCGACCAAAGCGGCTGTCAGTGTAGGTGCAGATGGAATGGATGCGGCAGGAAACAGAATTATTGAAAGCCGCCAGATTATCAATGTTGCGGCAGGCACAAGAGATACCGATGCCGTCAACGTGGCGCAGCTGAAAGCACTGGACAATAAAGTGACGGATCAATTGAAAGACGCAGGCGGAGTACATTATTTCTCTGTCAATTCAGATGACAAAAATGCTCCTGACGGAACGAACTGGAATAATGATGGGGCAACAAAAAGAAATGCCATTGCTGTTGGAAAAAATTCTAAATCTACCGGTGAATCGACTGTTGCTGTTGGAACAGATAGCTATGCAAAAAATAACTATGATTTGGCTATGGGATATGGAGCGAATTCTTTAGGATATAGTGGCGTTGCGGTCGGGCAACGTGCAATTGCCGGAGATTCAGGTGCTGTATCTGTAGGTGCACGTACAGGTTCTTACGGTGAAAGTGGCGTTGCAATCGGAGATTCTGCTGCAAATTATGGACAGTATGGCGTAGCTCTTGGCTTTAGTGCCAAAGCTCTGGATAATAGTGCAACGGTTGTAGGGCGTACGTCTAAAGGCATAAGTGGCACTACAGTACTGGGTCGCGGGAGCGAAATTTACTCTGAAAACACAGTAGCTATCGGTGGAAACAGCTGGGTAGGGAATAAAGAATTTATTGACGATTTCCATAAATATGCTTATTCACACCAAGGACACGATGCAGTTCCTCGCCTGAATGAATATATAAAAGAAAAGTTTTTAAACGATCCTGCTCAAAAAGCAGCCTATGAAGCTAAATATGCAGATAAGTTGAATACATTACCGGGAGAACCGGGGAAAATGAATAGTGCTAAAGAGAATTATTTGGCTGAACTGATTCTCCAAGAAAAAGCAAGTGCCGATATGCCTGCATCAATGACCCTGCTGGGATCGCGTACTGATGGAAATGTAAAAGATGGAGTTGCACTCGGTTCTTTTGCAAATGCACAAAGAAAAGAAGGTATCGGTGGCTATGATTTTCTAAATAGTCAGGAAATCACAGATTTAGAGAAATATTTGACATCTGTAGGCAAGATGGATGAATATAATGCAGCTAAAGCGGATTTTGAAACGAAAAAGGCTACTTTTAAGGAAGCAGAAGAAAAGGGAATTGCTGCAGAAACAGAAGCAAAACGTTTATATCAAGAATATATCAATGCCAGCACGACACAGCCTGAAAAAAAGGAAGAAGCCAAGCAGAATTGGGAGGCGGCAGAAGAGGTTCGTCATACGCTACTTGATAAAGCATATGATTTAAAGAAAGAAGCCTTGGCTGCAGCAGCGAAGTTAAAGGGATTTGGATCAACTTGGGTGGCTACTCACGGAGCAGTGGCAATCGGTGACGAAGAAAAAGGATTTACCCGCCAAATCACAGGACTTGCGGCAGGAACGAAAGACACCGACGCTGTCAACGTGGCACAACTGAAAGCTGTAAATACGAAAGTTGATCAAAATAAGACGGACATCACCAATCTGAAAAAAGTAAGCGGCAAAGTGATTAACGGCACGAATACCACCGTCACCGAAGGCACGGACATAGACGGCAAAACGAAAACATATGCGGTCAATGTAGCGGCAGACGGGCAAATTGCGGAAAATAACACAGGTATCGTTACAGGAGACACAGTATATAAATTCGTAAACCCGATCAAGACGCAAGTGACGAATATGGAAACAACCGTTAATCAGCTCAAAGGCGGATTTACCATAAAAGATACGGCAACCGGTACGGCAAACATTACCTTGGGAGAGACGACCAAGCCGTCCATTACCTTCAAAGCAGAAACCAAAAACGATGATACGACAGGCGTATTCACCGCAAAGGTAGACGGAGAGAAGAATGTCACCTACACGCTCAATACCAAAAAACTCAAAGAAGAAATGGGACTGACACAAGGTGTAGGAAACATGTCCTCCTGGAAATTGAAAGCAACAGGCGATACAAACTCCGAAACAATTGCCGATGGAAATGAAGTGGAATTTGCCGTTGCAGAAGAGAACAAAGGACTGACGGTAAAACGTGCCGGCAAGAAGATCCAGTACGGCATTGACGCAAATAAACTCATCGACAACATCAACAACGCAACCACCAAAATCACTAACGTCGACGGCGAAAAGATAGACATTTCCAATAACAGCAGCATTACGAATATCAATAAAAAGATCACGAATCTGGCCGGCAAAGCAACGAAAGTAACGGTAGACGGGGGAGAAAACAGCACTGACGGTAACCTGAAAATCAAGAAAACGGAAAAGGACGGACAGATAACTTATGACCTCTCCTTAAATGACGAACTCGTTATCGGAAAAGACGGTAAAGACGGAAAAATCGGCATTAACGGAAAAGACGGAACGAGTGCTGAAATCACAGTAGGAAAAGGAGAACCCGGTGTAGACGGAAAAGACGGAATTACCCGCATCATCTACAAAGACAAAGACAACAAAACCCACGAAGTAGCCACCTTAGATGACGGACTGAAATTCAAAGGAGATAATGATGCCGTTGTTATGCGTAAACTGAATACCCAGCTGAACATCACGGGCGGAATCACGGACGCGAAAGAACTCTCCGATAATAACATCGGCGTGGTAGGAACAGCCGGAGACAACGGCGGCATGGCAGTCAAACTGTCCAAGAACCTCAAAGGACTGACGAGTGCAGAATTTAAAGACGGGGACAACATCACAAATATCACGGCAGGCGATGTAACTGTTACAAGAAAA
>URIB01000028.1 GCA_900547785.1 uncultured Dialister sp.
ACTTTAGCCAAAGGCAAAGCGTCTCACTCACTTTTACTGCGTCGCTTTGCTCCTCGAAAAGTGGTTCGCTTGCCTCCCGTGTCCGGGGACAGCTTACACTCTTCATTCTTTCCTTTTGTGACAACTTCCATTCAATACCGCTTGCAAAATGCATTTCACTTTTGCCGTCACAGGGCGTCCCTTTTTATTTCCTGTCTTGTTTGTCTTTACTTTTCCAATTTAAAATCCCGCTCTGATTCGGCGGGATTTTCTTTATTCTGCCACTACGGAGATATGAACTTCGCTTGTTACATTTTGGTGTACCCAGACTTCTACGTCGTATTCTCCTGTGGTTTTTATCGGGTTTTTCAATTTGATATTTTTCTTGTCCAGTTTGAATTTATATTGCGCTTCTATGGCATCGCAAATGTCTTTGGCGGTGACGCTTCCGAAAATGCGTCCGTCTTCTCCTGTCTGTACGGGAATAACGACTTTGACGGCTTTGAGTTGGGATGCCATGATGACGGCTTCGTCAGCGGCTACTTTTGATTTAAATTCTTTGGCTTCTTTACGTTGGCTGGCGGTGTTGAGATTTCCTTTATTTCCTTCTACACCGAGGCCGCGGCGGATGAGTACGTTTCTGCCGTATCCGTCAGCCACTTCCACGACTTCTCCCCGTTTTCCCAATTTTTTTACGTCTTGCAGCAGTACTACTTTCATTCTTTTTCCTCCTCTATTTGTTTACGGACCTGTGCGACAACGGCATCGGTCAAATCTTTTATATTTTTTTCTTCTCCGAATTGGGCGCCCGCTACGGTTTGGTGTCCGCCTCCGCCGAGGGCTTCCATAATGACTTGGACGTTGATGCTTCCGTCGGACCGGGCGGAGAGACAGAGTCCTTTTTCCGTGTGGTAGAAAAGGAAGCTGCAGCGCACGTCTTGTACTTTGACAAGGAAATCGGAAATCTGCCCTGCAATGACTTGCGAGTCCGCCGTGCCGTCAGGGCATTCGGCAAAGACGATGCAGTCGTCTACGATATTCATTTTGGCAAGAACGGCGGCTTTGACTTTGATAAAGTCCATATCTACGGAGAAAAGGCGGTTAACCAGAGCGGTATCGGCGCCGCAGCGGCGGAGATAGCTGGCGGCGTCAAAGGTGCGCACGCTTGTCTGGACGGCAAAGCTTTTGGTATCAACGACCATGCCCGCATAAAGACAGGAGGCTTCGAGAACGTTCATTTCTTCTTCTCCGCCGTAGTATTGGACGAGTTCCGCCACAAGTTCGGAGGCCGATGAAGAGGACGGCTCCATATAGGTGAGGAGCGGTGTTTGTATCATGGTTTTCGCTCTGCGGTGATGGTCGATGACAACTTTCTTTTCTACTTTTTTGAGAATATCCGGAGCGGCTACGAGTTCGGGAATGTGGGTGTCCACGATAATCAAAATGGTTTTTTCCGTCACAAGGCCTTTGGCTTTATTTTCGTCAATGAGAAGTCCGTCGGCAAGCCCGCTTGTTTTGACGGCTTCTATCATTTTTTTCGAGGTATCGTCCTGTTTGGAGAGTACGATATGTGTTTCTTTGCCGGACGCTCTGGCGAGATGGGAAACGCCTACGGCAGCCCCGAGGGCGTCAAAATCTTCGTGGGCATGTCCCATAATGAGAACGAGATCGGATTCATTGATGAGTTCTTTTAATGCTTGGGCGACGACACGGACACGGACGCGGGTATTGCTGACGGAGGTCGGCGCTTTTCCGCCGAAGGCTTTCACGTCTTTTCCTATCCGTACAATCGCCTGGTCACCGCCGCGGCCTAAGGCAAGGTCCAAAGAAACTTGGGCTTCTTCATATTGTTTGGCAAAAGAATCATCGCTTTTCACGATACCGATGGAAAGTGTGACGGGCATCCGGTTCACCGTATGTATTTCCCGCACCTGATCCAATATGTCGAAATTGTCGTCCATCATTTTTTGGAGGGCTTCCGAGGAAATACAAGCCACGAAGTCGGATGTACTGTATTGTTTAATAAACCCTTCTTCTCTGCTGAATGTATCCAGTACTTTTTCCGTTACGTCCGCAAGCAGGGACGATCTTTCCACATCGGTCATTTCTGCCGTCACTTCCTGGGCGTTATCGATCCGGATCAGACAGAAAACGGGTCTTGATTTTTCCGCATCTTTGATCGCTTGATCGGCATCGCTTCTGTCCATGAAATAGAAGACCATGTAAGGTTCATCATTTTCATCTTCCGCCGGAAGAAATTTGTAAAATACGCGGTAAAGATTTCCCTCGGAATAGCAGTCAAACCACCCCGTTTTTTCCCAAAGTTTGGAAACTTTCTGTCCTTGAATCACTTCCCGGAAGGGCATTCCTTCTTCAGTATGCGTCATCCATGAGCGAAATACGCCGTTTGCCCAGACGAGTTTCTTTTTTTCGTCCATAACGGCAATACCGAGCGGAAGATTTCTCACCGCATAGGACGTGCCGGCGCTCACCCCGGCGGACAAGTGGTCCAGATAGTTCATCAGCAATTTTTCCTGCATCATGTCGCAGCGCTTCATCCAGACAATACAGGCCGCCACGACAATGAAAAGGAGCAGCCCGAGCTGCCAATTCTGCGTAGCCAGAATCGCTACGGAAAGGAGCAGCAGGGCAATCATCAATTTTGATGTTTTCTTATACACCCAAATATCACTGAGCATAATATCCTCTCTTACGCCATCTTTGACAAATGGCCGTTTCTTAAAGGAAACAACCGTATCTATAAAAACCTATTGATAATTTCTTTTTCTTCTATAGGAAAGAACCATATCGGTCATTCCCATAAGAACAAGAAACATCTGTATGAATCCCATAAAGGCGGATAAAACGATGATGACCCAGCGGAGCGGTCTGACCATCGGATATTTATGGGGCAGCCACCAGAGCGTCGCCACCCCTTGCAGCCAGAATATAAAAATACACGCCAGTCCCAAATTATATTGAATCACCGAAAAGGTCGGATCGTCTTTGAGGAAAAACTGCATCGCAACGGCAACGGCATAGAGCGCCACAAAGAAACGGGGAAATTCCCACCGTTCCAACTTCGGCAGTACGGGAATATCCTTAATTCCCATACGGTGAAAAATCATTTTTCCCAAAGTCATGGATGCCCATGCATAGAAAAATGAAGCGCCTACCGTAGCAAACGGAAGGGACTTCCGTATCACTTCCATCATCTGTTTCACATTGTCCTGTGCCTGGACGAGGAGCTCACCGGTGTAGAAGCCTTTCATCTGTTCCAGCATTTCCTGCTCCATCTGATCCATCGCCGTGCCGCCGAAAATCATGGCGGGCATATCGAGAATGTACATCGCCGCCAGCGCTTCTCCGACAATCGCCGCCAAAACGACCGCCGCCCCCGCTATGAGTGTAACGGCTGCCGATACTTTATTTTTATAACAAAATCCCATAACGATACCGAGAACGCCGAAAATCGCACAAAGAAAAGCGGCGGAAACGACACCGAAAAAGACGGAGTCGAGAATCATCACCCCCGCCGTGACAATCACGGACCAATGGACGCCCTCTTTCATGCCCAGATAGGCAATGGGAAGAGGAATGAGAAGAAATACGACGCTTGATACAAGCGGCATATAAAATCCGATCACCGACAGCACCACCGCAAGAGCGGTGCACATGCCGGCAAGTACGACCGCATTCGTATCGCCTGATTTATATTCGTTCATAAACGCTCCTTACTGTCATCAGGAAGATTCATTTTCAAAAGAAAAACATATAGCATATTTATTTTATCATATTTCTATTCTTGCGTGTCTGCTCACACTTACCCCTTTCGTCAACCTGACAGTTGAAACTTTCCCCGACAAGCGAGGACAGCTTTCGTTTCTCATTCTTTCCTTTCATCTATTGAAAGAGTATTTAATTTCATTTGTAAAACTCATTTCAACTCTGCCGTCATTCTTGAGCGGTACTAAGCATACATAAAGAAACAAAACATCAGAATGCTAATGACAAATAGCGAAGAATCCGGCATAGGTTATCGGAAAATGCATGTAACACCCCTATTCTTTGCCCAGATTCTTCACTCTACCCCGTACTTTTTTATTATTGTATTCCCGACCGCTTTTTACGACCGTTCAAGAATGACAGGCAAGTATTTAATCCGGTTCTGTAAAAATATTTCTTGCGTGTCTGCTCACACTTACCTCTTTCGTCAACCTGTCGGTTGACACTTTCCTCGTGTCCGGGGACAGCTTAAAGACTTGCATTCTTTCCTTTTGTAACAACTATTATTTAGTTTCATTTATAAAAAACTATAATTTCTTTTTTTCCTTAGCGTTCACTTCCCCCGCATGCGGAGATAAACAGATACGGCCTTTCAAAAAATATCATTTCTTTTTTATTGAGCATATAAAAAATACGCTAAAAAACCGCCTTTCCTTCCGAAAAAGCGGTTTTCTTCTTTATTTGATTTCCTGGATAATCGGAAGAATCATAGGTCTTCTCTTTGTTTTTTCAAAGAAATATCTGCCCAGTGATTCCCGTATCTGTGTCTTGATGAAATTCCATTCCGATACATTGCCTGTACCGCATCTGTCCAGAACGGCTTCCACCTTTTCTTTTGCGCCTTTCATCAGCGCCTCGCTGTCTCTGACGTAAACGAAACCGCGGGATACGATATCCGGTCCTGCCACGACTTGGTTGCTTCCCTTTTCAAGGGCAATCACGACAATGAATACACCGTCTTCGGCCAGTTGCTGGCGGTCACGGATGACAATATTTCCTACATCACCCACACCGAGCCCGTCCACAAGAACGGCGCCTGCCTGGATTTTTCCGACAATTTTGCCGCTCCGGTTCGTAAATTCAAAAACAGATCCGTTTTCTCCGATGAGAATATTCTGCTTCTTCACGCCCAGACTTTCCGCCAGTTCCGCATGGGCGCAAAGCATACGGTATTCCCCGTGAACGGGAACGAAAAATTTCGGACGCACCAGGGCAAGCATGGTTTTCAAATCTTCCTGTGAACCGTGTCCAGACACATGAACGCGGCTTGTATGGGAAGAAATCACTTTCGCCCCCAGCTGCATAAGACGGTCGATTGTGCGCCCCACGCTCATTTCATTACCGGGAATCGGAGACGCGGAAATAATCACCGTATCTCCCGCATGCACCTGCACCTGCCGGTGACTGCCGTCCGCCATACGGGACAATCCCGCCATCGGTTCGCCCTGGCTTCCCGTGGTAAGAATGCAAACCCGGTCGTCACGATACCGATTCAATTCCTCGGGCTCAATAAATGTTCCCGCCGGCGCTCTGAGATATCCCATCTCCAGAGCAATGCCCACCACGTTCACCATAGAACGTCCGAATACACAGATTTTTCTTTTATACGCCACCGCCGCGTCAATAGCCATTTGGATACGGGATACGTTAGAGGCGAATGTCGCCAGAATGATACGGCCCTTTGCTTCCCCATAAGCGTTCTTCAGCGACTTGGAAACAACAGCTTCTGACAAAGTATATCCCGGATTTTGCGCATTCGTCGAATCGGCGCACAAAATGAGAACCCCGCGGTGACCCAACTCAGCAAGTTTATACATATCCGTCTGTTCACCGTCAATGGGCGAATGATCAAATTTGAAATCCCCGGTATGCACCACCGTTCCCACGGGGGTACGCAAATAAATCCCGCAGGAATCGGGAATGGAATGGCAAACGTGGAAGAAACCGAACTTGAACGAACCCGCTCTGATTTCATCCTTTGTCGTCACCACATTCAGACTGTACCGCCCGATTTTATGCTCTTTCAATTTCCCCTCGATAAGACCGCAAGTCAGACGTGTCGCATAGACCGGCGCCGAAATATCGCGGAGAAGATAGGCCAGAGAGCCGATATGGTCCTCATGACCGTGAGTAATAAGTATAGCTTTCACCTTATCTCTGTTTTCAATGAGATAGCTGAAGTCAGGGATTACGATATCAATCCCCGGCATTGTTTCATCAGGAAACGCCATGCCTGCATCTATTACGATAATTTCGTCGCCATAACGGAAAGCAGTCATGTTCTTCCCAATTTCCCCCAGACCTCCCAGGGGAATAATTTGTAATCTCGATTTTGCCAAGATTAACCTCCTATTCAGTTGTATTTGTACATCTTCTAAAAAAATAAAAAGTCCGTACCATAGTCGCTTGTATCATTATAACACGGATAGGAAATATCGAAAAACAAAGTGCCTTTGTATTGGAAAAAAGAAATCACACGGTTCGGCGGCCCGAATCATAAAACAAATTTCCCCTTTGCCGTCATTCTTACGTGTCTGCTTACACTTATTTCCATTCTTTTGTTTCTGCTCACATTTATTTCTGTTTTTAGCTTTCTACTCCACCTTGCCCCTTCCGTCGGCTTCGCCGACACCTTCCCCGTATTCGGGGACGGCTTACGATTGACATTCTTTTGCGACAACTTCTATTTCATTTGTAAAACTCATTTCAACTCTGCCGTCATTCTTGAGCGGTGGAAGTATGCAAATGAATAGAACAGAACAGCAGAGTAATGCGTGTTAGCGAAGAATCCGGCATAGGTTATCGTCAAAAACATATTTAAATAATAAAAACTATAATTTCTTTTTTCCTTGGTGTCAGCTTCCCCCGAACTCGGAGGGAAGTGCCGAGCTTTGCGAGGCGATAGGGGCAAGTCTGAGTACACAGGTCAGCACATCATAGAGAAACAAAAGCACTCTTGCCGGCATTCCTGAGCGGTGGAAGTATGCGAATGAATAGAACAGCAGAGTAATGAGTGTTAGCAAAGAATTCGGCATTGAATACAGGAAAACACATTGAATACTTGCAACCTTTGCCCGGATTCTTCACTCTTTCCCGTACTTTTTCATGATTCTATTCCTGACCTCTTTTTCACTCCGTTC
>URIB01000029.1 GCA_900547785.1 uncultured Dialister sp.
CCTATGCCGGATTCTTCGCTAAGAGTCAGATTATGTTTTTTCTTCTATCATCATTTCGGTTCTGCCCTCCGCTCAAGAATGACGGCAGAGGTGAATTGCGTTTTATAAATGGCATTAAATACGTGCCTGTCATTCTTGAACGAAGTGAAGAATCTGGCAAAGGATACAGGTATTAAATGTTAATGTGAATCAGACCAATTTTCAGATAAATCATTCCATGCAGGATTTACGCTGTTAATCAGTTCTATCTTTTTATAACGACACCAGCCCTTTAATACCTTTTCTCGGTGAATGGCATACTTTACGTCACTAAATTTTTCAAAATAAACCAATAGGCAAAAATGATATCTTTTTGTAAAGCCAGAGTGGATACCATTCTTATGTTCATATAATCGTCTTTTTAAATTATTAGTTACGCCGACATATAAAGCATGCTTCCTTTTTGTTGTGAGAATATATACGTAATATTCCACCTTATTTCTCCTGATATAAAAACTCTCGTGAAATCAGAATAATTATATCATTTAGGAAGAATTTCTTATAGAATGGCACTAAATACCTGCCTGTCATTCTTGAACGAAGTGAAGAATCTGGCGAAGGATACAGGTATTAAATACGCTTTTTGCGATTACCCTATGCCGGATTCTTCGCTAAGAGTCAAATTATGTTTTTCTTCTATCATCATTTCGATTCTGCCCGCCGCTCAAGAATGATGGCAGAGGTGAAATGCGTTTTCCAATAGCATTAAATGCCTGCCCGTCATTCTTGAACGAAGTGAAGAATCTGGCAAAGGATACTGGGTATTAACTGTTCTAATCTGTGTACACACCCTTGCCCCTATCGCCTCGCAAAGCTCGGCACTTCCCTCCGCATGCGGGGGAAGCCCACATTAAAGAAAAAAGAAATTATAATTTTTTACATATCTTATCTTTTATATATAGAATATTTTCATAGTATGTTATTTATTTTTATAAGTGCCCTTCACTGGGCAGGAGAAATTTCCCGCCGGGTCTGCTTTTTTCTTCTTGCATCACCTGCGAGAACCGGGATTTCTTTGATTGGCTAAATCCCCTTTGTTTATCGGAAAAGTTGACAAAAATATGGGGGGGGGGTACTAAACTGATAATAAGCAGCCTTTTTGTGGGGGGGCGTCATGTTTTCGGCTCTGTTTCCATCAAGAAGACAAAAAGGAAATGCAGGAAATGAATTTTTCTGCACGGTATGTCTACAACGATTTTTTATGTGGTTGTGTCAAGCAACGTAAGGAGGAAAATGATGAAAAAAGAGAAAGCAGGTCTGATTTTAGCGGCACTGATTGCTATGGGCAGCGTGTCTGCACAGGCGGCGATTACGCCGGATGAACAGGATCAGATTGTTGCCGCTGTTTTGAAACAGTTGGAAGATCAAAAGAAAGCAACCCACTATGTGTCGATAAACGGAACCGACACAGCGGCAGGATCGAATTACGACAATAAAGCTGCTACAGGACAGCATGCAATGGTTATCGGAGAAAATTCGACAGCTACAAAAAGAAACGGCGTTTCCATCGGTGCAAACAACAGAAACGAAGGGTATGAAACGACACTTGTAGGGACAGGAAACAAAGCCTACGGTGTAGATAAGGGTTATGAATGGGCAAGCAACGGAACCGCTATCGGTTATAACAATACCATTATGAGTATGAGCGGTAAACTGGCTGCCGGATCAGACAACATTGTTGATGACGGCATGGCGCTGGGACAAGGAAATGAAGCGATGGGACAGAGATCCGTTGCCATCGGAACAAGCACTCGCGCCTATTTTACGGATACGATTGCTATGGGATTCGGTTCTAAAGCTTTTTCCACTGATGTGATTGCGATGGGGAATGCAGCGGAAGGACATGCCGTAGGCGGTGTAGCAATCGGACACGCGGCTATAGTGAAGAAAGATGCGGGAGCCGGTGTAGCACTCGGTTACGAAAGTGTTGCCGACCGCAGCGGCGGAGTGATCGGCTATATGCCCGGAGCAGACGCACAGACCTCGGAAGAAGTGGCGAAATATTTAGGAAAAGAACAGGAATATGCGGCATGGAAAGCAGAGCGTGAAGCGAATCAGGCAGTCTATGACAAGAAAAAGGCATGGCATGCGGCCGTTGATGCGGACGAAGCGGCAAAGCGAGAAGTGATAGATGCCCGTATTGCTTATGCAAAAAAACCGACCGATGCGAATAAAAAAATTATAGAAGAGAAAAAAGAGGCATATAAAAAGACAAACGAGGCAAGAGGTATTGCCCAAAGGGCAATTACCCAAGAAGAGTGGAAAACGTACAATGATCTGAATGCCCGGTACGGACAGATTTTCGGTAAATATATTTCCCGGTCGGGTGCTGTTTCCGTGGGAGATGCGGAAAAAGGAATCACCCGCCAGATTATTAACGTTGCCGCAGGCAGTGAAGATACCGACGCTGTCAATGTATCCCAGCTGAAAGACGCGGTAAAGATGATGAAAAACTCCGTGGCCGGCGACTTGGAAGGCAAAGCGGACGCCGATGCGGGAAATCTTACGGACGAAAACGTTGCCGCATGGCAGACGAAACTCGGTGACGGCAAGAACGAAGCGGGAAATACGGGACTTGTGACAGGAGATACGCTGAACAAAGCACTCGACGGTTTGAATTTGGACGGTAATCTGGCAAATAAAGCGGATAAGAACGCAGGCAATTTGGAAGACGCGGACAAAGACGCATGGAGAGCGGCGTTGGGCGGCGGAACCGTTGCCAAAGGAGATAAAAAGTTCGTTGACGGAGATACCGTAGCCGCCGCTTTGGAAAATATGGGCGGACAGGTAAACGGCAAAGCGAATACCTCTTTGGACAACATCACCGATGCGGGAAAGACGGTTATTAAAGATTTGGCAAAAGGCGCTGTAAAAGTGGCAGATGGCGAACATACCACCGTGAGGACAGAGGAGAAAGACGGTGTGGTCACTTATAAAGTCGATGTCAAAGCCGACGGCAAAGTGGCCAAAGATGATAAAGGCATCGTGACCGGCGGAACTGTATATGCAGAAACAAGACCGGAACAGGACGGAACGTATATCAAAGCGGGCAACACGGCAGGAGAAAACTTCACCGCTATGGATACGCAGGTAGGAAAAAATGCGGAAGAAATCACCAAGCTCGGAAGCACCGTCTATGATATGGGAAACAGAGTGGGCGAACTGGACAGCCGAATGAATAAAGTCGGCGCAGGCGCAGCCGCTCTTGCCGCCCTCCACCCGCAAGATTTCGATCCGGAAGATAAATGGGATATTGCCGCAGGTTTCGGCAATTACAAAAATGCCAATGCCGCGGCACTGGGACTCTTCTATCGCCCCAACGAAAGAACCATGCTGAATCTGGGCTGGACGATGGGAGATTCCAGAAATATGGTGAATGCCGGCGTTTCCGTAAAATTGGGAAGCGGCAGTACCTATGCGGGACTTTCCAAAGTGCAGATGGCAACCCGTTTGACACAGCAGGAAGAAAGAATCAAACAGCAGGACGAAGAACTGGCGCGCCAGAAAGAACAGATTCGTGAAATCCTTGCACAACTGGAAGAAATGAAAAAAGCGTAAGGGTCATAAGAAATCAAACGGAAACAAAATAAAACCGCTCATGCTATGTGGGCGGTTTTATTTTTGTATGAAATTGTTGTTACATCAGACTTGCATGATACGCATCATATTGGTAGCGGCCGCTTTTCTCTTTTTCATTTTTCCGGAAAGAATACCGGCGGTGATGACGCAAAGGTCATTCTCTTTCACATAGCCCGCCTCTTTGACTTTTTCGACGGCTTCTTCAAATATTTTATCCGATGATGCATAGCGGGGTGCAAAAATGGGGTGAACGCCCCAGAAAAGCATCATCTGCCGAACCGTGATTTCATAAGGAGAAAGAGCAATGATATCCACATCAGGGCGGTACTTTGAGAGAAGCAGCGCTGAATTTCCAGAAATGGTAGGCGTGATGATGGCGGCGGCTTTCAGTTCGTGGGCGGCGGTGACAGTGGCACGGCAGGTCGTATTGGAAATGCTGTCATACAAACTTTCTTCCATTTCCCGATAACGGAAAAGGTCATGCTCATGGAACTGTTCGGTAAATTCTGTGATGGAAACCATCATTTGAAGAGCTTCCACCGGGTATTTTCCGTTTGCCGTTTCGCCGGAAAGCATGATGGCGTCCGTTCCGTCGTCAATGGCATTGGCGACGTCCGTCACTTCTGCCCGCGTCGGCCGGGGATTTCTGATCATGGAATCCAGCATCTGTGTGGCGGTAATGACGATTTTTCCCTGGTAATTGCATTTACGGATCATTTCTTTTTGCAGGCGGGGCAGCATTTCAGGACTCACTTCCACCCCCAAATCTCCCCGGGCAATCATAATGCCGTCGGCGGCGACCACGATGTCTTCGAAGTTTTTAACACCCTCGCGGGATTCTATTTTTGCGATGATTTTGATTTTCGACTGTTTCTTTTCGAGGAGGGAACGGATTTCCTTGATACAATCCGCATCACGGACAAAAGAAGCGGCAATAAAATCGAAATCATTTTCAACGGCAAAGAGAATATCTTCCTTGTCTTTTTCCGTCAAAGCGGGAAGACGAATGGGAATGCCCGGGATATTGACGCCCTTTTGCTCCCCCAAAATACCCCCGCTGACAACTTCGCAGCGGATATCCGTACCGTGTATTTCTTTCACCACAAGATCGATCAGCCCGTCGTCGATGAGAATATGATGCCCCTCCCGCAGATCTTCAAGAATGGCGGGATAATTGATATACACCTTTCCCGCCGCATTCTCTTCCGCAGGGGTGAGGATCAGAGAATCCTCTTTTTCCAAAAGAAGCGGAGCATGGTCTTTCAGAAAACCTGTCCGGATCTCCGGTCCTTTCGTATCCAGCATGGCGGCGATAGGACGCCCTGCCTCAAGAGAGGCGCGACGGAGCATGGAAAGTTTCTCTTTATGGGAAGCCTGTGTGCCGTGAGAAAAATTGAAACGGGCGACGTCCATATCCAAAGCAAGCATTCGCATGGTTTCATAATCGTCCTCACTGGGGCCGACGGTGCAGATGATTTTTGTTTTTCTCATACAATTCCCCTTTTCCGCAGATTCTTGTCTTTATCTTACTACAAGAAGAGGAAATAATACATCGGAGAGAAAAGAGAATGAAAAAGAAACCGTGGGCAGAAACAGGCAAATAAAAGCAAGCGTGAGCAAAAATGGAAAAATGACAGCAGAGGTGAAATGCGTTTTGAAAAAGGGATTGAATGGTAGTTGCTGCGAAATAGAAAATAGAGAATGCAAGCTGTCCCCGGACACGGGGAAAGTGGCGGCGGAGCCGCCGAAAGAGGTAAGTGTGAGCAGAAACGAAAAAAGATTTCATATGGAACGGCATTAAATACGTGCCTGTCATTCTTGAACGAAGGAAAAATGCGGTCGGGAATAGTGTTATAAAAAAGTACGGGAAAGAGTGAAGAATCCAGGCAAAGAATGTGGGTGTTAAGTGCATTTTCTGATAACCTATGCCGGATTCTTCGCTAAAAGTCATATTATATTCTTTTCTTTCATCGACATTCTGGTTCTGCCCGCCGCTCAAGAATGACGGCAGGGGTGCTTTTTGTTTTTCTATGATATTCTGACCTGTATGCACGCATGCCCCCTATCGCCTCGCAAAGCTCGGCACTTCCCTCCGTATTCGGGGGGGGGGGAAGCGAACGCTAAGGAAAAAAGAAATTATACTTTTTTATAAAAAGATCGGA
>URIB01000030.1 GCA_900547785.1 uncultured Dialister sp.
AAATGCAATGAGACGCCATACCCGACCAACGGGAGCGGTAAGAATCCGGCATAGGTTATCGTCAAAAGCATATTTTACTCATATAAAAAACTTAGTTGCTTTCTTCCTTAGTGTAAAACGCGCACAAAAAAACTGCTCTCCGAAAAGAGCAGTTTCGCATTTTTTAATTTTGACCCGTGATTTCCTTTAATGCCGCCAGGAAATCATCAAGCGGACGATAACCGGACAGACGTTTTATTTCCTTTCCGTCCTTGAAAACCACCATTGTCGGAATGGACATGATGTCAAACTGACTTGCCATTTCCTGTTGTTCATCTACATTGACTTTGCAAAAATGAATGATCTCTCCCAATTCCTTCTCCGCACTTTCCAGAACGGGTCCCATCATGCGGCAAGGCTGGCACCAGGTCGCCCAGAAATCAATGAGCGCATATCCCTCATGATTTGAAATCTCTTTTGCGAAATCGCCGGCAGACTGAAGATCTTTTATCATACCTATCTCTCCTTTATATCTATAATTATCGATATTTGTATTATACAATAGAATCTCTTTCATGTAAAGAAATTCCATTCGTCTGATGAAATTAAAAAGCAGACGAAACCAAATGCCTGTCTTGTTGCAAAGAAAAGATTACTAATCATAAGCCATTTTTGTATGCATAGACATGAAATGATTTCCATCAATTTCTTTGGTCAGGAAAATCAACAATTCAGGTATATACCTTAAAATGGATATAAAAAACAAACACACCGCTATGGATGTGTTTGTTTTTTGTTTGCAGATTTTCATGACTTCCTCTCCCGTAAAGGTTGTCACAAATCCGCTATTTCCTTTACATTATTTTACTTTCTCCAATACCTGTTCCAGTTTTGCTTCCAATGCGGCAATTCTGTCATTTGCCTCTTTGTTCTCTTTCGTCAGACGTTCTACTTCGTCCTGGAGCATATAGACGCTGCTGATCGGTCCTTCCGCATACTGCGGCATACGGAGATTGCGTTCGCGCTTGATATCTCTGTCGTCTTTGCTTCCGAAGCGATAGGTGACTCCGATATTCGCCATCAGTTCAGAGCTTCCTGCATAGGCAAGACCGCCGTGGAACATCAGGTCTTCGTTCTTGTAGTGTGCCAGCCCCAGTGCAATAGCTTCTTTTCCTCTGTAGTAGCCGACACCTGCCATGACCTGGCTTCTCTGGTACGGATCGAAATCAATCGGCTTCAGGGCCGCCATCGCCGCTCCCATAACATCCCCTTCACGGCTTTCGTCACGGAGATTATTGATCTGATTCATGTTGCTCTCTACTTTCTGGTTCATGGCAAAGAGCTGGCTTCCGTTCACGGCATCAGTGCTGTCCTTGGAAATATCTCCGGGAGCAACGCCGGTCACTTTCTTTCCGCCTGCGTTAATTCCGGCTTTGTCAATAGTTACACCGCCTGCATTGACAGAGTCTACCGTAATATCTTTCTTGAGAGAAACAATAGCTTTCGCCGGGTCTGTCTTGTCTACAGAAATATTAGTTCCTGCTTCGACAGCAGCACCGCCTACGCCGTCTTTACCGTCTTTCCCTTTCAGACTGTCAAGGAAATCCTTTTCTGTCTTGTCTTTATTCGGTTGTTCGCCTTGATCATTTTTCTGTTCTTTCCAAGTGTCATAAGCGGATTTGCCATCTTTTCCTGCAGCTCCGTCTTTTCCGTTTTCGCCTTTTTCACCTTTCAGATCTTTTCTGAAATCTTCTTCTGTCTTATTTTCGTTACCCGGTTTTTCTTTCCAGATATCATAAGCGGATTTCCCGTCTTTTCCATTAATTCCATCTTTTCCGTTTTCGCCCTTATCGCCTTTATCGCCTTTCAGGCTGTCCATGAAGTCTTTTTCGCTCTTGTCTTCGTTACCCGGTTTTTCTTTCCAGATGTCATAAGCGGATTTCCCGTCTTTTCCTGCAGCTCCGGCGTCACCTTTGTCGCCTTTGAAGGCAGGATCATTTTTCAGACTGTCTTTATCGAGCGTAACGAGCGTATATTTCTTTCCGTCTTTTTCGACCTGCTCCGCTTTGAGACCGTCGCCGAAGTCCATACGGAATTCATTGAGCGACATGCTCCAGTTCGTACCGCCCGGGGTATATACATTATTTTCATTTTTACCGCCAAAATAGAAGTTCATCATCGGTGCTGCGGTAAGTGCTTTCAGCTGTGCCACATTGACGGCGTCATGATCATCGGCGCCCCCTGCCACATTGGTGATACGACGATAATTCTGCTCAATCTTTTCATTGCCGACCGTATATTCTTTATTTCCCACCGATACGACGCCGTTTTCTTTCTTGAAGGCTTCCTTGGATAAGTATGCTTCTGTTTTGACATCATCGGCAATATTGGCAAGAGAATTGTTTCCCAGCGCGATAGAATTATCGGAAGCCGCACGGGCATGAGAACCGACAGCCACCGACTTGGCAACGCCTTTCTTGCCGTCCAGCGTAGATGTGATGGCGTAATCACCCAAAACCGTTGAACTTTCGCCGATCGCTCTTGCAAAATGACCGATAGCTATTGAGTCCTTTCCTTCCGCTCTGGCCTGCTTGCCCAAAGCATTGGCATAATTTCCGATGGCTTTAGACATGACACCGACAGCCACTGTATTCGTATCAAAGGCTTCCGCACCTGCCCCGACAGCGGTATTCTGATACCCGAAAGACTTCGCTCCGAATCCTACAGCTGTCGAGTTCTTCGTTTCCTTACCGGGCTCCACAACCGTGTCATCGTCAACAGGCGTGTAATAGTTGTCGGAAACCCCGATATCCGGCGTTGTTCCGTTCGGCATCTGTTTACCGATATAAGCGCCTCTTCCGATCGCCGTACCGTTCCATGCGGTGCTGTCCGTCGTTGCTTTAAAACCAAATACGGAAGAATGATTTCCCTCTGCTTTGGTCAGTGTACCGACAGCGAGAGCGACATCGCCCAGCGCTTTGGCTCCGCGCCCGTACGCAGTAGAGTCATTCGTTTTGGCTTCCGATTGCACACCGATAGCTAAAGAGTTACTTCCCTTTGCATTTGCTCCATATGCCATAGCCACAGCGGTCGATGCTTGTGCTTTTGTATCCTGTCCGATGGCTACGCCCCATCCGCCGGTCGCTTCCGCATTAGCGCCAATAGCTATATCTGCATTCCCGGACGACTTTGCCTGATGGCCTGCCGCAAACCCAAATTTACCAGTTGCCGCGGCTTCCGTCCCGATAGCGATATCATTTGTTTGCCCGGCTTTTGTTTTTTGACCGATAGCAATCGCATTATTGCCTGTCGCACCGTCATTATTCCAGTTCGTTCCCGCAGGTGCCGCACTGTCATCCGATTTCACGGAGAAATAATGAATCGCGCCTTTATCTACTTTATTGTCCAATGCTTTCAATTGTGCCACGTTGACGGCGTCAGTGTCTTCACTGCCTGCCGCTACATTGGTAATCTGGCGGGTGAAATCACTGTCTCCGACCGATACTGCACCCGGTCGGGACAAGAAAGCGCCGAGCATGGTATATTTTTCGGAAACACTTTTGCTGAGTTCCGTTTTTGCTTCGTTAGCCGCTTTTCTCTTATCTGCATTTCCTTTATCCGCCTCATAGGCCGCCTGCTTCGCTTTGTAGTCTTCCTGCTGGGTCTTTATTTTTTCCGCTAACACTTTATATTCATCTGCTTTACCTAAGTAAGCAGCTACTTCGGCTTCATTTTCAAAAGCTTTTCCGGAAACCGGATTATACCCCAACGCATCTCCTTTGCGGGAAGCCACGGAGAATGTACCGAGTGCCACGCCCCGCTCCGCTTCTTTGGTCACTGTCGCATGTGTTCCCATAGCAAGCGCATCCTTGGACGCCGCATTGGCCGCGTAACCTATCGCTGTTCCTCGAATATCCGTCACTTGTGAATAAGCCCCGACCGCAATGGCACTAAAATTAGGAGTAGCCATCTTTTTATAAGCAAACCAACCTTTGTTGTCACCTCCGCCATAGATATACTCTGCGTCAGCTCCCTTTGTAGCATTAATCATCTGATCCATACCGGCCTTATTATCATCCCAGTATTTCTTTTCTTGATAAACAACTGCACCATGTCCAAGAGCAATAGAGTTTGACTGTGCGATAGCCGCATTCCCGCCTGCAAAACTGTCTTCCGATGCATAGGTGCGTTTCCCGATGGACACCGCATTAGATGCTTGCGCTATACTTCTTTCCCCAATTGCTAATGCCGAGGTTCCGTCAGAAATCGAATAATTTCCGACAGCGATACCGTCTGTATAGTTATATCCCGGTCTTTTATCATTTGTGGTTAAAGCCTCCGTACCAATGGCAATACCCATAAATCCATATGCTTTTGCGTAGTTGCCGAGAGCGATTGTATTTTGATTATTCGCATGAGATTCGTTACCGATGGATATCATTCGTCCTGCATTATCTTTCGGTAATTTATTGACATCACCTGCTACTGCTCCAGCCCCCAATGCGATAGATCCGTTCGACGGCGTGACAGCCTTCCCTCCAATAGCAATGGAGTCTGACCCTGTCGCTCCTTTGTTATCATAATTTCCTTGTTTCTCATTCTTATTTGTAGTGATGGACACATAATGATTACCGCCACTCTTCTCAAGCTCTGCCATGACGGCATCATAAACAGCCTGTTGCTCCGCTGTGAGTGCCGCAGACGCCAAGCCGCCTGTCATAAGGCACCCCCCCATAATAGCAGTAATTACCGCTGTTTTCAGGAGTTTCCTCTCTCTCGTGACAGAAGCATTCTTCCCGTGTCCTTTCACAATTTCAGAAGCCACTACCCAAGTGTTTCTCACTTTGCTCCAGACCAGTTTGTAAATTTTGTTCATGCAAATTCTCCTTTACAAGT
>URIB01000031.1 GCA_900547785.1 uncultured Dialister sp.
ACTCTTTCCCGTACTTTTTCATGATTCTATTCCTGACCTCTTTTTCACTCCGTTCGAGAATGACAGGCACGTATTTAATGCCGTTCCGCAAGAAACTTTTTCCGTTTCTGCTCACGCTTACCCCTTTCGTCAACCTGGAGGTTGACACTTTCCCCGACAAGCGGGGACATCTTAAAGACTTGCATTCTTTTCTTTCATATATCGGAAAAGCGGTTCGCATGCTTTTATTTTTTCATCAAGCGGGGACGGCTTTCACTCTTCATTCTTTCCTTGTATATATCAGACAAGTATTTAATTCTGTCTGCCAAACCCATTTCACCTCTGTCGTCATTTTTGCGCAACCAAAAACCGGCGGGGATACAGGCTTCCTGTCCCTATGCCGGTTTTTCATTATAAATTATTTTTACTTGTCTATATCGTTTCGGGCGTCTTGCATTTTTAAACTGACGGATCTTTCTTTTCCGTAGTTGTCAAAATGCTTTTATTTTTTCTCCCTCTGCCGGTACGCATTCGGATGGCGTTGTAAAAACCGTTGAAGCCGTCTTGCCATCGGATAGAACGTGAGATAGGTCAGACTGCCCGATACGGCGCCGCCTATGACGGGAACGGTTTTGGATACCCACCGGGTGATGAGTTTTCTTGTAATTTTCACGCCCGTCTTTTCCATGCTTTTTTTCAGCAGCGGTATCGCTCCCTCTTTCAAGGTATAGTCAATGACTCCGTCAGAAATTTGTTTAGCGTATTTTTTGGAATAGTAGGTCACCGCCTGTCCCGCTAATTTATCACCGCACATGATACGGTAAAACAATTGTATCTTTTTCCTGATTTCCTCATCCATCCCTCTGCCGCCTCTTTGCAATTCCTGCCAACCGTACAGGTAGAGCAGTTTCTGCATCACAAGAATCACATGACGGTTGAACTGGCGGGCATCATAGACGGTCGCTATGACAGCGGTCAATCCGCCAGGCACCCCTGCGGCGGCGGACATCAAAGACACCCTTTTCGTTTCCTCATTAATGCAATTCTCCGCCAGCTGATCAATGAGAACCGGTGAGATCCCTGCTTCCGCCGGCGAGAAATCAATCGCTCTTTCTATCTCTTCCGTCAGACAATACGGCGCCAACTGTTCTTTCAAGAAAGCGGCCCGATCCAGCCGGTTTTCTCTATTTTCCAATACTTTGGCAACACCTTCCGGCGTGAAATCTTTCCATATATCTTTGGCTACGGCATAGCCGCCGGAAATATCGGCAAGCCCTAAAATACGTTTCCATTTCATGACATCCCCTCCTAAAAATTTTCTGTCTTTCCTACTTTTATCATACCACAACATGACTTCAGGTCAAAATATTCCGTGAAATCATCTGCTTTCTGTAAAATTCCGCTTTCCCTCTGAGCAGCTTCCCGCCGGGCACAAGAACACCGTCATTTTCATAATCGGGAAGGTAGAACAGATCCCACCGCATGTCGGGAATCGCCGCAAGGCATGACAGGAAATCGGAATCTCTTTCCCTTTGGGATTCCAAATATCCGTGCACCAAAGCGATCCACTTCGTCACCAAATCCATGACGACCGCCACGGCAAAAAGCGACGCCAACTCCACAAGAACGGCGCCCGACGCCAAAAGCCCCGCTCCCACGCCTTTCACCTGCCAATCTTCCCAAAAATGGTGCCTGCCGTTCCTTAAAAAATAATCCATAAAAAAATCCATATTTTCCCCTCAAAACCAGTACTCCGGCTCTTTCTCCTTATCAAAGAAATAACTCTCCAATTCCTCCGGCGGAATCTGCAAAATCCTCATGGAATTATAGATATCGCACTGAGAAAAATGAAGACGGTTGCTCAGACGCAAAGACAATGACGTTTTACTCAGCCCGAGCCGCTTGGCAAATACCGTATCCGACCTCACTTTCTCCCGGATACGTCCCCGGAGCTTTTCATAATTGAAATCCATAAAAATCCTCCCGTTTCAAACCTCAAAAAATCGAATTTTGTTATAGAACATATGTTCTGTTTATAAATAAGAATACCCCTTATACACAGAACTGTCAACACCCTTTCCTTCCCCTCTTAATAAAGAAAATACCCGGACATCCCCTGACGCCCGGATATTTCCCGCATCCTATGATTACTCTTTTTCAGTAAGAACGGACACTTCAGAACGACGGACAGATTCCACCGGCATCCTCTGCAAATCGCCGATCGCATTTCCTGCCGCGAAAAGCGCTTCATCCGGCGCGCTCTCTTTAATGCTGCTGAATGTCATATTTTTGTAAGCCCCTTCTCCGGCTTCCACACGGACAATCAACTTTGTCCTTTCAACGGTTCTGGTTACTGCCATATCCGACCCTCCTTTCTTTCATAAATACACACCATACATTATTGGATTTCCGTTTCTGTCGTGGTCACAATGACCGCCTTCGAAAAAGAAGCCGCCTCAAGTCCTGCATGATTGGCGAGAACGGGACGGATTTTTTCCGCCGCCGCTTTCACCTTTGTCAAATCCAGATCCTCTTTCGGCTGATTGATACGGACAGTCATCACCGTATCGGCGGCTGTCATAAATTTCAATTCCAATCTCTTCTTCATGAATACTCTCCTTTCTTTCATTTCTTCACCGGGTGGAAACAAATATCTCAGCGCTATGGGTATCATAAAACATTCCTGTTTAAATCGGATTAAACAAAGAAATTTTTTTTGAAAATCTATGCCGAAATCCTCATTCCTTCCGGGAAATACATACACCCCGCCCTTTATCTTTTCATTTTTTGTATCCGTTTCATGCATGAAAATCTATGTATCTGGATTTTAATACTCCTATATGCATGAAATCTGGAATAGATTTTCTTTTTTATTTATATCTTTCATTTATGATTTATATTTCAATTATATTCTAATATTTACATATAAATATATTAGACTTTTCTAAGAAATAAAGGTATCCTATAATCATAAAACAATAACAAAGCTTCAACAGGGGGAGACCGCCACCATTTTCTTTGTTACGGCAGTCAAAGCAAACTCAAAAACGGCATGCACTTTTAGTATTGCAGTGCTATCCCGAAAGGGATAATAAGCAAGAATCATCAAGACGTTTGTTTCAGACAGACGTCTTTTTTTTGCAAAAACACCCGCTTTCACTCCCGCAAAACCATTCTATGCCAGATCCGGGGAGGGCTTTCTTATACGAGCCATTTCCTTTTTTGTTTTTACTCACACTTATTTTCTATGCTTTCGTTTCTGCTCATACTTGCCCCTTCCGTCAACCTAACGGTTGACACCTTCCCCGTGTCCGGGGACGGCTTAAGTTCCCTATTCTTTATTTTATATAAGAAGTCATTTTATACCGTTGGAAA
>URIB01000032.1 GCA_900547785.1 uncultured Dialister sp.
GAAGCTGCTGATACACAAAAAGCACTTACAGTCTTGTAGGTGCTTTTTTCTTGTGAAATATTCTTCTATCTTGAATACAAAGCTGATACACGATATATCCGGATTTAAAGACACATATGCTGTGTTCGTAATCCGATAGCCGGAGGATATATGTATTTTATGGCAACTGTTTCAATTTTTTAAGAAATGTACGATCATCCAAAGATAGATATAGCAGACTATCGTCAGATAAATCCATACCACGCTGATAAAAAGTAAAATGTCGGGAAACTCTTCTTTAAGACTTTTCCGATTGAAAATCATACAAAAAATAAAAACAAATCCGCTTCCGCAGAGGAAAAATTTCAGACCGAGCGGGGTATAGGGACTGGTGAAAAGACAGAGCAGAAACAAAAGGTAATAAGTTCTTGATGCCGTCAATCTTTTTTTCCCTTTCCTTTGACAGGGATTCATCATCCTATCTCCATTTGGCAGGTGCTTTTTGAGGATTGTTGCAATCATAAACCATTCATTCTTTTCGCATGCAAAACTGTGTTAAGGAACAAAGAAAGTCAGAGAGGAGAAATATCTTTCCGTATTGACTTTATCTTTTAATTCGTCACGAGGATCGGAATCTATTCTTGTCCGGATGATCCATGCACCCCAGTGGTCGATGCGGAGTTCCGCAATTCCCTCTTTATTGGTGGAAATATAAGCAGACGACTCATCGTTTTTGGAATAGCCCTCATACATGGCGTTTAACTTCTGGAACGGAAGCGGTTTTCCCTGATAAAGGACTTTCACTTTCATGCGGCCGCCACGGTTGTTATCCATGGAAAAAGGGTTCGTGAGCGGGATGATTTCCAAAATATGCCCGACAGGCCGGCTTATATCTCCCTCGTGACTGGTGCCGGAAAGAAAGATAGACTTTGCAAATTGTTGGGAATATACACTGCTCACGATGTCCTTATGTCCGGTTTTCGGTCCTTTGACGGCGATTTCTTTTCCGTTTTCTCTATAGGTGGTGTTCATGGCGGGGCGACGGGTAATGGCGGCGAGATACATTCCTTCTTCAGGAAGTGTCAATTTCGTTTCTCCGTAGCCGTCTTTCTTTAAAGAGAGAGATTCCTTCTTTCCTGATGGAGAAATCAAAGAAACATCGATGAAATCATCGGCATTAATAAACCCGTCTACCGGATAATGATGCCCCCATCCCATGTATAAGTGTGTCACTGCACCACGGCCTGCACGGTAGGAAGGCTGATAATCACTCATATTGATCCATAAAGTATGGGCACTGACCCCTGTGGTGAGGAGCGTCGATAGAAGCGCGCCGGATAAAGCAAGTTTGACTGCACATTTTAAATTCATAGCCGGTTCCTTTCTAATAAATACAAATCATATGATAATTTCATTATACACTCCTAAAAAAGAGGTGGCAGAAAACGGTGACGGCAACCTTTTTTCATTCATTTTTATTTTTCTCTTCGATAATCCGGCTGTAGAGTTTGGAGGCAAACGGGAAATCAATCAGACCGATGATGAAATGAGCAGATGGGGATTCTTCACCAAACGACTATGCCGGGATGCTCGTTTTCTGCGCAAAAGAAATAAAAACAGAAAAGCACTGCCCCGTGAAAAGGACAGTGCTTTCATCTTATAACGTATTCAATTTCTCTACCCGCTCCGAATGGCGGACTTCGGAATAAAACTTCAAAAATTTCTTGGCAATGACAGAAAGAGGACGCCCTTTCACCTTAACCACCGTCTTGTGCAGATCAGGGTCAACGCCGTCGATTTGCCGGCATACCAGATTGCTGTCCAAAGACTCCGTCAATTCGATGGGGACAATGCTCACGCCGTAATCATCGAGAGCCCACTGGAGAGCCGCCGTCCTGGTCGTGCATATGCTCAAGATTTTCGGCTTGATATTATGCGCTTTGCAAATCTTGCTGATGATGAGATGACACCCTGCGGAAGGACAAAGCGGTAAATTGGCGATATCGGATAAAGAAATACGATCCGACTTCTTCATTTCCTCCGTCAAAAACTTAGAATTTTTAGAAAAAATAGCGCAAACTTCCTCTTTCCGCTGGAACAGAACCTCAAAATCATTCTGATGAATCAGCGGCACACTCAAAATACCCAGCTCCGTCACGCCGCTCAAAAGCTGCTGCGACTGCTCATTCACACTTCCCTCGTAAATCTCATAAATCACATTGGGAAACAAATCATGAAACGGCTCAAGACAAGTCTTTATAAAAACCGATGACCGTGAATTGGCGGCACTGATACGGAGCGTACCCCGGTTACCGTCACTGACATCATCAATTTCATTTCTTGCCATATCTTCCAAAGAACAAATATACTTTGCCTTGTGATACAAAATTTTTCCCGCATCCGTAAGAATCAGATGCTTACTGCCCCGGGTCGTGATAATCAGCTTCGTACCGAAATAATTCTCCAAAGATTTAAGCTGCTTACTCAAGGCAGGCTGGGCGATATGCACAAACTCCGAAGCGGACGTCATACTTCCCGCCTCTACGATCGCTAAAAAGTTTCTGTAATTATCTATTTCCATAAAAGACTCCTTTAAAATGCATTCCGATGCCGACGGAGTTACATTTATAGAGTAAAAATTCCGCTCCTAAACAGATTAATACAAAATTATATAAAAGTCAATTAAAGATATGAAAATAAAGAGAATCATCTAATAAGAAATATTTTAAATTCCAATCAGATATTTTTATTTCCCCTTGAAGTGGAGTAAAGTATAGGCAAGGAAAGATGCCGACCAAAGTTTAATTTATGAGTTTGCTGTTAAGCCAACAGAGAGGAGCGGTTATTATGACAGTCAAAAGAAAACAGTTATTTGGCAGAATCATGCAGCACCGTATAGACGCTGCAAAAGTATTCCCTCACTTAGGTGAAAAAGGAAAAGACTTTACCGATTTCATCCAGGGAGCACCCATTCGCAAAGAAGAAATGGAAAAACATAGCCAAAGAGCAAGAGTATCTTTCGCATCACGGTAATTTGAGTCCCTCCTTCACCTTCGGGGACTGATTTTATCCAAGTGAATATCCTTTATGAAGTGACTCGCAAGTGCGGGTCATTTTAATTTGCCCGAAAAAGGAAAGAGAAGACATACGAAAAAGCGGAAATGAACCGAGCCGTATTAAATGACAGTTGCTACAAAAGGAAAGCATACAAGTCTTTAAGCCGTCCCCGAATGACGGGAAATAAAAAATACGAAACGTAAGCCGTCCCCGACTACGGAGAAAGTGTCAGCGAAGCTGACGAAAGGGGCAAGTGTGAGTAAAGCTGAAAAAGCGATTTTTACAGAGCAGTATTAAATACCTGCCTGTCATTC
>URIB01000033.1 GCA_900547785.1 uncultured Dialister sp.
GAGGAGCAAAGCGACGCAGTAAAAGTGAGTGAGACGCTTTGCCTTTGGCTAAAGTATCAACCGATAGGTTGACGAAAGGGGCAAGTTGGAGTAGAAATGAAAGAATGCAAATAAGTGTGAGTAGAAACGGGAGAACGAAAATGAGTGTGAGTAAAGTACTCAAAAACGATTCTGACTTTTGTACGCACTCTTGCTCCTATCGCCTCGCAAGCTCGGCACTTCCCTCCGAGTTCGGGGAAAGCTGATACTAAGGAAGAAAGAAATCATAGTTTTTTTATAAAAGGAATTAACGGCTTGCCTGTTATTCTCGAATGACGGCAGAGTTATTTTTGTTTTGCAGGCGATTTTGTGTCATCGTTTGGTAAAAAAGAAGAATGCCGGTTGATTGACGTGAGTAAGTGCGCCGCATAGGCGGTATTTCATTTGTTGTTTTACAGAAAGACGGCACTAAAAAAGAAGCCCTTTTGGAGAGCTTCTTTTTTGGATTTCTTGTTATAAGAAAATATATTTCCCGATGAATAGGGCGGTCAGTACGTACATAAGCAGACTGACTTTTTTTGTATGCCCCGTCAGCATATTGATGATCGTGTAAGAAATGATGCCGAAAGAAATGCCTTCGGCAATGCTGTAGGTGAAGGGCATGGCGAGGATGGCAATGTAGGACGGAACGGCTTCTGTGGGATCATTGAAGTCTATGCCCGCTACGGATGTGAACATCAGGAATCCCACGATGATGAGGGCGGGAGCGGTAGCAAAGGCGGGAATCGCCATAACGAAGGGGGAAAGGAAAAGAGCGAGGGCGAATAAAACAGCTACGGTGACGGCGGTAAGGCCTGTCCGTCCGCCTTCTGAAACGCCGGCGGCGCTTTCGACATAGGTGGTTGTGGTGGAAACGCCGATGCAGGCACCGAATGTGGTGGCGAGAGCGTCCGCCATGAGAGCGCCTTTGATGCGCGGAAGTTTTCCGTCTTTGTCGAGCATATTTGCTTTGGAGGAAACGCCGACGAGTGTGCCGAGTGTATCAAATATATCAACGAAGAGAAATGCAAAGAGAACGACAATGAAGTCGACGCTGAGCATTTTTGAGAAATCAAGCTGCATGAAAATCGGAGAGAGGCTGGCGGGAGTGAAAGAGGAAATGCCTGCCGATAAGTCGGGGAGCGTACTGAAAGCACCTTTGGCGGGGTCGGGAATGTAAAGTCCCGAGAGTTCGCAAAGAATACCGAGAACCCAGGTAAAGAGAATGCCCCACAAAATATTTCCTTTGACTTTCTTGACCATAAGGATGCCTGTAAAAAGAACGCCGAGAATAGCGAGGACGACGGTGATGCCTGTGGTATGGAACGTTCCGGAGAGGATAGCCGATTTAAAGGAGAAAAGAGAAACTTTGGTCGCCGGATTGGATACGATGATTTGTGCGCCGGTGAGACCGATAAAAGCGATGAACAGACCGATTCCGGCGGAAACGGAGCGTTTCAGATTCATCGGAATGGCGTTGAAAATGGCTTCGCGGACGTTGGTGAGGGAGAGAATGATAAAAATCAATCCTTCGATACAAACGGCGGCAAGTGCGGTCTGCCAGGAGTAGCCCATTTGTCCCACGACGGTGAAAGCAAAAAATGCATTGAGCCCCATACCGGGAGCGAGGGCAAAGGGATAGTTGGAAAAAAGCGCCATAAGAAGCGTGCCGATGAAGCCCGCAATGGCCGTGGCAGTCAGCACGGCGCCTTTATCCATGCCGGCGGCGCTCATAATTCCCGGATTGACGGCGAGAATATACGCCATCGTCATAAATGTGGTGACGCCTGCCATGATTTCCGTCCGTACCGTGGTTTTGTTTTCGCTCAGGTGGAAAAGTTTTTCAAAAAGACCGGGATTTTGTTCCATAAAGAACTCCTTTCACGATTCGATATATTGATGTAATTATTATAAAAGTTTTATTTCATCAGGGCAATGCATATTCTGTGATAGTATAAGAAATAAATCGGAAAATTGTCAGGGAGGCTTTTACAAGGAATGAGCATTTGCAATATTTGTCCCCGCCGGTGCAAGGTGGAACGGCCGGTATCCAGGGACGAAGGGAACATGAGCGGGTATTGCCGGTCAGGTATGCTTCCCGTCGTATCGAGAGCAGCGCTTCATCATTGGGAAGAGCCGTGCATCAGCGGAAGCCGCGGGGCGGGAACGGTCTTTTTTGCAGGCTGCAATTTATCCTGCGTGTATTGTCAGAATTATGACATATCGGAACGGCGGAAAGGGATAGAAATTTCCGTAGAGCGGCTTTGTGAAATTTATGGAGAACTGATTGCCGCAGGAGCGCACAATATTGATCTGGTGACACCGACCCACTACACCCACGCTATTTTTCAAAGCTTAAAAGAGCCGTTGCCCGTGCCTGTTGTGTATAATTGCGGCGGTTATGAAAGCGTTCACACGATTTCTTTTTTGCGGAACAAAGTGCAGTGTTGGCTTCCCGATTTGAAATACAGCGATGCCGCGGCGGCGAAAAAATACAGCCGGGCGCCCGATTATTTTGAAAGAGCGACAGCGGCGATTGAGCAGATGTACCGGCAGACCGGTCCTTATGAAATAGGAAGTGACGGGATTTTGAAAAAAGGGGTGCTGATTCGCCATCTTGTACTGCCGGGGCAATGGAAAAATACAAAAGGTGTACTCGAATATCTGGCGGAAACATTTTCTCCCGGACAGGTGCTTTTCAGCCTGATGCGCCAATATATTCCCTGCGGAAGAGCGGCGGAGTTTCCCGAAATCAACCGTCGTCTGACAGAGGAGGAGTATGAGGAAGCCAAGGCGTATATGGAAGAGCTGGGAATCGAAGACGGCTACGTCCAGCAAGGGGAATCGGCCAAAGAAACGTTTGTCCCCGCTTTTGACGGTACGGGGGTCATTAAGAGATGATATCCTGCCAAAGAAATGGAAGTTGTCACAAAAGAAAAGAAGAACAATCGTAAGCTGTCCCCGCTTGTCGGGGAAAGTGTCAACCGATAGGTTGACGAAAGGGGCAAGTGTGAGCAGAAACGGAAAGAACAGTTTTTACAGAA
>URIB01000034.1 GCA_900547785.1 uncultured Dialister sp.
GGAATTTTCTCCGGTCATCTTCTTTTTTATTGTAACTTATCTGGCTTCCAGTTCTGCAATCTTTCTCTGTTGTGCGGCAATTTGTTCTCTCTGTTCCATCATTTCCGCCTTTTGCGCATTCATTTCTTCCTGCATACGCCCTACTAAAGCGTACAATTCGGATACGGTGGTGCTGCTTTCATCCATGCGGTCTCCGCCTTTGCCTACTTTAACGGATACACCTACATTGTAAGCGTTATCTCCGCCGGCAATGGTGCTTCCGAGACTGAGCATGACGTTTCTGTTCGGACGATAGAATGCGCCCAGCGCAAAAGCGTGTTCTCCGTTGTAAGATCCGCCTGCCGCCGCGAGATTCAGCTTGTTTGCCGGATCATAGTCGAGCGGGTGAAGCCCTGCCAAAGCGCTGACTTTTGCAAGCCCTTTATCCGTGTCGGCAGCCAGCTTGTCGATACGCTGTCCTAACACTTGATCTCCTGCCGCAAATTCACTGCGGATTTTTGCATCTTCCGCTTTTCTTTCTTTAGTTTCCCGGTCTAAAACTTCCGTTTCCTGATCAAATCGACCGTTAAACTTTTTCTCCAAAGCTTCTCTTGCTGCCGTTTCGCCGGAAATCTTTCCGTCTAACTCCTTATCTTTCTCTTCTCTGGCTGTTTTTTCCGCCTTGAGATCATTGCCTAACTCTATGTCTTTAGCTACTCTGTCATCTTTCTCATCAGCAATCTTTCCTGCCAATTCCGCTTCTTTCTCTTCTCTTGTCGTTTTTTCAGCGCTGATTTTGCCATCAAGCTCCGTATCTTTTGCTTCTCTGGCATCTTTTTCGGCAGTAATTTTTCCGTCAAGTTCCTTATCTTTTGTTTCTCTGTTCGTAATTTCAAGCCCCAGCGCATTTCTCACGCCTTCGATGTTGGTAGACAGTGTCTTTTCTTGTTCCCCTCTCGCTGTCTTTTCTGCATTCAAATCATCACTAATCTTCCCGATTTCCTTCTTAATTTCACCGTCTTCTGCCTCCAAGTCTCCGATTCTTTTGTCATCCGCCTTTTGCTTTTCTTCGATTTTATCAACTCTTCCGTTGATATCCTGCGTTCCTGCAGACAGGTTATCCAGTTTTGTTTCCAAATCTCCCTGCGCCTGCGCCAGTTTGTTATACTTTCCGTTAATATCACCAATCTGTCCGCGAATGGCGTCATCTGCCTGTTTCAAGTCATTAACTTTTGCATCAATTTCCTGATCCGTATAGTCTGCATACACAGCGGAAACTCCGGAAATCATAGATGCAATCACCAGGCCTGCTACTAATTTTTTCTTCATACTTTACCTCTTTCTCTAAAAAAATAATTCATAGTTAACTATGTGTATATTAGTTTTTAACTACGTTATAAATTATAAATGACTTTTTTTGCTTGTCAACCCCCCCCCAGAATATAATTTGTTAACAAACTATTAAACATTTTCTTAATCAAAATCGCACAGAAAAAATCATGAGCGCAGTCAGCCAGCAAAAAAGAGCACCAACCGTGCTCTCTCTTTAAAATTCTGATTGTTTTCAAAATGAAACAGACTGACCGGGCAAATAACGGGAACTTATATGTCTCAAATCCACCCGAAATAGCGGCAAGCATGATAAATTCCATCGTCATCCGCATTTTTGGTGATATACTTCGCTCTTTCTTTCAAAGAAATTTTCCCGTTTCCCATGGCGATCGTCATCCACTCCCGGCGAAACATGGAGCAATCATTCGTTCCGTCACCGAATACGACAATCTGCTCATCTGTCAGATCATATTTCTTCATCAACTCAAAAATGCCCCTCTCCTTATGAACCGGTTCTATCAGCATCGTATCTTTGCGAAACCATACATAAGGCAGTCCGTGAAGCGGTATCTCATTTTTTTCCTCTTCCCTGCAGGCAATAAATATTTTATAAATCGTCTCCGCTTTTCGGCCGTCATACCCGGGAATGATATCGGTTTCATAATAACGATCTTCCACCCGGTGCAAATAACGATCCGTTCTTGCAATTCTGTACTTTCTGTTTTTAGTGGCCACCGCCCAAGGATGTCTTTCCTCATCAATATCCGCTAAAAGACGGCGGCAAAGAGAAAGAGGCAAACCCTCATGATAAAGAATCTCACCATCCAGAGTCATCGCATTCCCACCGTCCGACACCAACGCCCGTATCTCCAACTCTTCCGCCACCTTGGCAGCATCCGCCTGTATACGCCCCGTAGCCAATGAAACAAAATGCCCCCGTTCCTGCAATTTTCGTATCGCTTCCCGTGTGCTGTCCGGATACTCCGCCGTTAAAGGCGTAGTCAGCGTACCGTCTATATCAAAAAAGAAATATTTTCTCATGCATCCTCCCACAATATTTTAATTTAATACTACTCAAACCAATACAATTCTGCAAGTCCCTTTCATTATTGCTATCCCATTCCCGTATTTCTCACTTCATAGTGACAAGCAAACAAATAATATTGTATAGAAAAATATATATTCTTTTCTCCATGATGTAAGCTTCTTCCGAATACAGAGGGAAGAGAATTTTGTTTTTAGGAGCATAATAATACAAAAGATGATTCGCTTGCGTTCTGATAAGCAGGGGTAACTTACGTTCTCTTTTTCCATTTTGACGCGACAATCAGTCAATAACCTTTGGAAACGCAATCCCACTCTGCCGTCATTCTTGAGCGGTGGTAATTAGGAGCGATGGCAAGCGAATTGTATTTT